>CAXBCH010000078.1:0-1529 GCA_963974125.1 uncultured Haliea sp. | reverse complement strand
CCGTATTGATCGTCCCACTGCCGGATCAGGGTCTCGGCTTCATGCTGACCGATGTGCCGCCCCCGGAGCTGCGCGACACGCTGGATCCGGCCCTGTTTGGCGAGGTGTCCTGCCTGTGGTGGCAGCTGGCGGCCTGCGCGGAGCTGACGACGGCACCGGCGAACCAGGTACTTCCCCATCTGGTGGTTGATTCGGTGCTGCGCACGGCGGTCTCGCAGCAGGATCCAGGCCTGCTCTACCCGCATGTCTGGACGCCGGATCCCGGGCACTGGGGTTGTCAGCTGTGGCGGTCGCTCGCCGATTTCGACTGGCGCGATCTGCTGGCGCTCATGACAACCTACCGCGCGATCCACGAGGCTGCGGATCGCGCAGGTCTCGATCTGTGGTTACCCAGGGAGGGGAGCGATGCCAACCAGTAAGGAGTCTGACTTAACCACCGCGGTACTCCTGTACGCGGTCCGCTGCCTCGACGAAGGCGATCAGCTCGCATTGCGGGCCATGCAGTTCGGTCCCAAAGAGGTTGACGCTCTCCAGCAGCTCAACATCACCGATCTCTGCCGGACCGGCACCTTTCGGGGGCACTGCCTGCAGGTCCAGCTCGACCGGGAAGTGTTCTGGCACCTGGTGGCGCGCCTGCGCCAGCAGCGTGAATCCGACCAGCTGCAACTCACCCTGATGCAGGCCGACGCCCCTCAGGAAATGATGCGCGCCCTGTTTGGGCTCGGGTCCAAGGAGTACGCACGCTGGCGTCGTCTGCTGGGGTTTACCGCCGCGGTGGGCCGCCCCAGTGAGCCCGACGAGGAACCCGCCCATGCGCTGTGGCTGGCCTGGCAGGCGCGGGCGGGTGACGACGGCGAAGTCTCACTGACCGGCGAGGACTATCTGGCCCTGAAGGACGCCACCGGCCTTGAGCTGCGCACGATCTGGTGTCTGACCCAGCGCTGGACCACCTACGGCAACCCCGAGGGTGAGTCTGCCGACGACCATTGAGGCAACCCCATGTCCGGCATCGAGCGTGAACCCCGGCCGGAGACCTATGCCCTGGATCGTCTGATCCAGGCCGCCACCAGCCGCGCCCAGGGCTCGGCGCAGGACAACCTGCTGTTTCTGGGGCACTGGCACCAGGCGTATCCCACGGCGGTCGTCTGCGACCCTGTACTGGAGCCGGTGGATAAAGTCGTGTGGATGGTGATCATGCTGCAGGCCCACGAGACCGGCGGCCGGGCGGCGTTTCCCCGCTATGAGGTGATTGCCGAACTCGCCAATATCGCTTCAACCTCCACCATTGCCCGGGCCATTGCCATCCTCCGTCTGACCCGCTGGCTATCCCTGTGCGCCCGGGTGCGTGCCAGTACGGGGCAGTTTCAGGGCAATGTGTATGCCCTGCACGACAACCCGCTGCCGCTCGCCGATGCACTGTATCTGGACGAGGGGTATATGGCTTTCGTGCGCCAGAGCGAGCGCCACAGCCACGCCCGGGTCCGACGGGTGGCCACGGCAGTCTTGGCCACACTGGCGGGTGCGGTGGA
>CAXBCH010000077.1:0-1819 GCA_963974125.1 uncultured Haliea sp. | reverse complement strand
TGCAGCGCCAGTGTGCGCTGGTTGTCCGTCAGGCGCCGCGGAAAAATCAGTGCATCCCGCGTTGGGGTCTCCGGCAACGGCGATGTGCGCGGTGCAAAATTTTGGGCGGACTTTTTGGTGGTTGTCGTAGTAGTTGTTGTTGTATTACTACTACAACTACTACCACCTACAACCGTCCCTGAATCAACCGCCTTCGAATTTTGGTGCTGGTTAATGGCACGGGTTGCATCGGGTTGCGACAGGCGGTCATCCTGCGCATCCAGCAATCCCGCGGTGAGGTCCGCCAGGGAGCGCGGTTTGCCGTGCGCCGGTCCAGCACTGTCCGCGGAGCCCATAGCCTCTCGCACCCGCTGTTCGATATACGGTAACGGCGCCAGGGGGTCCTCACCCTGCTCCACCGCACCCGCCAGAGTGGCCAAGACTGCCGTGGCCACCCGTCGCACCCGGGCGTGGCTGTGGCGCTCGCACTGGTGCACGAAGGCCATATACCCCTCGTCTAAGTACAGTGCATCGGCGAGGGGCAGCGGGTTGTCGTGCAGAGCATAGACGTTACCCTGAAACTGCCCCGTACTGGCACGTACCCGGGCGCACAGGGACAGCCAGCGGGTCAGCCGCAGGATGGCAATGGCCCGGGCGATGGTGGAGGTTGAAGCGATATTGGCGAGTTCGGCAATCACCTCATAGCGGGGGAACGCCGCCCGGCCGCCGGTCTCGTGGGCCTGCAGCATGATGACCATCCACACGACTTTATCCACCGGCTCCAGTACCGGGTCGCAGACGACCGCGGTGGGATACGCCTGGTGCCAGTGCCCCAGAAACAGCAGGTTATCCTGCCCCGAGTTCTGGGTGCGGCTGGTGGCGGCCTGGATGAGGCGATCCAGGGCATAGGTCTCCGGCTGGGGTTCACGCTCGATGCCGGACATGGAGGTCGCCTCAATGGTCGTCGGCAGACTCACCCTCGGGATTGCCGTAGGCGGTCCAGCGCTGGGTCAGACACCAGATGGTGCGCAGCTCAAGCCCGGTGGCGTCCTTCAGGGCCAGATAGTCCTCCGCGGTCAATGAGACTTCGCCGTCGTCACCCGCCCGCGCCTGCCAGGCCAGCCACAGGGTATGGGCGGGTTCCTCGTCGGGCTCACTGGGGCGGCCCACCGCGGCGGTAAATCCCAGCAGACGACGCCAGCGCGCGTACTCCTTGGACCCCAGTCCGAACAGGGCGCGCATCATCTCCTGAGGGGCATCGGCCTGCATCAGGGTGAGTTGCAGATGATCAGACTCACGTTGCTGGCGCAGACGCGCCACCAGGTGCCAGAACACCTCCCGGTCGAGCTGGACCTGCAGGCAGTGCCCCCGAAAGGTCCCGGTCCGGCAGAGATCGGTAATGTTGAGCTGCTGGAGAGCGTCAACCTCTTTGGGACCGAACTGCATGGCCCGCAATGCGAGCTGATCGCCTTCGTCGAGGCAGCGGACCGCGTACAGGAGTACCGCGGTGGTTAAGTCAGACTCCTTACTGGTTGGCATCGCTCCCCTCCCCGGGTAACCACAGATCAAGACCCATGCGATTCGCAGCCTCGTGGATCGCACGGTAGGTTGTCATCAGCGCCAGCAGATCGCGCCAGTCCGTATCGGAGAGCGACCGCCACAGCTGACAGCCCCAGTGTCCGGGATCCGGTGTCCAGACATGCGGGTAGAGCAGGCCAGGATCCCGGAGCGATAGCGCCGTGTGCAGCACCGAATCACTCACCAGATGGGGAAGGACCTGGTTCACCGGTGCCGTCGTCAGCTCCGCGCAGGCCGCCAGCTGCCACCACAGGCAGGACAC
>CAXBCH010000076.1:0-1823 GCA_963974125.1 uncultured Haliea sp. | reverse complement strand
TACCTCTGGTACTGCCTGCCACTGAATCCGCAGTGGCCACGGGTAAAGCCGATCTTTTTGGGGCTAGTTACGGCTGGCAGGTTCCTCGCAGACATACTGCAGGTATTTCAGCATGCCGCGGGCATTGGCAAAGCCCGGGTGCTCGGCAATCCGCTGCTGCGGGAACCAGTCAGCCAGCTGCTCCGCAAGGGCGGCGCTGCCACCGCCCACGAACACCACAGTGTCCAGTTCCGCGCCCATGCCCAGCTGACGCCGGGTCTCGGCATGGATCTGCACCACCAGCTCGTGTTGGGCCGCTTTGACCAAGTCAGAGACATCGTGCGCCCTGCCGTGCAGGCGGACGCTGCCGGAGGTAATCGCAGCGGCGAGGGTCTGTTCGCCCAGGGTCTCAAGATCAAACTGCTTCTGGATCTCCCGCGCGACCTGCGCCTGCACGTCGAGCAGTCCCCGGGTCAGGGAGCCGGAGGAACGGTGCACGATGCCCTGGTTCTGCACCACCACGTAATCGGTGGTGCGACCGCCGATATCCACAATTGCCATGGTGGCCTCCAGCAGGCGGGCGTCAAGCGCAACCCCGTCCGCGCGCTGCCGAATGACCTGGTCATACCAGGCCGCCAGCGCCTCGGGAATCACCTCATGGAAGGCCACGGCCACCGGCAGGCGCTGGGTGGCATACAGCCCACCCGTGGACACCGGCTGCACGGGAATTTTCAGGGACTCGCGTTTCAGACCGATCGCCTGCTCGCGTTTCTGGCCGTCCTTGAAATAAAAGGCGGAAACCGGCAGGCCGGAGACCACGTGGACCGAATGGCCGGCGAGCTTCGCCTCCTGAAAGGCGTGCTGGACAATGGCGCGGTGCAGCCCGGAAATCGGATAACCGTCATAGCAGGTGGACTCGCCATCGATCTGACCCACGGCATAGCGGGATCCCTCGGTGTCGTACTCAAAAATCTGCTGCTGGGCGGCGTCCATCCAGGTGATCCCCGCCTGACCGATGCGGCCCCGGGAGGGAATGGCGATCAGGCGGCCGTCGGCCAGCGCCAGTTTGGTGTAGGCATAGCCATCGTCCAGACCCAACTGAATCACCGTCTTGTTGTCGTCGTGATTGGCGGCGCTCAATTCCTCTAGGGACCCGCCGACATCGGGCTCGGCCGCGGTCTGCTGGGCGGGCAGCGGGGGCAGCTCCCGGGCGTTTTCAAGCTGACTGTTCTGCATGATCCGTCCTCATCCAATCAGTGTACGGAGTCCCGCCAGGGGTTTGCCGTTGGGCGGTCCGGCGATGAGCGGGACGTGAATATCTTCCGCGGCAGCCCTCGGGGCCGCCGGGTCCGGGCGGGAGACTGGCGCGATGTGCGGGGGCACTGAGACCCGTGCGGGAGCGTCGGCCATCGCCTGACGCAGTCCCAGACATTCGCTGCGAAATCCCTGGAGCAGCACTTGGCGAAGCCATTCCTGGCGTCGAGCCGCGGGATTGCGGCGCAGCGCGGTGATCAGCAGCGCCTCCAGCGGAACCCGGGTATCGAGCACCACCGTCAGCCGCACCTGTGGGCTGCGCGCGGGCCCGGCCACCGTCTGTACTCACCGGGGACCACCCGCGGCCGCGGGTGCCACTGGCATCGACTCGGGGGCAACGCCTTCGAGCTGCTCAGCTGTACTGGGTTCCAGCTGATTTTCGGTATTCGTGAGACTGCGTGGTTCAGCATGCGCCAACGGCGATACCCGTGACGGCGCATGGCCCGCGGCACGCTCACCGCTCAGGATGTCCAAGGGGAGCTCACCGAGGTGCGCTCGGGCCTGCTGGGCCCGCTGGGTGTTGTGGTGAA
>CAXBCH010000075.1:0-1998 GCA_963974125.1 uncultured Haliea sp. | reverse complement strand
TGACGCCGCGCCAGTTTTCCAGGGTGAGGGTGAGCAGCTTCATGCGCCGCGCGCCATTTCATTACCGCTGGCGCCGCCCGCCAGCCGGTACATCAGGCGCAGGGCATCGGTGGCGGTGTCGTCAGTGGCGGCCCGTTCCAGCAGGGCTTTCCAGGTGGCGTCGGCGTAGCCGCTCAGCGCTATGGCGTTGTCGTCCAGGGCGTCCGGGATGACCGCCAGGTCCGTGGTGCGTTCGCGGCGCTTGAGGCTGGCGAAAACGTGGGATTGCGCTTCCAGCAGGGCATCCAGCTCCGCCGCCAGCGCCAGGTTGACGCTGCCGGTGAAGCCCACCTTGAGCACGGTGCATTCCTTGCCGCGGATGGCGTCCAGCCACTGTTTGAAGGCGGCGAGATCTTCGGGACTGTTGATATCGCGCTGTACGGCCTGGAAGTCCCAGATGCCGGTGGTGTGGGGCGTTGCCGTGCAGGTTTCGTTGTCGAGTTCTACCAGCAGCGCCTGGTTCGGGTCCACTTCATCGAAGTCCGTCACCAACGGCGTGCCGGAATAGCACAGGCGGCCGCTGTTGCCGACGTTCGTCAGGGAATGCCGGTCACCCAGCGCCACGTACTGCACCACGCCTTCCGCCAGCGCCTGTTCCAATAGCGCCTGGCTGACCACGCCGGGCTGACTGTGGTCCGGCGACAGCGAGTCCACCTGGCCGTGGCCGAGCAGGATGCGGGTCACGCCAGTGGCGGGCTCCAGGATCTTTAGTGCCTGGGCGCAGAGGTCCACCGCAGGCCGCTTGCTGAACCAGGGTGCGCCGACCACCTCGACATTGGCCAGGCCCGGTACCGGGACGGGCGTGCTGTCGGTGACGACGATGATGTGCTCGCGGGCCTGGTCTTTGAAGGCTTTGCTGCGGAAGATCGAGGAGGCATCCAGCGGGTCGTGGTTGCCCGGCAGCAGGAACACCGGCACCGGCACGGAATTCAGCGCATCGAGGGCGCGGCTGAGGGTCTGGGCGGAGAGCTGGTTGGACTCGAACACATCCCCCGCCACCACCATGAACTGCGCGTGGTGCTCCTCGGCCAGCTGCCCCAGGGCGCGGATGGCGTCGATGCGCGCCTGGCTGTAGCGGGCGGCCGCCTCCTGGCTGAGGAAGGCGCGGGTCATGCCGATCTGCCAGTCGGATGTATGGATGAATTTCACGTGTTGTTATTTCCCCTTGTTCACCAAGTATGGGGGAAATGGTACCCCCTGCCTACGCACGCTGTGATTGACTTTGATGTGCGTCACAGTACTGGCGCTCGGGCGGGCTGGCCATGGTGGATGGCTGTACAGGTCGCCTTTTCGAGCAGGTGTGGTTTTGGGGCCCGCCTGGCCGGGCAAGGTGAGCGGATTTGATGGGTAAGATGGACGGATGTGATGTACGGTTCTGGCGCCCGATTTGGCATGATTGGGCATGCTTGGCAGGTGCAGATCGCAAGGCTATGCTATGACGACACTGGCATTTGATTCGTTGAAGTACGCGCGGCGCCTCAGAGACGCGGGGGTACCGGAGTTGCAGGCGGAGGTGCAGGCTGAGCTGATGGCGGAAGCATTCGGGTTCTACGCGGACAACATCGTCACCAAGGAGTACCTGGACGCTACTCTGCGGGCGGCGTTTGCGGAGCAGGATGCGAAGTTCGAGAAGCGGTTTGCTGCGATTGATCAACGGTTTGCGAGTATTGATCAGCGGTTTATCGATATTGAGCACCAGCTTGGGGATCTGAGAACGGGCCTGAAAGCGGAGCTGGAGACGATGCTTACTACCCGCCTCAACCAGCAGGACGTCAAGCTCGCCTCCATCGAAGCCACCATGAACGGCAACTTCCGGGTGCTGTCTGCTTTGATGGGTGTGACCCTGCTGGCGGTGGCGGTGCCGGCGATACAGAGCGTGATGTGAGTGCCCGTCAATTTCGATCAAATCTCCGCGGATATAGTCACTCAATCCCGCTTTTTTGGTCTTTACTAGATCAA
>CAXBCH010000074.1:0-2071 GCA_963974125.1 uncultured Haliea sp. | reverse complement strand
CCTCGCAGACGTACTGCAGGTATTTCAGCATGCCGCGGGCATTGGCAAAGCCCGGGTGCTCGGCGATCCGCTGCTGCGGGAACCAGTCGGCCAGCTGCTCCGCGAGGGCGGCGCTGCCGCCGCCCACAAAGATCACCGTGTCCAGTTCCGCGCCCATGCCCAGCTGGCGTCGGGTCTCGGCATGGATCTGCACCACCAGCTCGTGCTGTGCCGCTTTGACCAACCCAGAGACATCGTGCGCCCTGCCGTGGAGGCGGACGCTGCCGGAAGACATCGCGGCGGCGAGGGTTTGCTCGCCCAAGGTTTCAAGCTCAAAACGTTTCTGAATTTCCCGCGCGACCTGCGCCTGAACATCCAACAATCCCCGAGTCAGCGAGCCGGACGAACGGTGCACGATGCCCTGGTTCTGCACCACCACGTAATCGGTGGTACGGCCGCCGATGTCCACGATCGCCATGGAGGCCTCCAGCAGGCGTGCGTCAAGCGCAATCCCGTCCGCGCGCTGCCGGATGACCTGGTCATACCAGGCCGCCAGCGCCTCGGGAATCACCTCGTGAAAGGCCACGGCCACCGGCAGACGCTGGGTGGCATACAGCCCACCCGTGGACACCGGTTGCACGGGAATTTTCAGGGACTCGCGTTTCAGACCGATCGCCTGCTCGCGCTTCTGGCCGTCCTTAAAATAGAAGGCGGACACCGGCAGGCCGGAGACCACGTGCACCGAGTGGCCGGCGAGCATCGCCTCCTGAAAGGCGTGCTGGACAATGGCGCGGTGCAGCCCGGAAATCGGATAACCGTCATAGCAGGTGGACTCGCCATCGATCTGACCCACGGCATAGCGGGATCCCTCGGTGTCGTACTCAAAAATCTGCTGCTGGGCGGCGTCCATCCAGGTGATCCCCGCCTGACCGATGCGGCCCCGGGAGGGAATGGCGATCAGGCGGCCGTCGGCCAGCGCCAGTTTGGTGTAGGCATAGCCATCGTCCAGACCCACCTGAATCACCGTCATGTTGTCGTCGTGGTTGGCGGCGCTCACCTCCTCCAGGGACGCGCCGACGTCGGGCTCGGCCGCAGTCTGCGGGGCAGACAGCGGGGGCAGCTCCCGGGCGTTTTCACGCTGACTGTTCTGCATGATCCCTCCTCATCCAATCAGTGTACGGAGGCCCGCCAGGGGTTTGCCGCTCGGCGTACCGGCGGTGAGTGGGACGTAAATATCTTCCGCGGCAGCCCTCGGGGCCGCCGGGTCCGGGCGGGACACTGGCGCGATGTGCAGAGGCACTGAGACCCGTGCGGGCGCGGCGGCCATCGCCTGACGCAGTCCCAGACATTCGCTGCGAAATCCCTGCAGCAACACCTGCCGGAGCCATTCCTGGCGACGGGCCGCGGGATTGCGGCGCAGCGCGGTGATCAACAGCGCCTCCAGCGGAAGCCGGGTATCGAGCACCACCGTCAGCCGCACCTGTGGGCTGCGCGCGGGCCCGGCCACCGTCTGTGCTCACCGGGGACCACTTGCGGCCGCGGGTGCGACTGGCATCGACTCAGGGGGGGTACCTTCCAGCTGCTCCGCGGTGGTGGATTCAAGCTGATCTTCGGTATCCGTGAGACTGCGTGGTTCAGCATGCGCCAACGGCGATACCCGTGACCGCGCATGGCCTGCGCTACGTTCACCGCTCAGGATGTCCAGCGGGAGCTCACCGAGGTGCGCTCGGGCCTGCTGGGCCCGCTGGGTGTTGTGCTGGACATCGGCACGGTTGATGGCAAAGACGCGAAAGCCCTGGGGCAGGCTGAACACACCCCGCAGGCGGTGTGCACCCAGCGCAATCCGATCACCCATCTGACCGGAGGGGCAGGCCCCCACATGCTTGAGGGTCAGGCACTGGCAGACCAGGGCATCGTACTCCCCCAACAGCTGCGCGGCACGGTAGGCGTGGGGCGTGGCAAACTGCAGCATCAGGGTCTGGGGGCGGCGTGAGTGTGAAATTCCGACGCGGAACCTGAAATTGTCAAGCGCCACGCCGTTCACCTGGCCCCGCTGGGTGGCGAGGAAGGCCTGAGCGGCAGCAATCGCCTC
>CAXBCH010000073.1:0-2776 GCA_963974125.1 uncultured Haliea sp. | reverse complement strand
GTGTATCTTTCATGAGGACAAGGCTAATCTACCCACTCGATTTGGTGAAGGCCCAAAAAAGAGGAATTCACTCACCTATAGCCCAAGCGGCCTGCGCAGTGAGGGCCTGAGTAAGGGCTGTCCGAGTCAACCAGCGTTCCCTTCAATAAGGTACATCCTGATGGGCATGCACAAGCCCATCAGAATCATGATCAGGTTTTCGGTCAATGAGACGTAGCCCAGCGGCACGTTCGAGTCGCCACCAGCGCAGGCACACTTCAGGTCGCGCTTGTCAATATAAACGGCCTTGAACACCGACACTGACCCGACGGTGCCTATGAACAGTGCCGCAGGCGCGGCCAGCCATATTAGCACGCCGGCCAACATGAGAATGCCAGCAAACGTCTCAACGAAAGGATAGACGTAGCCATCACGCACCTGCCGCTGAGCCAGCAGGTGGTAGTTGAGGAACATGGTGCTCAAGCTTTCCAGATCTTTGAGCTTTTGCAGGCCCAGCAGGCACATGGAAATGGCAACGAACCACTCCAGCGTGCGAATTGACCACAGTGTACCTAACGCCACCCAAGCCACCGCCAATGCGATCAGGAGCGTGGTAGAGAAAATCGCAACGATGGGCTTGTAACTGACTTCCTTTTCTCCGGGCACTTCCAGCCCGAAGTGCTTGCGCAGCTCCTCATAGCCGCCGATGCGTTCACCGTGTATAAAGACCTACGGTGTTGTGTCCACCTGGTGCTTCGCCTTGAATGCATCGGCCTGGTCGCGTGTCTCGAGAAGATGGTCTTTGACCTCAAAACCTTGTCGCTCAAGCAGATCCTTGCTTTTCAGGCCGAATGGGCAGACATGCTCTTCTGTCACCATCCGATAGAGTTCAGCGGAGGTTGCTTGTTGTCGGGTATCGCCATGGGACATTACATTGCCACCGTTGTCACATGCCAAAGATTAGGGAACGGCACCTCGACCCCAGTCAAGCCTTACCGCAAACGGACATTTTTTGACTAATCATCGACATCATTGATCAGAAATTCCATCTCGTCGATTTTCCTCGTGCTGGGCGTCAATGTTGTCGTCAGCGAGCTCCTGACGCACTCTCATCTCCCGGTTATACATGGGCGGCTCCGCTGGTGGCTTCGCCGCTATGATGGGGTGGCAGCTGAGGCTGCCGTCAATAAGTGTGCAATTTTGGTCCGCCGAAAATGTGCAATTTACGCCCGCCGCCTACAGCCCACGCAGGGCAGCGGCGCAGGTTGGCGAGGATCTCGGCAATGTCGCTGGCGTAGGGATATGCCTCGGAGAACGAGAGCCAGACCTTGCGTACCGTGATCTGGATCCGGGCACCGATCTTCAGCCACTTTAATCGAATGGTCGTGCACTGGGCCTTCGCATGCCGGGTACCCTGCAGGCCGAGGCGCCGCAGGCCATGCATCAGGACATAGGCGAAGGAAGAGAAGTAGAGCCGTAGCTGGTTCGCCAGCATCGTCGCAGTGCTCGTGCGGTCGGCGAACAATCCCAGTTGCTGCTCCTTGATGCGATTCTCCATTTCACCACGCACGCAGTACAGCTTCTCATACAGGTGCTTGGCACCACCGCGGCTGATCGGCAGGTTGGTGACCACGAAGCGCGGGTTCTCCTTGTAGGGCAGGTACTCGGCCTTGCCCACCACCCGGCGCTCACAGGACCAGGACTTGCGGGTCCGGTAGCGGAAGTCGCGGAACCGTCTGGCCGACTTGCCGGTGATCTCGTGCTCGGCGCGGGCCTCAGCCAGCTCCCGGCCCAAGGCCTTGTAAAGCCGTTTGTTGCGGGCCAGTCCCAGCACATAGCCAACCCGGTTCTCCTCGCACCAGCTCATGATGGCATCTCTGCAGAAACCGGAGTCACCGCGGATCACGATCCGCGTCTTCGGCCAGCGGGCCCGGATCTGGCCCACGATCCGCTCCAGTTCCTCAACGCTACCCGCGGCACCATCGGCATTCGACGGACGCAGCCGTGCGCACAGCAAGTGTTCGCCACAGAAGATGTACAGCGGCAAATAGCAGTAACACCCATAGTATCCGTGGAAGAAGCGCCCCTCCTGGTTGCCGTGCAGGGGATCATCGGTTGCATCCAGATCGAGCCAGATCTCCCGTGGCGGCCGTTCATGGGACTCCAGGAACAGATCCACCAGCAACCGGTCCAGGGCCTCGGGGTCAGCTGCGATCTTCTTGTAGCGATCCCCGGCCGCTGAGCCCGGAGTGCCCAGCTCAAGGCGGTTGAGTGTGCTCGAACCCGCCAAGGGGTAGCCCTGGTCACGGAACCGTTCCCGGTGCTCCCCCGTCAGATCCCGCTTGCCGACCAGTGCCGCCAGCAAGCTGTCCGCGCGTAGCGTGTCGTGATCATTAAGATCCTCGTAACCGAGCGCCAGGCCATACACCCGCTGCGCGACCAGCGCCTGAACGCTGTGCTCGACACTGTTGGGGTTACGGTAATCGGTGAAGCAGGTGGCCAGTCGGGGCAGCATGCCCAGGCGAACATCAACCTCGCGCAGCAACAGCCCGCCACCATCCGAGGTGATGCGCCCACCGTCAAAACGGCCCACCACTTCCCGACGACCTAATGCGTGAAATTCCAGTTGCGGGGAGTTACACTCTGTAACCATAGGCCTCTTCCTCTTGTGCTGGGTAAGTGCTTGTCGGCTCTTACTTTATGCACCAGATAGAGGCCTATTTCAATTTCATCGGTGAGATTTCCGGGCTGATATGGCCCACCCCTGTCAACCGGCAAAACCAGTTTCCGTGCGAGT
>CAXBCH010000072.1:0-3367 GCA_963974125.1 uncultured Haliea sp. | reverse complement strand
TAGCCGCCAGTGAACGCGATCCGGAAGAGGTCAGCCGCCGTGACAGCCCAACCACTCAATGCCATCAACGAATCCTCGACACCCGCCACACCCACCGCCAACCAGGGTCGGGTAGGGCGCCTGACCGGCGAGGCTTGGCTGGAAATCCACACCGACCAGGCCCAGCGCCTGATCCGGGGGCGGGTACGGCGGGGCAACAAACCGGCTATCACCGGCCTGCTGGGATTTGCGTCGCAGATGAACATTCTCTGGCAGGCCGCCGCGGACGATGATCCTTACGCCGACTGGTGGCTGGTCCGGGTGGAGGAGGCGATTGCTGCCGCCCAGGCCTTCCTCGCCACCCAGCGGGTCCAGGTGGACGGCGTGGCGCTGGACAATTTCAGGTTCCGCGTCGGTATTTCACAGTCACGCCGGCCCCAGACCCTGATGCTGCAGTTTGCCACGCCCCACGCCTACCGCGCCGCGCAGCTGTTGGGGGAGTACGATGCCCTGGTCTGCCAGTGCCTGACCCTAAAGCATGTGGGGGCCTGCCCCTCCGGTCAGATGGGTGATCTGATTGCACTGGGTGCACACCGCCTGCGGGGTGTGTTCAGCCTGCCCCAGGGCTTTCGCGTCTTTGCCATCAACCGCGCCGATGTTCACCACAACACCCAGCGGGCCCAGCAGGCCCGAGCGCACCTCGGTGAGCTCCCGCCGGACATCCTGAGCGGTGAACGTACCGCGGGCCATGCGCCGTCACGTCTATCGCCGTTGGCGCATGCTGAACCACGCAGTCCCACGAAGACCGAAGATCCGCTGGAACCCAGCACCGCTGAGCAGCTCGAGGGCGTTGCCCCTGAGTTGATGCCACCGGCACCCGCGGCCTCGGATGGTCCTCGGTGAGTACGGACGGTGGCCGGGCCCGCGCGCAGCCCACAGGTGCGGCTGACGGTGGTGCTCGATACCCGGGTTCCGCTGGAGGCGCTGCTGATCACCGCGCTGCGCCGCAATCCCGCGGCTCGACGCCAGGAATGGCTTCGCCAAGTGCTGCTCCAGGGATTTCGCAGCGAATGTCTGGGACTGCGTCAGGCGATGGCCGACGCTCCCGCACGGGTCTCAGTGCCCCTGCACATCGCGCCAGTTTCCCGCCCGGACCAGGCGGCCCCGAGGGCTGCCGCGGAAGACGCTTGCGTCCCGTTCACCGCTGGGACGCCGAGCAGCAAGCCGCTGGCGAGGCTCCGCACACTGATTGGATGAGGACGGATCATGCAGAGCAGTCAGCTTGAAAACGCCCGGGAGTTGCCCCCGCTGCCTGCCCCGCAGACTGCGGCCGAGCCCGACGTCGGCGCGTCCCTGGAGGAGGTGAGCGCCGCCAACCACGACGACAACATGACGGTGATTCAGGTGGGTCTGGACGATGGCTATGCCTACACCAAACTGGCGCTGGCCGACGGCCGCCTGATCGCCATTCCCTCCCGGGGCCGCATCGGTCAGGCGGGGATCACCTGGATGGACGCCGCCCAGCAGCAGATTTTTGAGTACGACACCGAGGGATCCCGCTATGCCGTGGGTCAGATCGATGGCGAGTCCACCTGCTATGACGGTTATCCGATTTCCGGACTGCACCGCGCCATCGTCCAGCACGCCTTCCAGGAGGCCAAACTCGCCGGCCATTCGGTCCACGTGGTCTCTGGCCTGCCGGTGTCCGCCTTCTATTTTAAGGACGGCCAGAAGCGGGAGCAGGCGATCAGCCTCAAGCGTGACTCCCTCAAAATCCCCGTGCAGCCGGTTTCTAGCGGTGGTCTCTATGCGACCCAGCGCCTGCCCGTGGCCGTGGCCTTTCATGAGGTAATTCCCGAGGCGCTGGCGGCCTGGTATGACCAGGTCATCCGGCAGCGCGCGGACGGGGTTGCGCTTGACGCACGCCTGCTGGACGCCTCCATGGCGATAGTGGACATCGGCGGCCGAACCACCGACTACGTGGTGGTGCAGGACCAGGGTATCGTGCACCGCGCCTCCGGCTCCCTGACCCGGGGATTGTTGGATGTGCAGGCGCAGGTGGCCCGAGAGATCCAGAAGCGCTTTGATCTTGAATCGCTCGGCGAGCAGACCCTCGCCGCCGCGATAGCTTCAGGCAGCGTCCGTCTGCACGGCAGGGCGCACGATGTCTCTGAGTTGGTGAAAGCTGCCCAGCACGAGCTGGTGGTGCAGATCCATGCCGAAACCCGGCGCCAGCTGGGCATGGGCGCGGAACTGGACGCCGTGGTGTTCGTGGGCGGCGGCAGCGCCGCTCTTGCTGAACACCTGGCCGACTGGTTCCCGCAGCAGCGGATCGCCGAGCATCCGGGCTTTGCCAATGCCCGCGGCATGCTGAAATACCTGCAGTACGTCTGCGAGGAACCCGCCAGCCGTAACTAGCCCTAACAGATCGGCTTTACCCGTGGCCACTGCGGATTCAGTGGCAGGCAGTACCAGAGGTACCGACGGATTGTGCAACCGGTACCACGGCAGCGCCGCCAATCCACGCTTCCAGGCAACTGGAGTAACCCCCCTGTCGGGAAAGCATCCCGTCAGGGCTCCTGCTTTCTTCGGCGTTCACCCGCAAACGGAGAATGTGTCATGTCTCAAGACAACAAAACGAAGTATTTCGATCTTCATCTGAACGGCCTGGGTTATGTCAACAAGGTGCGTGAAGTCACCCCGGAACAGGGTTCGCCCTTCTGGAGTGTCGAGCTCACCGCCCTGCACGGCCCCGCCGACAAGGTCCGCCACACGTATTTCGACTGCATCGTGGCGGGCGAGGAAGCCAAGGACCTGGTCCCCCAGCTGCAGTTTCTGGTGGAGGCCGGGTCCAGGGTACTGGCAGGTTTTCTGCTCAGTGACCTGAAACCGGCGCCCTTTATTTTCAAGCAGGGTGAGCACGCGGGGGAACCCGGCGTGCGCCTGAAAACCCGGCTGTTGCGGTTCGACTGGATCAAGGTCGACGGACAGCCCTTCCTGAAACCCCAAAAAGCCGCTTCCTAGGGCCTTACCGGACCTGATGTCGCCATCAGGTCCACCTTCCAATCCAGCGGGGATACAGCTCCCCGCGGGGCTGATCTCTGCCTCTTTCTCAAGCAGGAGTCAGCCATGACAACAGCAGCCCCCACCCGGTCCCGCCGCGCGGCCAACCGGGTTCTGGCCCTTGATATCAAGCAACTCACCGCGACCGAGCAGGAGCGACTCGTCGACCTTGCCCTGTCGGTGCTGCAGGCGCGGCACCAACCCGGTGAGGTTTTACACAGTCCCCGCCAGACCCGTGACTACCTACGGTTACGGCTGGCGGGATTCACTGCCGAAGCGTTCGGCTGTGTGTTTCTGGACAACGCCCATCGCGTGCTCGCCGTGA
>CAXBCH010000071.1:0-3700 GCA_963974125.1 uncultured Haliea sp. | reverse complement strand
ACCTGTACCGCTGGCTGCTGCCCTGGTTCAACCCCGGCGAGGGATCTACCGATGCTACCGGCGCGCTGCTGCGGAGTCTCGACAGTGCGCCTTCCGACGCCGAACTGCCCTACGGCCATGACTTTGCCGAAACCCTGACCCTGTCCCTGCCGTACTCAGACGCGACGTCCGCCACCTGGTGGTTCGATGGCCTGCCTCATACCGTGATCAGCATCCAGGGCCTGCGTCGGGCACCGGAGATCGGTCATATGACGGCGGAGCGCTCCGCCGCGGATCATCTGTTTTCCGTCTTCGACCGGCTGCCCGAACACACGGTGATGGTGCTGACGCTGACTGCCAAACCCCAGGACGTCACCCGCAATCACGTGGCGCTGGTCAAGCGGGCCGCGGTGGGGGATTCCGCCGAAGCGGCACTGACACGGGAGGATGCCACTCGCGTGGAGCGGGAGATGGCCGCAGGCAACAAGCTCTATCCGCTGGGCATGGCGTTCTACGTGCGCGGGGATTCACCTGACAATCTGCGGGAGCGGGTCAACCAGCTACACGCCCTGCTGCTGGCCAACGGCCTGCAGCCGATAGGCCGCGAGGGGGATCTGCTGGGGCTGGACAGCTACCTGCGCAACCTGCCCATGGCCTACGACCCGGCCTTTGACCGTAAAAGCCGCCGCTCGCGGCTGGTGTTTTCCCGGCACATCGCCAACCTGTTGCCGGTTTACGGACGCTCCCGCGGCACTGGCCATCCCGGGCTGGTGTTCTTCAATCGCGGGGCGGAGCCGCTGGTGTTTGATCCCCTGCACCCGGACGATCGCAAGAAAAATGCCCACATGCTCATACTGGGGCCCACCGGGGCGGGCAAGTCTGCGTTGCTGGTCTACCTGCTGCAGCAGATGATGGCCATTCACCGGCCTCGGATTTTCATTATTGAGGCTGGCGGGTCTTTCACCCTGCTGGGGCAGCATTTTAAAAGCCACGGCATCAGTGTGAATCAGGTGACCCTGAACCCCGGCTCCGATGTCAGCCTGCCGCCCTTTGCCGATGCCCTGACCCTGCTGGACCGGGAGCGCCGGATCCGGTTCGTCACCGACCCCGAGGCGATCCCTGAAAGCGAGGACGAGGAGGAGGGCAGCGACAGCCCCGGCCGCGATATTTTAGGGGAAATGGAAATTGCCGCGCGGATCATGATCACCGGGGGTGACGAGCGCGAGGATGCCCGCATGACCCGGGCCGACCGGCTGCTGGTCCGCAACGCGATCCTGCTGGCCGCGAAAACCGTCTCCCGGCGCGGCGGGGACCAGGTGCTGACCCGCGATGTGGTCGCAGCGCTGAACGCCCAAGGTCAGGAGCCGACCCTGCCGGATCACCGCCGTCACCGCGCGACGGAAATGGCCGACGGCATGGCGCTGTTCTGCTCGGGGCTCGCCGGCGACTTCTTCGACCGGCCCGGCTCCCCCTGGCCCGAGGTGGATGTCACGCTGGTGGAGATGGGGGTACTGGCCCGGGAAGGCTATGAGGACCAGCTGACGGTCGCCTACACGGCGATGATGAGCCACATCAACCAGCTGGTGGAGCGTCACCAGAGCGACGGCCGCCCGACCCTGGTGGTGACGGACGAAGGCCACATCATCACGACCAACCCGCTGCTGGCCCGCTACGTGGTCAAAATCACCAAGATGTGGCGCAAGCTCGGGGCCTGGTTCTGGATCGCCACCCAGAACCTGGAGGATTTCCCGGACGCCTCCCGGCGCATGCTGAACATGATGGAGTGGTGGCTGTGCCTGGTCATGCCCAAGGAGGAAGTGGAGCAGATCGCCCGATTTAGGGACCTCACCGCGGAACAGCGCAGTCTGCTGCTGTCAGCCCGCAAGGAACCGGGCAAGTATGTTGAAGGCGTGGTCCTGTCGGACCAGCTGGAGGGACTATTCAGGAACGTCCCCCCACCCCTGTCCCTGGCACTCGCCATGACTGAAAAACACGAGAAAGCCGAACGGGCCCAGATCATGCGCGAACAGGGCTGCTCCGAACTGGAAGCCGCCCACATCGTGGCCGAACGGCTGGAGGTCCGCCGTGTTGGCTAGGCTGAATGACCCTGCGCCAAGCCAATCCGGTAGTCACTTCTGGCGCAGGCCGATCGTCGGGCCGTTGGCACGGCTGGCATTGCTTCCAGTCCTCCTGACCTGCCAATTCAGTATCGCGGACCCGCGCTATCAGGTGGAGCTGTTCACCACCGCCGCGCATCCGCCTCCCGCGCATCACAACGCAACGGGCGAGGACATCCAGCTGACCGTCCATGACCTGGACGGTCTCGCGCGCCTGAACGCCATCCTGTCCCACCAGCTGCCCCCCCAACAGACGGCGGCGAAGGCGATGGCAGCAACACGGCTCGCTGCGCTGACCGAACGCCAGCAGGCGGACCTGCGCGCGACCGCCACGGGGTTGTTGGCCGCCCAACGCTACGGACTGACCCGCTACCCGGCGATGGTGATCAATGGCGAGGCGGTCTTTTACGGACTGATCGACCCCACGGAGGCCGTGCGACGGTATCGGCGCTGGCGAGGGGAGGCCGAGTTGTGAAGGCTACTATCCTGCTCGCCACACTCCTGCTGACCCTGCACTGGACGCAGGCTAGCCAGGCGGCGTCCCTCTCCACCGCCGGGATCGTGGCGCAGACCAGCAATGCGGCATTCGCGTGTATGCAGTGGCGCCCGGTGGGCCTGTGTTTCTGGCTGGAATGCGATCTTTTAAGTTGCACCGTCAACTCCTCACTCAAGGTGGGACACTACAACCCGGATCTGGTCGTCAGTGCCTACAATCAGTTGGGGGGCAATCCCTGGCTTGAGGTCCGCGCCACCCTCGGTGCCGCTCAGCGCGCCGCCGCCCAGGGGCTTCTGGGGCGCCTGCTACCAGTCCCCGTGGACAGCGCGGGCAACCGCACGGAGGGCACCCACAACCGTCTGGATCACCGCAACCTGCTTTTTAGGGAGACCGATGCCATCGGTCATCCCCTGACCCTGCTGCCGGATGCGGGCGGGGCGGGGGGGCTGGTGTGCCCCTCCCAGGCCACACCCTTTGTGCCGTATTTTCAGTCCGGGGTGAATGCCCTGGCCTGGCGGCTGGAGGTCCCGGAAATGCTCTATCCCGCCAGCCTGATTCCCGGCCTGCGCGAGGTGGGCCACTGGCCTCTGCAGACCTGGGGTGGCCTCTATCCCCGTACCGGCTGGACAACCCAGTCTGAAGAACCCAAGGGCGCGGCGATCAACGCCCAGCGCGCGGGGGATATCGTCACCCGCACCGGCCAGCCCCACGTCTATCTGCCCCTGCGGGGTCCTTACGTCATCGATCAGCAGGTGTGGCCCCCGGGCCCGCTGGTGGAAGGCAATGCCCGCACCGGCACCTGGCAGATGCTGGCACCCCGCGCCGAAAACAGCTGTGCGGTGTTCGGCACCAATGATCTCTTCAGTGCCGTCGGCTGGGGCGGTGGCCGTGTCGATCCCGGTGGCGACTACGCCTGGACCCTGTGGCGTCCGTACCAGTGCTGCCAGCGCGAGGGACAGGTCTTCATTACGGATATCAACTGGACAGGGTACCCCTGATGCGACGTCACCATCCCGTTAGAAAGCAGGGCACGATTGCCGCTTTGCTTCTACTGTGTTGATTTGCATCTAAAACTGACCCAGGATTTGCATCTAAAATTGACCCACCC
>CAXBCH010000070.1:0-4105 GCA_963974125.1 uncultured Haliea sp. | reverse complement strand
TCTACATGTTCGACAAACCAGGGATCGGAAATGCCGAGGATACGTTCATAAAGGGTAACTTCGTCCATCGCCTAAAATAGAAAAAGGAATGGTGGATGAACCATACCCAGGATGGGAGGGGAACACTACGTTTCCACACGATTCGGGGAGGACCCGCATCCGTACACCATGGCACTCCTGTGCCAACGGGCGGCACTCAATCGCGGCCAGGCCACCGAGATGCACGCACTGGCGCAGCAACGGCTCGCAAGGGGGCCCATTGCTGCCATTAGTTGCCCCCGTCAATCGCCGGGATTCTCGTAAACCACGTAGATTTTGCGGGTCGGCTCCAGCAGTTCCCACTCACCAGCGAAAAACCGGCCGTCGGCCTCGAAGTGCAGGGTGTTGTGCTACTCAGGGTGCCCCTTGACGAGCCTCTCCGCAGGCGTGGGGTAGTACTCGGTAGCCGCCTTGCTGGCGGCGAAATTGACAAGATCGGAGACGGTTTTTGGCATGCTTATTTCCCGCAGTGGCCTGGGTTGGTCCAGGCCCTCATGGCAGTAAACCCTTGTTTCGATGGCACCTTTCCTTCAGCGCCAGAAAAATCAGGGTCACAACAGTCAGCGGTATCACCACATAGAGCATAATGGCGCTGAATTGCGGCAAGGCATCGTGGTGGGATGCGGCCAGGACCAGGTACAGGGTGTAGGCGACGTAATAGCCCAGCAGCAGCCCGCCCTCCTGGCGGCTGATGACCCCGCCAGTGAAAAATACAGGCAGACATAGCAACGCAACCCCGATCATCACCGGTAGATCAAACCCGGCGACCGCAGTGGACACCTCGATACCCGAGGGGGCTACGATACTGGCAATACCAAGCACGCCCATGATGTTGAAAATATTGCTGCCGACAACGTTGCCTACCGCAATATCGCGCTCCCCCCGGATCGCCGCGATAATTGACGTAACCACCTCGGGAAGGGAGGTTCCCGCTGCAACGATCGTCAGGCCAACCACCAGTTCACTGACTCCGAGATACTGGGCAAACGCCACCGCACTGTCGACCAACCAGCGCGAGCCAAGTACCAGCAGTACGAGGCCCCCGACCACCAGACCCGTGTCCCTGGCCCAACTGGATTTGCTCTCCTGCTCAACCCCAAACTCCCTTGCATATTCCTCATTGATCTTGGCGCTCTCACGGCGGCTTTGGTAAATGAGGAACCAGACGTAGGCCACAAGACCAAAGACCAGCATCACTCCGTCCATCCGACCGAAGCTTTCGTCCAGGGACATGATCAGGACGATGACCGACAGAAGAATCATCAACGGCACGTCAAGTCGGATCAGCTGCTGGGACACTACCAGCGGTACGATCAGCGCTGAAACGCCAAGAATAAACAGTACGTTGAAAATATTGCTGCCAACCACGTTGCCGACTGCAATGCTGGCCTCGCCAGACAAGGCTGACTTTACACTGACCGCGAGCTCTGGTGAGCTGGTGCCAAACGCCACGACCGTCAGTCCGATGACCAATGGCGATATCCCGAGGACAGCGGCGAGCTGGGTTGCCCCTCGCACCAGCGCCTCGGCACCGATAACCAGCAGGACCAGCCCGGCAAAGAACAGGAAAATTGTCATTGTTGCCTCCATACCGGATGAATTCAGCGGCCGGGGCAAGGTTGCCTGACCGAACCCTACTGCCTGCCAGTCTCAGAGATCATATGGTGATTTGCAATCAGCAGGGCTCGGGCGTGGCTGCACCACAGCAGGCGCGGGAGCTTGCCACCAAAGTGGATCAGGACCGTAATCAGACCTCGTCTGCACTGCCCGCCAATGGCGTGGCAGACGCCTTCAGCGCCGAGACCAGTGCCGCATCCCTGGTGTAGATGTCACGGCGGAAAGCAATGTCTCCAGCGTCAGTAGCAAACGCGGTAAAGTAGACCAGATACGTCGGCATGGGCTCCTTCAGGTTGATGGTCAAGGTTTCCTGGCGCTCCATTAACGCGGCGACACTCCCGGTGCGCGGGTGCCCCTCGCGACCGAGCAGCCACTCCGCCAACACCATCGGTTCCTCCAGGCGAATACAGCCAGAGGAAAAGCTGCGTTCCTGCCGCGCGAAGAGTTCGCGACTCGGGGTGTCGTGAAGGTATACCGAATACGGGTTGGGCATCATGAACTTTATGCTGCCCAGCGCATTCTGCGGGCCTGGTTTCTGCCGCAGCAGGTAATTGAAGTTGCGTCGTGTGACCGGCTTCCAATCGATCGCGCTTACCGGCACAAACCCGTCGTTGCCCGCCGGGCGGGTCTCATACCCCTTCTGTGCCTCGGCAAGGGCATCCGCCTGCAGGAGCGGCAGTTTGTCCTTGGTAGCGATACTGAAGGGTACGTTCCAGTAGGGGTTGAGTACCATGTACTTCATCGTTTCGGTGAACACCGGTGTACGACGGTAAGGCTTGCCAACAATCACGTTCATGGAGAACGCCGGTTCGCCATCTTCGAACGCACGCAAGGTGTAAGCGGCAATGTTCACGCGAAGGTAAGCTGCCGGCATCTCTCGCGGCAACCAGCGCCAGCGCTCCAGGTTGGCGTCGATTCTGTCAATCCAGGAGACCCGACTCGCGTTCAACACCTCCAGGGTATTTGCACCCACGATCCCGTCCGGCTCCAGACCGGCAGCAAGCTGGAACGCCGTCACTTCCCGAAGCAACTGGGCATCATACTCCGGCGCGTAATCTCCCGGGCCCAGCAGACGCTGCTTCAGCATGACCACCCGCTCGCTGCTGTCACCCGGCCGAAGTAGCGGCCCCGGAGTGACCTGCACAGAGGTCTCTTCGTCCATTGCAAGGATCTCGCCCCGACGCTCGAGGAGCAGCGTGTAGTCCGCTGCCTGCGGCCACAGGGCTGCGAGCGCTTCTGCAACGGAACCGGCTTGCCGGACCGTGACTGCGAGCAATTCGACAGGATCAAGCTCAGCCTGCGGCAACGCCCAGTCCTCATCAAGTTCGGGTGGCGACACGACACCTCGTGACCGGTGCAAGGCCTGGGACAGGAATGCGTCCGTCAGCAGCAGCTCGACAGCGAGCGCCTCAGCAACTCCATTCCCTGCCCGTAACTGCTCTATTTTTTCGCGGTGATAGCGCTCGGCGACAAAACCGTGCGACACCGATTCGTCGATCGCCACAAGCATTGCCAGTACGTCATCCTGCAGCGGAGCACCGGGAAGCCACAGGGCTTGGTGATCGCGATCGCGATAGAGGCGGGACAGCGCTTCCGGGTTTTCCAGCAGGTGTCCGGCTATTATCGGTGATGCACCTGCGTCAAGCCCCTCCAGATAGCTACGGATTGCCTCTTCGACCCCAGACTCCGCTCTGGAAAGTGGCGCAAGACAAACCGCCACGAGCAGACAGAATACCCTGCAATACATACGACCGACGTTCATGCCCACAGTGTGCCCTCGCGTACCGTTACGGTCAGGTCTCCCACCGAATCCAGCGCTACTGAAAACAGGATTGGTCTGCAGCATACCTGACAGTCTTCGATGTATTGGTCCCCAGCATGCGTATTCATGGAAATGTACTCCGCGGCAACCCGATTACCGCGTTGCAACGGCAACTATACAAGAGCCGGTAATCGGATGATAACAAGTGACGCAATCGTGCGTATCGCTCAGGTTCACCTTGACGAGCCGCTCGGCAGGTGTGGAGTAATATGCCGGGGTGAATTGCGCGCAGCACCGGCTCTGGACCGGCGTTGCTGCCGTTAGTTGCGCTGTGCAGCTGCGTCAAGTTTGTCCAAAAGCTCCAGTCCGCGATTGACATCACCCGAGGCCGCAAGGGTTCGGAATCGTGTCTCGCTGTCAAACTCGGCTAGCGTCTGGGTTGAAATCTCTTCAATGAGTTTGTTGACGCTCATTTTTTTTCGACGAGCCAACGCCTTCAAGCGGTTGTGTTTGTCATCGGGCAGTCGGATGGTTAGCGTGGCCATGAAATCACACTCTCAGTAGTTGCGCCGGTGTCATTACATGCAAGTCTGGAAACACCAGTTCAGAAAGCGATCCTGGGCCGCGGACAACGTCTCCGCGGATATAGTCACTCAGTCCCGCTTTTTTGGTCTTTACTAGATCAAC
>CAXBCH010000069.1:0-5417 GCA_963974125.1 uncultured Haliea sp. | reverse complement strand
TGGAGACCCTCCAGAACCGACCGGTGTTCACCGTACCCCGCAATGCCACCCTGATGGGATCGACCGCCATGACCGCCCTGGTGGGACGCATTCCCTTGCGCGGCCAGGTACAGGATCCCATGCCGTTCAAGATCATCACCGGCGCCGACAACCTGGCCGCCAACGGCCTCACGGTCCCCGGGGTCCAGGGCATGATCTGGAGCGGTACTGCCGTGGGTGACTGGACCCTGTCCTGTGTGTCCGGTCGCCTGGAAGCGGTCACCTTTGTGTTTGATGACGGCACCATCCGTACCGTGGCCAGCGATGTCGGTCAGGGGCAGGGGGGCCGTGATGAACCGCTGGGCTGGATCTCCGATGCCCAGGGTATTCCCTGCATCAGCGGTACCCGTAAAAGCAACGCCACCGCCTTTCTGGCCCAGCGCATCGGGGTGCAGGCGGTGCAGGCCGCCGCCGACGCAGCCGCCGCCGCCGAAAACACCACGGTGATCACCAGCGCCGGTGGCATTACCGGCGGCGTCACCGGGGATGTCGGCGCCTATGTGCTGGATAAAACCATCGCCGGAGGTAGCGAGGAACTGGCGCAGTGGCTGCTCGAACGTCAGTCCCAGAGTTTTGACGCCGTGTTTGTCCCCGCCGGCATTGCCGTGGCGATCCATGTGGACCGCGGCATTCCCATCGATTTTGAGCCCCAGGGCAGGAAACTGAGCCATGCATCCCTATCGTCCCGCCATGCTCCGCACACTCTCGATTAGTCTGCTGCTGACCGGCTGTGCCGGCAGCAAGGAGACCATCCTGCCCCAGGATGGACCCACCATGCGCGAGATCTATGACGCCCATGTGCAGACTACCGAGGGCGAAACGCCACGACATCGCCAACTCGCAACGCCACTGCGCCCGCCAGGACACCATGTCGCCGACCTCGGACCCGCCGCTCGCGCCGACTACCAGGCCCTGAGCGCCCGCTTTATGCGGGTGCCCAACCCGACGCTGGTGATGTACATCTTTCCGCACCTTGCGGGTATTCATCGGATTCCGGTGCCGGGCTATTCAACCGTGTTTCCCCTCTACGAGCGGCCGGAATATGCCCTGCCGGGTGAGAGTGCGGTGGATGCCCCATGAGCGGTTTCTTTGCCCGCCAGGGAATGCCCGCTCAGGACACAGGGTCGAACCCGGGAGAGCCATCGCGCTTGAGGGCACCAGCACCACTGACCCACCGGGACGTGCAGGCGCTCTATGAGCGCCCCCCGTCCTTCACGCCCTTTTTACCCTGGGTGGAATACCTGCCAGACAGCCAGTGTTTTTTACTGGAGGACGGGGTCAGCGTCGGTGCCCTGTTCGACCTGACCCCGGTCGGTACGGAGGCACGCACCGGCCCCTTCATGGTGGCCCTGCGCGATGCCATCCAGACCGCGCTCAGCGAGGCCTTGCCGGAACGCGACGACGGTCCCTGGGTGTTGCAGCTCTACGTGCAGGATGAGCCCAGCCTCGACAGGCTGGTTCAGTCACTGCAAGACTACCCGGCGCCGGCCATCCGCGGGCACGCCTACTCACGGTTCTATCAAACACTCATGCAGAACCACTGTGCCCGTCTCTGTGCGCCGGGCGGGCTGTTTGTCGATACTGCGCTGACGGGCAGCCCCTGGCGGGGGCAGATCCGGCGGGTGCGGGCGGTTCTGTACCGCCGTCAGACCACGCGCCACCGCCCAACCAACCCCTATGAGGCCGAGGCGGAACTCAATCAGGTGGCCACCCAGCTCACCGCCGCACTGGCCGCGGCCGGTATCCGTACCCGGCGGTCCTCCGGCATCGACCTGTACCGCTGGCTGCTGCCCTGGTTCAACCCCGGCGAGGGATCTACCGATGCCACCGGCGCGTTATTGCGCAGCCTGGGTGATGCATGTAAAGACGCCGAACTGCCCTACGGCCATGACTTTGCCGAAACCCTGACCCTATCCCTCCCTTACTCGGACGCGACGTCTGCCACCTGGTGGTTCGATGGCCTGCCCCATACGGTAATCAGCATCCAGGGCCTGCGCCGGGCACCAGAGATCGGCCACATGACCGCGGAACGCGCAGCCGGTGACCACCTGTTCTCCGTATTCGACCGGCTGCCGGAACACACGGTGATGGTGCTGACCCTGACCGCCAAACCCCAGGACGCCACCCGCAATCACGTGGCGCTGGTCAAGCGCGCCGCCGTGGGCGATTCCGCCGAAGCGGCGCTGACTCGAGAGGATGCCACTCGGGTGGAGCGGGAGATGGCCGCAGGCAACAAGCTCTATCCGCTGGGCATGGCCTTCTACTTGCGCGGGGATTCACCTGACAATCTGCGGGAGCGGGTCAACCAGCTGCACGCCCTGCTGCTGGCCAACGGGCTGCAGCCGATTGGCCGCGAGGGCGATCTGCTGGGGCTGGACAGCTACCTGCGGAACCTGCCCATGGCCTACGACCCGGCCTTTGACCGTAAAAGCCGCCGCTCGCGGCTGGTGTTCTCCCGCCACATCGCCAACCTGTTACCCGTCTACGGCCGCTCCCGCGGCACTGGCCATCTCGGGCTGGTGTTCTTCAATCGCGGGGCGGAACCGCTGGTGTTTGATCCCCTGCATCCGGACGATCGCAAGAAAAATGCCCATATGCTCATACTGGGGCCCACCGGGGCGGGCAAGTCTGCGCTGCTGGTCTACCTGCTGCAGCAGATGATGGCCATTCACCGGCCCCGGATTTTCATTATTGAGGCAGGCGGGTCTTTCACCCTGCTGGGGCAGCATTTTAAAAGCCACGGCATCAGCGTGAATCAGGTGACCCTGAACCCCGGCTCCGATGTCAGCCTGCCCCCCTTTGCTGATGCCCTGACCCTGCTGGATCGGGAGCGCCGTATCCGGCTCGCCACCGACCCCGAGGCGATCCCTGAGAGTGAGGACGAGGAGGAGGGCAGCGACGGCCCCGGTCGCGATATTTTAGGGGAAATGGAAATTGCCGCGCGGATCATGATCACCGGCGGTGACGAGCGCGAGGATGCCCGCATGACCCGGGCGGACCGTCTGCTCATCCGCAACGCGATCCTGCTGGCCGCGACAACCGTCTCCCAGCGCGGCGGCGACCAGGTGCTGACCCGCGATGTGGTCGCAGCCCTGAACGCCCAGGGTCAGGAGCCCACCCTGCCGGATCACCGCCGTCACCGCGCCACGGAAATGGCCGACGGCATGGCCCTGTTCTGCTCCGGGCTCGCAGGCGACTTCTTCGACCGCCCCGGCTCCCCTTGGCCTGAGGTGGATGTCACGCTGGTGGAGATGGGGGTGTTGGCCCGTGAAGGCTATGAGGACCAGCTGACGGTGGCCTACACCGCGATGATGAGCCACATCAACCAGCTGGTGGAGCGCCACCAGAGCGACGGCCGCCCGACCCTGGTGGTGACGGATGAAGGTCACATCATCACCACCAATCCACTGCTGGCCCGCTACGTGGTCAAAATCACCAAGATGTGGCGCAAGCTCGGGGCCTGGTTCTGGATCGCCACCCAGAACCTGGAGGATTTCCCGGACGCCTCCCGGCGCATGCTGAACATGATGGAGTGGTGGCTGTGCCTGGTCATGCCCAAGGAGGAAGTGGAGCAGATCGCCCGATTTAGGGACCTCACCGCGGAACAGCGCAGTCTGCTGCTGTCAGCCCGCAAGGAACCGGGCAAGTATGTTGAAGGCGTGGTCCTGTCGGACCAGCTGGAAGGACTGTTCAGGAATGTCCCCCCACCCCTGTCCCTGGCACTGGCCATGACCGAAAAGCACGAAAAAGCCGAACGGGCCCAGATCATGCGGGAGCAGGGCTGTTCGGAACTGGAAGCCGCCCATATCGTGGCCGAGCGGCTGGAGGCCCGCCGTGATGGCTAGGCAGAATGACCCTGCGCCAACCCAACCTGGCAGTCACGTCTGGCGCAGGCCCATCGTCGGGCTTTTGGCGCGGCTGGCATTGCTGACAACCCTGCTGACGTCTCCGTTCAGTGTCGCGGAGCCGCGCTATCAAGTGGAGCTGTTTACCACCACCGCGCATCCGCCTCCCGCACATCTCAACGCAACGGGCGAGGACATCCAGCTGACCGTCTATGACCTGGACGGTCTCGCGCGCCTGAACGCCGCCCTGTCCCACCAGCTGCCGCCCCAGCAGTCGGCGGCGAAGGCGATGGCGGCGACACGACTCGGTGCGCTGACCGAACGCCAGCAGGCAGACCTGCGTGCGACCGCCACGGGTTTGCTAGCTGCCCAGCTCTACGGACTGACCCGCTACCCGGCGATGGTGATCAATGGCGAGGCGGTCTTTTGCGGACTGACCGACCCGACAGAGGCCGTCCGCTACTATCAACGCTGGCGCGGGGAGGCCGAACTGTGAGGGCTGGAATTTGGCTCACCGCACTTCTGCTGACCCTGAACTGGCCGCAGGGCAGTCAGGCGGCATCCCTGTCCACCGCCGGGATCGTGGCGCGGACCAGCAATGCCGCATTCGCGTGCATGCAGTGGCGCCCGGTGGGCCTGTGTTTCTGGCTGGAATGCGATCTGTTGAGTTGCACCGTCAACTCCTCACTCAAGGTGGGGCACTACAATCCGGATCTGGTCGTCAGTGCCTACAATCGATTGGGGGGCAATCCCTGGCTTGAGATCCGCGCCACGCTCGGTGCTGCGCAGCGTGCCGCCGCCCAGGGTCTTCTGGGGCGCCTGCTACCGTTACCTGTGGACAGCGCGGGCAACCGCACCGAGGGCACCCACAACCGTCTGGATCACCGCAACCTGTTATTCAGGGAGACCGATGCCATCGGTCATCCCCTGACCCTGCTGGCGGATGTGGGCGTGGCGGGCGGGCTGGTCTGTCCCTCCCAGGCCACACCCTTCGTGCCGTATTTTCAGTCGGGGGTGAATGCCATGGCCTGGCGGCTGGAGGTCCCGGAAATGCTCTATCCCGCCAGCCTGATCCCGGGCCTGCGCGAGGTGGGCCACTGGCCCCTGCAGACCTGGGGTGGCCTCTATCCGCGCACCGGCTGGACCACCCAGTCTGAAGAACCCAAGGGCGCGGCCCTCAATGCCCAGCGCGCAGGGGATATCGTCACCCGCACCGGCCAGCCCCACGTCTATCTGCCACTGCAGGGACCCTTTACCCCTGACATGCGTGTGTGGCCACCGGGTCCACTGGTGGAAGGGAATGCCCGCACTGGCACCTGGCAGATGCTGGCGCCCCGCGCCGAATCCAGCTGCGCGGTGTTCGGCACCAATGATCTCTTCAGCGCCGTCGGCTGGGGCGGCGGCCGTGTCGATCCCGGTGGTGATTACGCCTGGACCCTGTGGCGTCCCTACCAGTGCTGCCAGCGCGAGGGACAGGTTTTCATTACGGATATCAACTGGACGGGGTACCCCTGATGCAACGGCCCTATCCCA
>CAXBCH010000068.1:0-6531 GCA_963974125.1 uncultured Haliea sp. | reverse complement strand
ATTACTGCAACTTCAAATGACGTCTGTCAGGCGTAAGTCCGACAGGCTGCTAGTGGGCTGATTCCCAGTGCGCCCGTAACTGTTCCCGCAATGCGGGCTTGTCTACCTTGCCCGCCGCATTCAGGGGGAGCGCCTCCACCCGGCGCCAGGTTTTCGGGGTCTTGTAGCCGGCCAGCAGACTGCGACAGTGGGCCGCCAATTCGGCGTCGCTGGCCTCCATAGCCAGTACCACCAGCGCGCAGACCTGCTCGCCCCAGCGCGGATCCGGGAGGCCGATGACGGCGCAATCCCTGACAGCCGGATGCTGACGCAGCACTTCCTCTACTTCCCGGGAGGCCACGTTTTCGCCCCCACTGACAATCATGTCCTTCTTGCGATCGACGATGTAGAGATAGCCCTCGGTATCGAAACGACCGATATCGCCGGTGTGCAGCCAACCCTCGACCAGCGTCGCCGCGGTCACTTGCGGCTGCTGCCAGTAGCCCTGCATGCACTGGGGCGCCCGCACCAGGATCTCCCCGGCGTCACCGGCAACGCATTCGCGTCCGCTCTCGTCCACTACCTTCAGCTCCACGGTGGCCAGCGGTTTTCCCACCGACTGCAGCAGTTCGGGCCGCCCTGCGGCTGCCAGCCGGTGATCCTCCACCGTGAGGAAAGCGGCGCTGCCGGACAATTCGGTCATGCCATAGCTCTGGCACAGGCCGACGCCGGTCTCGTCCAGCAGACGCCGCAGCAGGGTCTCAGGCATCGCCGAAGCGCCATAACCAATGGTGCGCACACTGGCCAAATCCCCGGGGCTAAAGGACGGGTGATCCAGCAGCATGGCAATCATGGTCGGCGCCAGGGACAGGGTAGTGACCCCCAGCTCGCGGCAGGCGCGCAGGGTTTCCTCTGCGGCAAACGCGCGCAGCAATACCACCGCGGCGCCGTACTGGTGCTGCAGCAGCACGTTGTGGGCCGCGACATGAAACAGGGGAAAGGGATACAGGTACTTGTCACCCGCTGCTACCGGCCGCGCCAGGGCGGCGGACTCCAGGCCGGCGAGAAAGGAGCGGTGGCTGAGTACGGCGCCCTTGGGTCGGCCGGTAGAGCCCGACGTAAAGAGGATCCAGGCCGGATCCTGCGCGTGCAACGCAGGCAGCGGCGCCACCGGGCCCTCCCGCAGCCAGCGGTCATGGCCCGCCTGCAGATTGATGGTCGCCAGCCCGGGCGGGAACGCGGGATGGCTGCGCAGGGACGGCAACAGGTCCCCGTCCGCAAACAGCGTGCCCACGCCCGCCGCCTGCAGCTGGTACAACCATTCCGCCGGCGCCAGGCGGGCATTCAGCGGCACCAGGATACGGCCGCTGGCAGCACAGGCGTAGATCAGCTCGATAAACCGCGGGCCGTTCCAGGCCAGGACGCCAATGCGGTCTCCCCTCTCGCCAACCGCGGCAAGACGAGCCGCCAGCTGCGCGACCCGCCTGTTGAGCTGGGCGTAGGTAGTCGGCGCGCCCTGCCACCACAGGGCCACCGCATCCGGCTGCCGCTGTGCCTGGATCGCAGGCAGGTCGTGGAGGAACTGCGCTGGTGGCAGGTGCGAAGCGTTCATGGAGCGGCGGGCAACGGGCGGCCAACGGACGTCCGCGTCACAGTGTGACCTCGATTGCGCCGACCATCCGCAGCGCCTTCTGTATCGCGTCTTCGACAGAGTCGCCACGGGCCAGGCCAACGCCGAGACGCCGTTCACCGCGCACCTCCGGCTTGCCGAACAGGCGCAGGTCGGTATCCGGCTCCGCCAGCGCCGCCGCCAGGTTGCCATAGCGCATGTCGGCCGAATCCCCGGCCACCAGCAGCACCGCCGAGGCCGAAGGGCCCAATTGGTGGATGGCTGGTACCGGCAGGCCGAGAATCGCGCGTGCGTGCAGGGCGAACTCCGACAGATTCTGGGAAATCAGGGTGACCAGGCCGGTGTCGTGGGGCCGCGGCGACACTTCGCTGAAATAGACCGTGTCACCCTTGACGAACAACTCCACGCCAAAGATGCCGTGACCGCCCAGGGCACCGGTGACCGCCGCGGCGATGCGGCGGGACTCTTCGAGGGCCACCGGGCTCATGGCCTGGGGCTGCCAGGACTCGCGGTAATCCCCCTTTTCCTGGCGATGACCAATGGGTTCGCAGAAACCGGTGCCATCGCGGTGGCGCACGGTCAGCAGGGTAATCTCGTAATCGAAGTCGACAAAGCCCTCGACAATCAGCTTGCCGGCGCCGGTGCGGCCACCGGCCTGGCCGTAGTCCCAGGCGCGGTCGATGTCGTCGCTGGTACGCACTGTGCTCTGGCCCTTGCCTGACGAGGACATGATGGGCTTGACCACGCAGGGCAGCCCGATCGCCTCGATGGCGGCAAGATACTCCTCCCGGGTGGCCGCGAAACGATAGGGGGACGTTGCCAAACCCAGTTCCTCCGCCGCCAGCCGCCGGATCCCCTCCCGATTCATGGTCAGCTGCGCCGCGCGGGCGGAGGGCACCACCCGCCAGCCCTCGGCTTCCAGCTGCACCAGCTCATCGGTGGCGATGGCCTCGATTTCCGGGACGATGAAGCGGGGCTGCTCCCGCTCCACCAGTGCCCGCAACGCGGCCCCGTCCAGCATGTTCAGCACATGACTGCGGTGGGCCACCTGCATCGCCGGCGCGTTGGGATAGCGGTCCACCGCGATCACCTCGCAGCCCAGGCGCATCAGTTCGATGCTGACTTCCTTGCCCAGTTCGCCGCTGCCAAGCAGCATGACGCGGGTGGCGTTGGCGGTGAGTGGCGTGCCGATGGTAGTCATGGGGAGTCTGTCCATACCGGATTGTTGAAGCAGGGATAATAACATCGCAGCCGCAGCGCGGGCAGCAAACAGCCCCGCTGGCCTGCTACGTGTTAGGGTGGCAATAACCATAACCATGACCTGGACTGACGTATACTGCCCCCGACAATGCAGGAGGCGAATCATGACCACAGAGACCGCCGTAGCAGACCCGAGCCGTGACCCCGTCTGCGGCATGACCGTGGACCCGGCCACCGCCAAACATCACAGCGAGCATAAAGGCCACACCTGGCATTTCTGTTCCGCACGCTGCCGGGAAAAGTTCGAGGCCGACCCGGAACAGTACCTGGGTGAGAAAAAAGAGCCCGAAGCGGCCATCCCCGGCGCCATCTATACCTGCCCCATGCACCCCGAGGTGCGTCAGGAAGGTCCCGGCGACTGCCCCGAATGCGGGATGGCACTGGAACCCGAGGAGGTCACTGCAGATACCGGCCCCTCGGCCGAGTTGCTGGACATGGGCCGTCGCTTCTGGATTGGCCTGGTGCTGACGCTGCCGGTTTTCCTGCTGGAAATGGGCAGCCATCTCTTTGCCACCGAGGCACTGCTGGCGCCGCAGCAATCCAACTGGATCCAGCTGGCGCTGGCCACACCGGTCGTGCTGTGGGCCGGCTGGCCGTTCTTCCTGCGCGGCTGGCGCTCTCTTCTCAGTCGCCGCCTCAACATGTTCACCCTCATTGCGATAGGTACCGGCGCCGCCTGGAGCTACAGTGTCGTCGCGACCCTGGCGCCGGGGATCTTCCCGCCGGCCTTTCGCCAGCCCGATGGCTCGGTCGCCGTTTACTTCGAAGCTGCAGCCGTGATCATCGTCCTCGTGTTGCTGGGCCAGGTGCTGGAACTGCGGGCACGGGAAAAAACCTCGGGCGCCATCCGCGCCCTGCTGGACCTCGCTCCGGCCAGCGCCCGACGCCTCGATGGGCACGGTGGAGAGCAGGATGTGTCACTGGACCAGGTCGCGGTAGGCGACCGGCTGCGTGTGCGCCCGGGCGACAAGATCCCCCTCGACGGCGAGATCCTGGAAGGTCGCTCGACGGTGGACGAATCGATGGTCACCGGTGAACCCCTGGCGGTCACCCGCGAGGTCGGCGACAGTGTCATCGGCGGCAGCATCAATGGCCAGGGCAGCTTCATCATGCGTGCCGACAAGGTCGGCCGTGACACCCTCCTCGCCCGCATCGTGCAGATGGTAGCCAGCGCCCAGCGCAGCCGCGCGCCGATCCAGGGACTGGCGGACAAGGTCGCCGGCTACTTTGTGCCGGCGGTGATCGCCGTGGCCGTGGTCGCCTTCATCGCCTGGTCGTTTCTGGGTCCGCAACCGCCCATGGCCTTTGCCCTGATCGCGGCGGTCAGCGTGCTGATCATCGCCTGTCCCTGCGCCTTGGGACTGGCCACCCCGATGTCGATCATGGTCGGCATCGGCCGCGGCGCGGGCCTGGGCGTGCTGGTCCGGGACGCCGAGGCGCTGGAGCGCATGGAGAAAGTGGACACAGTGGTGATCGACAAAACCGGGACCCTCACCGAAGGCAAACCTGCAGTAACGGCAGTGCGGCCCGCCGAGGGCTACGACGAGGCCTCCCTGCTGACGCTGGTCGGAGGGCTGGAACAGGGCAGTGAACACCCGCTGGCGCAGGCCATCGTCGACCGGGCGCGGGAGCTGGAACTGGCCCTGCCGGACGCATCGGATTTCGATGCCCAGAACGGCAAGGGCGTCACCGGACAAGTCAACGGCAAACGCCTGGCAGTGGGAAATCGCTTGCTGATGGATGCGGAAGGCGCCGACACGGGTGTGCAGGATGCCGCGGCCGAGGAACTGCGCGCTGCGGGAGCCACGGTAATCTTCGCGGCAGTGGATGGACGGCTCGCCGGCCTGCTGGCGATTGCCGATCCGGTGAAAAAAAACAGCGAAGCCGCCGTTCGTTCGCTGCAACAGGCGGGCATGCGCGTGGTGATGCTCACCGGGGACAACCACACCACCGCCGCGGCAGTGGCGCGCACCCTGGGGATCGACGAGGTAGAGGCGGAAGTACTGCCGGAAGACAAGGGTCATGTGGTCAAACGGCTGCGGGATGAAGGCCGGATTGTCGCCATGGTGGGCGACGGCATCAACGATGCACCGGCACTGGCCACTGCGGATGTCGGTATCGCCATGGGCACCGGCACCGACGTCGCCATCGAAAGTGCCGGCATCACCCTGCTGCGGGGGGACCTGAACGGGATCGTGCATGTCCTGCAGCTGTCGCGGGCAACCATGCGCAATATCCGCCAGAACCTGTTCTTTGCCTTCGCCTACAATGCCCTCGGTGTGCCCATCGCCGCCGGTGTCCTCTACCCCCTGACCGGCATGTTGCTGTCACCGATGATCGCCGCGGCTGCCATGTCGCTGTCCTCGGTCAGTGTTATCAGCAATGCGCTGCGGCTGCGGGGCCAGAGGTTGGGGTAGCCTGACCCCTTGATCTTGACCTCAATGTCGCATTACGCTACTATTTTGCTGCGTTTTGCTACAAAGCCCTGGTTTCTGTCTGGAGAGGTGTTTGATGTCCAAGCCCGTACCACCAGTCCGCGTCAGCCGCAGCCTCTACGAAGCCGCAGAGCTGGCCGGTCGGATAGAGCACCGAAGCAGTGCCAAGCAGATCGAATACTGGGCCACTATTGGCCAATTGGCTGCGCGGACGCTGTCAGGCAACGACCTCCTGGCGATCAGCAGCGGTGTCGCTGAAGCTTCCGCTCAATATCACAACGATCCCGGGCCAGAACCAGATGCGCTGTTTGCCGCTGTCGAGCGTGATCGTCAGGCGGGGCGGCTGGCGGATCGCGTAAGCAGCAGCCAGACACGCTACCAGGCCAGCCTCGATCACCCCGGTTTGCTGGAACAGATAGACAGCGATGGGCGGCGTACAACCGGCCGCTTCGAGAACGGCCAATTCCTGCCCGATTCCGGCTTGCAGCCGCATCGAGCAGGCCATGGCGGCTGATCCTGTCGCGTTACGTCCGCGCCTCTGGTTGCTTGCGTGCGCAAATGGCGCTGGCAAAAGCACTTTCCAGAAGCTTTACCTGAATCGCCTCCCCTTCGTAAACGCCGACCTGCTCGCCAAGTCCCTTTTTCCGAATGATCCGGAAGGCCACAGCTATGCCGCGGCGCGACTTGCACAGCAGCTGCGGGAGAACCTGCTCGCCAGGGGTATCAGTTTCTGTTTCGAAACAGTCTTCTCGCATTCGAGCAAAATCGACTTCCTCGCCAAAGCAAAGGGTGTTGGTTACGAGATAAACATGATCTACATACATCTCGAAATGGCCGACCTGAACGTCGCGCGCGTCGCGCAACGAGTTGCGGACGGAGGCCACACTGTGCCGGAACGGAAAATACGTGAGCGAATCGCACGAACCCTGAACAACGTCAGCAAAGCCCTGCCACTGTGCGATCGTTGCGATATTCTTGATAACTCCAGCAGCACCAACCCCTATCGACGCGTTGCCTGCTGGCAAGATGGAGAACTTGCCGTTTTCGTATCACCGGTGCCGCCCTGGCTACACTGCCTGACGGAATGACTCCAGGTTGTGTTTTCAAGCGTAGAAAATCTCCGCGGAGTTGCCATTGAGACGAATATCAAAGCAGCCCCGGTGCAATTGCCGATGATGGAATCGACACAGCGTCACCAGGTTATCCAGTCGTGTCTCACCTCCCTCT
>CAXBCH010000067.1:0-7011 GCA_963974125.1 uncultured Haliea sp. | reverse complement strand
CCTCCGGGGTAGATACACATTCGCACCGACAGGTGAATTGCCAAAACTTGAGGATTTAATGGAATCGATTGATGGCTACCGGCCGACAATCGATAAGTAATGGGCCTCCAGAAACCACAGCTGGCGCGGCCTGCAGCGGTTTTTGCAATATTTGGAGGCAAAATCCCTAGGACCCCTCAGGGATCCGCAGCCGGCGGCGTACTGGTGCGGACCCCGGGCGCCGCGTCACTCGTCGCGGTGGCGGCCCTTTCAAGGGCCATTGGCGTCGAGCAGCCAGCGCCAGACGCTGATCGTGGTGAATGCGCTGCTGTCCTATCTGGTAGATGCCGGCTACCTGCGGGGCAATCCACTCTCCCTGGTGCGGCGTCGGAACAAGACGCTGACGCCGGAGACCGGTGAGGCGCTATCCCAGGAGCGTTTCCTGGATCGGGAAACCTGGGAATATCTGAAGGGCTATATTGCTGCGCTGCCGCAATCCACTCGGCGGCAAATCGAGTACTTCGAACGCACGCGCTTTCTGTTTCACTTTCTGTACCTGCTGGCGCCCCGCGTCTCAGAAGTCGCCAGTCATCCAATGTGCAGTTTTCGGGAGTACCGCGGCAAGTGGTGGTGGTTTGTGGAAGGGAAGGGCGGCAAACGGGCGAAAGTGCCGGTGACGGACGAGATGCTGGATGCGCTCATGCGGTACCGACGGTTACTGGGCCTGGACGCATTGCCTTCGACAGATGATGTCAGCCCCATTCTACGCAGCTTGAAAGGGACCCGGCCGGTGTCAGCCAATATGATCTATCGCCTGGTGAAGGGCGTAGTCACTGCGGCGGGGGAGGCGATCGAAGTTGAATCGCCACTGCAGGCCACTAAGCTACGCAAGGCGTCGACCCACTGGTTCCGCCACACTGCTGTGACCCATGGCGATGACGCCGGTATTGGTCTCAAGTACCTGCAGGCTTCTGCTCGACATGAAAAGCTGGAAACAACGGCCATCTATCAACACGCCGAAGATTTCCGCTGGCACGAGGCCTGGCAAAAGCTGAACTACGACTGATTTGGACGCCACATTGATGTGGCAAGTGTGCGCTCGATATAGACACGCGGATACTTGATGGGAATAGCCCACCCGCATGCATCAGGTGGGCTATGGCGCTTTACGCCTCGGCCTGTACCGCTTTCGGTTTAGCTGCCCGAGTAGCCTTCCTCTGGGGTGCGGCCTTTTTATTGGTAGTGGCGGACTTCTTACGAGTCACCTTCTTGGTGGCAGGTTTCGCTACAGCGGCCTTCTGCTGAGTGGCTGCAGAAGGAGTCCAGTTGTCCCCCCAGGAAGCTCTGCAGGCCGTCGAAGAGGTCCGGTGCAGTGAATGATTGCTCCGTATCCAGCCAACTACGCATGGTCTCCGCGCCCCGGTCATTGAATCCGGTCGCGTAGCCAGCAGGTCCGGTGGCGAGAACGTTTACCCCGCAGAGGTCGAGAACAGCATTGCTGATCTCGAGGCCCCTGCCTGGAGCGCTCGCTGGCACGAGATACTCGGTACAGCCAGCGTTCGGGCCGTGCCTGGTGGCTCAGCCGAGCACCAGCGCCACCACCGCATAAATACAGGCGATGAGCACGGCTGTCATGATGGCGCCGACGGCTACGAAGGTGCCGAACTTGCCTGACTTGAAGTCCCGCTCCCGGTTCTTCGAGCTCTGGACGCCAAAGAAGCTGGCCAGGACACTGCCCGCTACCTGGGTCAGTGAGACACTGCTGCCCCGCTTACCATCTGGTGTTCTCGCCATGTTCCCTCCCGGGCTGTCTGTTGATGCTGGCGCCCCATGCGCGCAGCACCATATAGCCGGAGGGGCAGGAGTGATAGACACAGATGGCGAAGAAACGATGGTGGTAGCGGGCCGTCAGTCCAGGCCCAGCACGCCGGGCAGCTGCTGCAGGGCGGCCAGCCGCAGCGGATGCCAGGCCTGCTCGTAACTGATCCTGAGGCAGTTCTCGAAACGCTTCGAGGGAGAGAACAGGTTGCCGGGGGTGATGACCATGCCCGCTTCCAGCGCAGGGCCATAGGCCGCGCTGGTATTGCAGTGCTCGGGCAACTCTACCCAGACCGACAGCCCGCCGCGTGGCTCGGACAGGCCAGTTTCCACCGGCCAGGAGCCCAGCGCGTCGAGCAGGGTGTCGCGGCGCTCGCGCAGCACCCGCTGTTGCCGGCGCAGGTGGCTAAAGTAGCCGCCGTCGGCCATGAACTCGGCGGCACCCAGCTGGATATTCTGGCTGCCGGCCAGCAGGTTCACCAGCTTGAGCTGTTCGATTTTTGCCTGCCAGCGGCCACCGGCGACCCAGCCCAGTCGCAGGTCTCTCGACAGGCTTTTTGACAGGGAGCTGCAGAGGATGACGCGGTCGCCGTGGTCCAGGTTCTTGAGCGGGTCGGGGACGGCGCCCAACGAGGTGTCGGCATAGATATCGTCCTCTATGACCGCAAAGTCGTGGGCCTGCGCCAGTGCCAGCAAGTGCTCCCGGCTGGTCGTCGGCAGCAGCGCGCCGGTCGGGGTGGCGAAGGCGGGTGACACGATACAGGCCCGGATGCGCCACTGGGCCAGGGCCTGCTCCAGCGCCTCGGTATTCAGGCCGTCCGCCCGTGAGCAGGGTATCTCCAGGACCTGCAGGCCCAACTGCTCCAGTAGCTGAATGGAGCCATAAAAGCCCGGGCTCTCCACCGCCACGACATCGCCGGGCTCACAGCTGGCCTGTAGCGCCAGGGACAGCGCATGCTGGCAGCCAGAGGTAATGCACAGCTGGTCGGCGGTCAGGCCACAGCCCCTGCGGTGGTAGTGCCGTGCAATCTGTTCCCGCAGTGGCAGGGCGCCAGCGGGGTCGTCGTAGTAGGTGTGGGAGGTGTTGCCCGGTCTGCGCATGGCCCGCCCTATCGAGCGGTTCAGGGCGAGGATGGCGGCGGGCTGTTCCATCGGCGGGGCATCGGGCACCAGGTCAAAGGCCCCCTTGCGGCGCATCAGGTCCAGCAGCAGGTCGCTGACCGAGGCCGGCGAGGGAGGGCGCAGGCGGGTATCACGGTGCCGGCTTTCCGGTGCGCTGGCGACCTGCGTAACGAAGTAACCCGAGCGCGGCCGCGACTCGACCACGCCCTGTGCTTCCAGGCGCTGCAGCGCGTGTTGCACGGTGGCACGCGACAACTTCCGCTGCTGGCACAGCCACCGGATCGACGGCAATCGCTCGCCGTAGGACCAGCGGCGCTCGGCGATGCCCTGCAATAGCCAGGTTTCCAGTTCCAGGTATCGATAATTGGCCGGCATGACCCACCTCAGAGCGCAAACTGTGCCCATTATATATATTATTTCTGTAGCTGTACCTATTCGCTCCCCGAGCGTAGCGTAGGCCCCGTGGATTTCCCGGGCGACTCGATGGATATCATTGCAAGCACAGATGGCCCACAGGCAGCGAACGACCGCTGGCCACAGCGGGTGCGCCTGCAGGCAGGGCGTTTCCAGAACCTCCGCAGGGCGGTCAGCTGGCCGTTGCTGGGGCTGTTTCTGGTGTTTCCCTGGCTCAGCCTGAACGGCACGCCCTGGCTGCGTTTCAGTTTCGACAGCCGGCGTATTCACGTTTTTGGCCAGACCCTGCTGTGGCAGGACCTGCCACTGTTGTCTTTCCTGCTGTTCGCAGGGGCCTTCGGCCTGTTCCTGGTGTCCGCCCTGTGGGGGCGCCTCTGGTGCGGTTTTGCCTGCCCACAGAGTGTCTGGACCTGGATCTTCATGCGCATCGAGTCCCTGGTCGAACGGCGCCTTGCCTTGCCGGCGGGACTCACTCGCCACCACCCGCGAGCGGCTCAACTTGCTCGATCGAGCATCAAGCACGGCCTGTGGATCGCGGTGTCGCTGGCCACGGCATTCACCTTCAGCGCCTACTTCGTTGCCCCGGAGCGCCTGCTGGCCCAGCTGCTGGGCGCCGACCTGCCGGCCTATACCGCGGGCTGGCTGCTGGCGATGACCCTGCTGACCTATGTCAACGCCGGGTTTGTGCGGGAGTACATCTGCCTGCACGCCTGCCCCTACTCGCGCTTCCAGAGTGTCATGTTCGACCGCGACACCGTCACCGTGAGCTACGACAGCCGGCGCGGAGACCCGCGGGCCAGCCTGCGCAGCCGCCAGGCCCTGCGGGGCGACTGCGTGGACTGCCGGCTGTGCGTCGCGGTCTGCCCCACCCGGATTGATATCCGCGACGGCCTCCAGGCGGGCTGTATCGATTGTGGCGCCTGCATCGACGCCTGCGACCAGGTCATGCGCAAGCTCGACCGCGCCCCCGGCCTGATCCGCTTCGTGTCAGCGCGCCAGCTGGAGAGCGGCCAGCGCCGCCGGTGGCGGCCCCGGGTCATTGGCTACGCCCTGATGACCGCCACGGCACTCAGCCTGGCCAGCTACAAGGCGTTCAATACCCGGGAATTGAACGCGGAGATACGGCGCGACCGCTCTTCGCTGTTTGTCCGGGACGAGCGCGGCCGCACCTGCAACCACTACCAGTTCAAGATCGAGGCCGCCAGTACACAGGCCCAGCGCGTGCGGGTTCGTCTCCAAGCGGGGGCGCCCTACGACCTTGTCGGCCCCGAGGTACTCGACACAGGCGGCAGCGATACCGGCTGGGTGCCCTACAGCATCTGCCTGGCAGCCCCCCGGCAGCGTGTCGCCCAGGTCGGCCTGGTATTCACCGGAGGCGGTGCAGAGCTGGTCAAGGAGACCACCTTTATCGCCGCAACCGCCATCAGCGAACGTGGATAGCCAGGTTATGAGTAGCCAACAGCCGGGCAGAAAGCGGCCCAGGGACTTCGTGCACATGGATCAACTGGTAGACGCAGACAATCACTGGAACAGCTATTTTGTCGACCAATCCGTGTGGGTCTATGCCGACGAATACCGCGCCGAGCTCCCGGGCGACAGAGACTACTGCCGCATCATCGTCACCGCGGGTGACAGCCAAGGCTGGTACTATGAGCGCAGCCTGAGCGAACGGCAACAGGTGCTGGAAACACTGGAGAGTCTGCAGTGGCCCCTGTCCGAGCACCAGCTCGGGCGGCTCAATTTCCGGCGCTGGCGAGGTGAGTCGATCATCTAATGCGCGAAAGTTCCGCGCCTGGCTTTCAGTCCTGCCGGATGCGTCACTGGCACCCCACTAGCCCAAACCGCGGCGCAAAGAAATCCATAAGCACCTGAATCCGCAAGGCGATCCCGGAATTGCGGTAGTACACCGCGCTCACTGCTTCCCGTGGGCTGGGGCGCACGATGAGTGCGTCCATGACCGTTACCAGGTCCCCGCGGGCGAAGTCCTCGGCAACCACGAAGTGGGACAGATAGGCCAGGTCATTGCCGCGTAGGCACAACTGGCGCACGGCCTCGCCGCTACTGGCGGCGAGCTGCGGCTTGACCCGCACACCCTCCGCCAGATGCCAGTAATTGAGTGAGTCCGGTCCGGTAAAACCAATCAGCCGGTGATCCGCAAGGTCACTGACCGTTTGCGGGTGACCCTGTGCTTCCAGATAGGCGGGGGAGGCCATCGAAGTCGAAGCGCCATTGCAGGCTGCCAGGCTTCGCAAGGCGTCTATCCACTGGTTCCGCCACACTGCCGTGACCCATGGTGATGACGCCGGCATTGGCCTCAAGTACCTGCAGGCTTCAGCCAGGCATGAAAAGCTGGAAACAACCGCCATCTATCAGCACGCAGAAAATCATCGCTGGCATGAGGACTGGCAAAAGCACCAGTTCTAATCGCGCGAATTTGAACACACCGGCAGTAGCCTCAAACGCCGGCAGGACCCGACGTGTACACACCAGTCCATCAGCGATAGCGCCAACGAGCCAACGATTGGGGTTAAAGCAGGCGCAGGGAGCACGGATTGCCGCACAATGACCCGCAGGTCGTTATCACTGGATAAAGCCTCGCGGATGTCCGCTTTATCTCCTCGTCATACATCCTCAATACGCTATGAATATCAATAGCTTATACAACACTTCACGAAGCTATTTGCCCCTCGATGTCCGCTCTGATGTCCGGATAAAAGCCCGCAGAGCCCCGCGCTGAAATGGTAACTAAATACTGGAGCTGCTGGTCGTCGGTGGCTGGAATTTGACCGCCGGGAAAACACAGCTACACTATGTTCATATGTGTACATCTTATTAGTATAATGTGCATATATGTTTTGGTGATGAGTTTTCAGCGTGACCAGAATATCCGCGCCACAGGAGGAGGTGTCATGCAAGTAATGCCAGAAGCGAACCCCCGCAAAGATCGGAGCGCCCTGGGTCGAGTGGCTGCCAAACTCTTTTTGGGAATCACCGATGAGTGGCAACTGACGGATGCACAGCGTCTGGTGTTGGCTGGGCATGAAAGCCGAACCACTCTGAACCAGTGGCGGCAAAAGGTGGCCGCCGGAGAGGACATCAAATTGACCCGCGATACCCTTGAGCGACTGTCCTATGTCGCCGGTATCTATAAAGCGCTGCAGCTGCTGTTTCCGAATGCAGAGCAATGGTCAGGGTGGATTCGTCGCCCTAACCGGGACTTCGGTGGTCGGCCGGCACTGGAGCATATGCTGGGAGGACGGGTTATCGATCTCGCGGATGTGAGACGTTATCTCGATGCCCAGCGCGGCGCTCAGTTTGAGTAACGAAATCGTCGGGAAAACGGTCTACCGGCTGATTCCCAGTCGGTTTCCGACGATTACGATTTTCGAGAACCTGCTGGATCCCGCGGAGCTGGAGCTTGCCTATGCATTGGAGGCGCTGACGAACGATCGCTTGCGCGACCTGGCCGGGGATATCGCCTATGTTCCTCCCGATGAGCGCATGGTAGGTCCTGGCAGCAGCGTTGTAATGGCAGCCTTTACCCATGCAGGCAATCAGAGCCGATTCTCGGATGGCGGCTACGGTGTTTTCTATGCGGGCCTGACAATGGAAACCTCCATTCAGGGGTACTAGGGATTTTCCGTCCAAAAACGACAAGAATCGCTGAAAGCCCCGCCA
>CAXBCH010000066.1:0-7578 GCA_963974125.1 uncultured Haliea sp. | reverse complement strand
TGATCTAGTAAAGACCAAAAAAGCGGGATTGAGTGACTATATCCGCGGAGATTTTCCCTCCGCCCGCGCGTAGGCAAGATGGTCCGGCAGGGCCTCACAGGCACTACTTTCTATTGTTCCCTGCTCGCGCCAATCGCCACGGCGGTCAAACTCGGCGATCATCCGCAGCAAGTGGTGATTCGCTGCATTCAGCTGTGCCCAGTGGCGAGTGATCGCCTGACCCAGCTGCGCCCCATTCAACCGCTGGGGCGAATCTTCCACAATCGGCGGCATGCCCATGAAAATGCCTCAATACTATATGTACAACCAGTATTTTAGTCAGACCGCGCCACCACCCCAAGGACTGCGTTTCATCAAATTCGGCCACCCCTGCGCAGGAAACCAAACACAGCGCGCACCCGGCCACGATACTCCCCAATCAGCGCCTCCCGCGCAACTTGACGCTTTGACGCCTTGACGCTTTGACGCTTTGACGCTTTGACGCTAAAACACTTGAACACTACAGTACCTGTGGACACTCTTTCGAGGCGGATGCCGATGACAACTCCCACCAAGCGCTCGACAATTTACTTTGACCAGGATATCCACACCGCACTACGACTGAAGGCGGCTCACTCCGACAAATCACTCTCCGAACTGGTCAATGACGCCGTCAGGGCCTCCCTGGCCGAAGACCAGGAGGATCTCGCTGTTTTTGAAGAGCGGATAAATGAACCGACAATTACCTATGAAACGCTTCTCAACGACTTGAAGAAGCATGGCAAGCTATAAACTGCTGTTCCGGAAATCGGTGGCTCGCGATCTCCGCCCCATACCGCAACGCGGCCTGAAACGGATCCTGGCCCAACTGGAAGCCCTGGCGGAAAACCCCAGACCCAAAGGCTGCGAAAAACTTTCCGGGCAAGAGCGCTATCGCATCCGCCAGGGGGTGTACCGGATCATGTACGAAGTCAGTGAATCTGTGGTGACGGTGACCATCGTGAAAGAAAGGCATCGTCGCCACGTTTACCAGTGAGCGGGCCGTACAGGTCAGAACGGAATATCGTCATCCCCGTAGCCCGGATCCCCGTCCTGGCCCGGCATGCCCTGCTGGTAGCTGTCATATTCCGGCGTGGGCGCGGGCGCGGCTGAGGCATCGGCCGCGGTTATCTTCCAGCCCTGCAGGTTGTTGAAATAGCGCCCGTTGTATTCCCGGCCGCGAATGTCGAAGGTGACCGTGACTTCCTGCCCCGGCTGCAGGCCATCCAGCAGGGCGATCTTGTCCTGCACGAATTCCAGGTTGATCTCCTGCGGATACTTGCCGTCCTCGACGATGACCACCATCTCGCGCTTGGTAAAGCCGCTGTTGAAGGTCTGTGGTTCCTGGATGAGCTTGATCTTGCCGGTCAAATCGTAGGCCACGCAGGTGGTCTCCTTGTCGTCTATACGAGGGGCTGGGTCAGCAACGCGCGCTGCTGTCGCCGGTTACAGGCGCAACAGGATAGCAGCTGCGAACGCTATTTGCCCGTGGCAACCCCCAGGCGCCTGGTCATCCGCAACAGGTTGCTCCGGTCCAACTGCAGCTCCCGTGCGGTTGCCGCAATATTGTAGCCACACCTGGCCAGGGTCTGCTCAATCATTTGCGCCTGAAACAGCCTGGTCGCGGCACCCAGCGAGACGTTGCTGTCGAGGGGATGCGGCTGCACCGGTGAATCAACCCCCGGCGGCAACGGCACATCAAGCAAATCCAGGTGGCGGGCGTGGATATGGACAAGCCCATTGCGCTGCTGCTCGCGGCTGGCCTTCAGCGCGGCGCGGCCGAGTGAGTGCTCCAGCTCACGCACATTGCCGGGCCAGCTGTAGGCCAGCAGCGATTGCCGCGCGTCCTCTGCCAGCAGGAGCTTGTGGATATTGAAGCGATGCTGATCGCGCTCGAGGAAATATTCGGTCAGCTGCAATATGTCTTCGGTCCGCTCCCGCAGCGGCGGCACCATGACCGGGAAGACACTGAGACGGTGATACAGATCGGCCCGGAAGCGGCCGGCCTCCACCTCCTGCAACAGATCCCGATTGGTCGCGGCAATAATGCGCACATCGACCTTGATCGGCGTGTCACTGCCCATGCGCTGGACTTCACCCTCCTGCAGCGCACGCAACATGGTCGCCTGCAGCGCCAACGGCAACTCGCCAATCTCGTCCAGGAACAATGTGCCCCCGTCAGCCAGCTCGAAGCGGCCGGAGCGCGCTTCATTGGCCCCGGTAAACGCGCCCCGCGTGTGGCCAAACAATTCCGCTTCCGCCAGGGTTTCCGGCAGGGCCGCGCAGTTGATTTGTACCAGTGGCTGGTCGTAGCGATCCGATTTGACATGCAGGCGCCGCGCCACCACCTCCTTGCCGACACCGGTTTCGCCCTCGATCAAGACCGCGAGCGGGGTCGGGGCGACCGTCTCGATATCCGCCAGCAGCCGCTGCATCGCCGTACTTCTGCCAATAACCTCGGTGGCCGCCAGCTCGCGATTGAGTTCAGCCGTCACCTGGTGACCGTGTTTCAACTGCTGCTGCAACTGCTCGATACGCTCGACCGCGGTCACGACGGCGCGGGTGAGGCTGATGGCCAACTCCTGCTGACGCGGCTCGATGCCGTCAAACTGGCCGGCGCTGACCGCGTCCAGGGTGATCACGCCCCAGGGTTGCTCATCGACGTAAATCGAAACCCCCATGCAATCGTGTACGTGCAGGCCACCGTCGGGAACATGAATCAGGCCGTCGTAGGGGTCGGGCAACTCGCAATCCACCGGAAACCGAACCAGCTCGCGACTGCCCAGAATGGCTTCCAGCCGCGGGTGCTGGCTGAGCAGGAACCGGCGGCCGCGGGCTTCTTCGCGCAGGCCATTGAAGGCCACCGGCCGCAAGTGATCGCCCTGCAGCCGCAGCAGGCCGACGGCGTCGCAGGGAATGGACTGGCGAATCGCTTCCAGCAGGCGCCGATAGCGGATCTCGGCGGGCAGGTCACGACTCAGGTCCTCAATAACGGTGATGTAGTTTTCCAGAGTCATGCGGTCAAAACTACCTGCATCCGGTCACTTTGACAACGCAAATATCGGGTCACTTTGACACCATTCCCCATTATTTACTTGAATTTCAATAACTTGGCTGTTGGCACAGAACTTGTTACTACCCGGTTGCACGCAGGGGCCCCGTCGGACCTGCGCAACCATGACAAGGAGCACCTGATGATCAACAACCAGCCCCAGCACCGGGCCAGGATTCTGGCGACCGGCCTGATAACGCTCACGCTCTACGCGGGCAGCGCCGCTGCCGCGGAAGTGACCGGGCACAGCCCCGACAAGACCGGCGGCCGAATTCTGGGAGGCTGGACGGCGTTTCTGATCGGCGGAGCGGTGGCGGGTCCCGTCGGCGCCATCGTCGCCGGCCTGGGCGGTGCCTGGGCGGGCGGCGAGGTACAGGACGCGTCCGGCCACAGCGGCCAGCTGCATCAGATCAAGACCGACAGCGGCGAAACCCTGACCTTGCGCTCACCGGGAAGAACCTTCGCGGTGGGCGAGCAGGTCAGCATTGACGGCATGCGGCCAAGAGCTGCGACCGGCGGCGAATAAACAGCTGACCGGCAATGGACACTGCTGCACACCGGGACTTCCGCACATCAATTTATCCAACCACTGACACAAGGTTAGACGCATGTTGACGCAACGCCAGATCGAGATCATCAAGACCACCGCCCCCGTCGTCGGGGCCCACGCCACCCAGATTACCGGCTGTTTTTATCCCCTGATGTTTGCGCGCTACCCGGAGGTGAAAACCTTCTTCAACCAGGCGCACCAGGCAAACGGCACCCAGAGCGAGGCCCTGGCCAGGGCCCTGGTGGCCTACGCCACCCACATTGACCAGCTCGGTGAACTCGGCGAGGCCGTCAGCCTGATCGCGCACAAGCACTGCTCGCTGCATGTACTGCCGGAACACTACCCCATCGTCGGCGAGTGCCTGCTGGACGCGATCGGCCAGGTACTGGGGGATGCAGTGACACCGGAAATTGCTGACGCCTGGACGGCCGCCTATCAACAGCTGGCGGATATCCTGATCGGCGTCGAAGCGCAGCTGTACCAGGACAACACCCAGCGCCGTGGTGGCTGGAAAGGCGAGCGCACATTCCGGATCGCCGCCATTATCCCGGAAAGCGATGTCATCAGCTCGTTCCATCTCCTGCCGTGCGAAGGCGAGACCATCATCAACTTCACCCCCGGCCAGTACATCGGCCTGATCCTTGATGTCGACGGGCAAACCATGCGCCGCAACTACAGCCTGTCGGATGCACCGGGCAAGGCCGGTCTGCGCATCAGCGTCAAGCGCGAGCCCACCGGCACCGTCTCGGCACACCTGCACCAGCGGGCAAAAGTTGGCGACACGGTATCAGTCACCGCGCCCTGCGGTGATTTCGTGCTGCAAGATTGCGCCGGCAAGCGGCCGCGCCCGCTGGTGCTGGTCACCGGCGGGGTGGGCATCACTCCGGCGATCAGCATGCTCAACAGCTGCGTGGACAGCGGCCGCGAGATCATTTTCGTGCACGCTGCCATCAACAGCCGCCACCACGCCTTTGCCGATCACCTGCGCAATCTCGCCAGCAGGCACGACAACCTGCGGTCGTTTACCCTCTACAACGAACCACTGCCCGGCGACACACCCGATGCCACCGGCTTTGTCAGCCACGACATTCTGGCGGCACTGCTGCCGGAAGACCGCGATGTCGATCTGTACTTCCTCGGCCCCAAACCCTTCATGGTGTGCATGAACCAACTGGCGCAGGAGCTGAACATTCCCCCGCAGCAGGTTCACTACGAGTTCTTTGGCCCGAGGGAGGAGCTGTCAGCGACATCCGCTGCCGCCTGAGGTACAGGCTGACGGCTGCCAGCGGCTACAGGTCTTCCGCTTCCTCGATAAACGGTGGCAGCGGTTGACCATCCTCGCCCCGCAGCTGGTGATCGTACGCCGCCTGCAGGCCGGTCGGGACCTCAGCCACCTCGTCAGCGCCAAAGTCGATGTAGCGCGGGTACAGCGGTGACAGCAGTGCCACCAGAATGCCGATCGCGGAGAACATGGCAAAGGCATCGGCGTAGCCGAATGCCTGCACCAGCACGCCCACCAGGGGCGAGCCGGTGGCCTGCCCCAGTGCAACCGCCATGAACGGCAGGACCGGGCCCATCGACAGCCGCCCCGGCAACAGGCGGATGCTGGTCATCAGGTAGAGACCGGTCAGGCTCATGTAGGCGAGACCGAACACCAGCGCGGAAAATACCGCCAGCAGCAACTGGCCCGGGCTCGCCGCGAGCAGGGCGAGGCTGGCGGCCAGCATCATCAGCATCAGTGCATGGGTGATGGCTGGATTGTTGCGATCAGCCAGGTCCGCCACCACCGCACCGCCGAGGCCGGCGACGCCAACCGCCAGCCACAGCCAGCCGGTGGCCCCGGGCGGCAAGGCACCCAGGGTGACCGCCAGATCCGGCGCGAAGATCCAGTAGGCGGCGGAGACAAAGCCCATCACGAACGCAAACAGCGCGACCCGGAACAGGCGCGACCACTGCAGGACGCTGATCCGGGGCGGCGGCGCGGCATCCGACGGCACGATCCGCGACACCGAGGGCAGCAGATACCACGCAGCCAGTACCCCGAGAGCCGCCAGCATGGCAAAGGAGATGTAGGCGAAACGCCAGGCACTGGCCAGGAACAGCACCGCCGGCACAGCCACGAATACGCCGATACTGGTGCCCGCATTCATCACCGCACTCACGCGCCCGTGCAGTGAGCGCTCCACCAGCGCCTGCATCGCGGCGGTGAGGGCCGGCATCATCAGCCCGGTGCAGATGCCGCAGGCGAAGACACCCACGCCCAGCGATGGCGCGCCGGTGGCCTGGCTGATCAGCGCCAGGCCACCGGCACCAAAGGCACCGGACAACACCGCCGTGTTGCGGGCACCGAGGCGATCGGCGGCGAGCGGCGCCACCAGCGTGGCCAGCAGAAAGCTGACCAGCGGCAGTGCACCAATGATGCCGATGACCTCCGGCGTCAGCGCCAGCTCGGCGCGAATGGGCGGCACGAACAGGCCAAAGGCGAAGCGCGCGAGGCCGTAGCTGATCGCGATCAGCGCTGCGCCGAACAGCGCGAACCCTGTGCTGGAAACTGACTTCATGCCGGCTCCGCTATCAAGGGGTGGATGGCTTGATCGCCCTGTGCCTGTATCAGCGTAGGAGCTTTATGGGCGGGGTTCAAGCGGACCGCCGGGTTGATTCGAACAGGACCTGCACACTGAGTCGCGGCTGACGACAGTCTAACGTCCCCTTCGGGCGATTCGTCGCAAAAAGCTTGCAGCCTGGCCCGAGCCTGTAGATAGTGCCCTCTGAATCACTGACCCGGGACCAAACCGTGTATCGACGACTCATACTCAAAATACTGGCCGGATTCACCGCCACAGCACTGCTGGCTCTGGGCGCGCTGGCACTGGTGATAAACCACAATGCACCCTGTGGGCCGGTGCCACCGATGGCGGCAGGCAGTGCAGGTTTCACAGCCATCATGCAGCACTGCTACGGTGACGCCGACGTCCTCACGCTGGAGACCGTCGCCAGGCCAGAACTGGCGGACAATCAGGTGTTGGTGCGGGTACACGCGGCGTCCGTCAACCCGCTGGACAAGCACTTTCTCCACGGTACCCCCTACCTGCTGCGGCTGGTCAACGGCTTCAATGCGCCCAAGTCACCGAGTGCCGGAGCAGACTTTGCCGGCGTGGTGGAAGCTGTAGGCACGGCTGTGACCCTGTTCGAGCCCGGCGATGAAGTGTTTGGCGTCGCCAACGGCGCCTTCGCTGAATACCTGGTGCGCAGTGAAACGGGGAGTATTGCGCTGAAACCGGCAAACCTCAGCTTCGAGCAGGCCGCCGCAATGCCGGTGGCGGCGATCACCGCCCTGCAGGCCCTGCGCGACAAGGCACGCGTGGAGCCGGGCCAGCAGGTGCTGATCAACGGCGCTTCCGGCGGCGTGGGCAGCTACGCGGTGCAGCTCGCCAAGGCCATGGGCGCAACGGTCACCGCAGTATGCAGCGGGCGCAACGCCGAACTGGTGCGCGGGCTCGGTGCCGACCAGGTGATCGACTACACTCAGCAAGACTTTACCAAAGACGACAAGCGCTACGATGCAATCGTCGACATTGTAGGCAACCATTCCCTGTCCGCCCTGCTTGATGTCACCGAGCCAGACGGCGTCCTGGTCATGGTCGGGAACATGCAGATAAACCCCTGGTGGGGCCCGCTGGTCGGGCCGCTGCAGGCCGCGCTGCGCTCACCCTTCGCGTCGCAGCGACTGGAATCGATACTGGCCAGGGCCAACGCCGATGACCTGGCGGCGCTGGCCAGCTACGCCGAGGCCGGCCAGCTCACTTCCGCCATTGATCAACGCTTTACCCTGCAGCAAGTGCCTGACGCGATCCGCTATGTGGAACAGGGGCGAACGCGGGGAAAGGTGGTGATTAATGTGGTGCCCTAGCAGCCTGTCGGACTTACGCCTGACAGACGTCATTTGAAGTTGCAGTAA
>CAXBCH010000065.1:0-9485 GCA_963974125.1 uncultured Haliea sp. | reverse complement strand
TGGGTTAGTCCCCCCGCCTGATCAGAAACACTAACCGAGACAGGTAAACACCATGAGAAACCTGAACTACCAACTCAAACAGCTCTGTCAGCGTAACCACGATGGCAGCTACGCCACCCGCCACAACCGGGAGCGCACCCTGACGCTGATCGCCGACCAGCTGCACCTGCTGGGGTACCGCAGGATGAGCGCGCAGTCACTAAAGCCCAAACACATCGATGCCCTGGTTGCCCGCTGGCAGGCCGAGCAGCTGGCGATCGGCACGATAAAGAATCGTATGACGGCGCTGCGCTGGTGGGCTGAGAAGGTGAACAAGCCCAGTGTGATCGCCCACAGCAATGATCACTACGGGATTCCGGACCGGCAGCTGGTCACCGGTATTTCGAAGGCCCGGCAGCTGGGGAGTGAGGCCCTGGATCAGGTCCGCGACCCGCATGTGCGTATGAGCCTGGGGCTGCAGCGCGCCTTCGGCCTGCGCCGGGAAGAGGCCATCAAGTTCCAGCCACACTATGCCGATCGCGGCGATCACCTGCTGCTGAAGGCCAGCTGGACCAAAGGCGGCAAGGCGCGGATGATTCCCATCCTGACCCCCGCACAACGCGAACTGCTCACTCGAGTCCATCAACTGGCCGGGCGCGGATCCCTGATCCCTCTGGATCGCGATTACCGCCAACAGCTACGGGTCTATGAACGCCATACCGCGAACGCGGGACTGGCCCGGATGCACGGCCTGCGCCATGCCTACGCCCAGGAGCGGTATGCGACATTGACCGGGCGCCTGGCGCCGGCTGCGGGCGGCCCTGCAGTGGCGACCCTGCCCCTGGCAGAGCGACAGCGGGACCAGCAGGTGCGGGCCCAGATCAGCCGCGAGCTCGGGCACGAGCGAGTCCAGATCCTGAGTGTCTACTTATCTTAGCGCGCCACGGGTCGACCGGGTTTCCGGTAGTGCAGGACGGGTTTGCCCGGGATCATCGGCATCATTCTCAAGCAACCCGGTGCTGACCATGTCTCTGATCCTCTCCCTGTCACGCTCGCGTACCGTCCTCACTGGGCTGGGCGCTATGCTGCTGCTTCAGTGCGGACATCTCAGCGCCCAGACGTTGGTCGTGGACCGCTACACGGTGCTGGCTGCAACGCCGACCGCGGCACAACAGGATCTGCTGGGCGGCATCGACCGCATTATGTTCCCGGTGGACGTGGTGACCGTCGGTGATGCGCTTGCCACCGCGCTGTACAGTTCCGGCTATCGCCTCGCTGCCACAGAGGAGGCAGATGCCAGTCGGGATATCCTGATGCCGCTGCCCTTGCCCGATGCGCACCGCAGACTGGGCCCCATGCCCCTGCGGCTGGCGCTGCAAACGCTCGCCGGTCCCGCCTGGCGGCTGCTGGAAGATCCCGTATACCGTCTGGTGGCCTTTGAGCGCTGCCCGAACTTTGCGGAGGTGCGCTAGCCATGGTCGATGTACTGCTGGTGATGGTGTTGCTGATGGCCGGGCTGACGCTGGCGGAGGCGGATCCCGACACCAAGGCGGCCCCGGTACCTCAATCAGAAACCCCGGTGATTGATCCCTCGTCACTGCGGGGCGCGGTACCGGGACCCTGTGTGGCACCGTCTCCCCACTTTCGGGACCTGAGCAGCCTTGAGCGCGCGGCGAACGCCGAGGGCTCTCAGGGGAAGGGCGCGCCCGATGAGATGTAGGGCTGGACCCTGGTGGCCCATCCTTGCGCTTCTGCCGAGCCTGCTCTTGACTCCCGTCGCCGCTACAGCAGCTCCGGTTAACGATGTCAGTACCCTGACCCCGTCTGAACAGACCAGCACTGAACTGACGGCCGTGGAGCGTGCACAGGCCGAGCACTGGGCACTGACCCCACAGGAGTGGCAGCGCTATCGCTTCCTGATGCAGGGTATCCGTGGCAGCATCAGCCCCACGACCCTGTCACCGATTGAAGCCCTGGGCATACACGCGCGGGATGCGACCGAGCGGCGCCACTTCGCGGAGCGCTGGGCGTCCCTGATGCTGGAAGATGCCGAACGTATTCTGGCGTTCCAGCAGGCCTATGATGCGGCCATCGACCGCCTAGTGGGCGAGCAGCCCCTGATCGACTGGACGCGGCTACCGGTGACGGAACCCCGGCAGCCCCCCCTCGCCAGTACAGATCGGGTACTGCTGTTTGTCAGACCCGCGTGCGCGCCCTGTGAGCCAGTGCTCGCGCGTCTGCTGGCCCGCCTGGACACGATTGCGGGTCTGGACATCTACCTGTCAGGTCTCGCCCCGGGTGATGAACCGGCAATCCGAAAGTGGGCGGTGGCGCAGGGCGTAGACCCTGACTGGGTGCGTCAGCGCAAGGTCACGCTCAACTTCGAGTCGGGGGCATTGGCCAGCATGGTCCCTGGCGACGTAAATCTCCCCTATCTGTTGCGCCGCCGCGGTGAGACGCTGACCCCGCTGGCAGGATCGGCCCTGTGAGGTCTCTCCGCCTCACCTTGGCGCTGGCGCTACTGGTAATGATGGGTGTCGCCGTGGCGGCACCGGGTGAACCCCACACCAAATCGGGCCCCGAAGGGCAGGAGGTGCCGCCCGGCTACCGGCAGGTGGCACAGGAACACGGCATCCCGCCCGCGCTGTTCTACGCCATCGCATTGACGGAGAGCGGGTACGGTGTACCAACCTCCGGTGTCCTGCGTCCCTGGCCCTGGACCCTGAACATTCGTGGTAAAGGCCGCTATTACCCCTCTCACCGCGCCGCGGCGGATGTCCTTGCGACGACGGTGCACAGTGGCGAGACCGCCGTTGATGTTGGTCTTATGCAGATTCACTGGCACTACCATCATGGGGCGCTGGGCGGTATCCGCAGGGCGCTGGATCCCTACCACAATCTCAGGGTGGGAGCCGGTATTTTAGCGCAGTGCTACCAGCAACGCGCCGACTGGTGGTCCGCCGCCGGCTGCTACCATGCGCCCAACAATGCGACCCTGGCGCGGCGCTACCAGGCGCGCGTGCAGCGGCATTGGCGCACCCTGCCGCAGGACCCCTGAAATGCGCCGCAATTGGTTATTCCATTTCGTCGGTATCCTGACGGTCCTGGTACCGTTGGGCGCCCGGGCGCAGCTGGTCGTGCTGCATGACGACGGTCGGACCCAACCGCTGGCCCCGTTTCTGGGCGTGCTGACAACTCCAGACGCGCCCCCGGTGCCGCCTGCAATGAATGATCTGGGTGCCGCCGACCCCGTCCGGCTGCTGCCGCTTCGATCGCCGGGGCTGACCCCGGGCCCCGTTCCCCCGCGGCCAACGCCGGAACTCTACCAAAATACGCTCACCCGCCCGGTGTTTCTGGTCGGCGCCGATCCCCGGTCGCAGACCTGGCTGCGGCAACACCGGTCTCTTCTACTCTCGCTGGGTGCGGTTGGGCTGCTGGTCCAGGCTGAGACGCAGGACGATCTGGAAACGATGGCCTCGATTGCCGCGGGCCTGCCACTCCTGCCTGCCGCCGCCATTGATCTTATTGAAGCCCTGGCGCTGACCCATATCCCGGTCCTGATTTCCAGACGCGGCATCGAGCAATGAGCGTCCGCCCTGTCGAGGCGCTCCTGCGGCCTCCGGTGGAACTCTGGTCGGCCCTGGTGGCGACGGCGACGGGCAGTGTCGCCCTGCTGGCACCCTGGGCCCTGATGATGCCGCCGGGCGTTGCCACGCTGGCGGCCGGGGCCCTGTTCCTGCTGGCCGCAGTGCGCACCCGGCAGGCCTGGCGGGTCCTGCGTTACCAGCGGAACATGCGCCGGCTGCCGGGCTACCGGCTGCGGGCGGAGCGCATTCCCGTCAGCCGGCACAAGCTGTTCCTCGGGCGCGGTTTTCGTTGGACCCAGCGCCATACCCAGCGCCTGCGCGACACCCTGCGTCCCGAAGTCCAGCACTATGTGCAACCCGGCGCGCTCTACCGCTGGGCGCGACGCACGGAGGTGCAGTGGGAATCGACACCCGGACTGAAGGCTCTCGCCTGGACTCTACGCCAGCCGCGCTGGTGGAATCCGCTAAAACCGCAGCCGCCGGTGGGGGGCATGCCGGCCCTCCATGCGGTGGAGCCTGACGAGGAAGATGCCTGGATGGATCTCAGTGAGCGGGTCGGGCACGTGCTCGTGCTGGGGACCACCCGGGTCGGCAAGACGCGCCTGGCGGAACTGCTTGTTAGCCAGGACATCCACCGGGGTGATGTGGTGATCGTGTTCGATCCCAAGGGTGATGCGGACCTGCTGCGACGCATCTACGCCGAGGCGCAACGGGCCGGACGGGCCGACGCCTTCTACCTGTTCCATCTGGGCTTCCCGGAGATCTCCGCTCGCTACAACGCCATCGGCAGCTTCTCCCGCATCACTGAGGTGGCTACCCGTATTGCCAACCAGCTGCCCAGCGAGGGTAACTCCGCCGCGTTCAAGGAATTTGCCTGGCGCTTCGTCAACATCGTCGCCCGGGCGCTGGTGGCACTGCAGCGACGCCCGGACTATCAGCAGATCCGCCGCTACATTAATGACATTGAACCGCTCTTTATCGAGTACGCCCGTCATTACCTTGCCACCCAGGGCCCCGAGGACTGGACCGAGGCGGTGGACGATCTGGCCAGCAAGATCAGTGAGCGCAACCTCGCGGCGGCGCTGCGCGGTCGGGACCGGCAGGCCATCGCCCTGATGCGCTACCTGCAGGCGCAGGATCTCTATGATCCGGTGCTGGAAGGCCTGGTATCAGCCTTCAAGTACGACAAAACCTACTTCGACAAGATCGTGAGCTCCGTGGGACCCCTGATGGAAAAACTCACCACCGGCTCGATCGCGGCGCTGATCTCCCCGGATTATCTCGACGAACAGGATCCGCGGCCAATTTTCGAGTGGCTGAACGTTATCCAGCGCAAGGGCATCGTCTACGTCGGGTTGGATGCGCTGACCGACACCACCGTCGCCAGTGCGGTCGGCAACGCGATGTTCGCCGACCTCGTGTCGGTGGCGGGGCATATCTACAAGCACGGGGTCCCGGGCGCGGAGGCAGGCACCGTGCCCACCATCTCTCTGCACGCCGATGAGTTCAACGAGCTGATCGGGGATGAGTTCGTGCCACTGCTTAACAAGGCGGGCGGTGCGGGGTTCCAGGTCACGGCGTATACCCAGACCTGGTCGGATGTCGAGGCGCGCATCGGCAATCGTGCCAAGGCGGGCCAGGTGGCGGGGAACTTCAACACCCTGATCATGCTGCGGGTGAAGGAGCTGGCCACCGCCGAGATGCTGACTGACCAACTGCCCCTGGTCGAGGTGCTCACGCTGATGAGTGTGTCGGGCGTGGATGACTCGTCCGATCCAACCTCGGGCGTGGATTTCAAATCCCGCAATGAAGATCGCATCAGTGTCTCGGAAGTGCCTATGCTTACCCCGGCGGATCTGGTGCGCCTGCCCAAGGGACAGGCCTTCGCCCTGCTGGAAGGGGGGAGGCTGTGGAAACTGCGCATGCCGCTTCCGGATGACCGTGCAGACACCACCATGCCGCCGAGCCTGGCGGCCATGGCGGAAGACATGCAACGCCGCTATGTGACCAATGAGCACTGGTACCAAACCGCAGAGCGTTGGTGGCACCCAGTAGCCGATACGGATAGTCCGACCCGACACGATACTCAGAATCATGGCTGAGCGCATCGGTGCGCACCCTGCACAAAATGTACAGCAGGGCACCCTGACACGCCTGCTCGGCCGCGTGAGCCAGGCCGTTTACTGGTTGCTGTTCGCACTGCTGTTTTCCATTGTGCTGGAATGGCTGGGGATGGTGTTCTGGTGGCCGGATCAGGGGCTGCGGCACAGTCGGGAGATGCTGGCCGCGGAGGCGGGCTATCTGCAGATGGACTTCCGTCGCAGTCTGGTGAGTAGCGATCCGGCGCGTTTTGCCCAGACGGTGGCAGACAAGGCTTATGTCGTGCTCTTTGAATGGACCCGGCTGGTGGATGTTCTCGGCTGGCTCGGCACGCCACCAGCGGTGGAGGAGAGCGGCCTGCGGGTGCGGCTGCACCGGCTGTATCAGCCGCTTGCCCAATTCATCCTTGCGGCCCTGCAGATCACCCAGGTATTCGCGCTGCGTCTGGCGATTCTACTTCTCGCTACACCCGTATTCCTGCTGTTTGGTGTGACGGCACTGGTGGACGGGCTGGTGCGCCGTGACCTGCGCCGTTGGGGAGGAGGGCGCGAGAGCTCCTTTGTCTACCACTGGTCCAAGCGCTCGGCGCTGTCGTTGCTGGTGACGGCATGGGTCATCTACCTCGCGCTGCCGTTCAGTCTTCACCCGAGCTGGGTGATCCTGCCCTTTGCTACGCTATTCGCCATCAGCATTGCGATCACCGCAAGCTCTTTCAAGAAATACCTATAGCAAACGCTAGGATGGGAGAATCGGACTGTCGCTCTGAGGGCATGCCATTGTGTGATGCCCTGTACGGAGTGGCTGTGAGAAGTCTTCTCCGACCACGCGCAGGCCTAGAAGTCATCGTCTTGGCGCATGGGCCGCTCATATCGGTGGCGAGTGACTGGGAAGGGAGTGCAGTTGACTTGGACCCATTCCACGAAATGGACTTCTACTGAGCCAGGGTCGACGCAAAGGGTATTTTTGCGCGGTTCGAGGCCCTGTATGTCGGCGGGGTCAAATGGCAGTAAGTCATCCAGCCAAGGCCTGCGCTTCGGGCTATCGGCCGGGAGCACTTTGGGTATTTCCTCACTTACCGAGTAGTCGATCTCATACCATTCTTCGGTAGCGTATCCGGAGGACGCGCTTATCTTGGCACCGTTTGGAAGCGGCATGGCTTCAATTTTTGATGCCTTGTGGAACAGCACAACATTGCGCCCCTCTCTTGCCTGCGCCGACTGAAAAACAATGCCGTCGAGCGCTGGCTCGTTTTCTGTCGCTAGGAAATCGGAAATTGCCTGAGTAGCAAGATAGTCTAGGGCTTGATCGTCCGGCATGACTGCACGGGTCATGTGTTTTCCAACGGACCGTAAAAACGCTACCCTTTCGAGCCGGTCTTTTAGGGTGGAGTCGAAGATGCTACCGGTGTCACAGGCATGTTCCAGCGCAGTGAGATCGAGCAGTCTCAGGGGCCGTAGGATATTAAACCTGGCGACAGCGACCCGGCTTCCCACAGGAGGACGAACTTCGGCGATTGCGGACTGCAAGCTCGTCGCTCCATAGAAAACTGAGATGCCTTGGGCGTTCATCCGACCGGCCGCGGCATGACGCGCCGGTGGAGGTCCGAGTTCCTGGTCTGGTCGGCAGAGAGCTTTCAGAAGCGGATCTTCTGACTGGAAGACACGAGCACGAAAGAGATGATTCAGGACACACTGCGGCCCTGCGTCGACTACCAGTGGCTGATTTGTGATCGTCTTGAGAGAGTCGATGTGCCCGAATACCTGGGTCAGGTGGGCAGCAGCACTTCGACTGAAGAATCGAGCCTCTCTCTGGATGGACTTCTCAAAATTCCGCCAGTCTGCTTGCCATGCTTCGTCGGTGGCACCCTTCTCTTCGTAGTGACACCCCGCTGAAAATTCGGTCTCGCCATCCATATCGGAAGGATCGTAGCAGGCGTATTTGTCGTCGAGGATAGACTGTACATTCTCCGCCACCTCCAACTCGATTACTGCTGCTTCCTGAAATGCTTCGACTGTCGGCTGCCCCTCGCGGAACCATTCATAGTGGGATTCCCGGTCAGCCAACATGCGCTCTTGCCATGAGTCCGGCTGGTCTGCTGTTCGGATGTAGTGATGATCAAAGGCAGTCTCGATACTCTCTGCCAGTTGCTCTAGCCTCCAGGTGGTCGCCGTCTGGCTACAATAATCGCATTTTGCCGCCACCCCAGTGGCAGCCACGTGGTTGGACAGGCACTCTTCGCCGATGCACTCAGTGCATATCCGCTTGGCGTTGAGCTCGGCTATTTCGTCAGAATGCATCTTTTCTTCCCCTTTTGAGATGGGAATTCTCGCATGAAAATGTCTGGCTTGGTGCAGATGGGGCCAGCGGGTTTCTGCCTTTTTTAAACGGCAGCTCCAGGTTGGTAGCAGCCGGTAACCGCATCACAGGCTGAAGGACAGCTGATAGGACAAAGTAGGCACTAGGCTGCACATTACCTTACATCGAAGATCAGCCCGGGGCTACGTTATTACACTAGAGCGTATCCAGTTTTATTCGTATTTTCAGGGTGATCTCGCGCACGTATGCCACCGTTTAGTCCACATAATTTCCTGAAGACCACAAACTCGAAGTCCTTCCACAAGTAACCCAGTCACCCCTTGACCGGGTTGTTGATGGCGACGTGAACCGCGCTTGGTCACGATCTCCCCACACAACACGGTGCGGGAACACATGCTCATGACAAGCCACAGACTCGTCACGGCCACACTGCTGGCCCTGACAATCATTGCACCGGGCTCGCTGGCTGATGCCGACGCGGAGCGCGCCATGCTCGCCCGTCTTCTCCACGAGATCAGGCTCCTTGAACCCCTGATTGCTCGCAGCGAGGCAGAGGCAGATCCCGACGCCCGCATCCATTTTCAGTACGACTGGCTGCGCCAGGATCTGGATCGGGTGCGCGCGGGTATCCAGGCGCACCTCGATGCCCCGCGCAATACGCCGCGCCCTGTGCCGCCGCTGCGCGGTGACTACCGGCAGTGATTGATGACACCGGCACAGACAGCGGCCTTCGAGGCCGGATCCGGCGCGACACCGGCAGCGCTGCTGCTTGCCATTGCCAGCGTGGTGCTGATCCTCGCGTTTGTCTGGGTGATCTGGATCACCGTAGGCAGCTTTCGGGCCTGGCAGGACGGCCAGGCCAGTCTGTTCGACCTGCTCTGGGCAACCGTGCGAGCGAGCATTGTGTTGCTGGTCCTCGGCTTCTACCTGCGCTGAGCCTGCGGTGTCCTTCCACTCTCATTCTTTTCCCACGACTGAACACTGTATCCGCGCACTGTTGCGCCCATTCGGAGAACGCACCATGACAACACCCCGTTACCCTTCACGTTTTGCCGTCCTCGCGATGGCCGCCTGGATGTCCCATCCGTCTGCCTGGGCGGTGTTACCGACGCCGGTGGCACCCAGCACCGCGCCAGCGGCGGGTGACTGGATCGGCCTGATCGAAGGCTATATCAAGGACGGCGGGCTGGTCCTTGGCCTGGCGATTGCCGTCCTCGGCTTTCTCTGGGTCGCCTACCTCGCCTTCGCCAAATTCAATGAGGCCCGCCAGGGCAAGGCAGAATGGGCCGAGGTCGGCGTGCTGGGGATTGTCGGTGCCATCGTGCTGATCTTCGCCAGCTACCTGCTTACCGAAGCGGCCGGTGTGATCTGAGTGGCACCCCTGGAAAGCCAGGACGTCCTCGCGGACCGGCTCAATGCGGAGCCGGTCATTTTTCGGGGCTGCTCCGCCAGCGAGCTGGGTGTCATCGTCGCCCTGGCTGCCGCGGTCTGGCTGCCACTCAG
>CAXBCH010000064.1:0-9493 GCA_963974125.1 uncultured Haliea sp. | reverse complement strand
AAGGCTGAGCGGGAACACCTCGACCGGGTTGCCGGTCTGGGGTGCATCGTATGTGGCCGCCCGGCTGGGATTCACCACATCACCACCGGGGTGGGCATGGGGCAGCGCGCCAGCCACTTCGAGACCATCCCGCTGTGTGCCGATCACCACCAGCACGGCGGGCACGGGGTGGCGATCCACGCCGGGAAGAAAACATGGGAGGCGCAGTTCGGCACCGAGATCGAGCTGCTGGAGAAAGTCAGGGGGATGCTTTGAAGGCAAGGAACTACCAGGTGGGCGGCAACCACTACAGCAAGATGCGGATCCAGCCGTTCGAGTTCACCGCCGCCAATGACCTGGGCGGCATCGAGCACACTATCGTGAAGTATGTCAGCCGGTGGCGTGAGAAGGGCGGGGTGGACGATATCCGGAAGTCGCGCCACAGCCTGGAGTTCTTGATCGAGTCGGCCCCTGGGCTGGTGGCGATACGCGAGAGCCGGGCGCCCTTTGATCCCGCCATCACCGCCGATCAGTATTGCACCGCAAACGAGCTGGGCCCGCTGGAGGCAGAGGTGGTGCGCCGGATTTACTTCTGGGCCCATAACCGGCAGGTCAGCGGGCTGTATCGTTGCGGCGAGCACCTGGACAGATTGATTGCAGAGGTCACGGCGTGAAGAGGACTTACCGCAAGCCCAACAAGTACAAGGCACAGCCGGTGGAGCTGGACGGGTACAAGTTTGATTCCAAGCGCGAGGCCTATCGATATTCAGAGCTGAAGATCCTGCAGCGGCACGGCAAGATATCCAACCTTTGCATGCAACTGCGCTATCCGCTCAAGTGCGGCGACCAGCCACTGCTGATCAAGTCGGAGAGTTTCCCAAACGGCCGCCGTGCGACGTACATCGCTGACTTCGTTTATGACCAGGACGGCGAGACGATCATCGAAGACGTCAAGGGCATGTCCACGCCGGTGTACAAGCTCAAGAAAGCGATCATGGAAACGATGGGGTATCAGATCCGGGAGGTGCGTTGATGCAGAACAGGACGGTCGTTGTGGACGAGGGCAGGTCGGCGGTTCGCGCGGCGTTCGGTTTTATCTTCGTGCCTGGCGAATCACCAACGGCGTACTTCTCCGGGGGGCAGAAGCCTACCACCAAGCGGAGCGGGCGCAAGAGGCGGACGACGACGCATCGGGTTCACGCGACGCCATCCCGCGCAGCTGGATATAGTAGGCCGAACCTGTCAGGCCAACAGCCGCTGCTGGGCTTTGTGCATCGCTGTATTGGAGAGCTGAATCCTCTGGAGCAGAACTGGATTCACTTCCGGTACCGCCAGCCCTGCCACAAGCGCGACGAGGCGGGTCATAAGTTCCTGCGCGCCTACAGCGACCAGTTCGCCGAACTGCACCTTAAGAACTGCCGACCAGGTACGCGGGCCGTCGTCAGAGAGATGGCGGCATTCCGCATGCGTCAGGCCGTTGGGGATATTCCGCTATCCGCCCAGTTCGAATCGATCAATGGCGCCATGTCGAGGCAGGTGTGGGCGAAAGGCTATCGACCCCACTGGATATCCATCTGCAATGACCTCGACCGCATCGATGAAGCCGCCCTGTTTAAGGTGGGTGTGAAACTCCAGTTTCATGCAGACCTACAAGGGGGGTTGACTTAAGGCGACAATATGTCAACCTAGCAGCCTCAAATCTATATTGTTGCCGTTTCTGTCGGTAACCCACGAACCCGCCCCGAGCGGGTTTTTTTGTGTCCCAAATTCACGCGGGAGTGTTGGCACGGCACGAGGCTCATAGCCTCACAGCTGGCCGTCCCCGCAACCAGGTTCGATCGGTGATTGCATTCCATCGGTCGGATCGTCCGCCACCATTCACCCCTCACGCGAGGCAGGCTTCTCGGAATGTGCTGGCGGACGTTTTTCATTGCATGGAGCGAGAATGAGACAGCAGGCCATCGAGAAGGTAGCGAAGCTCGGAGAGCAGGCAGGCTCAGCCGTTGCGGTCACGGGTGGCGCGGTCACCTGGATGAATGAGAACCACGCGGCGGTCGCGGCCATGTGTGCGGTGGGCGGCCTGATCATCGCGCTGGTGGGGCTGGGGGTTGGCTGGTACTACCAGCACCGGAAACTCAAGGCATACCAGCGGCGGTATGGGGATCAGGACTGAGCTGGTCTCGCGAGGCCGCGGGTCCTTCCTTGTGGAGATGAGGTGGCCACGGGGTCGAGGAATCGCGGTGCGCGACAAAATTTCGGCGATTCTGGGCCTCCACCACCAGGCGGAGATAACCCGCGCCATTGCTGTGATCGTGGGTGGTGAAGGTGGGGGAGGTCAATCGACTCGCTGACGTCTACAACTGGAACATCACCCGCATTGCTGACGCCTTCAATATGGACCGGGGAACAGTCCGTCGGCGCATCCGTGATGCGGGGGTGCTCCCGGCCGGTACGCGCAATGGGGTCAGCGTGTACGCCCTGAGGGACATCGGTCCGGCCTTGTTCGGCGAGGTGATTTCAGCCAACGGCGCTGGCCCCGAGGACATGATCCCCACGGATCGGAAGGCCTGGTACCAGTCGGAGAACGAGCGGATCAAGCTCGAAAAGGAAATGAGACTCCTTGTGCCGGTGGAAGAGGTCCACCGCGAAATGAGTAGGCTGGCCCGATCGGTTGCCGGCGGGCTGGATACGCTCTCCGACATCCTTGAGCGCGATGCGGGCCTGTCGCCCGAGGTGATCGAGGTGGTCCAGGATTCCACCGACGCCCTGCGCGAGCAGATCTACAACCTGGTCGTCGAGGATGAGCCCGACTCCGATGAGTAGCTACGCCAGCGCGGCATCAATACGCCGGGATGTCGCCGAGCTTATCCGCCCGCCCAGACGAATTCCGCCCAGTGAGGCCGCGGCCAAGTACATGAAGGTGGTGGCCGGCGACGGCACGATCCGGGATTGGAGCCCCCGCGCCACGCCCTACATGGTGGAGCCCCTGGACTGCATGGGGCGACGCCTATATGACGCAGTGATCTTCGTGGGACCCGCCAGGACCGGAAAGACACAAGCGCTGGTAGACGGTTATGTCGCCTACAAGATCGAGTGCGACCTGGGCGACGGCCTGATCATCCAGATCAGCGAAGAGAAAGCACGGGAGTTCAGCAAGAAGCGCATCGATCGCATGCTTCTTCACTCGCCGGTGCTGGCGGCAAGGCTCAGCCCTCGAGGGCACGACAACAACGTCCACGACAAGATATTCAGAGCGGGAAATTACCTGGGGATTAAGTGGCCCTCCAAGAATGTGATGGCCAGCTCGGACTTCCAGTTCGTCTTGTTGACCGACTATGACCGCATATCGGCCGACATCGACGGCGAGGGCGACGGTTTTACCCTGGCCAGCAAGCGCACCCAGACATTCGGTTCCACCGGCATGACGCTGGCGGAGAGCTCCCCAGGGCGCGAGGTGACCGAGGTGGACTGGGAGCGTCCAGCCGATCACCCGCACATGGCTCCGCCCACCACCGGGATACTCGACCTGTACAACCAAGGCGACCGCCGGCGCTGGTACTGGCAGTGCCCGCAGAATAAGTGCCGCGAGTGGTTCCAGCCGACCAAGGACCACTTCAATACTGATACCCGCCGAGTCTTCTGCCCGCACTGCGCGGTCGAGCTGGACCCGGAAGACAAGCGCGCACTGAACGCGGCCGGGCGATGGGTACCGGAAGGCTGCCAATTAACCACCGATGGTGAGTTGATCGGTGAGCCCCGGCGGAGCCGCATTGCCACCTTCTGGATGGAGGGCCCTGCGGCGGCATTCCAGAGCTGGGACAGCCTGGCCGACAAGCTGGAACGTGCTGAAGAGACTTTCAGGCTGACGGGCAGCCAGAAGACCCTGCGCACGGTGATCAACACCGACTGGGGTCTGCCCTACAGCAACCGCGTGAACACCACGCAGCGCTCAAGCATCCGGCTGATGGACAGGGCTGAAAACACCGAGCGCCGCGCGGTACCGGTGGGCGTCCGCTTCCTGATTGCTACCGTCGACGTACAGGGCGGCGAGCACCGGCGCTTTGTTGTGCAGGTGCACGGCTTCGGACCGAACAAGGAAATGTGGCTGGTTGACCGCTTCAACATTGCCGAGGACAAGGGCCCGAACAACGACCAGACGCCGCGGCAGATCAATCCAGTCACCCATCCGGAGGACTGGGATCTGCTAACCCGTGATGTGCTCTGCAGAAGCTACAGGCTTGCCGATGGCTCTGACCGCCGGATGCCTATCCTCGCTGTGGGGGTGGATACCGGCGGGGAGGGTGGCCAGAAGGGCAGTAAGGGCACCGAATCGGTGACATCCCAAGCCTACGCATGGCACCGCCGGCTGGTAAAGCTGGGCCTTGCTGATCGGGTGCGGCTGCTGAAGGGTGGCAGCACGCAAACCGCGAATCGGATCCGCAAGACCTACCCGGATAACACCGGCCGCAAATCCAGAAAGTCCGGCGCCAAGGGTGATGTTCCCCTCTACATCCTCGGCACCGACCAGCTGAAGGACGCAGTCGCGGCCATGATGGACCGGGACGATCCGGGCGCTGGGTACATGCACCTCCCCACCTGGCTGGGCCGCTGGTGGTATGAGGAATTGACCTACGAGGTCCGCGACCCTGCAACCGGCAAATGGGCGAAGCCCGGGAAGAAGCCGAACGAGGCCTTCGACCTGGTGGCCTACGCCCTGGCAGTCCTGGTCGCGATCGGCTTCGAGAAGATCAACTGGTCCAAGCCGCCACCCTGGGCGGAGGACTGGGACGCGAACCCACTGATTATGGAGCCGGGTGGCGACAAGCCTGCGGCGAAAGATATCCAACTGCGGCGGAAGCCCCGCCGGAAAGTCGTCAAGGCACGGATCTGATATGTCGCTCACGCTGGAACAACTGGAAGACGCCTATGCGAGGCTGGCCACAGGCCAGAACGTTGTGTCATTCCGTTCGCCCAATGGCAAGACAGTCACCTATGGCCCGGGCGATATGCCGGCGCTGCAGGGCATGATTCTGCGCATGAAGCGCCAGCAGGGCCGGACCCTGACCCGAACCCGCCGCGTTATTACCTCGAAGGGGCTCTGATGAAAGTTGCTGCCAAGCCCCGCGTCCGAGTGACCGCGGATGGAAAGCTTGTGCACATGAATGCCCAGTACGAGGGTGGGTCAAGTGCACCGCGGATTCGTTCGAAGGGCGCGTTCGCGACCGGGCCAAATACACCGATCGCGCGGTCGCTGCCGCTGCTGCAGTCGCGAAGCCACAACATCATTCGGAATAACGCCTACGCCTGGGGCGCGCTGGATGCCTACGTCGCCAACCTGGTGGGCACCGGAATCAGGCCGAAGTGGGGCAACGAGCAAATCCAGAAGCTGTGGGATCGCTGGGTGCTGGAGGCAGACGCCGACGGCGTCGACTCGTTCTACTCCCTGCAGGCCCTGGCCACGGCCGGCCAGTTCGCCGGGGGCGAAGCCTTCGGGCGCTTCCGGTACCGCCGTGTCGAGGATGGCCTGTCGGTGCCCCTGCAGTTCCAGGTGCTGGAATCGGAACACCTGGACCCAGCCTTCTCGCGCGTGAATGGCGACCGCCTGATCAAGATGGGCATTGAGTTCGACGGCATCGGCCAGCGCCGGGCCTATCACTTCTGGCGCTTCCATCCGCACGAGAAGTTGACCATGGAGATCAACTCCCGGGTGCCGGTACCGGCCCGGGACGTGGTGCACATGTTCCGCCGCACACGCCCGGGCCAGATGCGGGGGGTGCCTGAGCTCACTTCGGTGATCCTGCGCCTGTACGAAATCGACGAGATGCAGGACGCGCTGCTCGCTCGGCAAAAGCTGGGCCAGCTGTTTGGCGCGTTCGTGAAGCGTAAGCCGGATGCAGACATCGAGGAGGACGGCCCGTTCTTCGGTACCCAGGTATCGATGGGCGACGGGGGCGAGCAGCTCACCGAGTTCGTGCCCGGGGCAATCCATTACCTGGAGGACGGCGAGGAGGTCACCTTCTCGTCACCGCCCGGGATCGAGACTGCTTATTCAGAATGGATCCGTGGCGAACTGCACGCGGTTGCCAAGGGTGCAGGCCTGACCCATGAGCAGCTGACCGGCGACCTGAAGGGCGTCAATTATTCGAGCATCCGGGCTGGCCTGCTGGAGTTCCGCCGCCGGGCCGAGGCCCTGCAGGCGCACATGCTGATCAACCAGCTCTGCCGACCTGTCGCAGCCAAGTGGCTCGATGTCGCGGTGATGACCGGAAAAGTGCAGCTGCCCGACTACTGGAAGCTGCGCACCGCTTATCTGGCGATCGATTGGACCGCGCCGAAGTGGATCTGGGTTGACCCGCTCAAGGAGATCACCGCCGACATTCTGGAAGTCCGAGCCGGCTTTACGCCACGTAGCGAGAAGGCCGCTGAGCGGCAGTGGTCGCTTGCCGATCTGGATAACGCAATCTCCGAGAGCAACCAAAGCGCCGACGACCATAGTCTTGTGTTGGATTCCGATCCACGACGGACCACCAGGGCTGGTCTTTCTCCAGCGAAGGATATGACTGCCGGCGATCAAACCGAAGACGAGGAGGCAGAAAATGCCCAATAAATGGTTCAAGGCACTGGCGGCATCAGGTGTCGCGAAGATCACCATTGACGGCCAGATTGGCGTGGATTGGTGGGACGGCTCCGGTATGTCCAGCGCCGCATTCATGAATGCGGTCAAGGCGCTGGGTGAGGTCACCGAGATCCACATCGACATGAACAGCCCTGGCGGCTCTGTATCGGACGGCCTGACCATTGCCAACTACCTGCGCCAGCATGAAGCGAAGGTGGTCGTGAACGTCCTGGGGCAGGCCTCCAGCGTGGCGTCCGTCATCACCTCGGCAGCTGATGAAGTGAACATGGGCATCGGTGCCTACATGTTCGTGCACAACCCCTGGACCTGCGCCTGCGGCAACGCCGATCAGCTCCGCGCCCTGGCCATGGACCTGGACACCATCAGCACCGGGATACTCGATGTCTACATCGCCAAGGTGGGCGAAGACAAGCGCGAGGAAATGGAAGCGCTGATCAAGGGTTCCGATGGCGACGGCACTCTCCTGTCTGCCGAGATGGCTCTGGAGCTGGGCCTCGCCGATTCCATGATGGAGGTGCGTGCCGCGGCATCTGTCACCGAGATGACCGAGGCGCTGGCAATGGCGAAGAGCCAAGCCCGCGCCATCTTCGAAAAACAGGACCCGTCACCAATGACCGCCACCGAGGCGCTGGCGCTGGCCTTCGACTTGGAGGCTGAAGAGGTAGAGCCGCAGCTGGCTGACCTGGCGGACCAGATTATCGCGCTGCGCACGGCGCAGCCCGGCAGCATCGAGGGCTTCGAGTTCACACCGGAAGCGCTGGCCGAGAGTCACCCAGAAATGGTTGCGTCCATCGAGGCCGCTGCGCTGGCACGAGTAGGGCCAGCCCCTGATGTCAGCGAGGTCGTCGCCGGTGAACGCAAGCGGGTCATGGCCATCGTCAAGGCCTGCGAGACGACCGGCCAGGTGCAGCTGATGGAAAAGCTGATCACCAATGGCATGGCGGAGGAGCAGGCCTCCGAGTACATCATGGATGTGGCCTCCGCATCGGATCCGCGCATCCATAACTCGCATTCGCCGGAAGGCGGGCACCAGCCGGCGATCAATAGCAGCTCCATCTACGCCCGGCGCAAATCCAAAGCAAGCCACTAACGGAGAAATCCTATGAGTATCGTCACTGAATCCCGGCATCCGGGGGAACACATCGTGTCCGAAGCAAACGGCTCTCGCTCTCGTGAGCAAGGGGTGTTGGCGTCGGGAAATAACCTCCCAGCTGGCGCCGTTCTCGGCATCGTGGGTGGGGAGTATGTCGCGTTGGATCAGGACGCAGAAACCGGTGCGGAAGATGCTTCGGCAATTCTGTACGCCGCGGTCGATGCAACGTCAGCTGATGCCGCCTGCGTTGTGCATGTTCGAGACTGTGAGGTCGATGGCGCTGCACTGACCTGGCCGTCAGACATTGAGGCTGGCGAGAAGACAGCCGCGATCGCTGCGCTGAGCGCCCTGGGCATTATCGTCCGCTAACCAACCACCCGTCGCCACCAGGCGTCACATTTTTCAATTCAGGAGTACCTGTTATGGGACCGTTCGATTCGGATATTTTCACGCTGCAGTCTCTGACCGCGGCCATCAATGAGGCCGAATACGCTCCTCGCCGCCTGGGTGAGATGGGCATTTTCGACGAAGAGGGCATCGCGACCACCACGGTCGTGATCGAGAAGGAAGGTCGCCAACTCGGTCTGGTGCCGGCCAAAGAGCGCGGCGGCCCCGGCCAGGTGGTTGGTGCTGACAAGCGTACCGGCGTCACCTTCACCGCAGTCCACCTGCCGACCGTTGCCGCCATCATGGCCGATGAGGTGCAGAACGTGCGAGAGTTCGGCACTGAAGACCAAGCGCAAGCCATTCAGGCCGTGGTCAATAAGCGCCTGGGCAAGATGGCGCAGCGCCTTGAGGTGACCAACGAGTACCAGCGCATCGGGGCCATCAAGGGCCAGATCCTTGATGCCGATGGCTCTACGGTGCTAGTGAACCTTTTCACCGCCTTTGGCATCACGCAGCAGTCGGTCAACTTCGTGCTCGACACCGGCACCACCAAGGTCCAAGAGAAGTCTCTGGATGTGCTCGAGAAGATCGAGACGGGCCTGGGTGACATGATGTTCTCCGGTGTCACGGCTCTGTGTGGCTCGTCCTTCTGGCGGAAGCTTATTGGCCACGCCATGGTCAAAGAAGCCTACATGTACCAGCAGTCAGATCGTCTGCGTGCGGACGGCCGTGAGTCCTTCAGCTTCGGTGGTATCACGTGGGAGCGGTACCGCGGTGGTGTTGGCGGAACTCCCTTCGTGCCTGCGGCCAAGGCCTACGCCATCCCCACTGGTGCAGAGGATCTGTTCATCAGCCGGTTCGCCCCCGCGAACTACGCCAGCACTGTGAATACCCTGGGCCTGCCCATGTACTCCAGCTCTGAGCCGATGCGCCACGACAAGGGTGTCGAACTCGAAGCGCAGTCCAACCCGATCCACCTGTGTACCCGTCCGCAGGCTGTCATCGAGCTGAACGAGCACAACGGCTAAGGTGGACATCACCCAAATCGAGGCGGCCGCTAACGCGGCCCACTTCGACCTGCGCTTTATCCCCGCAACCTATACGCCTCCCGGTGGTGTCTCGACGCCCGTCCACATCGACATCGACCGCAGCGCCCAGCAGCTGGATGAACGCGGTCTTGTGATGGAAGACCGGTGTGAAATATCTCTGATCGTTTCTGAGATCGGGGAGGGTGAGCGTGGAGCCCGGGTGGACACCGGTCGCTCCGACGACTCGTGGCGCCTGCAGGAACCTATCGGCAACGATGGGTGGGAGTCGCGGTGGACAGCAACGAGGTCATAGCATGACCAGTACTGACTTGCAGGCACTTCAGGATTTCTCTGAAGCGCTGAAGCGTG
>CAXBCH010000063.1:0-10080 GCA_963974125.1 uncultured Haliea sp. | reverse complement strand
GGCAGCCAGGGCGACGATGACCCCCAGCTCGCTGGCTGAGCAGCCCCTAAAAATGACCGGCTCCGCATTGAGCCGGTCGGCGAGGACGTCCTGGCTTTCCACGGGTGTCATTCAGATCACACCGGCCGCTTCGGTGAGCAGGTAGCTGGCGAAGATCAGCACGATGGCACCGACAATCCCCAGCACACCAACCTCGGCCCATTCGGCCTTGCCCTGGCGGGCTTCATTGAATTTGGCGAAGGCCAGATAGGCGACCCAGAGAAAGCCCAGGACAGCGATCGCGAGGCCGAGGACCAGGCCGCCGTCCTTGATATAGCCTTCAATCAGGCCGATCCAGTCACCGGCGGCGGGTGCGGTGCTGGGTGCCACTGGGGTCGGTAAAACCGCCCAGGCGGATGGATGGGACAGACAGACAGCGGTCGCGAGGACGGCAAATCGTAAAGGGTGACGGGGTGTGGTCATGGTGCGTTCTCCGAATGGGCGCAACAGTGCGCGGATACAGTAATCAGTCGTGGGAATCGGATAAAATTGACGGGGCATCGAAAGGCTCAGCGCAGGTAGAAGCCGAGGACCAGCAGCACGATGCTCGCGCGCAGGGTTGACCAGAGCAGGTCGAACAGGCTTGCCTGGCCGTCCTGCCAGGCCCGGAAGCTGCCTACCGTGATCCAGACGACCCAGACAAACGCGAGGATCAGCACCACGCTGGCGATGGCGAGCAGCAGCGCTGTCGGCGTCGCGCCGGATCCGGCCTCGAACGCTGCTGACTGTGCCGGCGTCATAGATCACTGCCGGTAATCGCCGCGCAGCGGCGGCACCGGGCGCGGGGTATTGCGCGGGGTATCAAGGTGCGCGTGGATACCCGCGCATACCCGCTCCAGATCCTGCCGCAGCCAGTCATACTGAAAATGGATGCGGGCGTCAGGGTCTGCCTCTGCCTCGCTGCGAGCAATCAGGGGTTCAAGGAGCCTGATCTCGTGGAGAAGACGGGCGAGCATGGCGCGCTCCGCGTCGGCATCGGCCAAGGAGCCCGGTGCGATGAAAGCCAGAGCCAGCAGTGTGGCCGTGGCAAGTCGGTGTCCTGTCATGAGCATGTCGTCCCGCACGATGTTGTGTGAGGGAGATGGTGACCAAGCGCGGCCGCCGTCGCCACGAACAACCCGGTCAAGAGCTGGCGGGGTTTAAGTTAGAATTGCACCCCGGAACTTATATCGACCTGAGAAACTGAGCGTCCGAGAAACGCATCGCGACTAGCTCCTGTTCTTGCATCGCATTTTGGGGGATTATTGTCCTCTAGACTTCGTCAACCTGATCAGTATTACCCCTACAGAATCCAGCACTAAATCTTGAGGTTGAATACCCGCTCATCGCGTGCTCCGAAAAAGGACGAAAAATGTCAGATCAAATGCCAATGTGCGAACGGATGGTACATGTAAGTGGAGGCATCCTTGTTGTCAGTGAAATTGGAACTACAACTGCCAAGTTTTGGCCTCGCACCGTGCACGGCAAGGAGATGGAAATTAATTTTTCTGAATACCAAGCACTGTACTCGGCGATTGAATCTCTCGGATTCAGAATCATCGGCATTGATTTCATCAAACATGAAAGTGAGGCGACGGGTGGAACTCCTCCAGAGTGGCGCTCCTACACTCCTATAACTGGGAAAAGGTGTGTTAACGCCAGCTCCAAGCAACTTTGGTCCCAACTCGCAACCGCATCATTTTTGGCCAAGAACGGCTTGAGCTATGACTTGTGTCTCCGGATTAAGTATCAACTTGATTCATTAGCCCAACGACTAAAGGATCTTTCGGCATCCTATCAACAGCAGCTATACGCTCACTGCTTGAAAGGAAAGCACACCTCTGGAAGACGATTTCAGGATGGATTCACAGATATCATTTATCAGAAGTTCCATTCTTTCCTGTTTGACGCTTGCATTCTCAGGGACTATCTCTGCGAATACGTATATCTTCACTCCGACGATGGAAAATTAGTCGAAGCGGGGACAACTGTCACTACTGCATCTAAACTACAAAAAGTTCTTCGAAAGCAGAACAACCTCTCAAGGTTAGAGGTGGGCCTGCGAACCCAGATGGAAGATGGCGGTTGGATAAAAGCACTAGGAGCATATCGCGATTTGGTCATGCACTCCGCACCTATCAATATTGCCAACCACAATTCGTGGTGTATTGCGCAAGACAAAGAAGCCCCACACGGGGAAATATTTCCTTCAATCAAAGTTCCAGTACCTAGCGATCCTGCGGGGTTAATGAGCAAGCGAAGCATGAGAGAAAACTTTGACCAATATTTGGCTGAAATGGAGGTAATAGCACGCGCGTCTTTCGAAGACGAAGGAGCGAACGACTGCCTCGATTATGCCGCCCTCACTACTACCAACCTTTCGTTGATTTCATCGGATATTGCGAAGCTATCCCCCTACAAGCCGGTGATGACCAGATATACCCAAAAGATTGGCGAGGAGGTAGCGGAAGTTGATTACATCGAAATGAGTTTTCCAGTTTAACAAGCTCAATTGTGCGTGATCGAAGGAACAGTAGGCGAGTCCTTTTCTGCTCTTGATACCAACATAATCAAAACTCCTCTTGCGCTACAGGTTCCTTGTGTATCGACACTTTGGGAAGGTGGAGCAACCTAGAAACTGCATCCCTGCACGAGCTCCCTTCTCGGCAGTCCTGGTAACCAGGTCGCTTCCGCAGAAGGCGCATTTCAGTGTCCCGGAGGTTCGTGGTGCAGTGAGTCCCCGCGCCAGATCATGCGAGCCGCTCTCGTCTTTGGTTTTCCCTAAAATCGTTCGCACATCACGCACCAGATTGGCCAGTTGGTTGCCATCCACCAACTCAATGGGCTTGCCTTCGGAGAATTGCCTGGCGTCACCGGTGAATGAGCCTGAGGTGATGACGGAGACGGAGTTCGCGCCTTCGGCAATCATTACTCCATACATTTCGCGGACAGTTGAAACGCCTATTTTACGCGCTTTCCACTGCTTGCACTGCACGATGTGCGATTCACCGTCTTTTTCCATCCAGATGTCCACGCCACCATCAGGGCCCTCCTTAACGTTCTCGCGAACTGTGTAGCCCTTTCGGTAGTAGACCTCAGCAACCAGCTCCTCAAATTGCTTCCACGACAACGAGCGGATGCTGGCAAGCCCTGTCTGGTTATCCAGCTGGGCCCGCTTTCTTCGTACATTAAGATAGGAAAAAGGTGCTGGTATTAGAAGAACAATGGCGAAAGCCCACGCAAGCATAGGCAGCGCGCCCTTCAATGCCAAAAAAAGCGGATTGTCTATCGGTAGCGTTGCCGGAAGTACTGTGCCAAAAACCAAAAAGGCTATCACTGCTGCAATGGGGCTCCACCACCATGGGGTCACCAGCAAAAGATCAATAACCTCTCCAAGCAATGTTCTGTTCCGACGAGCCATGCGATTTGTCTGCTGGTGTTGTTTGGGCAGAGACGATTATCGTATGGTATGACACGAGAGCCAAGGACCGATCCGGGCCAGGACCGATCCGGGCCAGCTGGGCGGAGTTCGGAAAGGAGCGCGCCAATACCCGCGGGTAGCACAGTGTTTTGGTGAGCCTGGAAGAGCTTTCCCCAGCCACTCTGTACTGAGCGCCATACAATGTCGTACTCTCGCGTTGGCAATGACACTATCCCATGGTGGCGTTTGCTACAGGTATTTCTTGAAGGCGCTCGCGGTGATGGCAATGCTGAGGGCGAACAGTGTGGCAAAGGGCAGTATGACCCAGCTCGGGTGGAGACTGAACGGCAGCGCTAGGTAAATGACCCAGGCCGTGACCAGCAGCGGCAGCGCCGAACGCTTGGACCAGTGGTAGATGAAGGAGCTTTCGCGTCCCCCGCCCCAGCGGCGCAGATCCCGGCGCACCAGGCCGTCCACCAGGGCCATCACACCAAACAGCAGGAAGACCGGTGTGGCCAGCAGCAGAATGGCCAGACGTAGCGCGAAGACCTGGGTGATCTGCAGAGCTGCCAGGATGTACTGGGCAAGCGGTTGATAGAGCTGGTGCAGCCGGACCCGAAGGCCACTCTCCCCCGCCCTCGGGGGTTTGCCCAGCCAACCCAGGAGATCCACCAGTCGGGTCCACTCGAACAGCGCGACATAGGTCTTGTCCGCCACCCCCTGAGCGAAGCGTGCCGGATCGCTGCTCACGAGACTGCGCCGGAAATCCGCCTGCAGATAGCCCACCTCCGCTTCCAGCATCTCCCGGCTGTGCCGCAGGCCCTCGTCTGGCCACCAGAACACCATCCCCAGCCATTCCAGCACAATGGAAAACAGCAGTGCGAACAGCAACCAGTAGACGGCCTGGCTCACACGGCCAAGCAGGCGTGTCAGGGTGCCCTGCTGCGCGGTCTGCGCAGGGTGCGCGCTGCCGCGCTCAACCATGGTTCTCGCTGTCGTGGCGGATCGGACCCTCGGTATCGGCGACCGGGTGCCACCAACGCTCTGTGGTGCGATACCAGTGTTCATTGGTCACATAGCGGCGCTGCATGTCTTCCGCCATGGCGGCGAGGCTTGGTGGCAGGGCGGCATCCACGCGGTCATCGGGTAACGGCATACGCAATTTCCACAGGCGCCCGCCTTCCAGCAGGGCGAAGGCCTGGCCCTTGGGCAGGCGCACCAGATCCGCCGGGGTAAGCATCGGCACCTCCGAGACACTGATGCGGTCCTCATTGCGGGATTTGAAATCCACACCCGAGGTGGGATCGGAGGAGTCATCCACGCCCGACACACTCATCAGCGTGACCACCTCCACCCGGGGCAGCTGGTCGGTCAACATTTCGGCGGTGGCCAGCTCCTTTACCCGCAGCATGATCAGGGTATTGAAGTTCCCCGCCACCTGGCCCGCCTTGGCGCGATTGCCGATGCGCGCTTCCACGTCCGACCAGGTCTGGGTATAAGCCGTGACCTGAAAACCCGCACCTCCCGCCTTGTTCAGCAACGGCACGAACTCCTCCCCGATCAGCTCGTTGAACTCATCCGCATGGAGGGAAATTGTGGGCACCCTACCCGACTCCGCGCCCGGCACCCCGTGCTTGTAGATATGCCCCGCCACCGACACCAGGTCGGCGAACATGGCATTACCCACCGCACTGGCAACGGTGGTATCGGTCAGCGCATCCAGCCCCACATAGACAATGCCCTTGCGCTGGATGACGTTAAGCCATTCAAAGATGGGCCGCGGATCCTCTTCGTCCAGATAATCCGGCGAGATCAGCGCCGCGATCGAGCCGGTGGTGAGCTTTTCCATAAGGGGTCCGACTGAGCTCACAATCTTGTCGAAGTAGGTTTTGTCGTACTTGAAAGCGGACACCAGGCCTTCCAGCACCGGATCATAGAGATCCTGTGCCTGCAGGTAGCGCATCAGGGCGATGGCCTCCCGATCGCGACCCCGCAGCGCGGCGGCGAGGTTGCGCTCACTGATTTTTGCGGCGATGTCGTCGGCCGCATCAGACCAGCCCTCCGGGCCGTGTATCGCGAGGTAGTGGCGTGCGTACTCGACAAATAGCGGCTCAATGTCATTAATGTAGCGGCGGATCTGCTGATAGTCGGGGCGGCGCTGCAGTGCCACCAGCGCCCGGGCGACGATGTTGACGAAGCGCCACGCGAATTCCTTGAACGCGGCGGAGTTGCCTTCGCTGGGCAGCTGGTTGGCAATCCGGGTGGCGACCTCGGTAATCCGGGAAAAACTCCCGATCGCGTTATAGCGTGCGGATATCTTCGGGAACCCCAGATGGAACAGATAAAAGGCATCGGCCCGCCCCGCCCGTTGGGCCTCGGCATAGATGCGCCGCAGCAGATCGGCATCCCCCTTGGGATCAAACACGATCACCACATCCCCCCGGTGGATGTCCTGGGTAACCAGCAGTTCGGCAAGACGGGTTTTGCCGACCCGGGTGGTGCCCAGTACCAGCAGGTGGCCGACCCGCTCACCGAGATCCATCCAGGCGTCCTCTTCATCGGGCTCCACCGCATGCAGGGCCGGCATGCCCCCCACCGGTGGCTGCGGTTTCAGCGGATTCCACCAGCGCGGCTGGCGCAGGCACCAAGCGAGGGTTTTCAGGACAGGCGTTGATTCCCACTGCACTTCCTTACGGCGCGCCCAGCGGTAGAGTGCACCGGCCTGCACATAGTGCTGCACCTCGGGACGCAGGGTGTCGCGCAGGCGCTGGGTGTGGCGCTGGGTCCAGCGGAAGCCGCGCCCCAGAAACAGCTTGTGGCGACTCACCGGAATCCGCTCCGCCCGCATCCGGTATAACGGAAGGCGGCGCATATTGCGCTGGTACCGCAGCACCCGCCAGGCCTGCCGGGTGCGTATTCCTGCCAGCAAAAACAGAGCACTGGCGGCCACCGTGGCAATGCCCGGCGGCATCATCAGCGCCCAGGGTGCCAGCAGGGCCACACTGCCGGTCGCCACCGCCACCAGGGCAGACCAGAGTTCCACCGGGGGCCGCAGGAGCGCTTCGACCGGACGGACGCTCACTGCTCAATGCCGCGTCGGGAGATCAGGACCGGGATATGGGTCAGCGTCAGGGTGTCTATCAGGTCGGTGGCGGCAGCGGGCAGGAGCGGCAGACCCGCGGCAATCGCGGCCAGGGTGTGCAGGTCCTCCGGGGTCTCGGCCTGCACCAGCAGCCCTACTGCACCCAGGGAAAGCAGAAGAGACCGGTGTTGCCGCAGCCAGGTTTGCGACAGGGGATCGGCGCCCACCAGAAAGACCGGGCGCGTGAGCGTGTCCCGGTAGAGAGCGGGCACTGGCCGCGGGGGAACCGGCCCCGGGGTCAGTCCCGGTGAGCGCAGCGGCAGCAGCCGGGTGGGGTCGGCGGCACCCAGGTCCGGCACTGCCGGTGCCGAGGGGGGCGAGTCTGGTGGCCTCAGCACGCCCAAAAACGGAGCCAGCGGGTAGGTCTGGCCGTTGTCCTGTAAAACAGCCAGCTCCGCCCGGACACCCGGAGATAGTAACGCCATCAGAAGCCAGAAGGGATACCGCCGCCACCTGGCGTGCACCTCAAGGGTCCTGTACCACGGTGCGCCAGTGCCGCTGCACATGCGCCTGGTAGCGCCGCGCCAGAGCGGCATTGTTGGGCGCATGGTAGCAGCCGGCGGCGGACCACCACTCCAGGCTTTGCTGGTAGCACTGGGCCAGAATGTCCGCCCCCACCCGCAGGTTGTGGTAGGGGTCCAATGCCCGGCGGATCCCACCCAGCGCCGCATGGTGGTAGTGCCAGTGGATCTGCATGATCCCGACATCCACCGCGGTCTCACCACTGTGCACCGTCGCCGCAAGGGCAGTCGTCGCCGCGCGCTGGGACGGATAGTACCGGCCCTCGCCCCGGATGTTCAGGGTCCAGGGCCAGGGCCGTATGCCCTCGGCTGTCGGTACAGTGTGGCCACTTTCCGTCAGCGCAATGGCGTAGAACAGTGCGGGCGGGATCCCATGCTCCTGTGCCACCTGTCGGTAGCCGGGCGGCACCACCTGCTGCGCACGCTTAGCTTCCATGTTGGGTTCGGAGGGTGCCGCGACCACGGCGACGCCTACCAGTGTGAGCAACAGTGCGACCGACGTGTTGCCGGGCATGATCACAGGGCAGCCCCGGTCAGCGGGGTCAGCGTCTCGCCGCGGCGGCGCAACAGATAGGGCAGGTTCACCTCGCCGGGGGCCATGCTCGCTAAAACCCCCGACTCAAAATTGAGTGTCACCCTGCGCTGGCGCACCCAGTCGGGATTTACACCTTGGGCCACCGCCCACTCGCGGATGGCCTGCTCATCACCCGGGGCGAGACCGGACAGATAGATGTCCAGCCCCGCGATGGTGTCCAGGCGAGCCAGCAGGCGTGCGAGCACCGCCTCACAGGCGGCGCACTCGGGTCGAACAAACAGCAGAACCCGATCGGTACTGGCGAACGGAGATTGGCTCGGTTGCTTTACCGGCAAAAGCGACCGGTCGATCAGGGGTTGCTCGCCCACCAGGCGCGTGATGGCCGCATCATAGGCCTGCTGGAACGCCAGAATGCGTTCGGCGTCTTCCAGCATCAGGACCGCCCAGCGCTCCGCAAAGTGATTTCGTTCGGCGGCAGTGCGAGCGTGAATGCCCAACGCCTCGATCGGTGACAGGGTCGTCGGGCTGATGCTGCCGCGGATGCCCTGCATTAAAAAACGGTAGCGCTGCCATTCCTGCGGGGTCAGCGCCCAGTGCTCTGCACGCGCGCGCTCCACAGCCGTCAACTCTGTGCTGGCCCGCTCGGACGGGGTCAGGGTACTCTCGTCGTGGGCCGGATCCGCCACGGCGGCGACCGAGGCCAAGAACAGACCCAGCAGGAGCGCGGCCCCTGGCCACACTGACCTACCACGCATCGGTAGCGCCCTCCCACCGCTCACTGCCGGCATCCACCCCGCGATTCAGCGTGCTCAGATCACGCCAGTGGGGCCTTGGCATCGCGCAGGGCACGGAGGCCGCGCGTTCTGTTGCAGCGCCTTCACTGATTGGCGTGTCCGATTGACGCCGCTCTGCCGCGTGAGCGTCGGGGTCACTTTCCGCCATCGTCAGCCCGGCCATCAGCAGCACCATCACCAGAATCACATCGACCATGACGGGAGTTCCTCGGCAAAGGCCGGGCAGCGTTCAAACGCCACCAGACGGTGTAGAGGATCTTCCAGCAGGCGCCAGGCGGGCCCGGCGAGGGTTTGCAGCGCCATCCGAAGGGGCATAGGACCGAGGATGCGGTGTGCGTCGGGCAAAGGGAGTTGCAGCAGGATATCCCGACTGTCGTCCGCGTCCTCTGCGGCTGCTAGGCGATAGCCGGAACTATCCAGTGCGGTGGCAAGTGCGTCACCGACCGTTATTACTTCCTCCGGGAACGTGATGCGGGCGATGCCACCCAACAGATCCTGTTGTGCCGCTGTCGGCGTCGCGGCCAGCACCGTGTAACGATCAACCACCAGCGTCTGTGCGCTCAGATGTGTGCACTGAAGCAACAGTAATGCGCTGAAGCCCGTGAGGGCGGCACGATAGCGTGGCAGGGAGATGATCGGAGACATGGTCAGCACCGGCGTGTTCGAGGGTGATGCCGATGATCGCGAGTAAGGCCGCCCTGCACCACCGAAAACCCGGCCACTGTCTGGCGCACTTAAGATAGATACACCCTCAGGACCTCGATGCGCTCATGCCCGAGCTCGCGGCTGATCTGCTGCCGCACCTGTTGATCCTGCTGTCGTTCGGTCGGCGACAGGGTCGCGACGGACGGACCACCCGCAGCGGGTGCCAGACGCCCGGTCAGACTCTCGTAGCGTTCCTGAGCGTAGGCATGGCGCAGACCATGCATCCGGCTGAGCCCCGCGTTCGCGGTGTGGCGTTCGTAAACCCGTAGCTGTTGGCGGTACTCACGATCCAGGGGAATCAGGGACCCCCGCCCCGCCAGCTGGTGGGCGCGGGTGAGCAGTTCCCGCTGTGCGGGGGTGAGGATCGGAACCGTCCGGGCCTTGCCGCCTTTGGTCCAGCTGGCTTTCAGCAACAGATGATCACCACGATCAGCGTAGTGCGGCTGGAACTTGATCGCCTCCTCCCGGCGCAGGCCGAAGGCTCGCTGCAGCTCCAGGCTCATGCGCACGTGCGGGTCACGGACCCGGTCCAGCGCCTCACTTCCAAGCTGCCGCGCCCTCGAAACACCGCTGACCAGCTGCCGGTCTGGAATGCCATAGTGGTCGTTGCTGTGGGCAATCACGCTGGGCTTGTTCACTTTCTCAGCCCACCAGCGCAGCGCTGACATGCGATTTTTGATGGTACCAATCGCCAGTGCCTCGGCCTGCCAGCGAGCAACCAGCGCATCGATGTGTTTGGGTTTTAGCGACTGCGCGCTCATCCTGCGATAGCCCAGCAGGTGCAGCTGGTCGGCGATCAGCGTCAGGGTGCGCTCCCGGTTGTACCGGGTGGCGTAGCTGCCATCGTGGTTGCGCTGGCAGAGCTGTTTGAGCTGGTAGTTCAGGTTTTTCACGGTGTTTTACCTGTCTCGGTTAGTGTTTCTGATCAGGCGGGGGGACTAACC
>CAXBCH010000062.1:0-12309 GCA_963974125.1 uncultured Haliea sp. | reverse complement strand
GTGGCAGGCGGGGTTGGAGGCGGTCTTGTCGAAGATGGCGATCGCCAGCGAGCCGGTCAGGCGCTGATTGATGTCATTGACGTCGTGCTGGTAGTCCTCCAGCGCCGCCATCATTTTTTCCGCGGCGCTGTGGAACTGGGCGCCCTCGTCGGTGAGGGCGAAGCCACTGCGGCCGCGGCGACAGAGGGTGAAGCCGAGGCGGGTCTCCAGATCCTTGATGTGGCGCGAGATGGTGGAGCGGTTGATGTTCAACTCCAGTTCCGCGGCGGCGAAGCCGCCGCAGGCGACCACGGCGCGGAACACCCGCAGCAGGCGCAGGTCATTGTCGGTAACGGTGCCCAGCAGGGCTTTGCGGGACATGGCTGTGCCTCCGGTGCGAGCCACTCTAAAGTTTCATAATAATGAAAGTCAGTGGCGATAGATAATGATTTATGCAACCTTGTCCCGGGCCTAGAATGCGCCCATTCATTCTCAGGAAGAGTGCCATGACCCATATGCCTGCCAGCCAGAAACTGACCCGGGAGCAGCTGGAATCCCACTGGATGCCCTACACCGGCAACCGCCAGTTCAAGCGCGACCCGCGCATGATTGTGGCGGCCGATGGCGTGTATTTCATTGACGATGACGGCCGCCGGATTCTCGATGGCCTTTCCGGGCTCTGGTGCTGTGGCGCCGGCCACAACCGCCCCGAGATTGCCGAGGCGGTGCAGCGTCAGTTGACCACGCTGGACTACGCCCCGGCTTTCCAGTACGGGCACCCCAAGTCCTTTGAGCTGGCCAACCGGATCAAGGCGCTGACCCCCGAGGGGCTGGACTATGTGTTCTTTACCAACTCCGGCTCCGAGTGCGCGGACACGGCGCTGAAAATGGCGCGAGCCTACTGGCGTCTCAAGGGCCAGCCCGCCAAGACGCGCCTGATCGGCCGCGCCAAGGGCTACCACGGGGTCAACTTTGGCGGCATTTCCGTCGGCGGTATCGGTCCCAACCGCAAACTGTTCGGGCAGGCGGTGGAGGCCGACCACCTGGCGCACACCCTGCTGCCGGAAAACGCCTTTACCCGCGGCATGCCGCGCCAGGGCTGGCAGCGCGCCGACGAGCTGCTGGAGCTGATTGCCCTGCACGACGCCAGCAACATCGCTGCGGTCATTGTCGAGCCGATGGCTGGCTCCGCCGGGGTGATTCCGCCGCCGGCGGGCTATCTGCAGCGGCTGCGGGATATCTGCACCGCCCACGACATCCTGCTGATCTTCGACGAGGTCATCACCGGCTTTGGTCGCTGCGGCGCCATGACCGGCGCCGATGCCTTCGGTGTGGTGCCGGACATCATGAACGTGGCCAAGCAGCTGACCAATGGCGCGATCCCCATGGGCGCGGTCATTGCCAAAGCCGAGATCTACCAGACCTTCATGGCCCAGGGCGGGCCGGACTACATGCTGGAGTTCCCCCACGGCTATACCTACTCCGCGCACCCGGTGGCCTGTGCCGCGGGGATCGCCGCCCTCGATATCCTGCAGCAGGAGCAGCTGCCGGCCCGGGTTGCCGCGCTGGCACCGTATTTCGAGGATGCGCTGCACCAGCTCAAGGATGCACCGCACGTGGTGGATATCCGCAACTTCGGCTTTGCCGGCGCGCTGCAGCTGCGGCCCTACGAGGGCGAGCCTGCGCGCCGCCCCTTCGAGGTGGCCATGCGCATGTGGGAGAAAGGCTTCTACGTCCGCTACGGCGGCGACACCATCCAGCTGGGCCTGCCCTTCGTGATCGAGAAAGCCGAAATCGACAGCCTGCTGACAGCACTCGGAGAATCCCTGCGGGAGCTGGCATAATAGGGGCCCCTTTCGGTGGCCCCTGACTCTTGCCTGCTTCTGATCTCGCACAACTTGTCCTGACCGCACTCTCGGTCAGTGTTCCCACCTTTGGCTGGGTGGTGCTGGGCATGCTGCTGCGCCGGGCGGGCCTGCTGCAGCAGCGCCACATCGACGCCGTGTCGCGCTTCGCCTTCAATGCGGCGCTGCCGTTGTTGCTGTTCATCAGTGCCGCCGGGGTCGACTTTGCCGCCCTGGGCGGCGCGACCTACCTGCTGGCGGGCGTCATTGCCACGCTACTGACCCTGGTCTGCGGCTGGGTGTACGGGCGCTGGCGCGACTTTCCCCGTCCGACCCTCGGCCTATTCGTACAGGCCACTTTTCGCTCCAACCTCGCCATCGTCGGCTTCGCGCTCTGTCATGCGGCCTACGGTGAGGTTGGCCTGGGCCTGGCGGCGCTGCCGGTGGCATTGCTGACCGCGCTGTACAATGTACTGGCGGTGTGGGTTCTGCAGGTGACCCACGGCGGCAGTCGTACGGTGCTGGGGCTGCTGCGGGGGATGGCGGTCAATCCGCTGCTGCTGGGGATCGGCGCGGGAGTCGTTGTCGCGCTTGCGGACTGGCCCCTGCCGTCGTTCACGCCGCTGGTCAGCCAGGGTCTGTCGCAGTTTTTCCTGCCCCTGATGCTGGTCTGTATCGGCGGTGCCCTGCGCATCAGCGTGCTGCGCACCGCCGGCAGCGTGACCTGGGAGGCCACACTCTGGCGTCTACTGGTGGGGCCGCTGCTGGCGGTGCTGGTGGCGGTTGTCCTGGGCGTGGAACCAATGCAGCTCGGCGTGGTGTTCCTGCTGCTGAGCGCGCCGGTGGCCGCGGCCAGTTTTGTCATGGTGGTGGCGGCCCGGGGTGACGGCACCATGGCGGCCAATATCGTGGTGCTGACCACGCTCATGTCCATTGTCACGGTCACGCTCGGCTTCGCCCTGCTGATTCTCGTGGGGCTGGCCGCCGCGCCAGTCTGATGGCGCCCGCTTATCGGGTACAATCGGTATTTTGCAGGGAGGTTGGCAGGTGACAACAGGAACCAGACCGCTTGAGGGTTTGCGGGTTATCGAGCTGGGTCAGCTGCTGGCGGGGCCGTTTACCGGCACCATCCTGGCGTATTTTGGCGCCGAGGTCATCAAGGTGGAACCTCCCGGCGGCGACCCGATTCGCGGCTGGCGCATTGTCCAGGACGGCACTTCGCTCTGGTACCGCAGCCTGGGCCGCAACAAGAAGAGCGTCACCCTGGACCTCAAGAGTGAGCGCGGCCGCGAGCTGGTGTTGCAGCTGCTGGACAGCGCCGATGTGCTGGTGGAGAACTTTCGCCCCGGTGCCATGGAGGAGTGGGGCCTGGGCCCGGAGGTGGTCAAGGCGCGCAACCCGCGGCTGGTGTATGCGCGGATTTCCGGCTACGGCCAGACCGGCCCCTATGCCAACAAGCCCGGCTATGCCTCGGTCACGGAAGGTTTTGGTGGCTTTCGCTACATCAACGGTGAACCCGGCCATGCCCCGGTGCGTCCCAACATCAGTCTCGGCGACACGGTTGCAGCCCTGCACGCGGCCCTGGGCATTACCCTGGCGCTGCTGCAGCGCGGCAAGACGGAGGGCGGTGCAGGCCAGGTGGTGGACGTGGCCCTGTACGAGTCCATCTTCAACCTGCTGGAGGGCATTGTGCCCGAGTACGACGGCGCCGGCGTGATCCGCGAGCCCTCGGGCACCACGGTGACCGGCATTGTGCCGACCAATACCTATCGTTGCGACGACGGCAAGTACGTGGTCATCGGCGGCAACGGCGACTCCATTTTCAAGCGCCTGATGACGGCGGCGGGGCGTTCGGACATGGCTGCGGACCCGGCGCTTGCCGACAACGCCGGCCGCGTGCGTCACCAGCACGAGATCGACAAGGCCCTGAATCTCTGGTGTGGCCAGCACTCCTCCGAGCACATCATCTTTGTTCTCGAGCAGGCGGGAGTGCCGGTGGGGCCCATCTACAGCGTGGCCGACATGCTGCAGGATCCCCAGTATCAGGCCCGCGGCATGTTCGAGCAGGTGGAAATCGACGGCAAGCCGCTGCAGATACCGGCCATCCTGCCGCGGCTGGCGGATACCCCCGGGCGCACGGACTGGCCCGGCGGAGCGCTGGGCAGCCACAACCGGGAAGTATTGCAGGGGCTGCTGGGGCTGGACGAGGAGGAACTGGCGCAGCTGGCGGCACAGGGCATCATCGGCCCGGCCGGTGACCCGGCCTGATGGATCCGCGACTGGAGGCACTGCTCTGGTGGGGCTCCGGCCTGTCGCTGCTGTGCCTGGTGGCAACAGTGGTCGGCGTGCCCTGGGTGGTGAGCCGTCTGCCCAGTGATTATTTCAATCAGCCCACCCGCTCGGTCTGGCGCAATTACGCGGATTTTCCGCGCTCGGTGCTGTTGCTGGGTGCGCTCAAGAACCTGGTCGGGGTGCTGCTGGTCTTGCTCGGCGTGATCATGCTGTTCACACCGGGGCAGGGGCTGCTGACCCTTCTGGTGGGGCTGCTGCTGATGAACTTTCCCGGCAAGTACCGGTTCGAGCGCTGGCTGGTACGGCGCCGTGGGGTACTGAATGCGCTCAACTGGCTGCGTCGGCGCAGCGGGCGTCCTCCGCTTGATTCTCCCATCCCTGAGCACGATCACCCGCCAACGCCCCGGGATGACTGAACACCAGACTGCCATCCTCCAGTGACGCCGTGGGCAGGGTCTTGCGGTCGCTGACGTAATCCTGGGGATTCAACCAGGGATCCCGGTCGCCCTGTTTCGGCAGCAGGTGCATGACCCGCTGCAGGTAGCCGGCGCTGAAGCCTTCGATCCAGGGTCGCGCGGGCATGTCGTGCTCGTCGGCCCGCAGGGTCGGGGTCACCTGTTCCAGCCCTTTCCGGTCCATGTGGTTCAGCAGCCGGCAGACAAAGCGCGCGATCAGGTCCGCGCGCAGGGTCCAGGAGGCGTTGATGTAGCCGAAGGTATTGGCCATGTTGGGCACGCCGGAGTACATCATGCCGCGCCAGGTCCAGCACTGGCTGAAGTCCACTGCCTTGCCGTCAACCTCGAAGGCGATGTCGCCCATCACCACCAGTTCCAGCCCGGTGGCGGTGACGATAATGTCCGCGGGCAGTTCCGTGCCCGACTGCAGGCGGATGCCGCGCTCGGTGAACTCCGCGATGTGGTCCGTGACCACCTCGGCGCGGCCGCTGCGCAGGGCGGCGTAGAGGTCGCCGTCGGGCACCAGACACAGGCGCTGGTCCCAGGGCTGGTAGCTGGGCGTAAAGTGGCGCTCGAGGTCGAAGTCCGGCCCCAGCTCCTTGCGCAGCCTGCCCAGCAAGCGCTGCCGTACCCAGTCGGGTTGGCTGCGGCTCTTGCGGTACAGCCAGCGTTGCAGGCGCGAATTCTTCCAGCGAGTGATGGCATAGGCCCAGCGTTCCGGCAGCAACTTGCGCAGCAGGTTCGCCAGCCGGTCCCGGGCCGGCCGGGAAATCATGTACGTGGGTGAGCGCTGCAGCATGGTGACCGTTGCCGCCTTTTCCGCCAGCGCCGGTACCAGGGTCATGGCGGTGGCGCCGGAGCCGATGATCACCACGCGCTGGTCGCGGTAATCGAGGTCCCCGGGCCAGTGCTGCGGGCGCACGACAGGGCCCTGGAAGCGCTCCTGGCCGGGGAAGACGGGGTCGTGACCGTGCGCGTAGTTGAAGTAGCCGGCGCAGATGAGCAGGAACTGGCAACTGAAAGTCTCGCGCCGTTCCTGGCCGTCACTGACAACGGCGACCTCCAGCTCCCAGCGCGCCTGCTCACTGCTGAAGCGCGCCCGCTCGACCCGGTGCTGGAAGCGGATTTTCCCTTCCACGCCGTGTTCGCGGGCGGTTTCCTCGATGTAGTCGAGAATCGCCGGCCCGTCGGCGATGGCCCTGGGATTGCGCCAGGGCTTGAAGTCGTAGCCCAGGGTATGCATGTCGCTGTCCGAGCGAATCCCCGGATAGCGGAACAGATCCCAGGTGCCACCCATGGCGGCGCGGCTTTCCAGCAGCGCCACGTGCTTGCCCGGGCACTGCTGCTGCAGGTGTACCGCGGCGCCGATGCCGGAGAGTCCGGCACCGACGACAATAACGTCGAAATGCCGCTCCGGCGTCAACGCCCCGGCTTCGCGGGCAGTCATCTCAGGCCCGGCCGAGTATGGACCGGGCCACCAGCTCGCGCATGATTTCCGAGGAGCCGCCGTAGATGCGCTGGACCCGGGCATCGGTGTAGAAGCGCGAGATCGGGTACTCCACCGTGTAGCCGTAGCCGCCAAACAGCTGCAGGCAGTCGTCGATGGTGTCGCATTGCATCTCGCAGGAGGCCAGCTTCAGCATCGCCGCCTTGTCCGCGGTCAGTTCGCCGCGGCTGTACTCGTCCGCGCACTGTTCGTAGAGAGCCCGATTGAGCGCGATCTCGGTGCGCACATCGGCGAGCTTGAAGCGGGTATTCTGGAAGCTGCCGATAGCCTGGCCGAAAGCCTTGCGCTCCAGCACGTACTCCACCGTCAGGTCGAGCGCGCCCTCGGCGGCGGCTACCGCCTGGGCGGCGATGCCCAGGCGCTCCCGGGGCAGCTCTTCCATCATGATCACGAAGCCCTTGTTCTCCTGGCCCAGCAGCGCATTCGCCGGCAGGCGCATGTCCTGGAAGAAGAGCAGGGCGGTGTCGGAGGCGTGCTGGCCGATCTTCTCGATCTTCTTGCCGCGCTCGAAGCCGGGCAGGCTGGCGTCCACCAGGAACAGGGATGTGCCCTTGGCACCCTTGCCGGGGTCGGTGATGGCGGCGACGATCACCAGGTCCGCGTGCATGCCGTTGGTGATGAAAATCTTGGAACCGTTCAGCACCCACTCGTCGCCGTCGCGGACGGCATTGGTGCGGATGCCCTGGACGTCGGAGCCGGCGCCGGGCTCGGTCATTGCCAGGGCGCCGACGGCGTCACCGCTGACCATCTTTGGCAGCCACTGCTGCTTCTGCTCCTCGGTGCCATGACGCGCCAGGTAGGGGGCGACGATATTGGAGTGAATACCGAAGCCGGAGGCAAAGCCGCCGAAGCCCATCCGCGACAGCTCTTCGATCAGCATCAGGGTGACCTGGGGGGAGGTGCCCGCGCCACCGTAGGCTTCGTCCACATCCGCGCACAGCAGGCCGGCGGCACCCAGGGTGCGCCACAACTCCCTCGGCACCATGTGCTCTTCTTCCCACTGTTCATAGTGGGGGCTGATCTCGGCCTCGAAGGCGCGGCGCGCCATGTCTCGGAACAGGGTCATTTCTTCAGACTGCATGCGGGTCTCTCCAATGTCAGGTGCGGGCAATGATAACCCTATGGGGTGGTGGCCGACCACTCAGGCGGTGCTACACTAGCGGGCATCGATAACCAGTTGCTGGAGAGCACACATGCGCGAATACCTGCAGTTTTACATCAATGGCGAATGGGTTGACCCGGTCCGGCCCAACCCCCACGACGTGATCAACCCGGCCACCGAGGAAGTCTGTGCCCACATCTCGCTGGGCTCCGAGGAGGATGTGGACCGTGCGGTGGCCGCTGCCCGCACCGCGTTCGAGACCTGGGGCTACAGCAGCCGCGAGGAGCGGATTGCGGTGCTGGAATCCTGTGTCACCACCTACGAGAAGTACTACAACGACATCGCGGACGCGATCCGCGAGGAAATGGGCGCGCCCAAATCCCTGGCGGTCCAGGCCCAGGCCCACGCCGGCCTCGGCCATTTGCAGGAGGCGCTGCGGGTGCTGCGCGACTTCCCCTTCGAGGAAGACCTCGGCGAGCACCGCGTGGTCAAGGAGCCGATCGGTGTTTGCGGCCTCATCACCCCCTGGAACTGGCCGCTGAACCAGATCGGCTGCAAGGTGGCGCCGGCCCTGGCGACAGGCTGCACCATGATTCTCAAACCCTCCGAGGTCGCGCCCCTGTCCGGCTACCTGTTCGCCAAGGTCATGCACGAGGCCGGGGTGCCGGCGGGTGTGTTCAACCTGGTCAACGGCGACGGCCCGACCGTGGGCACGGCCCTGTCCAAGCACCCGGGTGTGGACATGATGTCCTTCACCGGCTCTACCCGCGCCGGCTCCCTGGTCGCCCAGAACGCGGCGCCGACGGTGAAGCGCGTGACCCAGGAACTGGGCGGCAAGTCCCCCAACATCATCCTCGACGACGCCGACCTGGAAAAGGCGGTGACCCGGGGCGTGCTGCACATGTACAACAACACCGGCCAGTCCTGCAACGCGCCCTCGCGCATGCTGGTACCCCGGGAGCGTCTCGCCGAGGCCGAGGCGATTGCGGCGAAGGTGACGGCAAAAGTGGTGATCGGCGACCCGGCGGATGACGCCACCACCATGGGCCCGGTGGTCTCGGAGCTGCAGTTCAACAAGATCCAGGCCCTGATCGAGAAGGGCATCGCCGAGGGTGCCAGGCTGGTCTGCGGCGGCCCCGGTCGCCCCGAGGGCATCGACAAGGGGTATTTTGTGCGCCCCACCGTGTTCTCCGAGGTCAACAACGACATGACCATCGCCCGCGAGGAAATCTTCGGGCCGGTACTGGTGATGATTCCCTACGACAGCGAGGACGAGGCCATCCGCATCGCCAACGACACGCCCTACGGCCTGGCGGGCTACATCCAGAGTGGCGATATGGAGCACGCGCGTCGGGTCGCTTCCCGCATCCGCGCCGGCAACGTACACATCAACGGTGCCAGCGGTGGCTACAATGTGCCCTTCGGCGGCTACAAGCAGTCCGGCAACGGTCGCGAGTGGGGCGCCCACGGCTTCACCGACTTCCTCGAGATCAAGGCCATCGAGGGCTACGGCACCTGATATGGCTGCCTTTATCCTCGCCATCGATCAGGGCACGACCGGTACCACGGTTGCCCTGATGGATGAAAAGGGTCAGCTCCGGACCAGCGTCAATATCGAATTCCCCCAGCACTACCCCAAGCCTGGCTGGGTGGAGCATGACGCCGGGGATATCTGGAACACGGTGCAGCGCGGCATTCGCGCCGTGCTGCGCAAGCGGCTGTGCAAGCCCGGGGATATCGCCGCCATCGGCATCACCAACCAGCGCGAGACCTCGCTGCTCTGGGATCGCGGCAGCGGCGAACCCCTGAACCGGGCCATCGTCTGGCAGTGTCGGCGCACCACCGAGTTTTGCGAAACCCTCAAGGCCGGCGGCCACGAGAAGCAGGTCAAGCGCAAGTCCGGCCTGGTGCTGGACCCGTATTTTTCCGCCAGCAAGTTCCGCTGGCTGCTGCAGAACACGCCCGGCATCGCCCGCAAGCTCAAGGCCGGGCAGGTGGCCGCGGGCACCATCGACAGCTACCTGATCTGGCAACTCAGCGGCGGTGCCGCGCATGTCAGTGATGTCTCCAACGCCTCGCGCACCTCGCTGATGAACCTCCGTCGGCTGAGCTGGGACAAGGAACTGATGGACCTGTTCGAGGTGCCGGAGGGGATCCTGCCCAACATAGTCTCCTCCAGCGCGGCACTGGCCCGCACCCGCGGTATCCCCGGCTTGCCCGACGGTATTCCCATTGCCGGCGTGGCCGGGGACCAGCAGGCGGCGCTGTTCGGCCAGGCCTGTTTTGCCCCAGGCGATGCCAAGTGCACCTTCGGCACCGGCTCCTTTATCCTCATGAACACTGGTTCCGAGCTGCTGCAGTCCCGCTCCGGCCTGCTCACCACGGCGGCCTGGCAGCTGGGCGAGGGCAAGCCGGTCTACGCCCTGGAGGGCGGTGCCTTCGTTTGCGGTGCGGCGGTGCAGTGGCTGCGGGACGGGCTGCAGATCATCAAGCGCTCCGCGGAGGTGGAGGCGCTGGCGCGCACCGTGGAGGACGCTGGCGGGGTGGAATTTGTGCCGGCGCTGACCGGCCTCGGTGCTCCGCACTGGGCGCCAGACGCCCGGGGAACCCTGAGCGGACTCACCCGCGGCACCCAGCGCGGACATATTGCCCGCGCTACCTTGGATGCCATGGCGCTGCAGAACGCGGATATCCTGCTGGCCATGGAGCGCGATCTCGGCAAGCGCATGCGGCCGCTGCGGGTCGACGGCGGTGCCGCCGCCAATAACCTGCTGATGCAGATCCAGGCCGATGTGCTGGGCCGCAAGCTGATACGGCCGCAGGTCATCGAGACCACGGTGGCCGGTGCCTGCTACCTGGCGGGGCTGGGGGTGGGGCTCTGGTCCGGCATGGGCGACATCCGCAAGATCTGGGCCGCGGACCAGGAATTCAGGGTGCAGCTGTCTGCCGGCGCGCGGCGTCAGCGGCAGGCATCCTGGCAGGCCGCATTGGCCCGCACCCTGCTCTGAACGCTGCCCGTGGCCGACATCCTCCCGTTTCGCAAGCCGTCCCTGCAGGAGAAACACAAGGGCAAGACCCTGTGCCGCCACGGTCACCACAAGTGGGAAGTGGACAAGGCCAAACAATTTGATGTGCAGCAGGGGCGACTGGTGACGGTGTATCGCTGCGCCCGTTGCGGCGAGAAGAAGGTCAAGGCGCACTAAATTCGACAGGAGATTGATTGATGACCAGAACACATGCCGGGATACTGGCCATTGCTGCTGTAGTTGCACTGGCGCTTGGATTGCTGACCTCGGGGGATGGCCAGCAAGCAGTGGCGGCGGCTGCCGGCACTTCGGCGCAGGCGTCCCCCGCGCCGGTGGCGGATCTGGTGATTCGCAACGCGCGAATCTACACCCAGAATCCACAACAGCCGGAGGCCGCGAGTGTCGCGATCCTGGATGGCGCAATCGTCGCCGTCGGCGATGACGCCGCAACCGCAGTGTTCGTCGGTGACCGCACCCGGGTAATCGACGCCGGGCAGGGCATGCTGCTGCCGGGACTGCACGACGCTCACGTGCACCCCCTGTCCTCGGGCGCCGCGCTGCTGGGCTGCTCCCTGAGTGATGCCATGACCGAAGCGGCAATCCTCGAAGGCCTGCAGGACTGCGCCGCCGATAGCGACGAGGGCTGGCTGGTGGGACTCGATTTCAACCTGGGACTGTTTCCCAACGGCAACCCGCACAAGGCATCGCTCGACGCGCTGTTTCCGGAGCGCCCGGTCTACCTCGCGGCAGCGGACGGTCACTCCGCCTGGGTAAATTCCCGCGCCCTGGAATTGGCCGGCATCACCGCGGACACGCCCAACCCGCCGCAAGGGGTGATCGAGCGCGACCCCGCCACCGGCGAGGCGACGGGTACGCTGCGGGAGACAGCCCAGGCACTGGTCAGCGATCTGTTGCCGGAGACGACCCCCGAAGATGATGTCGCCGCGCTGCGGGCGGCGCTGCAATTCATGCACAGCCTGGGTATCACCTCGTTTGTCGACGCCGCGGTTGGCGAGCAGCACTGGCGCGCCTATCGGTCGCTCGCAGAGGCCGGCGAGCTGCAGGCGCGGGTGCGGACTTCCCTGACTCACGGCACGTTCAGTCAACATCCCGGCGAGGCATTCGAGGCAGTGCTGGCGCGGCGGGGCGAGTATGCCAGCGCGCGCCTGAACACGGATGCGGTGAAGCTCTTTGTCGACGGTGTGCTGGAGGGCGAGACCGCGGCACTGGTGACCCCGTATCTGGGTGACCATCCGCACAGCGGTGAAATCAACTTCGACCCGGAGCAACTCAAGGACATCGTCACCCGCTTTGATGCCATGGGCCTGCAGGTGCATGTCCACGCCATCGGCGATCTCGGCGTGCGCACTGCGCTGGATGCCTTCGAGGCGGCACGTGCACGCAACGGCGAGCGCGATAACCGGCACCACATCGCGCACCTGCAGCTCGTGCACCCGGATGATTTTCCGCGCTTTGCCGAACTCAATGTCAGCACCACCTTCCAGGCACTGTGGGCGTATCCGGACAGCTATATCACCGACATCAATCTCCCGGCCGTTGGCGCGGAACGGGTAGAGCGCATGTATCCGGTTCGCAGCCTGCAACGCGCGGGCGCGCGCATCATCGGCGGCAGCGACTGGTCGGTGTCATCGGTCAATCCGCTGGATGCCATTGAGACCGCGCTGCGGCGGCAGGACCCCGACGACCTTGTGCAGGGTACTCTCAACGCGCGGGAAGCCGTCACCCTGGAGACCATGCTCGCGGCCTACACCCGCAACGCCGCCTGGGTCATGCACCAGGAGGACATTGTCGGCAGCGTTGAAGTAGGCAAGCGGGCTGACCTGGTGCTGCTGGATCGGGACCTCTACCGCATCCCGGTCGAAGACATCAACACCACGGCGGTGCGGATGACGCTGTTTGACGGCGAAGTAGTCTATCGGGCGAGGTAGTTGGTGCCTGGCTCTCCTGTTCCCCGGCAACGCCATGACCGCTGGGAGGAGCATACGGTCAACACCCTGCGGCGCCTCCAGAGATAAAGCGCACAGCCTGCACTAGCAGCCTGTCGGACTTACGCCTGACAGACGTCATTTGAAGTTGCAGTAAT
>CAXBCH010000061.1:0-12388 GCA_963974125.1 uncultured Haliea sp. | reverse complement strand
GTTGATCCGGTGCGGGGATGTCGTTTTGCGGACCGGAGGGCGTCGGTGCGCCCACGGCACCACCTTAGTGGCTGCCAACCTGCAGCCCTGAAAGTGGGAACAGCAGACCACGGAGCTGCCCACGCCATGCCATATGCCAGCCCGGCTAACACCGTGCGCGGCCAGACGGCAGCGCAAGAACAATGAGGGAACGCGCGCCGCATGCGCCCGCAGTGGAGCAAAAGGAGCATACCCGTGCCGGAGCGACGCAGCGGCCATAAGGCCGCCCCACGAACGAAGGGCACGGAAGCAGTGCAGCGGCCGTAGGCCGCCTCGCCAACGAAGCGATCCGCACACAGCCGTTAGACCTGCAACCCCCGCCTGCGGTACACTGCGCGCCTTTTTCCGCAGGACACAAGGCACATGCTCGAGATCAATCCGCTGCTACAAACCCTCAAGGACATCGAGGCGCGCACCGGCGTGCTCAGGGGGTATCTTTGACTTCGCCAACCGCAAGGACAGGCTGGCGGAAGTAGAGCTGGAGCTGGCTGAACCCAGCGTCTGGGATGACCCGGAACGGGCCCAGGAACTGGGTCGCGAGCGCGCGTCGCTGGAACAGATCGTCTCGACGATCGAGAAGCTGGAGGGTGCCACCGGCGATGCCGCCGACCTGCTGGAGCTGGCGGCGGCGGAGGACGACGAGGGCACGGTCGCCGAGGTCAGGGCCGACATAGACAAGCTGGTCAAGCTGCTGGAACAGATGGAATTCCGGCGCATGTTCAGCGGCGAGATGGACGCGGCCAACGCCTTCCTCGATATCCAGGCGGGCTCCGGGGGTACCGAGGCCCAGGATTGGGCCGAGATCCTGTTGCGCATGTACCTGCGCTGGGGCGAGGCCAGCGGCTTCAAGACCACGTTGATCGAAGTGTCCGCGGGCGAGGTGGCCGGCATCAAGAGCGCCACCATCCAGTTCGAGGGCGAGTATGCCTTTGGCTGGCTGCGCACGGAAACCGGCGTTCACCGCCTGGTGCGCAAGTCTCCCTTCGACTCGGGCAACCGCCGCCATACCTCGTTTGCCTCGGTGTTCGTGTCGCCGGAGATCGACGACGACATCGAGATCGACATCAACCCGGCGGACCTGCGGATGGATACCTACCGCTCCAGCGGTGCCGGCGGCCAGCACGTGAACAAGACGGACTCGGCGGTGCGGCTTACCCACAACCCAACCGGGGTAGTGGTGTCGTGCCAGACCGAGCGCTCCCAGCACCAGAACCGGGACCGGGCGATGAAGCTGTTGCGGGGCAAGCTCTACGAGCTGGAGGTGCAGAAGCGCAACCAGGTCAAGCAGGCGACCGAGGACAGCAAGGCGGATATCGGCTGGGGCAGCCAGATCCGCTCCTATGTGCTGGATCAGTCGCGGATCAAGGACCTGCGTACGGGCGTCGAAACCAGCAACACCCAGGCGGTGCTGGACGGCGATATCGACCAGTTTATCGAGGCCTCGCTGAAGAAGGGGCTGTAGGACAGAGCATGAGTGAGCAGGACCAGGCCCCCCGTGGCGCCGAGGAAGAGAACAAGCTGATCACCGAGCGCCGCGGCAAGCTGGCGCAGCTGCGGACCCGGCGCAATCCCTTCCCCAACGACTTCCGTCGTACCGGCTTCGCCGCTGACCTGCAGCGGGAGTACGGCGGCAGCGGCAAGGAGCAGCTGGAGCAGGAGAATCACCACTACGCGGTGGCCGGGCGACTGATCCGCAACCGCGGCGCTTTCCTGTTGATCCAGGACGGCTCTGGCCAGATCCAGCTCTACGTCAATCGCAAGGCCCTGGACGAGGCTACCCTGGCGGAAATAAAAAGCTGGGACCTGGGGGATATCGTCTGCGCCAGCGGTCCCATCCACAAGTCCGGCAAGGGCGACCTCTATATCAACATGGAGCAGGCGCAGCTGCTGACCAAGGCCCTGCGCCCGCTGCCGGACAAGTACCACGGTCTGGCGGACCAGGAGCTGCGCTACCGCCAGCGCTATGTCGACCTGATCGTGAACCCGGAAGCGCGCGCGGTGTTCCAGCTGCGCTCGAAGATCGTCCGCTTCATCCGTGACTACATGGATGGGCGCGGCTTCATGGAGGTGGAGACCCCCATGATGCAGGTGATTCCGGGCGGTGCGGCGGCGAAGCCTTTTGTCACCCACCACAACGCCCTGGATATGGACATGTACCTGCGCATCGCGCCGGAACTGTACCTGAAGCGGCTGGTGGTCGGCGGTTTTGAGCAGGTGTACGAGATCAACCGCAATTTCCGCAACGAGGGCCTGTCGACCCGGCACAACCCCGAGTTCACCATGCTGGAGTTCTACTGGGCCTACGCCGACTACCGCGACGCCATGGACCTGACCGAGGACATGTTGCGGCAGTTGACCGCCACGGTTCTGGGCAGCACCACCGTACATTACCAGGGCTCGACCTACGATTTCTCGCAGCCGTTCACGCGGATTTCCGTGTTCGACTCGATTCTCCACTACAACCCACACTTTGCTGCGGCCGAGCTGGCGGACGAGCAGGGCGCGCGCGCTCTCGCAACCGGGCTGGGCATCCCCCTGAAGGACAGCTGGGGCCTGGGCAAGGTGCAGATCGAGATCTTCGAAAAGACGGTGGAACACCGCCTGGACCAGCCCACCTTCATCACCGCCTATCCCACCGAGGTGTCGCCGCTGGCGCGGCGCAGCGATGACGATCCCTTCGTTGCCGACCGCTTCGAGTTCTTTGTCGGTGGCCGCGAAATCGCCAACGGTTTCTCCGAGCTCAACGATGCCGAGGACCAGGCCCAGCGCTTCCGCGACCAGGTGGCAGAAAAGGAAGCCGGCGACGAGGAGGCGATGCATTACGACCACGACTACGTGCGTGCGCTGGAATATGGCATGCCGCCGACGGCTGGCGAGGGGATTGGCATCGACCGCCTGGTGATGTTGTTGACCAACTCTCCCTCGATTCGCGATGTGCTGCTGTTTCCACACATGCGCCCGGAATAGGGGCGGCTGTCGCGGCCCGCTTCGCCCTCGCTGCGGTGAATGTTACACTGGCAACATGATGATTCACGCAAGGATATTCCCGTGACGGCACTCCTGTCCCCGCTGCTGGCAGCTGGCATTGTCCTGCTGCTGACGGCCTGTGGTACCGTGCCAGACGCTTCCGAGGCACCGGCACAGGAGCTGCCCGTGGCGGAGGCGGAAGCGGTGCCGGCACCTGAGCTTACCCTGAACCTGCCGACCCGCGAACAGTGCCAGTGCCAGCCGTCGCCCGAGCGCGATCTGACCTTCCTTGAGCGCGGCTACCAGGCCCTCAGCCAGGGTGATACGGTGACCGCCCTGCAGCATTTTCAGCGCTACAAGCGGCTGGAGACGGGGGTCGCGGCGCAGTGGGAGGCTGACGTGGCCATTGCCTATCTGGCCATGCTGCCAGACAGCCCGCTGTATGACCACGATGCCGCTGAACAGAGCTACCAGTCCCTGGCCCGGCGCCTGCTGCCGGACATGCAGGTACACGCCACCGCGCTGTTGATGCGTGATTCGCTGGCGGCTTTCGCCCTGTTGAACCGGCACATTGCCGACCTGGAAAACAGCAACGCCACGCTCACCGAAGACCTGGCCAAGCGGGAGGAGGCAATCAGGCGGCTGCGGGAGCTGACCCTGGGGCAGTCGCGGGGATCTCAACCGTAAACTCGGCGCCCGCTCCCGGAGCGCTGCGGACGTCTATGCTCCCGCCCATCAGTTCACAGTACTCGCGACAGATGGCCAGCCCGAGGCCGGTGCCACCATAGTTGGCGCTGGTGGTGTTGTCAGCCTGGACGAAGGCGTCGAATATCCGCAACTGCTCTTCCTCGTTCATGCCAATGCCGGTGTCCCTGACACTGAACCTGAGCCATGCATCGGGGCCACTGCCGGTGGCGCTGGCGGTGAGGTAAATGTCGCCGCCGTCGGTGAATTTGCAGGCGTTGCTCAGCAGGTTCAGGAAAACCTGGCGAAACCGTGTTGCATCCGAGTACAGCGCTGGCAGTTCCGGCCAGTTGTCGGGCAGGTGCAGCCGGTTTTGCCGCTCGCGCAGCAGTGGCGCCATGGCGTCCGCGACCTGGCGGAGAATATCTGCGGCGGCGAAGTGCTCGTGGTGCAGGGCCATCTTGCCGGTCTCGATTTTTGACAGGTCGAGGATGTCATTGATCAGCGCCAGCAACTGGCGGCCGGAGCGCACGATCTTGTCCAGGTCGCGCTGGAACTGCTCCCTGTCCACCTCGCCGGTGTCATCCAGCTCGTCGTGCAGCATTTCGCTGTAGCCGATGATGGCGTTCAGCGGTGTGCGCAGCTCGTGGCTGACATTGGCCAGGAATCGGCTCTTGGCGGCGTTGGCATCGTCTGCGTCATCCTTGGCCTGGCGCACTTCTTCTATCGCATTGCGCAATTTGTCCGACATGTCGTTGAAGGCCGTCGCCAGCTCTCCCAGCTCCCCGCGGTCCTCGATGCCGACGATGCGGTAATCGAGATCACCGCTGCCGATGCGCTGGGTACCGCGCTTGAGCCGTTTCAGCGAGCGATTGGTGTAGCGCAGGAGGAAAAAGCCCAGCAGGATGGTGAGGAAAATGGAGGCGATAAAGCCGATCACCGTGATGCGGTCGGTCAGGGCGATGGTGCGGTCGCTGAGGTTGGCCCGCTGCACCGCGATGAAGGCCTGGCGCTGTTCGAGTTGGCGCAGGTGCTCCAGGGTCTCGACAAAGGGCAGCGGGTCGTCCATGTCGTCGCGAAAACCGGGGTCATTGTACCTGCGGTAGAACTCCAGCCAGCTGGCCAGCAGGTAGTCGCTGGCCAGCTGCAGCCGCTGGTATTGGGGCCGCGTCACCTCGCTGCTGAGGGCGCCCAGCTCGCGCAGCTTGTCGCTGATGGTGGCGAGGTCTGCCTCGGCACGTTCCAGCTCCGCGGCCTCGAGCTTGTCACCCGTGGTCTCGCGCAGGGTGGCCAGCACCAGGATCTGCTGGCGCTGGTTTTCCAGCAACTGGGCCGCATCGGTGGACAGTTGCGCCGCGGTCACGGAGCTGCGGTAGGCGAGCATGCTCTCCTGGCGTGCGTAGCTGCCCCAGAAGTGCGTGCCGACGTTGATGGCAAACAGTACCAGGATGGTACACAGCGACAGCGTCAGGCGGCGGCGCAGGCTCATGAGAGAGTCAGTCTCCGGATCTTGGCCAGCAATTCCGGGAAATCGATGGGTTTGGTGGCATAGTCGTCGCAGCCCGCGGCGAGAGCACTGCGGCGGTCCGCCTCCATCGCATGTGCGGTGAGGGCGATGATCGGGATATCCCGCAGCTGCTGGTCTTCCCGCGCGGTCCGACAGGCAGTCCAGCCGTCCATTACCGGCAGATTCATGTCCATGAGTACCAGTGCGGGCCGTGCGCGCGCCATCAGCGCCAGCGCCTGTTCACCGTCGGCAGCGGTGATCACCGTGAAGCCGGCACGGGTCAGTCGCCGGGTCAACATCTCACAGTTGAGTTCGTTGTCTTCCACCAGCAGTACCGGGCGCTGCTCAGTCATGGCCGGCCTCCCGGATGCGCTGCACCGTGACCGATTGCTCGATGCCGCGGATGGCGAGTTCGCGGCGATCACTGAGGGCGTAGGTGCCCTGCAATTTGCTGGCGGTGCTGTCGGAGATGAGGATCTCCCCGCCCTGGCAGTGGTCTTCAATACGCGACGTGACATTCATCGGGTGGCCGACAAAACCGTACTTGCTGCGGCGCTCGGAACCGATATTGCCAGCGATCACAGAGCCGGTATTGAGGGCGATGCCGGTGGCCAGTTCGGGCAGGCCGGCAGCCCTGTTGTCAGCATTGATGGTGGCCATGGCGTCCTGCATGGCCAGCGCGCAGCGCACTGCCCGGTCGGCGTCGTCATCCCGGCGCTGGGGCGCGCCGAAAACTGTCAGGATGGCGTCGCCGATAAACTCGTCGATGGTGCCATTGTAGGTCATGATGATGTCGGTCATGGTGCCCAGATAGCGATTGAGCATGGCGACCACCTGCTGTGGTGCCAGGTGTTCACTCAAGGTGGTGAAGCCGCGAATATCGGACATCATGATAGTCACTTCCCGCAGGTCACCGCCCAGTTCCAGCCCCTCGGGCCGCTCCAGGATCTCGGTGACGATCTCATCCGAGAGGTAGCGCCCGAAGGTGGCGCGGATGAATTTCTCGTTGCGCTCCAGTTGTTGCCGGTACTGTTCCTCGCGGTCGTGCCAGCGTTTGCGCTCAATGCCGGCCTTGATCCTCGCCTGCAGCAATACCGGGTTGAAGGGCTTGAACAGGTAGTCGTCGGCGCCCGCCTCGATGCAGGCGATGATCCCGTCCATGTCCTGGCTGCCGGAAATCACGATCACCGGCGTTGCCCGCCATTCCGGGTGTTCCTTGATTCGCCGCAGCACCTCGCGGCCGTCCATGTCCGGCATCATCAGGTCCAGCAGCACCACATCGACATCGGTTGCGGCGAGGGCTTGCAGCGCCTCCGCGCCGCTGGCCGCGGTGACCACCAGGTGCCCGGAGCGGGACAGGTAGCGCGCGACCAGCTCCCGGTTTTCCTGCAGGTCATCAACCGCGAGGATAAAGCCGGGTTCAGCGGCCATGGTGCGTCGCGGTGGTGCCGGCGGGGTGGCAGCACCGTTGTGCGCAGTGTGCACCGCCTGCAGCAGTCGCGCCAGGCTGTCGCCGAGGCCCGAGGTGTCCGCAGCGGTGTCCTCCTGCAGCATCTCGGCATAGCCGCGGATGGCGGCCAGGCTGTTCATCTGGTCGTGGAGGCTGTCGGCAGCCGGGGTGGTGAGCTGCGCCTCCAGCGAGGCGGCAGCCTGGAACAGGCGCCGCAGATCCTCCTGCACGGTGCTGTCGAGGGCGGCGCCGTCTTCCTCGGCCAGTGCCCTCAGTTCGCTGACGGCGCCCAAGAGCATCTGGCTCCAGGGGGCGGGGGGGGGACTGGTGTCTGTGCTCACAAGCTGGTTGATCCCTGGATCGCGGATTGGCTTGCAGTATAGCGATGCTGACTTTACTGTGGAAATCCGCTTTTCATTCGTTATAGATACAGGGTGTCGCGGCGCGGCAGCACGTGGCCAACGGTATGAACCGTTCGCGCGTGCGTTCAGGTCTGAAGTTGAGGTACTATGGCGCCGAGGGCTTCAGGGATCAGGCTTTTCATGGGGCAGGTATAACAGGCATGTTGCAGCAAGTAGAAATCTTCCAGGGTCTCTCCCGGGAGGAGCTGGATGCGCTGGCAAGCAGTAGCACCAGCCGCTCCTTTCCGAAAAACACGGTGGTCATCCACGAGAACGATCCGGCCGACTCCTTGTTTGTCATCGAAAGTGGCAAGGTCAAGGTGTACTGCAGCGACAAGAACGGCAAGGAATTCATCATGAACACCCAGGGCGCCGGCGACTATTTCGGCGAACTGGCCCTGCTCGATGACTCCCTGCGCTCTGCCTCGGTGCGCACGGTGGAGAAGTGTTCCTTTTGCATTATCTTCAAGGAAGATTTCAACCGGGTGCTGGACGAGCACCCGAGCATTGCCCGCAAATTGATCAGCAACCTCGCCCAGCGGGTGCGCAAGCTTACTGCGGACGTCAAGAGCCTTGCCCTGCAGGATGTCTACGGCCGCGTGGCCAATGTGTTGATGGACCTGTCGGAAGAGCGCGGTGACGGCACCTTGTTCATTCCGGAGAAGCTGACCCAGCAGGATATCGCGGATCGTGTCGGCGCGTCCCGGGAAATGGTGGCGAGGATCCTCAAGGACCTCACCATTGGCGAGTACATTCGCTTTGAGGGCCGCCATATCATCATCAATACGCGTCTGCCGGCGAAGTACTAGCCCGGTTTCACTTCCAGTCGCAGCCGGCCCCTGGCCAGGCGGGCGTCCAGCAGGTCGCCTGGCGCCACCTGCTCCGCATCCCGAACGACCTGTCCGTCGGTATCCGTGAGGATGCTGTAACCCCGGTTCAGGGTTGCCAGCGGGCTCACGGAATCCAGCAATTGCGCCATGTGGGCAAGGCTCGTGGCCGCCTCCTGTAGCTTGCTGCGCATGCCGCGCTGCTGTCTCTGCTCCAGTCGTGCCACCTGATCCTGCAGATTCCTGACCCGGGTTGCGGGTGAGCGTGCCTGCAGGCGGCTCTCCAGCAACAGCAGTCGGCCGCGCTGGTCTCGCAGCAGGGTGCGCTGGGCACGCTGCAGGCGCTGTTCCTGGTCATCCAGGCGCTGCGCCTGTTCCCGCAACAGGTGCCCGGGATGGCGCAGGCGCTCACGCAGGTGCAGCAGTTCGCGGTTGGCCTGGCGCAACCTGATCTCCATGCGGCTGGCCAGATTCTGCTGCAGTTGCGTCAGTCGGATGCTCCACTCGCGCTGGTCCGGACTCAGCAATTCCGCCGCCGCCGAGGGCGTCGCGGCGCGTCGGTCGGCCACCATGTCGGCGATGCTGATGTCGACCTCATGGCCGACGGCGCTCACCACCGGCAGCATGCTGGCGACGATGGCGCGAGCCACGATCTCTTCATTGAAGGCCCAGAGGTCTTCCAGGGAGCCGCCGCCACGCGTCACCAGCAGTGTGTCCAGTTGCACCAGGCCCTGCGCCTGCCAGCGGTTGGCGCGCTCGATAGCGGCGCAGATTTCCCCGGCGGCGGTTTCGCCCTGGACCGGCACCGGCAACAGCAGCACCTCCACTGAGGGGCAGCGTCGCCGCAGTACCGTGAGCACATCGTGTATCGCCGCGCCCGTGGGCGAGGTAATCACGCCCAGGCGCTTGACCTGCGCGGGCAGCGGGCGCTTCCGTGCCGCTTCGAACAGCCCTTCGGCCTGCAGCTTGTCCCGCAACCGCTCAAAGGCCGCCTGCAGGGCACCGGCACCCGCGTGCTCCAGGAATTCGACGATCAGCTGGAACTCGCCGCGGCCCTCGTACAGGGACACCCGGCAACGCAGGCGGATGGCCATGCCATTCGCCGGTGTCAGGCGCATGTGCTGGTTGCGATTGCGGAACATGGCGCAGCGCACCTGGGCGGCGCTGTCCTTGAGGGTGAAGTACCAGTGGCCGGAGGAGGGCGCGACGAAGTTGCTGACCTCGCCCTCCACCCAGAGGTAGTCGAAGTGGCTTTCCAGCAGGCGCCGCGCTTCCCGGTTCAGCTGGCCGACCGTCAGGGTCGGCGGGTTGTCGGAAACAGGGTGTTGCAACACGGACTCTGGTTTACCTGTGGTGGGCAGAAGATTTATAATTACATGTTTAGCTGCAACCCGCCAGCCGGAGAGACCCATGTTGCGAATCGCCCAGGAAGCCCTGACTTTTGATGATGTACTGCTGCTGCCGGGTTATTCCGAGGTGATTCCCAGCGATGTTTCCCTGCGCACCCGGCTGACCCGCGCCATCGAGCTGAATATCCCCCTGATGTCCTCCGCCATGGATACCGTCACCGAAGCCCGGCTGGCCATAGCCATGGCTCAGGAGGGGGGTATCGGCATCATCCACAAGAGCATGACCATCGCCGAGCAGGCCGAGGAAGTGCGCCGGGTCAAGAAATTCGAGAGCGGCGTGGTCAAGGATCCGATCACCATCCAGCAGAACGCCACCCTGGCCGAGCTGCGCGAGTTGACCGGCGCCCACGGCATCTCCGGGGTGCCGGTGCTGGACGGCGAGGATCTGGTCGGGATCGTCACCCGCCGCGACACCCGCTTCGAGTCCAATCCGGCCAAGCTGGTGTCCGAGATCATGACCCCCCGGGACAAACTGGTCACGGTCAAGGAAGGTGCCAGCTCGGAGGAGGTACAGCGCCTGCTGCACCAGTACCGGATCGAGAAGATCCTGGTGGTCAGCGACCAGTTCGACCTCCGGGGCATGATTACGGTGAAGGATTTTGACAAGGCGGAAAGCTTTCCCCTGGCCTGCAAGGATTCCTACGGCCAGCTCCGGGTCGGCGCGTCGGTGGGTACCAGCCCGGATACCGACGAGCGCGTCGCCGCCCTGGTGCGCGCCGGGGTGGATGTGCTGGTGGTGGATACCGCCCACGGCCATTCCCGCAACGTGATTGAGCGGGTACGCATGATCAAGCGCGACTTTCCCTCGGTCCAGGTCATCGGCGGCAATATTGCCACCGGGGCTGCCGCGCTGGCGCTGGTCGAGGCCGGCGCGGACGCGGTGAAGGTCGGCATCGGCCCGGGTTCCATCTGTACCACGCGGGTTGTGACCGGTACCGGCGTGCCGCAGATCACGGCCATTTCCAATGTGGTTGCCGCCCTCGAGGGCCGCGATATACCAGTGATCTCCGATGGCGGCATCCGCTTCTCCGGCGACATCGCCAAGGCCCTGGTGGCCGGCGCCTACTCGGTGATGATGGGCAGCATGTTTGCCGGTACGGAAGAGGCGCCGGGCGAGGTCGAATTGTTCCAGGGCCGCACCTACAAGGCCTACCGCGGCATGGGTTCGCTGGGCGCCATGTCCCGCACCCAGGGCTCGGCTGACCGCTACTTCCAGGATGCGGGCAAGGGTTCCGAGAAGCTGGTGCCCGAGGGCATCGAGGGCCGGGTGCCCTACAAGGGCCCGGTATCGGCGATCATCCACCAGCTCATGGGCGGGGTACGCTCAGCCATGGGGTACACGGGCAGTTCCACCATCGATGACATGCGCACCCGGCCCGAGTTCGTGCGCGTTACCTCCGCCGGCATGTCCGAAAGCCATGTCCACGATGTCTCCATCACCAAGGAAGCGCCCAACTACCCCGTGCGCTAGGGCCGAATTTCCATGACAGCAGATATCCACGCCAGCCGGATCCTGATCCTGGATTTCGGTTCCCAGTACACCCAGCTCATCGCCCGCCGGGTGCGGGAAGTGGGGGTCTACAGCGAAATTCGCGCCTTTGACATGAGCGAGGCGGAGATCCGCGCCTTTGCCCCCAGCGGCATTATTCTGTCCGGGGGCCCCGAATCCGTGCCCGCGCCGGGCTCACCGCGGGCACCGGACTGCGTGTTCCAGCTGGGGGTGCCGGTGCTCGGTATCTGCTACGGCATGCAGACCATGGCGGCGCAGTTCGGCGGCCAGGTCTCCGCGTCCCCGACCAGCGAGTTCGGCTATGCCCAGATCCGCCTGGTTGCCACCACCGGGCTGTTCCATGACATCCGCGACCATTTTGACCCGGACGGCAACAGCGTTCTGGATGTGTGGATGAGTCACGGCGACAAGGTGGTGGAACTGCCGCCGGACTTCGAGTTGGTGGCCGCGACCGAGAGCTGCCCCATTGCCGCCATGGCGCACCGGGAAAAGCCCTTTTACGGCATCCAGTTCCACCCCGAGGTCACCCACACATTGCAGGGCAAGCGCATCGTCGAGCACTTTGTGCTGGAACTCTGTGGCTGCGAGGCGCTGTGGACGCCGGCCAACATCGTCGAGGACGCCGTCGCCCGCGTGCGCGAGACCGTTGGCAGCGACAAGGTGCTGCTGGGCCTGTCCGGGGGGGTCGATTCCTCGGTAGTGGCAGCCCTGCTGCACCGCGCCATCGGCGACCAGCTCACCTGCGTGTTCGTGGACAACGGCCTGCTGCGCCTCAACGAGGGCGACCAGGTGATGGAGATGTTCGCCCGCAACATGGGGGTCAAGGTCATCCGTGTCGATGCCGAGGACCTGTTCCTGGGCAAACTCGCCGGCATCGCTGATCCGGAAGCGAAGCGCAAGGTCATCGGCAATACTTTTATCGACGTGTTCGATACCGAGGCCACCACCTTGCAGGATGTGAACTGGCTGGCCCAGGGCACCATCTACCCGGACGTGATCGAGTCCGCGGGGGCCAAGACCGGCAAGGCCCACGTGATCAAGTCCCACCACAACGTCGGCGGCCTGCCGGAGACCATGAAGATGCAGCTGGTGGAGCCGTTGCGGGAGCTGTTCAAGGACGAGGTCCGGCGCATCGGCCTGGAGCTTGGGCTACCCTACGACATGGTCTACCGTCATCCCTTCCCGGGGCCTGGCCTCGGAGTGCGCATTCTCGGTGAAGTGAAGCGCGAATACGCCGAGCTGCTGCGCCGCGCCGACGCCATCTTTATCGAGGAATTGCACCGCGCCGACTGGTACCACAAGACCAGTCAGGCCTTCGCCGTGTTCCTGCCGGTCAAGTCCGTCGGCGTGGTGGGAGACGGTCGCCGCTATGAGTGGGTGATCGCCCTGCGCGCGGTGGAAACCGTGGACTTCATGACCGCGCGCTGGGCGCACCTGCCCTACGAGCTGCTGGAGACCGTGTCCAACCGGATCATCAACGAGATCTCCGGGGTGTCGCGGGTGACCTACGATATCAGCAGCAAGCCCCCGGCGACGATTGAGTGGGAGTGACGGGCACTGGCTGGCAATGTCTAGCAACGGCAGGCATTTCGGC
>CAXBCH010000060.1:0-12635 GCA_963974125.1 uncultured Haliea sp. | reverse complement strand
AAAAAATGTGTCAGCTTATCCCAGGAACAAGTAGGTAGATTTAACGCCGCTTACGGATCAACTGGATATTGCCGACAACACCATCGTTGTCTACTCGACCGATAACGGTCCGCATTACAACCAGTGGCCGGATGCGGCGATCACACCCTACCGCGGAGAGAAAAACACCAACTGGGAAGGTGGCTACAGAGTGCCAGCGATGGTGCGCTGGCCCGGGAAGATCGCGGCGGGGACTATCAGCAACACCATCATGTCTCATCTGGACTGGGTGCCCACGTTCATGTCGGTTGTGGGCAACGGCGCCATCAAGGATGAGCTCAAGGAGGGCAAGCGTGTTGGCGACAGGACTTTCAGGGTCCATCTCGATGGTTACGATTTTTTGCCCTACCTGACCGGGAAGACAGATGCCGGCCCACGTCGGGAATTCTTTTACTTCAGTGATGACGGTCTTTTGACCGGTACTCGTGTCGGTGACTGGAAACTGGTATACGCAGAGCAGCGCTCCAAACGCTTCGACGTCTGGCGCGACCCGTTTGTGCAGCTCAGGATACCCAAGGTATTCAATCTGCGCCGCGACCCCTTTGAACGCGCCGATACGGATTCCAACAGCTACAACGTCTGGTGGGACAAAAAGATCGGCTGGGCAGGCATGCTGGGGTCTGCGGCCGTCATGCAGTTTGTGGAATCGCTGCACCAATTCCCGCCTCGCCAGCGTCCGGCATCGTTCAGCGTCGACCAGATAATGGAAACCATCCAGGAAAAATAATCGGCGGACACAGTGCCCGTCGCCATACTTTTCCCCATCAAATGGATTGTGTGTCGCCGTGCTTGCTGCCAGCCAGACGCTGGCGGTGCCGGCGCCGTAGCCGGCCGGAACCTACCAGGCCACCGGCAACCTGGCGGGCCCGCGCAGAATGGCGCCCCGGGGCACGGCGGCCTCCGGGTCCAGCAGCTGCAGCCCGGGCAGGCGCTCGAGGATCACATCCAGCGCCACCGCAAGCTGCCGGCGGGCCAGATGCATTCCGGGGCACAGTCGTGGCCCGGGGCCGAAACTCAACAGTTTCTTGCTGCTGTCGCGCTGCATGTCGAATACATCTGGATGATCGAATACGGCCGGATCGCGATTGGCCGCGGCAATCGCGAACAGGCAGAAGGTGGCAGCGGGAATACGGGTGCCGTGAAATTCCACGGGACGGTTGGCAGACAGGCGCGGCAGCACCGCTACCGGCGTCTCCCAGCGCAGCAGTTCCTCTATGGCACCGGCGCGCAGGCCCGGCTCCGCCAGTAGCGCCTGCCAGCGATCCGGTTGCACCAGCAGCGTATAGATGAGGTTGCCCAGGGCGTCCGTGGTGGTGGAGGCGCCAGCACTGAACAGCAGGCGGATGTGGGCGAGGATTTCCTCGTCGGTCAGCTGGTGGCCATCGACCTCCGCCGCCACCAGGCCGGAGAGAATGTCATCGCGGGGTTCGCGTCGGCGCCGGGCCAGGATGGGCAGCAGGTACCGGGTGATCTGTTCGGCACAAGCGCGGGAGCGGGCGGGGTCGCGTGGAAACTCCAGAAACCCCACGGCCCAGTCGCGGAACTCGTCTTCCCGGTCGGTGGGAATACCCAGCATGCGGCTGATGACGGCGAAGGCCACGCGGTGGGTAAAGGCGCTGGCGAAGTCGGTGCTGCGAACAGTGCCAAGCCGATCGATGAGCTCGTGGGCAATCCGTGCCAGGCCCTCCTGCTCCATCGCCTGCACAGCCCGGGACTGGAAGGCGGGCGTGGCCAGGCGCCGGTACAGGCGATGCTGTTCGTCTTCCATGGTCTGGAAGGTCACGCCCTGTACCGGCTCGATGGTGATCCGGTAGGCGTCCGCGGGCGGAAAGCGGTCATTGTCGCGGAAGGCTTCGGCCAGCGCTGCGTGGCCACTGATGACCATTGCCGGCTGGCCGCCAAACAGGGCCGCGCCCACCGGCCCCTGCTGGCGTAACAATTTCAGGCTCTGGTGCAGCGCAGGGCCGGCAAAGTCCTCGGTGGCAAAATCGTGCATGGTGACTGGATGCCCGCTTGTTTGACTCTGAGTCAGCTTAGCAGGAATCGAGCGCGCACAAGCGGTAATGTTGGGTATTCCTCATGTCACGTTATACTCCCCCGTACGGCAAGCCTTGCCGGGCAATAACAACAAGAGGTGACCATGGCGCGGCGGCGGTCCGCAAAGGAAGCAGCAGAGAGTTCGCGCCGGGCACGCATTCGCTTCAGAGTCTGGCAGATCGTGGGCACCTACACGGTATGCGGCCTGCTGTGGATATTGTTCTCCGACGCGATTCTGGCGTCGCTGGTGCAGGATCCGGCCACGCTGGTCAAAGTCAGCGTCTATAAAGGCTTCGCCTTCGTGGGCATTACTGCCCTGGTACTGTATCTGGTGACGCGGCGCTCATTTGTTGCGGTTGAGGCAGGGTTTTCGCGGCTGCAGGCGCACAGGCGCGAGATCGAGCGTTTCAACCGACTGTACCAGGCCTTCAGCCGGATCAACCACGAAGTCCTCACCGCGGCCGACAAGGAGCAGTTGCTGTCCCGCGTTTGCCAGTTGCTGGTTGAGCAGGGCGGATTCCAGATGGCCTGGGTCGGTTGCCTCGGCGCCGACGCATCCTTGCTCAAGCCCGTGGCAGCTGCGGGCGAGGGCGTGGAGGCGGTAATCCGGGATCTCACGGATAAAGCAGAGGTGAGCACGGGCAGTGTCGGCTGGCACCAGGTTGTCGACGCCGCCGCGCCCATGATTTGCAACGACTTTTCCCGCAGCGAGGACATGCGTCACTGGCGCGACGTGGCCGAGGAACACGGTTTGCGCTCACGGGCAGCATTGCCGCTGCTGGAGCGCGGTGAGGTGGTCGCCGTTCTCAGCGTGTATGCCAGCGAAGTGGACTTTTTTCGCGACAATGAAGTTTCCCTGCTGCAGGAAGTGGTTGTGGATGTCTCCCTGGCCCTGGACAGATTCCTGTTTGCGGAAGAGCGCCAGCAGGCCGAGTTGACCGCCGCTCGCGAGCTCTCGTTTTCCCAGGCCATGATCGAGAGCATGCCGGGAGTTCTCTACTTCTATGATGAAAGAGGCCAGTTCCTGCGCTGGAATCGCAACCTCGAAATCGTATCGGGCTACAGTGGCGCGGAGGTTGCGCGCATGCATCCGCTGGATTTCTTTGCCGTCGATGAGCAGGGTTTGCTGGAACGGAGCATCGACGAGGCGCTGGATGCGGGCGAGGCCACTGTGGAGGCAGAGTTTCTTTCCCGGGACGGGCGCAGGACGCCCTGTTTTTTCACCGGCCGCCGGGTTGATTTTGATGGCGCCCGCTGCCTGGTGGGGGTGGGTATTGACATCACCGAGCGCAAGCGCGCTGAAAATGCCCTGCGGGAGTTGAATGATACACTCGAGCATCGGGTCGCCGAGCGCACGTTACAGCTGGAGTCAGCGGTAGTGCGCGCCGAAGCCGCGGATCGCATCAAGTCGGCCTTTCTTGCCACCATGTCGCATGAGTTGCGCACTCCCCTGAACTCCATCATCGGTTTTACCGGCATTATCCTGCAGGAACTGGCCGGGCCGCTCAACGAGGAGCAGGCCCGGCAATTGAAGATGGTTCAGGGCAGTGCGCGACATCTCCTCGAGTTGATCAACGATGTCCTGGATCTGTCCAAGATCGAGGCCGGCCAGCTGGAAGTGCGAGCGGAACCGTTTGCTCTGGAAGAGTCTGTAGAGCGAGTCGTGGCGTCGATCATGCCGCTGGCGGAAAAGAAGGGCCTGCGCCTGCTGGTTCGGGCCGGGTCTCCGCTGCCGGCGATGGTGGGTGACAGGCGGCGGGTGGAGCAAATACTTATCAATCTGCTCAACAATGCGATCAAGTTCACCGATAGTGGTGAAGTGAGCCTTGCGCTGGAACCGATAGAGGATTACTTTTCAGCGGCTGGCCAGGCGCATTGCAGGGCGGTGTGCATGCGCGTTCGCGATACCGGAATCGGGATCCGCAGGGAAGATCTGTCCAGGCTGTTCCAGCCTTTCACCCAGCTGGATTCCGGGCTGACGCGGCAACATGAAGGCACCGGCCTGGGGTTGATGATTTGCCGGCGCCTGGTTGATCTCATGGGTGGCGAGATCACGGCCCGTAGCGAATGGACCACTGGCAGTGAGTTTACCGTCATTTTGCCCACGACTATTCCGGTGTCGCAATGAGCAGAACCGTATTGGTGATCGAGGACAACGAGCAGAATCGCTACCTGGCGACATTCCTGCTTGAGCGCAGCGGCTTCACCGTGGCGTCTGCCGCAGACGGCCTCAGTGGGGTGCATATGGCCCAGACCCTGCTGCCGGATCTGATCCTGCTGGACATTCAGCTGCCTACCATGGACGGACATGCAGTGGCCCGGCTGCTGCGTGCGGATGCGACACTGAGCCGGATACCCATCGTCGCCGTCACCTCCTATGCCATGGCGGGCGATCGCGAGCGTTGTCTGCAAGCCGGTTGCAATGGCTACATAGAAAAGCCGATCAACCCGGAGACCTTCATCGCGGAAATCAGCGCCTACCTCGGTGCCCTGCCCGCCAGCCCGGGGCCGGCATGAAGCGCATCCTGGTAGTAGACGATATCGAAGACAACCTCTACTACCTGCAGGCACTGCTTTCCGGTCATGGCTACGAGGTGGCGGTGGCCCGCCACGGCGCGGAGGCACTGGCGGCCGCGCGGCGGGCGCCGCCGGACCTGGTCGTGTCGGATCTGTTGATGCCGGTCATGGACGGCTACACGCTGTTGCGCCACTGGAAGCATGACAAGCAGCTGAGGCAGATCCCGTTTGTGGTCTATACCGCCACCTACACCGAACCCGAGGATGAGCAACTGGCCCTGAGCCTGGGAGCGGACGGGTTTATCCTCAAGCCCCTGGAGCCGGAAGCATTCATGGCCCGTCTGCTGGAAATCGGGTCGAAAAAAATCAGCGATGCCGCACCCGAGCCGGCGCAGCCCAGCGCGGACATGGAGTCGTTGCTCAAGGTCTACAGCGAAACACTGATCCGCAAGCTGGAAGACAAGATGTTGCAGCTGGAGGAGGCCAATCGCGAGCTGCAGTTGGATATTGCCCGCCGCAAGCAGGCGGAGGACAGGCTGGAGCAGCTCGCCTTCTATGACCCCCTGACGGGCCTGCCCAATCGGCGTCTGATGGAAGACCGGCTGGAGCATGGCCTGGCATCCAGCGCTCGCCAGGAGCGCTACGGGGCCCTGCTGTTCATTGACCTGGATCACTTCAAGGACCTTAACGACAGCAAGGGCCACAATGTCGGCGATGCCTTGCTGGTGGCTGTCGCGAGGCGGCTTACGGCCTGTATCCGCGAGGGCGATACGGTGGCCCGTTTTGGTGGCGATGAGTTCGTGGTTATCCTGGAATCGCTGGGTGATGAGCTGGAGCACTCGGCGACCCGGGCCGAAGTGGTTGCGGAAAAGATTCTCGAGGAAGTGGCGAGCGTCTGTCTGCAGGAGGGCGAAGACTATCGGGGTACCGCGAGCATCGGTATCAGCATGTTTCATGGCAGGGGTGTCTCCGCAGAGGAGTTGCTGCGACGGGCGGATACCGCGATGTATCAGGCCAAGCGGGACGGGCGCAACACCCTGTATTTCTACGACCCGGGGATGCAGGCCGCACTGGAGACCCGGCTGCAGCTGGAGCGTGGATTGAAGCAGGCCCTGCAGCTGGATGAATTCGAGCTGTACTACCAGCCGCAGGTGAACGAGCTGGGCAAGGTGGTGGGTGCGGAGGCATTGATCCGCTGGAATTCGCCGTCCCGGGGGCTGGTGTCACCGGCCGAGTTCATACCGCTGGCGGAGAATACCGGGCTCATTGCCCCCATCGGGCTCTGGGTCATGCGCCAGGCCTGTGCCCAGCTCCGGGCCTGGGAGCGCAGTGCCGCGACGGCAACGCTGGAGCTGGCCGTGAACGTCAGTCCGCAGCAGTTTCACGCGCCCGACTTCGCCGGCCAGGTCCTGGGGGTGGTGCAGGAGAGCGGAATCAATCCTTCCCGGCTCAAGCTGGAATTGACTGAAGGGTTGATCATGACGGATATCGAGTCGACCATCGTCAAGATGAACGAATTGCGCCGGGGTGGGCTGCGGTTCTCGATTGATGACTTCGGCACCGGCTATTCCTCGCTGGCGTACCTGACGCGGCTGCCACTTGACCAGCTCAAGATCGACCAGTCCTTCGTCCACAACATGACCTTGAAGCCCCAGAATGCCGTGATCGTGCAAACCATCATCGGTATGGCCAGGAACCTGCACATGGAAGTTATTGCCGAGGGGGTCGAGACTGCGGAGCAATGCGAGTATCTTAGGCAGCACGGCTGTACGTTTTTCCAGGGTTACCACTTCGGCAAGCCGGTACCGATAGCAGACTTTCCCGCCAAATAGCATCGCTTCCGGAGTTGTTCCGCATCGCCATGGACATCAAGGTTCTGACCTACAACATTCACAAGGGCTTCACCGCGGGCAACCAGCGCTTCGTGCTGGGGCGCATCCGCGAGTTGCTGGAAGAGGAGCACGCCGATGTGGTGTTCCTGCAGGAAATCCACGGTTCGACCCGCCGTTTCCGCAAGAAGCTGGGTGACTTCCCCGACGTGCCGCATTTCGAGTATCTCGCCGACCGCCTGTGGCCCCACTACGCCTACGGCAAGAATGCGATCTACCGCAAGGGCCACCATGGCAACGCCATTCTCAGCAAGTATCCGTTCCGCTTCTGGGAGAACATCGACATCTCCAACCACCGCCTCGCCAGCCGCAGTATCCTGCACGGGATCGTGGACCTGCCCAATGGTCAGCCGCTACACCTGCTGTGCGTCCACATGGGCCTGTTCCAGGCCGAGCGCAGGCGCCAGCTGGATACCCTCGTGGCGCGCATCGAGAGCCATGTGCCCCACGATGAGCCACTGCTGATTGGGGGTGATTTCAATGACTGGAAAGTACGCGCCTCGCAGCATTTCGAGGACGATCTGGAAGTGCGGGAGCTGTTCACCGAGTTGACCGGCCGCCATGCCAGGACCTTCCCGGTGTGGCTGCCGGTGTTGCCGATGGACCGGATCTACGCCCGCGGGCTCAAGGCCCATTCCTGTGCCTGCCTCGCCAGTGGCCCCTGGCGGCAGCTGTCGGACCACGCCGCGCTCAGCGGCGTATACAGCATCGGTTCACGCTGACAGCCGGTTGCCCGCCCAGAGTCCGCCCAGCAGGCCGATGACCACCACCGCGGCGGGCCAGAAGCCCATCCCCAGGGCCGCCACCGCCGGGCCCGGGCAGAAGCCGGTGATGCCCCAGCCGATGCCGAACAGGGCGCTGCCCAGCAGCAGGGGGCGGTCGATGCCGCGCTGTGGCGGGGCCTCGGCGGGGGCGGTGTCGGTGGCGCGGCGCAGTGCCAGCTGCACACCCATCCAGGACACCAGGATGGCGCTCACCATCACCAGCGCCAGCGACGGGTCCCAGGCCCCGGCAATGTCGAGGAAACCGATGACCTTGGCGGGGTTGACCATGCCCGACAGGAGCAGGCCGGCACCGAACAGCAGCCCGGCAATGAGTGCCGCGAGTGTGGACTTCACAGGGGCAATCCCCAGGTCTCACGCCAGATGTAGACGGTGGCAAAGCCCGCCAGCATGAAGGTCAGGACCGCGGCGAGGGAGCGCGGGGAAAACCGGGCCAGACCGCAAACGCCGTGACCACTGGTGCAACCGTTGGCCATGCGGGTGCCGAGCCCTACCAGGAAGCCCCCGGCCAGCAGGCGCAGGATGTCCATATACTCCGCGACGGGTACGGATGGCCGGAACGGACCGATGGCGGGCAGCAGCGGCAGCAACAGCAGCGGCGCCAGGATGAGGCCGGCGACGAACGCTACCCGCCAGCCCTGCAGCCCGCTGCGCTGCAGCAGGTTGCCGAGAATGCCGCTGATGCCGGCGATCTGGCCGTTGGCCAGCAGCAGGATAGTCGCGGCCAGGCCAATCAACAGGCCGCCGGCGAGGGAGTGCCAGGGGGTGAAAACCGACCACGCAATTTCCATCAGGTCACCTCGTTTTCAGGGGGCGCACAGTATAGACAGATTCGTGGCGTAGAAAGAACCGGCGAGGAAGTTGGAGCGGGTGATGGGAACAGCACCCGGTTACTAGCTCGTTGATTACGAACGTCTTTTCCGATCCAAGCGTCACGGAATGGACTCGATTCTGGACTCAAATCTTCGGCCTGGTCAACGCAGGCCGTTGCGGGTGATCCAAAGCGAGCCAAGCACATCCATCGACAGCCAGAGCATCGGATTCATTCCGAAGTTTATCTGTCTTCTGGCACACCACGCCACAGGTCGCAACGGACAGGCGAGCTGCCGTCCTCAAAGGACTGGCTCATCATCGACCGGCGCAGCCCCGTCTTTCACCCGCTCGATGAACCGCTTCATGGGCTCCGAGGGTTCGCCCTGGCGGCGCAGCAGGTAGGTAGAGAGCATCGGTGGGGTGCCGGCCAGGGGACGAATGGAGATGTCCGGGCGCTGTAGCGTCTGCACCTGCGAGGCGATGGCGAAGCCGATGCCGTAGCCGGCGCCGACCAGGGTCAGCATCACGCCCAGGCTGGTCACGTCATCGACCAGCTTGAGTGGCGCGCCTGCATCCTGCAGCATCGCTTGAATCTGATGGCGGCAGCCCGATCCCGATTCGGGATGGCACAGAACCAGCGGGAACTTCAGGGCTTCGGCCAGCGGCACCTGCACGTGTGCCAGCAAGGGATGGCGTGCGGGCAGGATCACCGACAGCGGATCGGTCCACACCGGCTCGGCGACGACGCCATCATGCACCGCGTTTGACAACGCAAAGCCGATGTCCAGCAGATCGTTGTGCAGCACCTTGAGCTGCTGCGCGAACGGCAGCTCGACGACGCGAATCTCCAGCTCGGGCTCATCCTCGCGGCTGCGTGCCAGCAAGGTGGCGATGCGGGGTTGCGCCAAGCTGTCGCAGATGGCGATGCGCAGATAGCCCTGGTAGCCCTGCGCCGCCGCCTTGGCGCTCTTGACAGCCTGCTCGACAGTGGCCTGCACGCGCCGGCATTCGCCGAGGAACACCTGGCCGGCCCAGGTCAACCGCGTCAGGCGTGTGCTGCGGTTGAACAACTGCACGCCAAGCTGGCTTTCCAGGTCGCGCATCGCACGCGACACAGGCGATTGCTCGATGCCCAGACGCTCGGCTGCACGGGCCAGATGCAGTTCTTCCGCAACTGCAATGAAGTAACGCAGCAATCTGAAATCCAAGGCCGCCTCCTGTCCGTCTTATTCTGGTTCGGCCTATCCGGCGCCAACACCTCCATCCGCATCCCGTCAGCACCTCCTTCGATGGCATCGCGTCAAAGCCTCATGCCCGCTCGGAACCGGCCCATCGCCGACACACCCGCGGAGCAGGCCGGCGCACAGCCCGGGCATTGAATGCTGATGGCCAGAGCCTACTGCTGCCATGTCAAGGCTGGCAGACCGGCGACGTGGCGCAGGCAGTCCTCGGCTCACCGTTGGGCACGGCGCGCAGGCGCTCACGCGTGCTGGAGTCCGCGATCGATGCAGCCGACGACGACACGCCGACGTCACGGCGGGCGTGCCGATGCAGTTTCATGGGGGGCCTTCGGCTCACCCCGGTCGCCGCCCGGTTCGATCACGAAGCCCAGTTCCAACACCGCGGACTTCTGCGCAGCCGCCATCACCTGCGCGACGCGCTCGTAGGCCCACCTGGCGGTCGCCGCGGATGAAGTCCTCGGGCTGCGGCTGACGCGGCGCGAAGGCCTGCAGCCGCTGCGCGAACTGCTTGTCGCCCATGCGTTCGTCGTTCCAGAACACGCTGCCATCGGTGGTGACGGAAAGGTTCGCCACCTCGGGCTTGATCGGTTTTACTCCACTCAAATGCTAATGAGACTTATTATTGATTGTCCGTGATTTTGCCTGGTATGGCAACACCAATGGAATAACCCGGCCTTGCCTGGACACTCGCCGCCTTGTGCCGGCGACAGAAGGCCGGATGGCGGCGACTGGAAAGCCTCTGTGGCCGGCATCGCCACCGGGAAGCGCTCATGCGGCTCCCTACGGTCAGAGGAATGGACTCCATCTTCGAGGGAAAGTGCATGAACTTACGCCATCTTCGCTGTTTCATCGCCGTGGCCGAGGAGTTGCACTTTGGCCGGGCGGCGCGGCGGCTGCATGTGGAGCAGTCGCCCCTGTCGCGCACGATTCGCCAACTGGAAGCGGACCTGGGCGTGACGCTGCTGGACCGCACGCCGCGCGGCGTGCGCCTGACCCCGGCCGCGCAGGTGTTCCTGGAGGAGGCCCGGCGCGTGCTGCTGGCCTTTGAGCAAGCCCAGACCAAGGCGCGGGCGGTGGCGGCGGGACACCAGGGCATCCTGCGCATCGCCTTGGCCGGCGGTGTCGGGCGGACCCGGCTGTCGGCGCTGCTCGCGCTGTGCCGGGAGGAGGCGCCGGAAGTGGGCATCCGGCTGTTCGAGGCACCGCTGTCGCAGGTGGTGGGCGGGCTGGGCAACGACCTGTACGACGCGGCCTTTGCGATGGCCGGCGAGATGGAAACCGGGGTGGTCGCCAGGCCCGTGTGGCAAGACCCGCTGGTGGTGGCCATACCCGCGCGGCACCCCTTGCTGGTGCACAAGCGGGTGCCGCTGGAAGAGGTTATGGGCTACCCGCTAGTGCTGTGCCACCCGCAGGTGTGTGAGGAGTGCAGCCGGCAATGCGAGCGACTGCTTCGCCTAGTGGAGACGCCACCGGTCGTGGCCGAGTACGTGACGACCCACTCGCTGATGTTGGCCCTGGTGGCGGCCGGCTATGGCGTGGGATTTTCCAGCGCGGCGCACGCGGTGGCATGCCGGCAGGCGGACGTGATCGTCCGGCCGCTGGATGAAGACTCGGCGGCGCTGACGACCTACCTGCTACATCCCGAGGGCGCGATGTCGGAGCCGTTGCGCCATTTCATCGACCGTGCGCAGCGTGTCGGCCATATGCCGTTGGATACGCAACGGCCCGCATGAGGTTGCTTCAGGCGGGTTGGCCGATTCCATTTTGGTCAAAGCGCCAGACCTGTTTTGCCACAGCGGGACTCCATTGCCGCAGTGCACGGGTGCGTTGCACTCAGGCGTTGCTCGCGGTTGCGGTTGGCATCCTGCGATGAAACTCGCATGCCCATCGCGTCGCGTCACAGCGAAGACGCGCGGCGCAACAGTGCTTGTCGTATGCGCATCGGCTCTGGCGTGTTGAGCTGATCGCGCTTTACTGGGCCTTTTCCCCTGCAAAGACTTCGGCCTGGTTATCCGGGTCAGACATGGTGCCCGCGAATGACGCTGGTGACAGCACGTTTCGCGGCTTACGAATTGTGAGTGCTGGCGCCATGCGCGACAAGGCGCACATCTCGCAACGAAACCGGCGGCATCACCGATGCCACGGTATTCGCCGCTTCGCCACCTGCTCGTTTCGCCCGGAGATTCCTGGACAGGCACGCACGCCGCCTGTACGGCGGGTGCGCGTGCATGGACTCGGTGCGATGACGAATGGAGGCGCGCGATATGCCGAAGTCGAGCAGCATGGCCGATGGCGCCAAGACCTACTACCGCCCGATCGAGGCGGCAATCCGCTGGAGTGGATTGCTGCGCTCCGAGCAGCGCATCCTGGCGACCTTGAAACAGCGGCCTCTGCCGGAGGCAACGGAGTTTCCGCGCTGGCCGATGCTGCGGTTGAATGCCGAAAGAATCTTCGATGCGCTGGCCCACGGCGAAATGCCGTATGGCAAGGATGGCTTGGGGCGGGACACGCAGGGTCTGGCGATGGACGACCCGTCGCTGACCGTGCGGCACGTCGATCTGAAAGCCTGGATGGCGCACTACTACCCCGGCGAGAAACCGGTGTTTCTGTTCGATGAGATCGAGCGTGCGCTTCACCCGGCGATCAGCCTGAACACAGTGGGCGCATTGCTGGTCGAGCGGGAAGTGATCAAGGCGCGGCTGGCGGAACACTTGGGCGTGCACGAGACGCTGCGCGCCGAGCACGAGGCGCTGCTGAAAACGCACGCCGCCTGCGCGGCCGACGCGGAGCGTGCGAACACGCCGGGGCCGCGCAGCGAATCGACCTACCTGAACATCGTTGGCGGGTTACTGACGCTGCTGCTGGGCAAGTCGCCTAGCGGCATGCCGTATTCCAGCTTCCTGACGCAGGAGGCCATCATCAGCGCGATGGTGGCGCACCACGGCAACGCGATGGGCATCACCGAGCGCACCCTGCAGGCCAAGTTCGCACTGGCTCGGCGCAATTTGCAGAGCACAAATTCCTGAGCGATGCCAGACCGTATCTGCGGTCGCGGATACCGCATTTGCGGTGTCTTTCTTCAACGCGGCGTTTTTAATTCGAGTCACGCCAATCAGCGCCACTGAGCGTTAAGGAGTGACCCTCATGTCTTCGCAGACCGCCGCCACGGCAGCACCGACCGAACACCGCATCCTGCGCCGCGCCGAGGTCGAAGCCAAGACCGGCTTCAAGCGCGCGCACATCTACAGCCTGATGAAGGAAGGGTAAGCGGCGTTAAATCTACCTACTTGTTCCTGGGATAAGCTGACACATTTTTT
>CAXBCH010000059.1:0-13887 GCA_963974125.1 uncultured Haliea sp. | reverse complement strand
CACCCGGCCCTTGAAGGGCACCGAAGAATCCCGCCACACCGACAACTCGACTCCCGGCGGCAGGCGCTTGCGCGTCTCCTCCACCCAGGCGTGGACGGTATCGCTGGTCGCCAGGGTGTTGGGGCTGGTGGTCACGAATACGTGCAGGGTATGGGAGGGTTTGTCGTTGAAGCGGGTACGGATATCCATATCCTCGAACCCGTCGACCACCGTGGCTACGTCCCGCAGCAGCACCTGGGTGCCGTCACGCCGGGTGAGGACGGGAATGCGCTCGAACTCGAAGCGGTCGTAGGCCTGGCCCCGGGTCTGCAGGCGGATGTCGCCGCCGGCATCCTTGATGGCACCGGCTGGCAGGTTCAGCGACGCACCGCGGATCGCCGCAACCACCTCACCGAAGGTCAGGCCGTAGCGGCGCAAGGTGTATTCAGACACTTCCACCGATACTTCATAGGGCCGGGGTGTCGCCAGCTCTACCACAGACACGTTGGGCTGCGCTGCGAGGTCGTCGCGCAGCTGCTCGCCGAGGCGCTTGAGGTCCCGTTCGCTGAGATCGCCGGCCAGTGACACCGCCGCCATGTAATGCCGGAACGCCAGCTCGGTCACGATCGGACGTTCCGCTTCCAGCGGGAAGGTATTGATGGCATCGACCCGGGTCTTGATCTCCGCCGTCAGCCGCTGCATGTCGTACCCGGGCTCGGCCTCCACGACGACGGTGCCGATACCCTCGCGGGCGCTGGCGCGGATCTCCCTGATGCCGCTGAGATCGTGGATGGCCTCTTCGATACGGATACAGATCTGTTCCTCGACCTCCCGCGGCCCCGCTCCGGGGTAGGCGAGAGAAATACTCACGCGATTGAGCTCAAAGGTTGGGAAAAACTGTTTTTCCAGTGCCGGCACGCCCAGCACGCCGCCCACCAGCAGAAACAGCATCAGCAGGTTGGCGGCGATGGGGTTATGGATAAACCAGCGTACCGGGCCGCCCACGTTCAGTGACCCGCACCGGCGACACGCGCCACTTCATTGACCTCTACCCGCATACCGGCCACCGTGACCGTGGGCTCGCGAACAATGACCCGGTCACCGCGCTGCAAGCCGTGGACCCAGACCTGGCCGCCCTCGCTTTGCAACACACTGACTGTATGCTCCACCACCTGTTGGCGACTGTCGACCAGCATCACCGCGGCATCACTGCGCAACGCCGACCGGGGCAGGCGGGTCACAGCCTCCAGCGTGCGGCCGGCGACGGTGGCGCTGACGAACATGCCCGGCACCAACGGTGGCCTCTCGCCTTCAGGGCCGCGGGCAAAGGGTTCCCGGACTTCGGCGATCGCGTACACCATGCGGCTGTTCTCGTCGATACTGGCATCAGTACGCACGATCCTGCCCTGCCATTCCCAGTCGCGGCCGGCAAAGGTGGTGCGCAGGGTAACCGCGGGCAGCTCCTGCGCGCTGTCGTCACTGCGGTAGTGCAACGGCAGATCCAGCAGCGCCACCTGACGGTCAGTCAGTGGCAGCCTGACTTCGACCGCATCCGTGGCATAGACCGTGGCGATGCGGGTACCGGGGGTGACGTACTGGCCGATGTCGACAAATTTTTCACTGATGCGGCCATTGAAGGGGGCGATAACCCGGGTGCGCTCCAGATCCAGTTGTGCCGCGTCCAGGTCCGCTTGCGCCGCTTTCAGGGCGGCCCGGGCAGAGGCCAGCTGCGGCTCGCGCAGGAACAGGGCGTTGGCGGCGGGATTGCCCAGGTCGCGCCACTCGCGTTGGGCCTGCAGTGCCCTGCCCTCCTCTTCAGCCACACGCTGCTCCGCCGCGACCACCTGGGACCTTGCCCGGGCAATGGCAAAGCGGTAGTCGGCATCCTCGATCGCGACCAGGGGTGCACCTTCACGAAAAAAGCTGCCAGCGGCAAAATCCGCTGCTACAGATTCCACCCGCCCGGCGACCCGGCTTACCAGATCAATTGCCAGCACCGGCCGCACAGTGCCCTGGGTGACGACATCCAGAGCCAGCGACTGCGGCTCGACATTGACCACATCCACCAGCGGCACAGTTGCGGAGGGCGGGGCTTCCGGCGCCGGTTCCGGCTTGCCCACCAGCAAACCCCAGGACAGCGCGAGTCCCAGCCCGGTAACCGCGGCCGTCGCCAGCAATGAACGCGAAATTTTCAAGGGCATGGGACACCTGACTGTTCGGAGCTTGCAGAGAACCGGGACGAATCACCTTCCGGACAACGCTATCATACCGGGGTCGGATGGAAATACGCAGGGTCTGAGTGCGCGGATGGCAGAAACGGGAATTTGTCACTTCTAGTAGGAACATTCTAATTTTATTCCCTATGGTGGCTGCATCCGGTGTTGCTTTGCACCGATAGGGCCAGATGAGGAGTATTGAGATGATTGACGAAAACACCACTGCCAACACAGAGACCACTGCGACAGCCACCACTGCCGCGCCGAAAAAAACTGCAGCGACGCGCAAGACCGCGGCTAAAAGCGCACCGAAAAAGGCTGTAGCGAAGCGCAAGACGACGGCCGCGAAAGCCGCACCGAAGACCACCGCGGCTCGCCGGGGCCCCGGTCGGCCACGTGCTGCCAGTAAATCGGCCACTGTGAAAACCGTGGAGCAGGTGGAAGCCAAGGTTCGCACGTACAAGCGTCGTGCCACCAAGACCGCCAATACCTACGAGCGCGAAGCGGAAAAGGCCGCCAACAAGCTGGCCACCCGCGCCCGCACCGTGAGCCGCAATGCCTTTCTCGCCAGCCTCGGCTTCTACGGCAAGGCCTATGACGAAATGCAGGCTCGCCTGGACAAGCTGCAGGCCCGCCTGGATGCCCGCGGCAAGGCCGCCAATGTCGCTTACGCGGAGCTGGTCAAGCGCGGCAGCAAGGTCGAGAAAGACGCCAGGGGGCTGATCAACGATATCGACCTGCCGCGTCTGGAGCTGGACACCCTGACCGATCGCAAGAAGCTGGAAGCCAGGATGGCCAAGGTCCGCAGCCGCATCGACGAGCTGCGTTCCACTGTCGGTCTGCGTTCAGCTGCCTGAGAACCACTTTTCTGCTCCCTGCCAGCCAGGGACTCTTTTCGGGGCCACCATGTGGCCCCTTTTTTTTGTTTCTGGTTAAATGGCCGGCCGGATGACAGCACATGTCGACGGCGTGGAGGGCAGCTTATGAGCGACGATAAGAACGACAAGAGCAAGGTCACCGACAAGGCGAGCGAGATTGCCCGCAATATTTGGCTGGCAGGCGTGGGTGCCTACGGTCGGGCAGTCGATGAGGCCCAGGACAGGATGGAGAAGGCCGGCATGGAAACCCCGAAACTGTTTCGCGACCTGGTCAAGGCCGGGGCGGCACTAGAAGATGAGGCCCGCAAGGGGATTTCCAGCAGCAAGGCAGCACGCGCCTCGGTGGAGGACCGCATCCACCGCGTGCGGGAAAGCTTCCAGCTGCAGCTGCCCGCCCGCGGCGAAGACCTGCTGGCACTGCACGAGAAAATCGATCGCCTGACGCGGAAGGTGGATGACCTGACCGCGGCGCTGGCAACCCAGGGCAATCGCAAGCCCACCGCCAGGAAGAAGGCCGCCACCCGGCGGCCAGCGGCCAAGAGCAAGGCGGCGCCGGGCCGCAGCAGGAGCGGTGGCAAGAAGCCCGCCTGATTTGCGACTCCGGCCCGGCTGACTTGAAAACCCGCGACCGCATCCTCGTCACCAGCCTCGCCCTGTTCAATGAGGAGGGTGAGGCGCACACCACCACCATCGATATCGCCAACGAGCTGGATATCAGCCCGGGCAACCTCTACTACCATTTCAAGGGCAAGGACCAGATCATCGGCGAATTGTTCCAGCAGTACGAACTGGCCCTGAGTGACACTCTGAGGGCACCGCTGGAAGGCACGCTTAGCCCCGAACCCGACCGGGTTGAAGACAACTGGTACTACCTGTACGTGGTTCTGGAGGAAATGTGGCAGTACCGCTTTCTCTATCACAACCTGGACGACCTGTTGCAGCGCTACCCGCCAATGCGCAAGGGCTTTCGACGCCTGCTGCAACTGCAGCGCTCGGCCCTGCTGGCCATCTGCCACAACCTGCTGGAGCAGGCTGTCATTGATACCGGCGAGGAACAGCTGCTGAGCCTGGTCGACAACATGACCCTGGCACTCACCTACTGGTTCAGCTACGACCAGTTGCTGCACGAACCCCGTGCGCCGCAGGTCATTATCCACCAGGGGGTGCTGCAGCTGCTGACCATGGTCGCGCCCTACCTGGGCGACGCCCAGCTCCGCTTCTACCGCGACTGCCAGGCCATCTTCGAGAACATGATCGAAGCGCCGAAACCGGACTGAACAGTTCAGGCAGTGGCCGTTTTTGTCAGCAGGATGACATCCGCTGCCGGGAAAACCACCGTGGCGGCATGGCCCTGTGCCCACCAGTTCCAGGTGTCGCGGCTGAAAAAGCAGACATGGGTCGGATCATTCTTGTAATGCCATGTGGTGAAGGCTTCCCGGTCCCGTACCAGCTTGGTCATGATGCCCAGGGTGCCTCCCGGCCGCAGCAGCGTCCACAGCCGCTGCAATTCGGCGCCGGGCCGATGCAGATGCTCCACGACCTCGGTCGCGGTGATGAAGTCATAACAGTCCTCCAGGGCCCCGGGGTCGGGGAAATAGAACGGGTCGTACAAGGTGAGCCGGTGCCCGGCCTCGCGCAGCATCGCCGCCAGCGCCGGGCCCGGACCGCAGCCGAACTCCAGGCCGCTGCTGCCGGGGGCGAGGCGCTGCAGCAGTGGCGTCGCCAGCCGACCCAGAAAGCCGCGGTAGGCGGGGTCGTCAGGCCTGTTCCGGTGCAGGTCATACTCCGCCTTTTCCTGCTCCGGCAACAGCAGGAACTCCGCCGGTACCCACACCAGCAGGCAGCGCCCGCAGCGCAGATAGGCGCGCCGCCGATCCCGGTGAAAGTCGCTGCCGGGACCAGCGCAGAGGGGGCAGTGCATACTGCGGCTCATCTGTTATTATCCTCGCTCCACGGGTAAACCCCCACGATCAAGGAGACTAACATGACGATCAAGGCCGGAGACAAGATCCCCGCAGCAACTCTCAAGACCATGGGCGAAAAAGGCCCGGTCGACATCAGCACCGACGACATCTTCAAGGGCAAGAAGGTCCTGCTGTTCGCGGTACCGGGAGCGTTCACTCCGGGCTGCAGCATCACCCACCTGCCCGGCTACGTGGTCAACGCCGACAAGATCAAGGCCAAGGGCGTAGACACCATCGCCTGCATGGCCGTCAATGACGCTTTTGTCATGGACGCCTGGGGCAAGTCCCAGAACGCCGAGGAACTGCTGATGCTGGGTGACGGCAATGGCGACTTTACCGCCGCGCTGGGCCTGGAACTGGACGGCACCGGCTTCGGGCTCGGCAAACGCTGCCAGCGCTTCGCCATGATCGTTGACGACGGCACCGTGACCCACCTGAACGTGGAGCCCGGCGCCGGTGTCGATGTCAGCTCCGCCGAGACCATGCTGGCGCTGCTGTAGCTGCTGTCCGGCAGCGGGGCTGCCCCCCGCTGCCGACGTTCAGGCCACCGCAGTTCACGCCACAAGGATGTAACAGAGGGTGCTGATCACCAGCGCCCCCAGCAGGTTCAGCAGGAAGCCCTCGCGCGCCATCTGTGCGGTGGTTATCAGGCCGCTGCCATAGACCACCGAATTCGGCGCTGTCGCCACCGGCAGCATGAAGGCACAACTCGCGCTCATCGCCGCCGGCACCATGATCAGCTCCGGCGGGATATCCGCCGCCAGCGCCGCCGCCGCCAGTACCGGCATCAGCAGGGTTGTGCTGGCCGTATTGGAGGTGGTCTCGGTCATGAAGGTCACCACCAGGCAGATCAGCAGCAACAGCAGCCACACCGGCATGTCCGTCATTCCCGCCAGCCACTGGCCCATGACATCGCTGAGACCGGATGCCACGAAGCCGCTGGCGAGGCAGATGCCACCGGAAAACAGCAGCAGCACCCCCCAGGGAATGGTGCTGGCCCGCTCCCAGTCGAGCAGGCGCGCGCCCTTGCCGTTGGGCAGCACGAACATCACCACCACCGCCAGCAGCGCCACCGAGGCATCGTTGGCCTGGGGCAGGTCCAGCCAGGCCTGCCAGCCGCCAAAAGGCTCGCTGCGGGTCACCCAGGCCAGCGCGGTCAGACCGAATACCAGCAACACCCGCTTTTCTTCACTGCGCCAATGGCCGGTAGCGGGCAGCTCCACGGCAATGGGCCCGGACAGGTTGCGGGTCAGCAGCAGCGCCATCAGCGGCACCATCACCAGCACCACCGGCAGCGCCCAGCCCATCCATTGGCTAAAGCTGATAGCGGCGCCCGTGGTCTGCTCGTAGATCTGCATGAAGATCAGGTTGGGCGGAGTGCCGATCGGGGTGCCGATACCGCCGACGCTGGCCGCGTAGGCGACCCCCAGCAGCAGGGGCACCGCAAGCTCCCGGCGCCGGTCCGTTGCCTCCAGTACCGCCAGCGCCACCGGCAGCAGCATGAGCGTGGTCGCCGTGTTGGAAATCCACATGCTCAGCACGGCAGCCGCAATCATGAACCCCAGCACCAGCCGGCGCCCACTGTTGGCGCCAACCAGCCGCACCATGCCGATGGCGATGCGGCGGTGGGCACCGGAGTGCTCCATCGCCTTGGACAGCAGAAAGCCGCCCAGCAGCAGCAGGATCAGCGGCGAACCGTAGGCCTGCCCCACCTGCGCCGGAGTCAGCACCCCCAGCAACGGCAGCAGGGCAATGGGCAGCAGCGAGGTGACCGGGATCGGCACCGGCTCGAACACCCACCAGAGTACGCACCAGATCGCCACCATGCCGACGATGGCGATATCCTCGCTGTAGCCCGCCTGCAGCAACAGCAGCGCCAGTGCCACTGCCAGCGGCGGCGTACCCCAGAGCAGCAGGCTGCGCCAGACCGTCACTCGCTGGCAGCTCCAGGCAGCGGCAGGCGAATGATGCGATCGCCGACATAGGAACCGATATAGAGGGCATTCCCGCGCTGCAGGGCCACGGTGCCGGCACCCATCGGCGGGCCCTCGCGCTGCAGCAGGGGCTCTGCGACCATGGTTGCGGGATCTATCGCGACGATGCTGAAAGGCAGCAGGCTGGGCTCGCTGTGATCCTGCTCGAGACTGCGGAACAGCTGCCACAGGGAAGCCTGGTGGGAAGCCACCAGCAGCCGACCATCTTCCGCCCAGCTGGAATTGTCCGGTTTTTCCACCGCCACCTCGGCCAACAGCTCGCCGCTGGCCACCGCGTGCCGTCGCACACTGCCACCGAAGTAGATGTTCAGGTAGAAGCTCTGCTCATCCGGCGCCAGCAGTATTCCATTGGGGTGCGCGCCCTCGGTCCCGGACAGCGGTACGAATCCGGACGCCGGGGTCCAACGGTAGACGAAACCGGTATCGCGGCCAAACGCCGCCAGCAGCGCCGACCACAATTGCCGGCGCCGGTCCGCCATGTGGGTGACCAGCAGGCTGCCGTCCGCCAGCCCGATCACATCATTGAAGTTGCCCTCCGCCGGCGCAATCGCGCAGCCGCGCCACACTGCCCGTGGACGCTCTGCCTCGGCATCCAGCACTTCGAAAAACTCCACCGACTCCCGCTCCGTGTGGTTGACCACCAGCAGCTGCCAGCGGCCATCGGCCCGCTGCCGCAGATCCAGGCCGTGGGCCCCCAGCCAGCTGGTTGGCTGGTCGCAATCCGCCTGCCCCCAGAGCTCCGCCGGCGCCGGCACCGGGCCCTCAGGCAGCAGCGGGTGCACGCTGTCGTCGCGAAGGTCCAGCAGGAACAAGCCACCGGGCTCGGCCATCTGGCCAAAGATCAGGTCGCGACCATTGGGCGCGGGCACCAGGTCTTCCGGTGCCGCCAGGCCACAGATGGAGTGGATGCCGTCGACCTCTTCACAGGATACGGCCGCAGCCGCAAGAGTCGGGGGCATTCCCAGGAGCAGGGGCAGGGTGAGCGCAAGGAACGGCTTTATTGGCATTATCAATCCTCGTTGAACAAGATTTGCATCCTGCCCAGCCGCGCGGGATCTGTAAAGTCCGGGACGCGTAGTCCGGGACGCCCAGTCCGGGACGCTCCGTTCGAGTGGCGGCCTAACGGCCGCTGCGTCGCTCCGGGAACCGGGGGCTCCGATACTCCATTGCGGGCGCTTGCGGCGCGCGTTCCTGTTGCGTTCTTACGCTGCCGTCTGGCCGCGCACCCTGCAAGCTGGTCGGGTATGCAGCATGGCAAAGGTGCTGGTTGAGCTGGCCTGTTCCCACTTTCAGGGCTGCAGGTTGGTAGCCACTAAGGTCGTTTGGGTGGGCGCACCGACGCCCTCCAAGTCCGTATCGAAGCCCCCGCCCCCCGAATCAACGCGGGGTGCAGGGGCCATCGCTCATGACTTCGCCACTGGGATGCCCGGACACGGCATTGCAGCCTGAATCTCGCCCCCTGACCCTCCCCTCTGACAGCGTACCGTGGCTCCAGTCTACCCGCCGCGTTGATCCGGTGCGGGAATGTCCTTTTGCGGACCGGAGGGCGTCGGTGCGCCCACCGCCCCCGCTTAGTGGCTACCAACCCGCAGCCCTGAAAGTGGGAACAGATCAGCACCAAATCTGCCTCAGCCATGCCTGGTGCCAGCCCGGCCAACAACGTGCGCGGCCAGACGGCAGCGCAAGATTGCCGCGGGAACGCGCGCCGCATGCGCCCGCAGTGGAGCAAAAGGAGCATACCCGTGGCGGAGCGACGCAGCGGCCGCAGGCCGCCCCTTGAACGAAGCGAACCGAAGCGAACCGAAGCGAACCGAAGAGACGTTATAACTGGAGACAGCTCGGTACTAGAGCCCGGCGGCCACAGGCAGTACACTCCCCGGATGAAAGACGACTTCCCCGCCACCCTGGTCGACCCCTTCCAGCGCCGGATCAGCTACCTGCGCCTGTCGGTCACCGACCGCTGCGACTTCCGCTGCGTCTACTGCATGGCGGAGGATATGCAGTTCGTGCCCAAACCGCAGGTGCTGACGCTGGAAGAGCTGTACCGGGTGGCCGAGGCCGCGGTGGGGCTGGGGGTGCGCAAGATCCGCCTCACCGGTGGTGAGCCGCTGATCCGCAACAACATCCTGTCCCTGGTGCAGCGCCTGGGCCAGCTGCCCGGGCTGGAGATACTCGCGCTCACCAGCAATGGCTCGCGCCTCGCTGAACTGGCTGCCCCGTTGCGCGATGCAGGCGTCAGCCGGGTCAATATCAGCCTCGACAGCCTGCGCCGGGACCGCTTCCGCGAGCTGACCCGCTTCGGCGACCTGGCGCAAGTAATTGCGGGGGTGGATGCCGCGGTCGCCGCGGGTTTCGAGCGGATCAAACTCAATGCGGTGATCCTCAGGGGCCGCAACGACGATGAGGTGCTGGAGCTGGTGGAGTTTGCCCGCCAGCGCGCGATCGACATCGCCTTTATCGAGGAAATGCCGCTGGGGCAGATTGACGAGCACAACAGGGCGCTGAGCTTCTGCAGCAGCGCCGAGCTTGAGCAGCGTATCGGCAGCCGCTATCCGCTGCAGCCACTGGGGGAACCGGGCGGTAGCGCCGGCCCTGCCCGTTACTTCAGCATGGCCGACAGCCCCAGCCGGGTCGGTTTTATCTCCCCCCACAGCAACAACTTCTGCCACCTCTGCAACCGGGTTCGGGTCACGGTGGAGGGGCGCCTGCTGCTGTGCCTGGGCAATGAGCACTCGGCGGATCTGCGCCCGGTCCTGCGCGCTCCCGGTTCCGGGCGGGTGGAACTGGAGCGCGCCATCGTCGCGGCGATGGCACTGAAGCCGGAGAAGCACCATTTTACCCATGGCGAGGAACCCGAGATCCTGCGCTTCATGAACATGACTGGCGGTTAGGCGTCCCCGACTCGGCGTCCCCGACTCGGCGTCCCCGACTCGCCATGGCTGGCCCGAAGAGGTAACCACTTGCATACCCAGAATTTTCCACAACTGGCCTCCATCGAGGCCATAGAGCAGGGCTTTGAGTCCTTCGGCTACATCTGCAGCCCCAAGATCGCGACCGCAGTGTTCCTCGCCTTCCAGCTGCGCAAGCCCATCCTGGTCGAGGGACCACCGGGAGTAGGCAAGACCGAGCTGGCGAAGACCACCGCCATGCTGCTCGATGTGCCGCTGATCCGGCTCCAGTGCTACGAAGGCCTGGACGAAGCCAAGGCGCTGTATGAATGGAAATACGGCAAGCAATTGCTGTACACCCAGGTACTGAAGGAAAAGCTGGGGGATCTGCTGCAGGGCGCCCAGGGTCTTGCGGAGTCGGTGGAGCGACTGCACCAGTTCGGTGATATTTTCTACTCGGAACAGTTTCTGGAGCCGCGTCCACTGCTGAAGGCCATGCAGCAGGAGCGCGGCGCAATCCTGCTGATCGACGAGGTGGACAAGTCCGACTACGAATTCGAGTCACTGCTGCTGGAAATACTCTCGGACTACCAGGTATCCATCCCTGAAATCGGCACGGTCAAGGCCAGCGTCTCGCCCATGGTATTCCTGACCAGCAACAACACCCGCGACATCAGTGACGCCCTCAAGCGCCGCTGTCTGCATCTGTACATTCCCTTCCCCAGCGTCGAGCTGGAGGAGCGGATCGTGCTCAGTCGGGTCCCGGACATCGACCAGCAGCTGCGCCACCAGCTGGTGGCGTTCGTCCACTCCCTGCGCGACCTGGACCTGAAGAAAGCACCGGCCATTTCCGAGACCATCGACTGGGCCCGCAGCCTGCTGCTGCTGCACGCCCGCGAGCTGGACGCGGATACTGTCCACAGCACGCTGAACGTGCTGCTGAAATTCGAGGACGATATCGACATGGCCAATGCCGGCCTGCGGGAGCTGTTGCCCCGCCGCACGGCCTGACGGGGCGCCTCGGGCCACCGTGCAAAGCCACCTGGTCAGCTTTATTCGCCTGCTGCGCAGCCACGATGTACGCATCTCACCGGCGGAAACGCTGGATGCCATGGATGTCGCCGCCGCCCTGGGCTACGCTCGTCGCGAGCGACTGCGGGACGGGCTGGCCACGGCCCTGGCAAAAACGCCGGCGGAGGAAGCGGTGTTCCAGCATTGTTTCGACCGCTTTTTTGACCAGCAACTGGCGGACTTTGCCAGCACCCGGGAGGAGCGCGACGCACTGCAGGAAGAGCTGGAGACGCCGCCTGACTCCGGCCGCGGGGAAAAGCCGGAAGCCGCCGGCCGGGCCAGCCCCGATGACAGCTTGCTGGAGGAGGCCGCGGCCGACGATGCCGGGCTGCAGGCTCTGCTGGATGGTGAGCTGTTGCGGCAGCTGCGCGACAATGATCGCACCGCGCTGAATCTCGCCATGGGCGAGGCCGCAGCCGGCGTGGGACTGAGCCAGATCCAGATGTTCACCCAGAAGGGCCAGTACCTGCGACGCATGCTCGACGCCATGGGCGAGGAGCAGATCAGGCGCACCATCGCCGATCTGGAACAGCGCCAGAGCCCGGCGCTGGAGCCTTTGCAACGTTATCGCGACATTCTGCGGGAACAGGTACGCGATTATGTTGCCCGCCAGTACCTGTTGCAGGCCGAGGGTGATAATGCCCGCTTCATGGATGAAATCCTCAGTACCACCAAACTCAGCCACCTGGAGCAGCGCTACATGCAGCGGGTGCAGGAGCTGGTGCGGCGCATGGCGCGCAAGCTGGCGGAACGCCACGCCCGCAAGCGCCGGCTGTTCCGGCGCGGCCGGCTGGACATGGGCAAGACCCTGCGCCGCGGCATCGCCAACGACGGCGTCATGTTCAACACCTACTGGCGCCGGATACGCAAGGACAAGCCGCAGTTGCTGGCAATCTGCGATGTCAGCGGCTCGGTGGCGGCGTACGCCAAGTTCCTGTTGCTGTTCCTCTACAGCCTGCAGGACGTGCTGCCGCGGGTGCGCAGCTTTGCCTTTTCCAGCCACCTCGGTGAGGTCAGCGAGCTGTTCAGCCAGCACCCGGTGGAAAAGGCGATCGAGCTGGTAAACTGGCGCTATGGCGGCGCCACCGACTACGGCAGCAGTCTGCAGGATTTTGCCAAACTGGCCCTGGATGACATCAACAGCAACACCACGGTGATCATTCTCGGCGATGCCCGCAACAACAATGGCGAGCCGCGGCTGGACATTCTGCGCAGCATCTACCAGCGCAGCCGTCGGGTGATCTGGCTCAACCCGGAATCACGTCGGGCCTGGGGCACGGGAGATTCGGAGATGCTGCGCTACCAGAGTGCCTGTCATTTTGCCGCCGAGTGCAATAATCTTGTACAGCTGGAACGGGTCGTCGACCAGTTGCTGAAATTGAATCGGTGAACAGGCATGCGCTACCACTGTCGGGAATGCAGTTATCGGGGCAATAAACTGAGTCCGGCGGGCAACTGCCCTGCCTGTGGTTCATTCGACATCCACGTCGGCATCGGCGAGCTACAGCAAGCGGAAGCCAGGCCGCGCAAGTTGCAGCTCGCAGTGCTGATTGCGCTGTGGGCGGTATTTGCCGGGCTGTTGCTGTCCAGGCTGTTGTCCTAGTGGGCGACTGGCCTCTCAAAAGGCCCGCGGTGGTTCATCCTCGTCGTCCAGGCTCTCCAGGCTCAAATTGAGACTGCCATCCGGTGCGTGCAACCCGCCCTCCTTGGCAAACTTGATCTTCAGGCGCACGTTGTTGGGCGAATCCGCGTTGCGCAATGCTTCGTCTTCGCTGATCAGGCCTTCCCGATAGAGGTCGAACAGCGCTCCGTCGAAGGTTTTCATGCCGATATTTTCCGACTTCGCCATGACTTCCTTGATGCCGTCGATATCACCCTTGAGGATCAGGTCCGCGACCATCGGGGTGCCGAGCAGGATTTCGATGGCGGCGCAGCGCTTGCCATCCACGGTCGGGATGAGACGCTGGGAGACAAAGGCCTGGATATTCAGCGAAAGGTCCATCAACAGCTGTGGCCGGCGCTCTTCCGGGAAGAAGTTGATGATGCGGTCCAGGGCCTGGTTGGCGTTGTTGGCGTGCAGGGTGGAAATGCACAGGTGGCCGGTCTCGGCAAAGGCGATGGCATGTTCCATGGTCTCGCGGTCGCGGATCTCGCCGATCAAAATCACGTCCGGCGCCTGGCGCAGGGTGTTCTTCAGGGCGTTGTGCCAGTTGCGAGTATCGACCCCCACCTCGCGCTGGTTGATGATGGACTTCTTGTGGTTGTGCACATACTCCACCGGGTCTTCGATGGTGACAATATGGCCGGCGCTGTTGCTGTTGCGGTAGTCGATCAGCGCCGCCAGCGAGGTGGACTTGCCGGAGCCGGTGGCGCCCACGAACAGCACCAGGCCGCGCTTGCGCATCATCACTTCGGTGAGGATCTCGGGCAGGCGCAGGTCCTTGTAGTTGGGAATCTCGGCGACAATATTGCGCGCCACGATGCTGACCTCGTTGCGCTGCATGAAAATATTCACCCGAAACCGGCCGGAGCCGGGGATGGAGGTGGCCAGGTTCATCTCCAGTTCCTGCTCGAAGTCCGCCTGCTGGGTCGGATCCATCAGCTCCCAGGCAATCTCCTTGATCTCGCCGGGTTTGAGCCGCTCACTGGCAATGGGGCGCAACTGGCCCTGGAACTTGGCGCAGGGCGGCGCGCCGGTGCTCAGGTAGAGGTCGGAGCCGCCCTCGGCCGCGAGCGTTTTCAGCCATTCGGTAATGCGCACAGTGACCCCCTTTGGCAACGCATCAAAGATGACTCACTCTAGCATCCTGAAAGCAACTGACAAGGAACCAGTACACAAATCCCCTAGCAGCCTGTCGGACTTACGCCTGACAGACGTCATTTGAAGTTGCAGTAAT
>CAXBCH010000058.1:0-14493 GCA_963974125.1 uncultured Haliea sp. | reverse complement strand
CCTCCCGGAGCGACGCAGCGGCCGCAAGGCTGCCACTCGAATAAAGCGACTTCGACAGTAGACCGGAGCGACGCAGGGCCGGGACGCGCAGTCCGTAGGCCGCCCCGCGAACGGAGGGAGCAAAGTCCGCCAGGGCGCTGATCGTGCCGAACCGAGAAAACGGTTGCGTCGCGCAGGCGGTTTCCTATGATGTGGACTACTCCAATAACAGGGAACTCTGCACCCCATGGCCTACAGCACAGGTAAATCCGCCGTTATCACCGGCGCCGGCTCCGGCATCGGCCGCGCCCTGGCGCGACAGTTGAACCGGGAGGGCTGCGCCCTGTTCCTCAGTGACGTCGATACCGGCGGCCTGGCCGAAACCGTGGCCAGCCTTGAACGCAAGGATGTACCAGTGGCGCAGCAACAGGTCGACGTGTCCGACAAGGCCGCCATGGACCACTGGGCCGCCGCCATCGCCGAACAGCAACCGGCAGTGGACATCGTCGTCAACAATGCCGGGGTGGCCTACAGCGCCCGGGTGGACGAGTGCAACTATGACGACGTGCAGTGGCTGATGGGGATCAATTTCTGGGGCGTGGTGCACGGTACCATGGCCTTCCTGCCATTGCTGAAAGCGGCGCCACAGGGCCACCTGGTCAATATTTCGTCCATATTCGGCATGATCGGCGTGCCCACACAGTCCGCCTACAACGCCGCCAAGTTCGCGGTGCGCGGCTATACCGAGGCCCTGCGCATGGAAATGGACGGCAGTAACGTGCACGTCTGCTGCGTCCACCCCGGCGGCGTGGGCACCAATATTGCCCGCCGCAGCCGCGGCGGCCCGGCGGATGTCACTGCCGATGAAAAGGCCGCCCTGTTCGACCAGCACGTGCGTACCACAGCGGAATCCGCCGCCAACCAGATCATTGCCGCGGTGGCAAAGCGCAAGCCGCGCCTGATTCTCGGCCCGGACGCGAAGTTCATCAACCTGCTGACGCGCCTGTTCCCGGTGAGCTATCCGCGCTTCCTGCCCGGCCTCGGCAATGTGGGCCGGGACGAGCCCGCATGAAACCGGGCAATCGCCCCCACACGCCGTCATGAGCAACCACAAACTGGCAACGGGACAGCTGACGGTACTGATCATGGCCCTGATGGCCACCGGGATCGGCCAGTCGCTGGTGTTCGCGATCCTCGCCCCGCTGGGGCGGGAAGTGGCCCTGAGCGAGCTGCAGATCACCTCGATCATCGCCGTTTCCGCGTTGGTGTTTGCCCTGGCGTCGCCGCACTGGGGCCGGCTCAGCGACCGGGTCGGGCGCAAGCCCATCATCATCACCGGCCTGCTGGGCTACACCGCCGGCACCCTGGTTTTCACCAGCGTGTTTTACGCAGGCCTGTCGGGACTACTGGCCGGCACGCTGTTCTATGGAATTGCGCTGCTGGCGCGCTGCAGCCAGGCGCTCATCATGTCAGCCACCAATCCGGCCGCTACCGCCTACGCGGCCGACAACAGCAGCACCGACCACCGTACCCGGACCATGGCCAAGCTGGGTACCGCCAACAGCCTGGGTACCATACTCGGGCCGGCGGTCAGCGGCGCCCTGGCCACCTTCGGCCTGCTCGCGCCCCTGTACTTTGCCGCGGCACTGGCGGCCTCCGCGGCGCTGCTGGTCTGGCGTCAGCTGCCACCCACACCACAACGGGATCTGGTGCCCCGCCACCTGCGGGTGCGGCTGCGCTTTACCGACCCCCGGTTCCGGCACCTGCTGGCAACGGCGGTGGGCTTGTTCGTGGGATTCTCCGGTATTCAGCAAACACTGGGCTTTACCGTACAGGACAAGCTGGACCTGAACGGTATCCAGACCGCGCAGATGACCGGCGCGGCCCTGATGATCTCCGCAGCCTTCACTTTCCTGGTGCAGATCACGGTAATGCAGCGGGTCAGGCTGGATCCGGGGCAATTCATTCGCCTGGGGCTGCTGGCCATGCTGTTCGGGGCCGCCATTCTCGCCAGCGCGGACCGCTTCCCGCTACTGGCCGTAGGGATGGCCTTCATCGGCACCGGGCTGGGGCTGACCATGCCCTCCATCGCTGCCGGCGCCTCGCTGGCAGTGGCACCCGACGAACAGGGCTCCGTGGCCGGCCTGGTTGCCGCCTGCCCTGCCATCGGCTTTGTCGTCGGGCCCATCAGCGCCGGCGCCCTGTACCAGGTGCACCCGGCGCTGGCGCCGATGTTCAGCGCCGCGGTGTTCTTTGTGGTGCTGGTGCTGCTGGTGCTGCGGGAGCGCCGGTAAAACTCCCGGCGCGGACTGCATACTCATACGCGGGCAGTTACCCTCCCGCAGCAGGCTTCGCTATCCTCTGCTGCGCGTAACCACTTTGTTCACAACAGGAGCCCCGCCATGCCAGACACGATCCCCATTCCGGAACACAATCACGCCCTGCTGGAGGAAAGCTTCTTCGGCGTGCTGACAACCATTCGGGCAAAGGATGGTTTGCTGTCTTCCAATCCCGTGGGCTTTGTCTGGGACGGCCAACAGATCCGCATCTCCACCCTGAAAAGCCGGCTCAAGTTCAAGAACCTGGAGGCAGACGACCGCGTGGCTTTCTGCGTTGTTTCCAGGACCAACATCATGGATTACGTCGAGGTCCGCGGCCACGCCAGCCTGCAGGACGACACTGACCGCAGCTTCTTCCGGCGTCAATTCATGGCCGGCTCGAACGGCGCGGAACCGCCGGAGGATCTGGACGCGCCGGGCGCCGAGCGGGTCATCATCACGATCCATCCGCAGCAGGTTTCCAGCCCCAAGCTGTATGGCGGGCGCTTTGGCTGATACCGGTAGGCCGGCCTGCGCGGCCCGGCCTGGGCGGCCCCACCTACGCGGCCCGACCTGGGCGGCCCCACCTACGCGGCCCGACCCACCTACACCTCCGCGGGCAGGAAGGCATCTCCCAGCACGGTCTTGCCATCCAGGCTGCGCACCGCCAGGCCCTGGCCCAGTATCCACTGTCGGCTGTAGGCCGTCTGGCCCACGTGGCGGCCGGAACACAGGGACAGAGCCGCCTCCGCCATCATCTCAATGGGCTCGGCCCAGTCCGGGTGGCGACGGGCGATGTCGCGCACGTACTCGGCTCCCGGCGTGAGCACGATACTTTCCGGCGCCAGCGTGTTGACGTAAATGCGCTCTGGTGCCAGCTCATGGGCCAGGCCCTCGCTGTAGCGGTTCAGGGCCGCCTTGCTGGCACCGTAGGCGGCAATCACCAGCGCCGCCTCGCGGCTGTCGCGATAGGGCGGCAGGGGCTGGTTGACCGTTGCGCTGCTGATGCTGAGGATCCAGCCCGCGCCGCGTTCCCGCATCCCGGGTAGCGCCTGCTGGGCCAGTTCCATGGGCACGTTCAGGTTGAGGTCGAACATCAGGTTGCGCTTCGCGGTCGTGACTCTGCTGGGCAGGTCCATGCTGGAGCCCGCCGCATTGTTCACCAGTATATCGATGGGACCGAAGTGTGCCGCGGCCCGCGCCACCAGATCCGCGCGCGCCTCCGGGTCCAGCAGGTCGCAGACCTCCGCCGCCGCGCGGCCGCCACTGGCATTGATCGCTGCCACCGCACCTTCCAGGGTGCCCGGCAGATCGCCGTGGGCACCCAGGCGCGACGCGCACAGCACCACTGCCGCGCCTTCGGCGGTGAAGCGGGTGGCCATGGCGTGGCCGATACCGCGGCTGGCACCGGTGATGAGGGCGGTCTTTCCCGTCAGTTGTCCCATGCTGTTCTCCTTTATGCTTGTGCTGCAGGGTTGCGGATCAGGTGCGGATTCTGCTCAGTACTGCCGATAGCGGCGCTGCACGTGGCGATGGCGCAGCAGGCGCTGGGCGGCACGCTCCTCCGGGGTCACGGTGCGCGCATGGGGCATGTGTGCGCGGATTTCGTCAAAAGCGACTTTGGTCGCGGTCAGCGTCGGCCACTGCTCCTGCGGCGGCTGTTCCGGATAAGTCCAGCGCATGCTGGTGTAACCGTGGGGCACGCCGCTGGTGCTGACCCAGTTGGCGATACCCGGATCGCGGTGGCAGACCACCCAGCGTCGGGCACCGTCGGGATCGGTCTCGACGAAATGCGCGTTGATGTTACTGGGGTAGCTCTCGAAATCCAGCGACTCTCCCCACAGGTTGGCCAGGTGAAAACCGAGGAAGTGCGGCTCGATCGGTGTGCGGGTCTCGATTACCAGCGCCTCATCATCTTCCAGCAGGTAGGTACCGCCCGCGTAGATGTTGCTGCTCTGGCCGCCGCCGGTGGCGATGCCCAGCACATTGGGCGGGTTCATGTCGTTCACCGGCATGAACGGCTTGTCCAGGCCCATGCGCTCGCTGATGCCGCCGGGCACCTGGCCATAGGTTTCCAGGGTAATGGTATTGAAGGCGTTCCAGAAATGGACCTGGTTGCGGGCGATGCGGCCGATCTCCCGCAGCATGTGCTCGGCGCCTGCGGGGTCAATGGGCGGACGCGGTTCCTGTTCGCAGCCAATGCGCAGGATTTCCAGGTCCAGCAGGTCCTGGTTGGCCCAGTCGTGGAACAGCTCGCGGCAGGTCAGGAAGCGGCCCACATGCTCCACCCCGCGGCTGCTGCGCTTGCTGAGCATGAAATTGCCGCTGTAGCCCTCGGGCTGCTGCGGCGCCACCAGGATCTCGAAGCTGCCGTCCGCTTCCACCTGCAGCTTGCTGCTGTCCAGGGTGCTGGTATTGATGCGGGTGCCCGGCTGCATCTCCGACAGCTTGCCGCTGTCGCCGGAGTAGCCGCTGGCCAGTTCGAAGATGACGTACTGGGGCGCGGTGGTGCCCGCCGCCGGCGCCTCCCCGCGCCAGTGCCGGGTGTCGGCGGCGCGACCGCGAATGCGGTAGCTGTGGTTGCCGTCGATCTCCACCCCCAGGTACACCGCGTCGGCATTGTCGATGGTGGAGCGGTTCATCGGCTGGATCGCACGCCGGAAGCGCGGATACAGCGGGTCCGCCAAGGCGCGCTCAATCGCATTGAGCATGAACCCGACCACGTAACGGTAACCCTCCGCCAGATTGCGGTCCGTGGGCGGCGGCGGATACAGGGCCGGATCGTCAATGGCGTCGCGTGCTTCCTGGAAGCACTGGATCATGTCGTCGAAGGCCGCGCGCAGGGACTCGCGGGTGGCGGCGGTGCTCTCGGGGTGGGGCATGCGCATGATTCTCCGTGGTCAGTTTTTTATGTTTCAGTCGCGGTGGCTGGCGGCGCTGCATCATCGGCGCCGGCTGCGGTCGCATGCCGGTCATCTGCCCGGGGCTTGCCCGCCCGGAGCTCAGCCGCCCGCAACCAACCATAGCGGTCATAGAAGGGGCCCAGCCGCCGCTCCAGCAATTCACTGGACAGGTCGTATTCGCCCAGGCTGTATTCGAACCTGGAATGGTGGCTTTTTTCGCGCTCGGCATTGGCCTGCAAATAGTTGTCGAAAGTGTCGCTCACGGTCATGCCCAGGGCAGCGTAGACCGCATGCACGGTTTCCCGCGGCCGCGCGGTAAGCTCCCGGTAATCGACGAAGGCGTGGGGGGTAGCCGCGTGTCGGGCAAGCTGAGCCGCCGGGTTGTGGAAACTTTCGAAGGAGGTTTCCAGCAGCATGTCCAGGGAGTGGGCGTAGTCGGCTTTCTGCCAGCCGCGGCTCTTCCAGGAGATTTCCACCAGTTTCAGCAGGCTGGGCACGCACTCGGCAGGGTCGCGCACCATGACCACGATGCGCGCGTCCGGGAAAAATTCAATCAGCGAACCGACCCAGCCGCTCATCACCGGGTTCTTGCTCAGGTGGATGCGGTCGCCGCCGTTCAGCAGCAGCTGGCGTTTCACCAGCTCCCGGTAATGATGCAGCCAGCGCCGGCGCTTGGCGGGCATCTGGTCGAGGTGAAACAGGTCCAGCACCTCCATCACCGGCAGGTCCGTCGCCCACTGCTGGGTGACGAAGGCGGCGCGCATGGCGAACTGGTCCTCCTCCGAGGTCCACAGGCTCATGTTGTGGATGTGGCGGAAGGGGCCGAACGTCCTGTCGTCCCAGGCCTTGAGTTTGCGGTGAATGAATCCGCCCAGGAGTCGGCTGTCGGCCTGCCCCAGCCAGCGGATGACCTTCTTCTGCAGCAGGGAAGGAAACAGGGTCTCCCAGTACAGGAAATAGCTGAAGCGCTCGCCATCCGCCGCCAGCAAGCGATGCATCAGGGTGGTGCCGCTGCGGGCGTGGCCGACGATGAATACCGGGGATTTGACCTGCTGGGTCCACAGCCGCGGGAAGAAGAGGTAGTCGAGCAGGAAACAGAGGCTGTGAAACAGGGTCGCCAGCGGCGTGGTGACCAGCAAGCGCAGCAACAAGCGCCGCCGGCCCGGCCAGTGTTTCAGGCCCCAGACGTGGCGCAGCAGACGGAGGTAGTAGTCGAAGTCGAAATACATGGCGCTCGCCGGCAGTTGTCATCGCATCGGAATACAGTACTCTAGCCCTCTGGCCGGCGCTGGCAACTGCGGTTTCGACATCGCGCTGTTGCTTGTATCTTCATGTATTTATTGATTTTTTCGGAGCCCTTCCGGCAGTGAACCCACTCCACTTACATTTTCGCCGCCACTGGAGCAGACGATGAGCGACACGGGGCTCCCGCAACCGCGCAAACGCCCGCGGCAGCAGCGCTCCCAGACCCTGGTGCGCGCCATCCGCGAGGCCTGCCTGCAAATCCTGGAAACAGAGGGTCCCGATCGACTTACCACCCAGCGTATCGCCGATGTCGCCGGCATCAACATCGCCTCCCTGTACCAGTATTTCCCCAACAAGGAAGCAGTGCTGGCGGATGTCTATGAAGAGCGCATGGCGGGGCTGGTGGCGCAAACCGAGAGCGAGTTCGCCCGCATTCACGCCCTGACCGACCAGGGCCTGGAAGCGACCCTGGCAGCGATCATCGACCTGGAAGTTGCGCTGCTGCTGCAGCTCTACCGGATGTACCCGGACTTCTACCTGCAGTACCAGCAGAGTCTGGATATCCGCGCCCGCGTCAACGAGCTGACCCAGTCCCTGGCCAATCCCTCATGGGAGCAATGGTTCCCGGGCTTCCTGCGCCGACACCGGGCGCAGTTGCGCAAGGGCGATATCGACACCATGGCGTTCATCGCCCGCCGCAGTCTGGATGCCTGTCTGCAGTCAGCGCTGGCGGAGCGGCCCCAGGCGCTGGATGATCCGGCTTTTCGGCGGGAAGTGCTGACCCTGTTGCTGAACTACCTGCTGAAGTAGGGGATTGGGGACACACGTCGGGGTCAGGTTTCTCCCACCTCCGCTAACGCCTCTCGTCGCGCAGCGCCATCACAGACGCAAACAGGGAGCCGGTCACATTCAGCCAGATGCTGAATATCGCCCCGGGCAGGGCGGCAAGCGGGCTGAAGAACTTGAGCGCCAGCGCCGTGGCGAGCCCCGAGTTCTGCATGCCCACCTCGATTGCGATGGTGCGGCAGGAAGCGGAGTCAAAGCCTGCCGAGCGAGCAACGATGTACCCCAGCAGCAGGCCGGTGCAGTTGTGGGCCAGGGTGGCAAGCACCACCACCATGGCCAGATCCGCCATGTTGTCGGCATTGATGGCTACCACGATTGCAATGATCAGCAGGATGACGGTCATCGACATGGGCGCGAACGCCGGTGCCAGCAGGCGGACCCTGCGCGGCGCCAGGCTGTTGAGGAGCACGCCCATCCCGACCGGCAAGAGAATGATTTGCACCAGGCTGAGCACCATGTCGCCAGCGGGTACCCGCACGCTGGAGCCCACCAGCAAGGTCAGCAGGAACGGTGTCATCAGCGTGCTGACAAGCGTTGAGAAGGCGGTCATGGCCACCGACAATGCCACGTTGCCCCGGGCCAGGTAGGTAATGACATTGGAGGAGGTTCCGCCCGCCACGCTGCCGACCAGGACCAGGCCCACGGTGAGCTCCGGACCGAGCGCAAATGCCTTCGCGATCAGCAGGGCTGCCAGCGGCATGACCGAGAACTGCAGCACCATTCCCAGCACAAAGGCCCGCTTGCTGTCCCGCAGCGCGGCAAAGTCCGCGGGTGTCAGGGTAAGCCCCATGCACAACATCACCAGCATCAGCAGTGGCGTGATGGCGCCATCCCAGCCCGCCAGCACAGGCGCGCCAACATAGCCCAGCACCGCAGCCAGAGGTGCCCACAGGGGGAAGAGCTTCAGCAGCATCACCAACAACCCGCGACCATGCCCGCAACGGCTGCGCGCCTCTCACGCATCAAACACCTTCCCCGGGTTGAGCAGAGAACCCGGGTCCAGCAAGGTCTTCATCTTCCGCATCAAGTCGAGTTCGCCCGCCGTGCGGCTGAGGCCGAGCCAGGCCTTTTTTTCCAGCCCGATCCCGTGCTCCGCGGAGACCGAGCCGCCAAAGGGCTGCAGCGGCCGGTAAACCGCTTCATCCACCTGTGGATGCAGGCTGCGATCACCCTGCCCGGGAGTGACAAACAGGTGCAGGTTGCCATCGCCAATGTGCCCGAGCACATAGCAGTGGCTGTGCGGCCAGCGCTGCCGCAAACGTTCCTGGACGTCGGTGATATAGGCAGCCATGTGGCGGATCGGCAGGCTGACATCGTAGAGAAAGGTGGGTTGAATTGCAGTGATGGCGTCGAAGTCCTCCCGCACGGCCCAGATCGCAGCGCGCTCCTGCTCTGACTTGGGAACGACTGCGTCAACGATCAGACCCTCCTCCAGCGCCTGCTCAAGCAGACCCATGAACTGGGCACCATCGGTCTGCTCGTCGGCACCCCGGGTCTCAAGCACCACGTAGAAGGCATGCTCCCGCGTCATAGGCGCCCGATGCCAGCCCGGCTCCGTGACTGCACGGTAGTACTCTCCCCACATCACTTCGAAAGCACTGAGACTACCACCCGAGCGCTGCCCCGCATGCTTCAGCAAGCCGCAGACAGCCTCGAAGGTCTCCAGGGCCACCAGGGCTGAATTCACCGTGACGGGCGCTTCCCTGAGCTTGAGAACAACCCGTGTCACGATACCCAGCGTACCCTCGGTGCCGATGAACAACTGCTTCAGGTCGTAGCCCGCATTGTTTTTCAGCATGGTGTTGAGAGAGGTGATCACACGGCCATCCGCCAGCACCACCTCCAGTCCCAGCACCAGGTCGCGCATCATGCCGTAGCGGATGACACTGATGCCCCCGGCATTGGTCGCCACGTTACCGCCTATGGTACAGGAACCTCGCGCGCCGAGATCCAGCGGAAACAGCATCCCCTGTTCGGCGACCGCCTCCTGCACCGTCTGCAGAATGGCGCCGGCCTGCACCGTCGCGGTACGACCGACAGGGTCAATGTCCTCGATCGTGGCCATGCGCTCCAGCGACAGCACGAGTTCCTGCTCACCCACCACGGTACCGTCCACACAGCCGGTGCCGCCGCCCTGCGTTACCACCGGCTGTCCCAGGCTGTGACACAGGCGCAGCACCGCACTGACTTCGTCAGTGGCACGTGGCCGCACCAGGGCTTTCGCCACAAGTGGCGAAGAATCCCAGTAACTGGCGGCTCGTGCCGACAGGGCATCTCCCACCAGTACCCCATCGTTGCCGACGATGGCCCGGAGCTGTTCCAACAGAGTAGGCATTAGAATTCCAGACTGACGCGCACCCCGACGCGACGCTCGGCGCCGGGGATGCCGAGGCTTGAAATCAGCGGTGCCGGCAGACCCGCGCGTTGCAGCACTGACTGGTCGATGTAGGATTCAAAGTACTCCTCGTTCAGCAGGTTCTTGCCGAACAGCGCCACTTCCAGGTTACCGCGCCGGTAGGAAACGAAGCCGTCCACCAGGTAGTATTCCTCCAGCGTCGGAGAGAATGTTTCACTGAGGGAGGAGCCCTCGCGCTCGCCCTTGCCGGTCAGCCCCAGATTGAAGGTAAGGCTGTCGCTGCCCAGAGGCAGGATATAGTTCCCCGCGATGTGAAAGTTCCAGTCGGGGGTGAACAGGATCTTGTCTGTCGGCAAGCCAAAGCCGGTAGTCTCGCGGAATCTGGAATCGTCGGTGACTCGAGCGTGCAACAGGGTGAGGCTGGCATCAAACAGCCAGCGCTCGGCTGGGCTGTAGTCAATTTCCAGCTCTGCACCGTAGCTTTCCACATCCCCCGTATTGAGGTCGATCGTGACAAATGACTCCGGAACATCCTGGTTGGGTGCAAGCGCATTCTGGCCAATAAAGTCCTCATAGTCGTTGTAAAACGCTGCAAGATTCATGTTCAGGCGCCCGTCCAGCAACTGGGTTTTGGAGCCGACTTCATAGGTCCACACCGAATCACCTTCGTAAACCAGGTTGGGTGCTCCGGGCCCATTCTGACCACCGGCGCGAAAGCCCCGGGCGATAGAGGCGTAGGTCATCACCTCCTCAGTCCAGAAACGGGTCACCGATATCCTCGGCTGCCATTCCTCGGCAGTATAGCGATCGGCCGTGGTCGCCGCCGAGCCCTCCAGCTCCTGCTTGTCGTAACGCAGGCCGAAAGCAAACTCCAGCGCATCGCTGTAACGATAGAATACATTGGCAAAGATGCCCAGGGAGTCGCTTTCCACACTGCTGGCGCTGGGCACGGTGATACCCAAAGGCACCACCGTGGTGAGCAAAGTGGCGTCGGTTTCCGACTCGTTGACGAATACCCCGAACAGGGTCGACAACTGGTCGCTGAACTGGGTATCAAAGCGAACTTCACCCGTGGTGGTGTCCAGCTGACTCTCGCCAGCTCGGCGCACGAAGTCCACCGGGCCAAAATCACCATCGGCAACGCCGTCCTGGTCGCGGCGATAGAATGCACCAGTAGCAGTAACCGTGGTATCCAGTGCAGCCAGATCAAACTCACCAGTAAGGTCCACGCTCTTGTATTTGAAGGTGGCGATGCTGTTCACGTTGCTGAGAGAGCTGTATTGGTAATCCGTAGGCCCGGCAACCCAGCGGTAGGGCGTAGAACCGCCCTCCACCTCGTCGTAGCGGGCATTGAGCGTGAACTTTGCACCCTCCAGCGGGCGCAGGATGACTGTCGTGTTGGCGCTTTGCTGCTCCAGGGGATTGCCTTCACCACCCGCCAGCTCATTCGGCATGAAGCCGTCGTGGCTGTGCCATGCGGCACCCGCGCGAACCTGCAGGCGGTCCGGCACCAGCGCGCCGCTCACGCTCACCGAGGCCGACTGGAAGTCGTCGGGGCCTGCATAAACGGCATTGACCCGGCCGCGGAATTCGTTGTCTGGCTGCTGGGTGATCACGTTGATCGCACCGCCCAGGGTGTTGTTGCCAAACAGGGTTCCCTGCGGTCCTCGCAACACCTCAACGCGTTCCACATCGAGCAGTGGGCTGTTCAGGTAGGACGTGTTCGGCTGGTAGATACCATCGATGAAAATGCCCACCCCGGGCTGCACCGTGTCGATCAGGGTGGTCCCGACCCCTCGAATGGACACAAACGCCCGCCCCACCGAATCCGAGTTGATATTCAGCCCGGGGCTGTAGGCGGCTACGTCCTTTACCGAGTAGATCTGCAGCGCATTGAGCTGGTTGGCATTGAGGGCAGTGACCGCCATGGGAATATCGCGAAGGCTCTCCTCCCGGCGGCGTGCGGTTACCACAACCTCTTCCAGGGCCCCAAAGGCCGGATTACTCGGTCCGGCATCCTGCGCCGACGCGTTGGGCGTGAGTCCGATCGCCGCCAGAGTCAAGGCGCTCCAGATGGCATGGTGGTTAAATGAAGGCATTGTTTTCTCTCCTGCGGGGTAGTGAGCTGCGGTGCGATAGCGGGTTCAGTCCTGCGTACAGCGGTAACTGCTGGCGAGGGAAGGATTGCCTTGGCCGCGGTAGCGGGCATAGGCGGGGTATTTACACAGGGGTCGGCTCGCGGTGATGCCGCCCTCCTCATCTTTGCGGGTCGACAGCAGCTCCTGCGCTGAGGGCGGTATTCCTTTCTCCACCCACTGCGAGACGGCCTGCATCAGGTCCACCTGGTCGGGCCCGGGACCGCCCCGGCAGTGTCCTACGCCAGGAGCCAGGTAGAGTTCCAGAGTTTCATCGGCACGCTGCTGCCCCATGGACTGCACTGCCGCCTGGTAGTAATTCACGCTGTCTCGCGGACTTACCGAGCTGTCAAGAGTGCCCTGCCACAGAATCAGTTTGCCGCCCGCATCACGCAGTGGCACCAGATCGGGGTTGACGGCGTTGAATTTGGTGGCGAGTTCGCCCAGGGCCTCCAATGCCTGCGCGGGGTCCCAGGCCGCAGTATCGAGATCGGGGTTACCAGTAACAAAGGAGCGTATAAAACCATCGGAGAACAAAGCCTGGATGGAGTCCAGAAATCTCCCTGGCCAAATGTATTCACCCCAGCCAGAAGCCAGATTTTCGCCACCAAAGTAGAAGCCGGGATGCTCGACAATACCCGCACCGAGGTCCAGCGGTGAGGTGATCAGGTGCACCAGTTCCAGCTGTTCCGGTGCAAGGCAGTCGGGGTGCTCGCTGTTTACACAGGCGAGTACCTGCGGTTGGAAATCGCAGGCATCCGGGCGGGCGATGATGCCGTCAGCGATGCCGTCCAGAGCGTCACATTGAGCGAGCACCGCCTCTGCCAGATATTGCCGCTGGGCCGCACTCAACGCGGAATCTTTGCTCCGCAAATGCGCACTGATGCGGTGGAACTGCATGAACAGACCCACGGCATTGCCAGCGGGTGCCCGGGCAACAATACCGTCGAATGCTTCAGGATGCCTCTGGGCGAGAAGCAGTGCGTCGTGCCCACCCATGGAACAGCCCTCGAAATAACTGTATGCGGGACCGGCGCCATAGAACTGCTCAATGAGCTGCCGGACATGGGGCCAGGCCCGGATCTCGGACTGGTACAGGTAATCCGCCCGGGCCTGTGCGTCGCCGGCGAATTCAGCGCGCAAGTACTTCAGGGGATTGAGGCTGGACGCACGATCGTAGCCACCATTGGTGGAGGCGATGGCATACCCATCCCGGAGAATGGAGGGGCTGAAGACCAGTTCGAAGTCCTCATCCAGCAGGAAGCCGTCGAAACCGCCGCCGCCGATGAAGGCGAGTTTCCGGTTCCACTCCCCGAGGGGCAACCAGACGTTGAACCTCAGCTGCGAGTCAGTCATCGCCACGGTGGCGGTGCAGTAAGCTTGGCTGGCCGCGGCGGGCGCGAGCAGCTGGGTCTCAACTACAAGGCCTGCCCCCTCTTGCGCCTGCGCTTCCTGCAGGGCATCACAGGCGGCTACCTGTTCCGCGGTTACGCCCGCCGGGGTGTCGCTGTCGCCAACGGAGCAGGCTCCCAGCAACAGGCTACCGGCAAGGGCGACCAGGACAGGGTAATTTCTGCCCCGCCGGGGTGGGGGGTTTCTGCAAAGTACTCGTCGCATACGAACCATTTATTGTTAGCGGATACTTGAGCCAAGATTGGACTCTAGATATATTACTATTACATGTCAACCTGTATTATAGGTTGACCATCAACTATTTCATGAACTGTCAGAGGCCGTTGTCTGCCATCGACGCTGCCGATATGATGAAGCGGTACCCCGGTCATCCATCGGGACACCGTTCTTTCAGGAAGTCATTGACTTGAGCAGCGCCAAGGGCAAGAAAGAAGAGCAGCCAGAAACCCTGGTGCAGAACGTGGTCCGGTCGTTGATCACCTACATCCGTGACAACCAGTTGACCGTTGGGGATACGATTCTCAGCGAGGGTGAGTTCGGCCAGCTGCTGGGTGTCAGCCGGACCGTGGTACGTGAAGCCTTCAAAGCGCTGGGGGCCATGAACATCATCGAGGTCAGCTCGGGGCGACGCGCCAGGGTGCGCGCTTTCGACGGCACCGTCATGGCGCTGACGCTCAGCCATGGCCTGCGTACGCAACAGGTGACAGTACAGCAGACCTGGGACGTGCGACGGGCAATAGAAATGCGTGCCGTTACCCTGGCCTGCATGCACCGCACACAAAAAAACGCCGAAAGACTAGTGGAACTGGTCGATCTGATGCGCGCCAGTCAACAGGACATCGCGGCGATGACGGAGCACGATATCGACTTCCACACCACCATCGCCGAATCGACCCGCAATCCGCTCTATCCCGTGCTGGTTTCGTCCCTGACATCAGCCATGCGGGACACCAATCCCATAGTCTGGCAGGCACGCACTCGCGACGCCGAGCGACGCGCGGTCATGGACTGGCATGCCGCCATCGCCAACGCGATCAACGCACGTGACACCGAACAGGCCAATGAGGCGATGTCGAGGCACTTCGACGAGGCCCTGCGCGGTCTGGTGAACTCCGGTTTCAACTAACACCTCCTCATTTGGTGGGGAACTTGACCGCTTATTGGCACTGGTGACGGTCTGCAGCATGTCATTGGCTGAATTTGATGAAACGTGGCCCTTGGGATTTTGCTGCGGCGCGCCTAGAATACTGTGTATCCATACAGTATTGAGGGCTTTGTCATGGGCGTACCGGCGATTG
>CAXBCH010000057.1:0-15608 GCA_963974125.1 uncultured Haliea sp. | reverse complement strand
CCAATGGTGCCCACGTTGACGTGGGGCTTGTTGCGTTGAAACTTTTCCTTTGCCACTGTTAGTCACCTCTGTGAGATAGCTGAATTACTTGGTTGAGTTCTTGGAAATGATTTCCTGGGCGATGTTGTTCGGCGCTTCCGAGTACTTCAGGAACTCCATCGTATAGGTCGCACGGCCCTGGGTCGCGGAGCGCAGATCGGTGGCGTAGCCAAACATCTCGGCCAGCGGCACCTCGGCGTTGATCACCTTGCCGGAGACGCTTTCGTCCATGCCGGAGATCAGGCCGCGGCGACGGTTGAGGTCGCCAACCACATCACCCATGTTCTCTTCCGGGGTGATCACCTCGACTTTCATCATCGGCTCCAGCAGTACCGCACCACCGCTCTGGGCGAGCTTCTTGGTGGCCATACTGGCGGCGATCTTGAACGCCATTTCGTTGGAGTCCACATCGTGGAAGGAACCGTCGTAGAGCGTCGCCTTCAGGCCCAGCAGGGGGTACCCGGCGAGAACGCCGTTCTGCATCTGCTCTTCGATACCCTTCTGGACCGCGGGCACGTATTCCCGGGGCACTGTGCCGCCGACAACCTCGTTGACGAACTCCAGGCCCTCGGCGTTCTCGTCGCCGCCCGGCTCAAACCGGACCCAGACGTGCCCGTACTGGCCACGACCGCCGGACTGGCGTACAAACTTGCCCTCGATCTCGCACTTGTTGCGGATCGCCTCGCGGTAAGCCACCTGCGGCTTGCCGATATTGGCCTCGACGCTGAATTCGCGACGCATGCGGTCAACAATGATATCCAGGTGCAGCTCGCCCATGCCGGAAATGATCGTCTGCCCGGTTTCGGGATCCGATTTGACCCGGAATGAGGGATCTTCCTGCGCCAGCTTGCCCAGGGCGACACCCATCTTTTCCTGGTCCACCTTGGACTTCGGCTCCACGGCCACGGAAATCACCGGCTCAGGGAACTCCATGCGTTCCAGCACGATGGGCTTGTCGGCGTCACAGAGTGTGTCCCCGGTGGTGGTGTCCTTCAGGCCTACCGCGGCGGCGATATCGCCGGCCAGTACTTCCTTGATTTCCTCGCGGCTGTTGGCGTGCATCTGCACCATGCGGCCAATACGCTCTTTTTTCTGCTTCACCGAGTTGTAGACACCGGTGCCGCTCTCCAGCTTGCCGGAATAGACGCGGAAGAAGGTCAGCGTGCCGACAAAGGGGTCGGTGGCGATCTTGAACGCCAGCGCGGCAAAGGGCTCGTTGTCATCCGCCTGCCGGGTGGCCGGGGTTTCATCCCGATCCAGCAGCGTGCCCTCGATGGCCTTGACCTCGGTGGGAGACGGCATGTATTCAATGACCGCGTCCAGCATCGCCTGCACGCCCTTGTTCTTGAACGCGGAACCGCCCAGAACCGGCACGATCTCGTTGGCCAGGGTGCGGGCGCGGATGCCCTGCTTGATCTCCTCGATGGTCAGCTCCTCGCCTTCGAGGTACTTGTTCATCAGCTCGTCGGTGCCTTCGGCAGCTGCCTCAACGAGCTGCTCGCGCATTTCCGCACAGATGTCGACCATGTCGGCGGGGATGTCTTCCAGGGTGAACGTCATGCCCTGGTCTTCCTCGCTCCAGATGATCGCCCGGTTCACCACCAGGTCGACAACGCCCCGGAACTCGTCCTCGGAACCGATCGTCATTTGCAGCGGCACGGGGTTGGCACCCAGGCGGGTCTTGAGCTGGGCGACTACCTTGCGGAAATCCGCGCCGGCACGGTCCATCTTGTTGACGAACACCATCCGCGGCACTTCGTACTTGTTGGCCTGGCGCCAGACCGTTTCGGTCTGGGGCTGAACGCCGGACGAGCCGCACAAAACCACAACGGCACCATCCAGCACCCGCAAGGAACGCTCTACCTCAATGGTGAAGTCAACGTGTCCGGGGGTGTCGATGATATTGATCCGGTGTTCGTCAAACTGCTGGCCCATGCCGCGCCAGAAACAGGTGGTAGCAGCGGATGTGATGGTAATACCCCGCTCCTGCTCCTGCTCCATCCAGTCCATGGTGGCAGCGCCATCGTGCACTTCGCCAATCTTGTGCGAAAGGCCGGTGTAGAAAAGAACGCGCTCGGTGGTTGTGGTTTTACCCGCATCCACGTGAGCGCAGATACCGATGTTGCGGTACCGTCTGATAGGAGTCTTGCGTGCCACGATAATATCCCCTGTAACAGGTTGCCTGGCGAAAAGTTAGAACCGGTAGTGAGAGAAAGCCTTGTTGGCCTCTGCCATGCGATGCACATCTTCCCGCTTCTTCACGGCGTTGCCCTTGCCCTGGGAAGCATCGATGATTTCACCGGCGAGACGCTGGCGCATGGATTTCTCACCGCGGTTGCGCGCGTAGTCAACAAGCCAGCGCATGGACAGCGCGACGCGACGGGACGGACGGACTTCAACCGGCACCTGATAGGTGGCACCACCGACCCGACGGGATTTTACTTCCACCATCGGGGCGATGTTTTCCAGAGCTTCGTCGAAAGCCTCGATGGGATCTTTCTTCAGGCGCTCCTGCACGATCTCGAGGGCACCGTAAACAATGCTCTCGGCGACAGATTTCTTGCCGCTGACCATGACGTGGTTCATGAACTTTGCCAGCGTCACATTGCCGTACTTGGGATCCGGCAGGACTTCGCGTTTGGCGACTACTCGTCTTCTTGGCATGGTATTGCCCTTCTCTCTTCAGGTTAATCCGAACACCGACCTGCCACATTGAGCGGGAGAGGCAGGGGTTCAGCCTTACTGCTAACGTTTACCCGGGGTGCTACCCCGAGCGTTTACTTGGGCCGCTTGGCGCCGTACTTCGACCGGCCCTGACGGCGAGCCGACACGCCAGAGGTGTCCAGACTGCCGCGCACGGTGTGATAACGCACACCCGGCAAATCCTTGACCCGACCGCCGCGGATCAGCACCACGCTGTGCTCCTGCAGGTTGTGACCCTCACCACCGATGTACGAGGAGACCTCGTAGCCGTTGGTCAGGCGCACCCGGCAGACCTTGCGCAGTGCAGAGTTCGGCTTCTTGGGGGTAGTCGTATACACACGGGTGCACACACCGCGGCGCTGGGGGCAGCTCTGCAGGGCCGGCACGTCGCTTTTCGCTACCTTGCGCTTCCTGGGCTTACGAACCAGTTGGTTGATCGTTGCCATTCCGATGGAACTCCAAAATATTTGTTTAGTTTCATGGCCTTGCGGCCAACCTCAAGCCTGTAACCCGACCTGCGATCCCGTTCAGCCTGGGCTGCCCGGTCACGCACTTCCCGCCCGCTGCCCGCACACAGCATGGCACCCCGGGAATGAGGAGGCGGCATTCTATAGACGCCCCCCTGGGTAGTCAAGAATAGTTTGCCCGCCGGCCTCGCCCACTGTAGCAGCGCGGTCTCCGCGCGATCCCTGTAGGAGCGCGATCCCCCTGTGGGAGCGCGGTCTCCGCGCGATGAACCCATCGCCCGCGGAGCGGGCTCCTACTCGCTGTCCTGCAGTGCCTCGGTCAGCGCCGCTTCGATCTCCTGCGCCGACACGCTCACTTCCGGCTCGCCGCCGCGGGTGCGCTTGCGCTCCTCGTGGTAGGCAAGACCGGTGCCCGCAGGGATGAGACGACCCACGACCACGTTCTCCTTCAGGCCGCGCAGGTAATCGCGCTTACCGGTCACTGCCGCTTCCGTCAACACCCGGGTAGTCTCCTGGAACGAGGCCGCCGAGATAAAGCTCTCGGTCGCCAGCGATGCCTTGGTGATACCCAGCAGTTCACGTTCGCCGGCAGCGGGCACCAGGCTCTGGGCCAGCAGACGCTCGTTCTCCTCCAGCAGGGTCACGTACTCGACCTGTTCACCCTTGATCAGGCTGGAGTCACCGGAGGAGGTGATCACGACCTTGCGCAGCATCTGCCGCACAATCACCTCGATGTGCTTGTCGTTGATCTTCACGCCCTGCAGCCGGTATACCTCCTGGATCTCGTTGGAGATGTACTTGGCCAGTTCCTCGACGCCCTTCAGGCGCAGGATGTCATGCGGGCTCATCGGCCCTTCGGACACCACCTCGCCCTTCTCGACGAACTCGCCCTCGAACACGGACAGGTTGCGCCATTTCGGGATCAGGGCCTCGTAGTGGTCGGAGCCATCCGCCAGGGTCTTGCCGTCCACAGGCGTGATGACCAGGCGGCGCTTGCCCTTGGTTTCCTTGCCAAAGCTGACGGTACCGGAGATCTCCGCCAGGATGGCGGGCTCCTTCGGCTTGCGGGCTTCGAACAGATCGGCCACGCGCGGCAGACCACCGGTGATGTCGCGGGTCTTGGAGCCTTCCTGGGGAATACGGGCGATCACTTCGCCGGCTTCCAGGGTGGCGCCATCTTCCATGTTCACCAGCGCGTGCGCAGGGAGGAAATAGTGCGCCGGGACATTGGTTCCCGCCAGGCACAGCTCCTCGCCCTTGTCGTCCACCAGGGTAATGGCGGGGCGTACGTCCTTGCCCGCCGCAGGCCGCTCGCCCACATCCATCACTTCAATGTTCGACAGGCCGGTCAGTTCGTCGGTCTGGCGCTTGATCGTGATGCCCTCTTCCATCCCGGAGAAACGGGCAGTACCCGCCACTTCGGTGATGATCGGGTGCGTGTGGGGGTCCCAGTTGGCAACCACGTCACCCGAGGCCACTTCCGCGTGGTCGCGGACCTTGATCAGGGTACCGTAGGGCAGCTTGTAGCGCTCGCGCTCACGGCCCATCATGTCCAGCACCGACAGCTCGCCGGAACGGGAGACCGCGATCAGGAAGCCGTCCTTGCGCTCCACAGTCTTGACGTTGTGCAGACGCACCTTGCCGTCGTTCATGACCTGGATGTTGTCCTGGGCTGTCTGCCGCGAGGCCGCACCACCGATGTGGAAGGTACGCATGGTCAGCTGGGTGCCCGGCTCGCCGATGGACTGGGCGGCCACAACGCCGACCGCTTCCCCCATGTTCACCCGGTGACCACGAGCCAGGTCGCGGCCGTAGCAGGTGGAGCAGATACCGTGGCGGGTTTCGCAGGTAATCGGCGAGCGCACTTCCACCTCGTCGATACCCATTTCCTCGATGCGCTTGATCCATACCTCATCGAGCATGGTGCCGGCGGTGATGGCAATCTCGTCTTCGCTGCCGGGCTTGATCACGTCGCGGGCGACAATACGGCCAAGCACGCGGTCACCGAGGGATTCGATGATATCGCCACCGTCGATAACCGGGGTCATCAGCAGACCCTGATCGGTACCACAATCCACTTCGGTGACCACCAGGTCCTGGGCCACGTCGACCAGGCGCCGGGTCAGGTAACCGGAGTTCGCGGTCTTCAGCGCCGTATCCGCCAGGCCCTTGCGGGCACCGTGGGTAGAGATGAAGTACTGCAGTACGTTCAGACCCTCGCGGAAGTTCGCGGTGATCGGGGTTTCGATGATCGAGCCGTCGGGCTTGGCCATCAGGCCGCGCATGCCCGCCAGCTGGCGGATCTGGGCGGGCGAACCCCGGGCGCCGGAGTCGGCGTAGATATAGACCGAGTTGAAGGAGGCCTGCTCCTCTTCCTCACCATCGCGGTTGATCACCGTCTCCTTGGAGATCCCTTCCATCATCGCCTTGGAAACCAGATCGTTGGCACGGGACCAGATGTCGATGACCTTGTTGTACTTCTCGCCCTGGGTCACCAGGCCCGCGGCGTACTGGTCTTCAATCTCCTTCACTTCCCGGTCCGCGCGACCGATGATTTCGGCCTTGGCATCGGGAATCACGAAGTCGTTGACCCCGATGGACGCGCCGGAACGGGTGGAGTACTCGTAGCCGGTGTACATCAGCTGGTCAGCGAAGATCACGGTCGCCTTCAGTCCCACCACGCGGTAGCACTGGTTGATGATCCGGGAGATCGCCTTCTTGGCCATGTCCTGGTTGACCATGTCATAGCCGATTCCCTGGGGCACGACTTCCCAGAGCAGGGCACGACCAACGGTCGTATCGGCGATAAAGGTGCGCTCGCTGCGCTCCCCTTCCTCGTTCAGCACCACCTCGTGGATCCGCACCTTGACCCGCGCCTGCAGGTGTACGTGACCGGCGCGGTAGGCGCGATTCACCTCGGAGACGTTGGCGAAAATCATGCCCTCGCCCTTGGCGTTTACGCGCTCCCGGGTCATGTAGTACAAGCCCAGAACCACGTCCTGGGAAGGCACGATGATGGGTTCGCCGTTAGCCGGCGAGAGAATGTTGTTGGTGGACATCATCAGGGCCCGGGCTTCCAGCTGGGCCTCAATGGTCAGCGGCACGTGCACCGCCATCTGGTCACCGTCGAAGTCGGCGTTGTAGGCGGCGCAGACCAGCGGATGCAACTGGATTGCCTTGCCTTCAATCAGCACGGGCTCAAAGGCCTGGATACCCAGACGGTGCAGAGTCGGCGCGCGGTTCAGCAGTACCGGGTGCTCGCGGATAACCTCGGCGAGGATATCCCACACCTCCGGCGGCTCGCGCTCAACCATTTTCTTGGCGGCCTTGATGGTGGTCGCCAGGCCGCGGGCTTCGAGCTTGCCAAAGATGAAAGGCTTGAACAGTTCCAGCGCCATCTTCTTCGGCAGGCCGCACTGGTGCAGCTTCAATGTGGGGCCCACCACGATCACGGAACGGCCAGAGTAATCGACCCGCTTGCCCAGCAGGTTTTGGCGGAAACGGCCCTGCTTGCCCTTGATCATGTCGGCCAGGGACTTCAGCGGGCGCTTGTTGGAACCGGTGATGGCGCGACCGCGGCGGCCGTTGTCCAGCAGCGCGTCCACGGACTCCTGCAGCATGCGTTTTTCGTTGCGCACGATGATATCGGGCGCATTGAGATCCAGCAGCCGCTTGAGACGGTTGTTGCGGTTGATCACCCGGCGGTACAGGTCGTTGAGATCGGAGGTCGCGAAGCGACCACCATCCAGCGGTACCAGCGGACGCAGATCAGGCGGCAGCACCGGCAGCGCATTGAGCACCATCCACTCGGGCTTGTTGCCGGAGCCGGCGAAAGCCTCCATCAGCTTCAGGCGCTTGGACAGCTTCTTGATCTTGGTCTCGGAGTTGGTCTGCGGAATCTCTTCCCGCAGGGTAACGATCTCGCGCTCCAGATCCAGCTGCCGCATCAGGTCCTGAACCGCTTCGGCACCCATCTTGGCGGTGAACTCGTCGCCGAATTCCTCCATTGCCTCGTAGTACTCCTCATCCGTCAGCAGCTGACCGGGATTCAGGGTAGTGAGACCCGCATCGGTGACCACGTAGGATTCGAAGTACAGCACCCGCTCGATATCGCGCAGGGTCATGTCCAGCAACAGGCCGATGCGCGAGGGCAGCGACTTGAGGAACCAGATGTGTGCCACCGGGCTTGCCAGCTCGATGTGCCCCATGCGCTCACGGCGCACCTTGGCCAGGGCCACTTCCACGCCGCACTTCTCGCAGATGACACCGCGATGCTTGAGGCGCTTGTACTTGCCGCACAGGCACTCGTAGTCCTTTACCGGGCCAAAGATCTTGGCACAGAACAGGCCGTCCCGTTCCGGCTTGAAGGTACGGTAGTTGATGGTCTCCGGCTTTTTCACTTCACCGAACGACCAGGCCCGGATCATTTCCGGCGACGCCAGGCCGATACGGATGGCATCGAATTCTTCTGACTGTCCCTGGGACTTGAGCAGATTAAGTAAGTCTTTCAAGGTCTTTCCTCCACGAGGTTTTCCTTCCAGCTACAGCGACACACCGTGCCGCCGTAGCCCCGAGTCCGTATTACCGCTGGTTAGTCACTCTCCAGCTCGATATCAATACCGAGGGAGCGTATTTCCTTGACCAACACGTTGAAGGACTCGGGCATGCCCGGTTCCATACGATGGTCACCATCGACGATGTTCTTGTACATCTTGGTGCGCCCCGCAACGTCGTCCGACTTCACGGTGAGCATTTCCTGCAGGGTGTAAGCGGCACCATAGGCTTCCAGTGCCCACACCTCCATTTCACCGAAGCGCTGGCCACCGAACTGCGCCTTGCCGCCCAGCGGTTGCTGGGTTACCAGGCTGTACGAGCCGGTAGAACGGGCGTGCATCTTGTCGTCCACCAGGTGGTTGAGCTTCAGCATGTACATGTAGCCCACGGTCACCGGGCGATCAAATGCCTCGCCAGAGCGGCCGTCGTACAGCGTAAACTGGCCGCTTTCGGGCAGATCAGCCAGAGCCAGCAGCTCCTTGATCGACTCTTCGGCAGCGCCGTCAAACACCGGCGTCGCCATCGGCACGCCTTCGCGCAGGTTGCCGGCAAGGGCCAGAATTTCCTTGTCATTCAATGACTTGAGATCTTCCGAACGGCCGGCACCGTTGTTGTAGATGCGCTCCAGGAACTCGCGTACTTCCGCGACCTTGCGCTGCTCCTGCAACATCTGGTCGATTTTCACGCCCAGGCCCTTGGCCGCCATGCCCAGGTGGGTTTCGAGAATCTGGCCCACGTTCATGCGCGACGGCACACCCAGCGGGTTGAGCACAATGTCCACTGGCTCGCCATTCTCGTCAAAGGGCATGTCCTCGATCGGCATGATGACCGAAATAACACCCTTGTTACCGTGACGACCAGCCATCTTGTCACCCGGCTGGATGCGACGCTTGATGGCCAGGTAAACCTTGACGATCTTCAGTACGCCCGGTGCCAGGTCATCGCCGCTCTGCAACTTGCGCTTTTTGTCTTCGAAGCGCTCTTCCAGCAGCTTGGTCTGCTCGTCGAGCTGCTTCTTGGCGGCCGCCAGTGCCTCGTTCAGGTCGCTGTCGGCGAGCTTGAGCTTGAACCACTGTTCGCGGTCCAGGTCCGCCAGCACTTTGGCGCTGAGCTCAGTGCCCTTGGCCAGGCCAGCACCGCTGACAGTCTTGGCACCCTTGAGCTGGTTGCCCAGCAGGGAGAAGGTCGCCTCTTCAAAAATGCGATATTCTTCCTTGAGGTCCTTGCGGAACTTGTCTAGCTGGTGCTTCTCGATCTGCTGTGCGCGCGGGTCCTTTTCCAGGCCATCGCGAGTGAATACCTGCACGTCGATAACCGTACCCTTGGTGCTGGACGGTACACGCAGTGACGTATCCTTCACGTCCGAGGCCTTCTCACCAAAGATGGCGCGCAGCAGCTTTTCTTCCGGGGTCAGCTGGGTTTCGCCCTTCGGCGTGACCTTGCCTACCAGAATGTCGCCCGCCTCAACCTCGGCACCGATGTACACAATGCCGGACTCGTCGAGCTTGGACAGCGCGCTCTCGCCCACATTGGGGATGTCCGAGGAGATTTCCTCGGAGCCCAGCTTGGTGTCGCGGGCAATACAGGTAAGTTCCTGAATGTGGATGGTGGTGAAACGGTCTTCCTTCACCACATTCTCGGACACCAGGATGGAGTCCTCGAAGTTGTAGCCGTTCCAGGGCATGAACGCGATGCGGATGTTCTGGCCCAGGGCCAGCTCACCCATGTCGATGGAGGGGCCATCGGCGAGGATGTCGCCGCGCGCCACCACGTCACCCTGCTTCACGATCGGGCGCTGGTTGATGCAGGTATTCTGGTTGGAACGGGTGTACTTGGTCAGGTTGTAGATGTCGACCGGCGCTTCATCGCGGCCGACGTCCTTGTCATTGACCCGGACCACGATGCGGCTGGCATCGACGGAATCGATGATGCCGTCGCGCTTGGCCACCACGCAGACGCCTGAATCCGCGGCCACGTAGCGCTCCATGCCGGTACCCACCAGCGGCTTCTCGCACTTCAGCGTAGGCACGGCCTGACGCTGCATGTTCGAACCCATCAGGGCGCGGTTGGCGTCGTCGTGTTCCAGGAACGGAATCAACGCAGCGGCAACAGACACCACCTGCTTCGGCGACACGTCCATGAAATCGACACGCTCGGGCGGCATGACGGTGAATTCGTTCATGTGCCGCACGGCGATCAGATCGTCGACAAAACGCATGTCCTTGTCCACCGCCGCGGAGGCCTGGGCAATAACGTGCTCGGCCTCGTTGATGGCGGACAGGAACTCGATGTCATCAGTAACCTGGCCGTTCACCACCTTGCGGTAGGGGCTTTCCAGGAAGCCGTAATCGTTGGTCCGGGCGTAGGTCGCCAGCGAGTTGATCAGACCGATGTTGGGGCCTTCCGGCGTCTCGATCGGGCACACCCGGCCATAGTGGGTCGGATGCACATCGCGGACTTCGAAACCGGCACGCTCTCGGGTCAGACCGCCCGGGCCGAGCGCCGAAACGCGGCGCTTGTGGGTCACTTCCGACAGCGGGTTGTTCTGGTCCATGAACTGCGACAGCTGGCTGGAGCCGAAGAACTCCTTGACCGCCGCGGACACCGGCTTGGCGTTGATCAGGTCCTGGGGCATGAGGCCTTCGCTCTCGGCCATGGACAGGCGCTCCTTGACCGCGCGCTCGACGCGCACCAGGCCCACCCGGAACTGGTTCTCGGCCATTTCACCAACGGAACGCACCCGGCGGTTGCCGAGGTGGTCGATATCATCGGTCATGCCGCGGCCGTTACGAATGGCGACCAGCGATTTCATCACGTCGACGATGTCGTCGCGATCCAGCACGCCGCTGCCAGTCACTTCCTCGCGACCGAGCCGGCGGTTGAACTTCATGCGGCCAACGGCGGACAGGTCGTAGCGGTCGGCAGAAAAGAACAGGTTCTGGAACAGGTTTTCCGCAGACTCCTTGGTCGGCGGCTCGCCGGGACGCATCATGCGGTAGATCTCGACCAGCGCCTCCAGTTCGTTGCGGGTGGAATCCAGGCGCAGGGTGTCGGAAACGTAGGGGCCGCAGTCAAGCTCGTTGGTGTACAGGGTATCAATGGTGTTGATGCCCATTTCGGTCAAGCGCGCGAGAATTTCATCCGTCAGCGCGGTGTTGCATTCAACCACCACTTCGCCGGTCTTCTTGTCGACCACGTTCTTCGCCAGTGCGCGGCCGAACAGGTACTCGCGCGGGATCTCGAGTTCCGAGACTTCCGCCTTCTCCAGCTCGCGAATGTGACGGGCGGTGATACGCCGGCCCTGCTCGACAATAACCTTGCGGCCAACCTTGATGTCAAAGGAAGCGACGTCACCACGCAGGCGCGCGGGAATCAGCGCCATCTTGTAGTTGCCTTCCTTGTCGACAGAGAAGGTGTTGACCTCGTAGAACATGTCGAGGATTTCTTCGGACTGGTAGCCCAGCGCGCGCAGCAGGATGGTCGCCGGCAATTTGCGGCGGCGGTCGATACGCACGAACACCATGTCCTTCGGGTCAAACTCGAAGTCCAGCCAGGAGCCGCGGTAGGGAATCACGCGAGCGGAGTAGAGCAGCTTGCCCGAGGAGTGGGTCTTGCCCTTGTCGTGGTCAAAGAATACGCCCGGTGAACGGTGCAGCTGGGACACGATCACCCGCTCGGTACCGTTGACGACGAAGGTGCCGTTGTCGGTCATCAGGGGGATTTCCCCCATGTAGACTTCCTGCTCCTTGATGTCCTTGATGGTCTTGTTGGCGGAGTCCTTGTCGTAGATGATCAACCGCACCTTGACACGCAGGGCACAGGAATAGGTGATGCCGCGCAGCTGGCATTCGTTGACGTCGAACACCGGTATGCCGAGCTTGTAATCGACATACTCCAGCGCAGCGTTGCCGCTGTAGCTGACGATCGGGAACACGGATTTGAAGGCTGCGTGCAGACCGTAGTCGCCGCGCTCTTCCAGTGGCACTCCCTGCTGGGTAAACTTGCGATATGAATCCAGTTGAATCGCAAGCAGGTAGGGCACATCCATCATGTTCGACAGCGTGCCAAAATCCTTGCGAATACGTTTCTTCTCAGTGTACGAGTATGCCATCAGTACTCCCCAGCGTGTTTAGCTTCCCGCCGCCCTGCCGGCGGCAAGCGAGGCTCTTGACGGATGAGCTGCACGCGCAGCCCACCCTGAAAAACTTGTGTTCATCAAGCGGGAAAAGGCCGGCAGGCAAACACGCCCACCAGCCTTGTCCTGGTCCAGCCTTGGCCAGACGTAAGGCAAGCGCTTACTTGACCTCGACGGCCGCGCCTGCTTCTTCCAACTTGGCCTTAAGCGCATCCGCATCTGCCTTGGAAACACCTTCCTTGACAGGTGACGGGGCGCCGTCAACCACAGCCTTGGCTTCTTTCAGGCCCAGGCCGGTTACTTCACGTACGACTTTGATCACGTTGACTTTCTTCTCGCCAGCGCTGGTCAAAATTACGTCGAACTCGGTCTGCTCTTCAGCAGCAGCGCCGGCATCGCCAGCGGCAGCAGCCGGTGCAGCAGCAACAGCTGCAGCCGCGGTTACACCGAATTTTTCTTCCATTGCGCTGATGAGCTCAACGATATCCATTACGCTCATTTCAGCGATTGCATTCAGAATGTCATCTTTGGACAGAGCCATGACTCATATCTCCCGGTTAGCTGATAAATAAAATAGCGGCGACTTACGCCGCTTCTTTCTGATCGCGTACTGCTGCCAGTGTGCGAACCAATTTTCCAGGTACTTCGTTCATCGTCTGTACCAGCTTGGTTGCCGGCGCCTTCATTACACTCATCAACATCGAGAGTGCCTGATCACGCGTCGGCAGCTTGGCCAGTACATCCAGTTGATCCGCACCCAGCATTTGGCCGCTCACCGCCAGTGCCTTCACCTCGAAGCTTTTATTCTCCTTGGCGAAATCCTTAAAGAGTCGGGCCGCTGCGCCCGGGTCTTCCATCGAAAACCCGAACAGGGACGGACCTACCAGTACGTCAGAGACGCACTCGTAATCCGTTCCTGCCAGCGCGCGCTTTGCCAGTGTGTTCCGCACTACACGGAGGGTCACCGCATTTTCACGCGCGCTCTGGCGCAGAGCCGTCATCCCGCCCACAGTCACGCCACGTGCATCGGCGATGACCAGGGACAGGGCACTGGTGGCAGTCTCGTTAACTTCAGCAACGATCGCTTTCTTGTCTTCGAGTCCAATTGCCACTGGTATTACTCCTGGAATTACAGTTCCGGTGCAGCCAAACCTATGGCCACACCACCTTGCGTGGTGAACAATTCACCATCTGCGTAGGCTGGGCAGCCCTCGCGGGTTGCTCGATTAAGCCGCAGCTGTCAAAGTAACAGCGGCGTCACCTACGGTCTTTGATGGCCTTCAGTTCTCAGCTAATCAGGCGCTTGCCCAAGACTGCTCCAAAGACCTCAAAGTGGACAACAGCTTCCGGTGGGATGCTGGTGCCCGGGCCCTCATCCGTGAGAGGCCCTTGTGGAAACGCCCCTTGTGGGGACGCCTCCGGTCAGACTTCTATCGACGCCTGGTCGACAGCCACACCCGGGCCCATGGTGGTGGACAGGGTGATTTTCTTCATGTACACGCCCTTCGCGGCGGCCGGCTTGGCCTTGCGCAGGTCGGCCAGCAGCGCTTCGAGGTTACCCCTGATTGCCGCGGGCTCGAAATCGATCTTGCCGATACCACCGTGAATGATGCCGTTCTTGTCAGTACGGAAACGGACCTGCCCGGCCTTGGCGTTCTTCACCGCAGTCAACACGTCCGGAGTCACGGTACCGGTCTTCGGGTTCGGCATCAGGCCGCGGGGACCCAGCACCTGGCCCAGCTGGCCGACGACGCGCATGGCGTCCGGAGAGGCAACAACCACGTCGAAGTCCAGCATGCCGCCCTTGATCTGCTCGGCCAGGTCTTCCATGCCGACAAAATCGGCGCCGGCGGCTTTCGCCTGCTCCGCTGCGTCACCCTGGGTGAACACCGCGACCCGGACTACACTACCGGTCCCGTGCGGGAGGGTAGTTGCGCCGCGGACAGCCTGGTCGGATTTCCGGGCATCGACGCCCAGATTCACCGAGACTTCAACGGTCTCGTTGAACTTGGCGGTGGCAAATTCCTTCAGCAGCGCAACCGCCTCGTCAAAGGAGTAGGTCTTGCCGGGCTGGATCTTGTCCTTGTATGCGCGTACGCGCTTGGAGAGCTTGGCCATCAGATAACCCCCTCAACATCAATCCCGGCAGAGCGAGCGCTGCCGGCTATAGTACGCACTGCCGCATCCATGTCCGCTGCCGTCAGATCCGGCCACTTCTGGGTGGCGATGTCTTCCAGCTGGGCGCGGCTGACCTTGGCCACCTTGACCGTGTTCGGTGTGGCGGAACCCGAGGTAATACCCGCGATCTTGCGCAGCAGAACCGCCGCCGGCGGCGTTTTCTTGATGAAGGTAAAAGAGCGATCAGCGTAGACGGTGATCACCACCGGAATTGGCAGACCGGGCTCCATGCCCTGGGTCTCGGCGTTGAACGCCTTGCAGAATTCCATGATATTCACACCGTGCTGGCCCAGCGCGGGCCCGACTGGCGGGCTCGGATTGGCCTGGCCGGCTTTCACCTGCAGCTTTATATAAGCTGAGACTTTCTTTGCCATGACTTGACTCCCGGGTACTAGCGCCTTCGGCGTCCAACCCTTGCGGGCCGGGGCTTCGGGCTCCCCACTGTGACGGCCGCGGCCGTCCGTTAATTTCAGTGGCGGGACCAGCCCGCCACCGTGCTACCTGTCAGGCCTTTTCGACCTGACTGAATTCCAGCTCCACCGGCGTGGAACGTCCAAAAATCAATACCGCCACGTTGAGGCGGCTCTTCTCGTAATTGACCTCTTCAACAACGCCATTGAAATCGTTGAAGGGGCCATCGATGACCCGGACCATTTCGCCGGGTTCGAACAGGGTCTTCGGGCGCGGCGCCTCTGTTCCAGCCTCGACACGCTGCAGAATGGTCGCCGCTTCGGCCTCGGTAATCGGCGCCGGCGCATCCGCCTTGCCGCCGATGAAACCCATCACCCGCGGAGTTTCCTTGACCAGGTGCCAGGTAGCGTCATCCAGCTCCATCTGCACCAGCACATAACCGGGGAAGAACTTGCGCTCGCTGCGGCGCTTCTGGCCGGCGCGCATCTCCACCACTTCCTCGGTCGGCACCAGCACCTCACCGAAGCGGTCCTGCATGTTGTGCAGTTCGATACGCTCCTTCAGGGCCGCCGCGACTTTCTTCTCGAACCCGGAAAAGGCATGAACCACATACCAACGCATTGCCATCGGCTATCCCTTAAACTTTTGACTAACCAATCACCAGCGACACCAGCCAGCCCAGGAGCGAATCCAGACCCCACAGCATCAGCGCCACCAGTAATACGAAAACCACGACAATCAGCGTGGTTTGGACGGTCTCCTGCCTTGTCGGCCAGACGACTTTGCGAATCTCGGTGCGGGAACTCTTGACCAGCGTCCAGAATGCCACACCCTTGGCGGTCTGCAGGGCGATCAGGGCCGCGACGATTGCAATCGCGACGATACCCAGCACCCGGTACAACAACGACTCGGCCGAGAAATAGCTGTTGCCGATGATGCCGACAGCCAGCAGGGCAATCACCACAGCCCATTTCAGGGAATCGAGCCGTCCGGCGTTCGTTTCCACACTCATTACCACTATCCTTTAGGTCAGGCCGCGCGCCCTGCGCACAACCCCCTGCCATGTATGGCAGGCCAGGAGGGAATCGAACCCCCAACCTGCGGTTTTGGAGACCGCTGCT
>CAXBCH010000056.1:0-18122 GCA_963974125.1 uncultured Haliea sp. | reverse complement strand
AATACTGTATGGATACACAGTATTTTAGGCGCGCCGCAGCAAAACCCCAAGGACCAGGTTTCATCAAATGCGACCACCCTGCGAGCGGACAATCAAACACAGGGTCAGGTTCGCTCCCGGCCCCTGCTCTCCCCGATCATTGCCTAAATTCCGCTAGCACCAGATAATTGTCTGGCGTCCACGATTGGCCTGTTCTACCTGTTCTACCTGTTCTACCCACTTTTTCCTGATTCCGGATCGCCGCGGTGAGGGCCACCGACCCGAGGATGAGCATGACACCGAACCTCGAATTCGAGGGGCTTCACCACTGCCTGCCAATGAATATCGGCAACTATTCAGTAAACCGCCTTCCGTCACCAAGTCCCCACTTGAAATAGGGCTATTCTCACCCCATTTACTCTTCATTGAGAAATGAATTACCCGTGCATACGCCGGTGTGACAGGAGACGCAGGAATGAGAATGGACAAACTGACCAACCAGCTGCAGTTGGCGCTGGCCGACGCCCAGTCCATGGCGCTGGGCAAGGACAACAATTTCATTGAGCCGGTGCACCTGCTGGCGGCGCTGCTGCAGCAAGAGGGTGGCTCCACCCGGCCGCTGCTGCAGAAAGCCGGCGCCAACGTCGCCGGTCTGACCGCGGCAGCTGGCAAGGCCGTTGAGGCGCTGCCTACCGTCAGTGGCAGCGGTGGCGATGTGCACATGTCCAATGACCTGGGTCGCATCCTCAACGTCAGCGACAAACTGGCGCAAAAGGGTGGCGACGCCTATATATCCAGCGAGCTGGTACTGCTGGCAATGCTGGAAAGCAAGAGCAGTGCCGGCGAGATGCTGAAGGAGCACGGTGTTACTGCCATTGCCCTGCAGGCCGCCATTGAACAGGTACGCGGAGGAGAAACCGTGAACAACCCCGAAGCCGAAGAGTCCCGCCAGGCGCTGGACAAGTACACCGTCGACCTGACCGAGCGCGCCGAGCAGGGCAAGCTGGACCCGGTCATCGGCCGCGATGACGAGATCCGCCGCACCATCCAGGTGCTGCAGCGGCGCACCAAGAACAACCCGGTGCTGATCGGCGAACCCGGCGTCGGCAAGACCGCGATCATCGAGGGCCTGGCCCAGCGGGTGATCAACGGCGAAGTGCCGGAAGGCCTGAAGGACAAGCGCATCCTGTCCCTGGACCTGGGGGCCCTGCTGGCCGGTGCCAAGTTCCGCGGCGACTTCGAGGAGCGCCTGAAGGCGGTGCTCAACGAGCTTTCCAAGCAGGAGGGCCGCGTCATCCTGTTTATTGACGAGCTGCACACCATGGTCGGCGCCGGCAAGGCCGAGGGCTCCATGGATGCGGGCAACATGCTGAAGCCGGCCCTGGCCCGCGGTGAGCTGCACTGCGTGGGCGCCACCACCCTGGATGAATATCGCAAGTACGTCGAAAAGGACAAGGCCCTGGAGCGCCGCTTCCAGAAAGTGCTGGTGGACGAGCCCAATGAGGAGGACACCATTGCCATCCTGCGTGGCCTCAAGGAGCGCTACGAAGTGCACCACGGGGTCGACATCACCGACAGCGCGATCATCGCCGCCGCCAAGCTGTCCACTCGCTACATTACCGACCGCCAGCTGCCGGACAAGGCCATCGACCTGGTCGACGAGGCCGCCAGCCGCATCCGCATGGAGATAGACTCCAAGCCGGAGGCCATGGACAAGCTGGAACGGCGCCTGATCCAGCTCAAGATCGAGCGCGAGGCGGTGAGGAAAGACAAGGATCCCGCCGCCAAAAAGCAGGTGGAACTGCTGGATGCGGAGATCGAAAAGGTACAGCGCGAATTCTCCGACCTGGAGGAAGTGTGGAAGGCGGAAAAGGCCTCCCTGCAGGGCGCTGCCCAGATCAAGAGCGAAATCGAGCAGGCCAAGCTGGATATGGAGGCCGCCCGCCGCGCCGGTGATCTCACCCGCATGTCGGAATTGCAGTACGGCAGGATGCCGGAACTGGAAAAGCAGCTGCAGGCCGCACACGAAGCGGAGACCGCCGAGCGCACTCTGCTGCGCAACAAGGTCACCGATGAAGAGGTAGCGGAAGTGGTGTCGCGCTGGACCGGTATTCCGGTGTCGAAGATGCTGGAGGGTGACCGCGACAAGCTGCTGCGCATGGAGGCTTCCCTGCACCAGCGCGTGGTGGGCCAGGATGAGGCGGTCAAGGCGGTCTCCGATGCCGTGCGCCGTTCCCGCGCCGGCCTGTCGGATCCGAACCGGCCCAACGGTTCCTTCCTGTTCCTCGGCCCCACCGGGGTCGGCAAGACCGAGCTGTGCAAGGCCCTCGCCGAGTTCCTGTTTGACAGCGAGCAGGCGATGGTGCGGGTCGACATGTCCGAGTTCATGGAGAAGCACTCCGTGGCGCGCATGATCGGCGCACCTCCTGGCTACGTTGGCTACGAAGAGGGTGGCTACCTGACCGAGGCCGTGCGCCGTCGGCCCTACTCACTGCTGTTGCTGGATGAGGTGGAGAAGGCGCACCCGGATGTCTTCAATATCCTGCTGCAGGTGCTGGAAGACGGCCGTCTGACTGACGGTCAGGGCCGCACAGTGGACTTCCGCAACACCGTGATCGTGATGACTTCCAACCTCGGCTCCGACCTGATTCAGGAAATGGCAGGGGAGGAGAATTACAGTGCGATGAAGGCCGCGGTGATGGGTGAGGTCGGGCGCCACTTCCGCCCCGAGTTCATCAACCGCATTGACGATACGGTGGTTTTCCACCCCTTGGCGGCAGACCAGATCCGCGGCATTGCCGACATCCAGCTGCACTCCCTGCGCCAACGTCTGGCCGAGCGCGAGCTGCAGATCGAGATCACCGATGCCTTCATGGATCGCCTGGCGGCTGTGGGCTACGACCCCGTCTACGGCGCCCGCCCCCTGAAGCGCGCCATCCAGCACGAGCTGGAGAACCCGCTGGCGAATCGCATCCTGTCCGGTGAATTCGGCCCCGGCGACACCATATTGGTGGACGTCGAAGGGGAGGGGACGACGTTCGGCAAGCGCTAGGTCAAGTCAAGGAGTATAATAGGGCCGTAAAGCGCGGCCCGTCGCCCGCCGACTTTCGCACCGGACAGGGTTTACGCCGGCCAGTGTTTATGCCGTAAAGTCGGAAAAATGCTTGCAGGCGGGGTGAAAACCCGTGACATTTGACCCTGTCAAGATGCGGTAAAATTGGAGCATTGCTTGTAAGTCCAGGCGGAAACCTATGATGTTGACCAAGTCAATTCGAAGAGCCCAGGGGGGAGTCACCCTGATCGAACTCATGGTCGTCATAGCGATCGTGGCGATTCTGGTGGGTGTTGCGTTGCCGGCCTACCAGAATCAGGTTCTCCGGGGGCACAGAACCGCTGCAAAGACAGAAATGCTCGATATTGCCAATCGGCAACAGCAGTTCCTGCTTTCGGATCGGGCCTATGCAAGCAAGGCAGAACTGGTGGCCAGCGGCTATACTCTACCTGCAGATGTCGCTGCACGCTATTCCTGGGACATTAGCGTGGATAACACAGGCGTACCTACCTTTACGATCAGCTTTACCCCCCAGGGGGCTCAAGTCGAGGATGGGGCGGCGGCGTTGACACTCGATAGCGAGGGTGTCAGGGCGCCAGCGGACAAATGGGAAAGATGAAATCCAGGGCAACTGGCAGGACCCAGGCGGGTGCACTCATGATAGAAGTGCTGATCGCTGTCGCGCTCGTTGTCCTGGGGATGCTGGCCGTTATGAAAATTCAGGGCCGCTTGCAGGAGTCCGAGTTCGAATCCTATCAACGTACCCAGGCACTCCTGCTGCTCAATGACATGGTGCACAGACTTGAGTCCAATCGGAATAACGCTGATGACTACGTTACTGCTTCTGCTGTCGGAGCCAATTGTGTGGCCCCAGCTGCAGGCGCCCCGAGACAGCTTGTCGACATGTTTCAGTGGTGTTCCGCACTGCAGGGTGCCGGCGAAACCCAGTCCGGTGGCAATGTTGGTGCCATGATTGACGGTCGTGGTTGTGTGGAGGCAACGGTTGGTCCAGGTGTCAGGGAGTACATGGTCACCGTCACTTGGCAGGGTTTTACGCCGTTGACAGCGCCACCGGCGAGTATTTCGTGCGCTGCCAACGCGTATGATCAGGCTGATGTCGGCTGCGTAGATGACCGTTGCAGGCGTTTCGTGTCCACGGTCGTTCGCATGGCCGACCTGGAGGCATTGTGATGTGGGTTCCCAGACTCAGGGCTGCCCCGGCAGTGACTGTCTCGCCAGCTTCCGCCTCGCCTGGAAAGCAGCGCGGTTTAAGTCTGGTGGAACTCATGGTGGCGGTGGCACTGAGTTCGCTTATCATGCTGGCGCTGGCTGAATTGTACGTCAACATGGCGCGAAGCCAGCAGGAGATGGCGAAGACCAATAGCCAGATCGAAAATGCGCGCTTTGCGATGCAATTTCTGCAGTATGATCTGATCCATGCCGGCTACTGGGGAGGGTTTATTCCCCGTTTCGACGACCTGACCTGGCAGGATTCTCCCGCGCCTGACGACGTCCCCGCAACGGTCCCGGATCCCTGTCTTGACTATGCGACACCCTGGACCCAGGGCCACGTCAATGGTCTGATCGGTCTTCCGATAGACGTCCGCACCGGGGCACCTGGAACCTGTGGTGCCCTGTTGGCGGACAAGCTTGCTGACACTGACGTGCTGGTTGTCCGGTACGCCGACACCTGTATCGCCGGCGGCGTCAACTGCGAACCGGAAATCGCAGGGGAACTGTACTTCGAGGTGTCAAACTGCACGGCCGAGATTCTGGGTAACCCCTATCGGCTGGACAACGCAGCCGGTGCGTCGCTGCTTGAACGAAACTGCGTCGATCTGGTGGGTAGGCGGAAGTTTGTCCAGGTTATTTATTTTATCCGGGACTATGCCAGAACCGCGGGTGACGGTGTCCCGACCCTGATGCGTTCGGAATTTCGCCTGGCAGGAGGGGTTCTGCAGCAGCAGGCAGCCCAGCCACTTGTCGAAGGCATTGAACGGTTCAGGATAGAAGTTGGCCTGGACAACATCAGCGATGTCGGGGCAACTGTCACCCTGGCGGACTATGCTGATTACGTGGACTGGGACGATCCGGATAACCGGATTTCTCCCACCAACCGTGGCGATGGCACGGCCGACGAATTTGTGCATTGCGGGGCGGGTTGTACAGTGGCACAACTGATCAACGTGGTCGAAGTGAGGCTGCATCTGTTGGCGCGCGCAACCGAACCCACGGCAGGATACACCGATAGCAAAGTCTATAACCTGGGCACCCTTGCAATTGACGCCAGTACCCTGGAGCCGAATTTCAAGCGGCATGTGTTTAGCTCCAACTTCCGTCTCTACAATGTTGCTGGCCGACGAGAGACTCCACCCTGATCATGAACGTGATAGCGAAATTCCGTAAAGGCAGTGGCCGGCAGCAAGGGGCCATTACCATCTTCATCACCATGGTGTTGTTGGTGCTGATTACGCTTGCAGTGCTGGCGGCTTTTTCCATGAGTACCACGAACCTAAGGGCTGTGGGCAATGTTCAGTTGAGATCCGAGGCTCAGGCTGCTGCCAGCTACGTTATAGAACAAACACTGGGTTCCGATTTTACAGTGGCACCAGCCGCCGTCGTCGGGATTGAGGTAAACATGCTGAATAATCCCCTCAGCCCTGCCCGCTATCTTGTCGATCTGGCCGCTCCCGTTTGTGTGCGAGCCACGGTGGCGTCTACCTCGTCAGCCAGTAGCGTAACATTGCCCGGGCTCATTGTTGCTGGTGCCTGGGATACCGTCTGGGAGCTCGATGCGACCGCAACAGACCCGGCGTCGGGAGCACAGGTTCGTGTTGTCCAGGGAGTAAGAGTCCTGCTCAGCGACGCAAACAAGAATGCTCGTTGTCCAGATGTTTGAAGATTGCAGGTGTTATTACACCAAGGTGTGGGTGGTCACAATGAAAGCCAAGGCGATACGGTGTTTACTGGCAGTCTGTCTTCTGAACCTGGCCAGTCCAGGTCACGCTGAGGATATCGACCTTTTCCTGGGGGATCCTCCGGTTGATACAGGCGACCTGCCCAATGTACTGATCTTGCTGGATAACACGGCGAACTGGAATACCGCGTTCGAAAACGAGAAGGCGGCCCTGGTGGAAGTCTTTGCGGGACTGCCCGCAGGCAAGTTCAACGTTGGTTTGATGACCTTCGGTGATCCGGCTGTAGGTGCGATCCGCGCCGCGATCAGGCCGATGACAGAAGAAAACAAGGGGCTCTACGGTCAACTCGTCAACAGCCTTGAGGTATCGGGCGATCGCGCCAATGCGCGCACCCTGGCGCGGAACATCTCCGAAAGCCACCGGTATTTGAAGGGAATGCAGAGTGTAGATCCATCCAAGGTTGCTTCCGGCAATAATTCCGACCGGGATTACGCTGGTAATAGCTCCGGCTCAGCGGCTCACCAGGCAGTTCACGCCCTGGCGGGCAATGCCCTGGCTGGCCCCGACGCGACGGTTTATCAGAGCCCGTTGTCGCCCGAGAGTTGTGCCGATACTTTTGTCATTTACATTGGCAATACCGTCAGTAGCGGCAACGTAACCAAGGACAACAGCTCCAGGAACAGCCTCGCCGGGCAAGAACTGCAAGCTGCCGGCGGTAACACGAGTCAAATCCCCCTTTCCTACACCTCGCACCAGGACAATTATGCGGACGAATGGGCGAGGTTCATGAAAGAGGACATGGGGGTAACTTTCTACACCGTTGATGTAGACCCGACTCCCATGCCTGGTGGGCACAACAGGGGAATGGGCAACAGTGCGCTGCTGGAAAGCATGGCAAACGTGAGCGGTGGCAAGTACTTTCGCGTTGACTCATCGGCAGATGGTGGTGAGCAGATCCGTATCGCACTGGAAGAGATATTCTCGGAAATTCAGTCGGTCAATACCGTGTTTGCATCCGTGGCATTGCCTGCCAGCGCCACCACGGAGAGTACTTTCCTGAATCAGGTGTTCATTGGCATGTTTCGCCCGGATGCGGGGCGCAAGCCGCGTTGGTTCGGTAATATCAAGCAATATCAATTGGGTATGGTGGGGCAGCAGCTGCGACTGCTGGACGCTGACGAGAGTCCGGCCATCAACCTTGCTACCGGCTTTATAACCGAGTGTGCCCGGAGTTTCTGGACGCCGTCTACGCCGGACAGTTACTGGGCCAGTCCTCTGACGGCACTCGGGAACTGTATAGGAGCGAATTCCGTCTCCAATTCGCCCGATGGACCCATAGTGGAAAAAGGTGGTCAGGCGTACACCTTGCGCAAAGAACCCCCAACAAGGACTGTCTACACCTGTGACTCCTCCACCGGGGTGTCCTGCGCCCCCGCTTCGGGTGCGCTGGTGGTTTACGGGCAGGCCGGCTCCAACAGCGGCAACAACCTGGTCAACTGGATGGTGGGTCAGGATGTGGACAACGAAGACGGGCGTGCGACGACGTCCATGCGGGCCTCCGTACATGGGGACGTCATTCACTCGCGTCCTGTGGCGGTCAACTATGGAACTGATGAAGAGCCCCAAGTTGTGGTGTTCTACGGCGCCAATGACGGCCTGTTCAGAGCGATAAACGGGTCGAAGACGACCAGGGTGGGCGAGGTTGTCCCGCCCGGGCATGAGATCTGGTCATTCCTGCCGATGGAGTTTGATGTCTCCATGCAGAATCGTTTGCGTTCGAATGACGAACTGATCAAGTTTCCCGCTACGGCAGCTTCCTCACCCGACACCGGGACCCTGAAGGATTACGGCATGGATGGCCCCGTGGTTGCCTTCACTGGCACGGTTGATGGTGTCCCCCGGAAATTTGTCTATGCAACAATGCGCCGGGGTGGACGCGCGATATATGCATTCGACGTAAGCGACATTGAATCCCCCACCTTGCTGTGGCGCGCTGGCTGTGGTGCCGATCTGGGCAGCAGCACCTGTACGGATGCGGCATGGTCGAATTTGGGGCAGACATGGTCCGCGCCAAGTGTGACCTACCAGTCGGGCTTTGTAGACGAAGGTGACCCGCCGGCACTGAGCCCGTTGTTGATCATGGGCGGAGGGTACGATACCTGTGAGGATTACGACGACGATACCGGCGCGAACCACAATTGCACGGCCTCGAGCAAAGGCAACAGTATCTATGTTGTGGACGGCGTCACCGGTGCAAATCTACGAACTTTCCCGACAGAGCGGGCTGTTCCCGGCGCCATTACCGTTGTACCCATCAGTTCCACTGACCGGCGTATGAAATTTGCCTACGGCGCCGATACCGGGGGCAACGTGTATCGGATATCAGGCCCAGTCGACGGTGCTGGCGTCGCGAGCCCTGTCGGCTCAACTCCTCCCTCAGACTGGGAGATAACAACCATCGCTGCGTTGGGCTGTTCCGGCATCGCTGGCTGTAGCAATCCACGAAAATTCCTTTTTGGTCCTGACGTGGTGGAACCCACGGATGCCGATGGCAAGCTGTTTATATTGCTGGGCTCGGGTGATCGCGAGAAGCCTCTGCTGGCGTATGGAGGAGCCACGTCCGTTACCAATTTCGCATTTGCGCTGACGGATGATCCCGCCGATGGTGCCTGGCTGGACGATGTTGATGGAACCTGCGGCGCGGACGTGATTTGCATGGCGGCGCTGACCCCGGTCACGCTTGGGAGCGGCCCTGGTCTCAATGCCGCTGTTGGGCCCAAGGGCTGGAAACTCGAGCTTTCGGACGATGAGCAGGTTGTGTCTTCCGCACTGACGGTTTCCAATGTCGTTAATTTCAGTACTCATATACCCAAATCGCCGGAGCCTGGCTCATGCGAAGGCAATTTGGGCGCGGCCACGACCTACAATATTGATTACCGGTACGGTAGCGGCAATGCCATACCGATTACCGGGGGTGGGCTGGTGCCCTCACCGGTGGCAGGAAAAGTCCTCATTGATGGCGAGGAGAAACCTTTTTGTATCGGCTGTGGCGCGGGTGGCTCGCCTTTGGAGAGCGGGGATCAAAGTGCGACGCTGGACTTCGTGCAGCCCATCGGCAGGGTCTACATGAAGGTGCACAAGTAATATGGTCGCTGGTGGTCGAGATACGGTGAAAAAATGGAGCTGACGTTGAGCGCAGCGGGGCAGGTGAATGCTTGCCCGGCAGATCGTGGCTTTACCTTGATTGAGCTGATGATTGTGCTGGTTATTATCGGCATTCTCGCGGTATTGGCGGGGCCGGGCTTCCGTGAAGCGGCCCTTAATACAAAACTGAGGGCCTACTCAAATGAAATGTTGTCGAGTATGTACCTCTCCCGCGGCGAGGCGATCAAGCGCAATACGGCTGTGACGCTGTGCGCATCCAGCAATGGAACTGATTGTGCTGCGAGCGGTGACTGGGAGCAGGGTTGGATTGTGCAAAATGCAGTGGGAGACGTCATCTACAGTCATGCCCAGCTTGGTCCAGGTTTCAAGTTTGTTGATGTTTCAGGAAGTGGATTGAGAGAAATTGTCTTCTCGCCGACTGGCGCGGCAAGCGCTGCAGTTGAATTGAAGGTATGTCGGGGAGCGCCAGATACGGGGGGGCAGGAGCGGGTCGTCAGCCTGGCTGTGACAGGGCGGGGGCGTGTCGACCGCACGACCGACGGTACCTGTCCTGTCTAGCACGGGACTGGTGTCCCCGGAATCAGTCGCAGTGTTGCGAAATTGATTCTTGTGCCCGCTCTATTTCCGCCTGCCGCTCTTCTTCCGTCAGGAAGCGTCTTTCACCTTGCTCGTCCCGCGTTTCCACCCGGGCGTAGTTGGTGAGTGTTTCGAGATTCTTCGTTGCTATTCTGCACAGTTCAGGATTTTTGCGGGCTTCTGGCGCAGTTGATTTTGGCACTGCTTCGAATTCATTCCCCACCCGGGGTTCAATCTCCCGCGGCACTGCGCCTTCCTCCCCGGGCACGATTCGCTTCAGGCCCGACCGGGTCGAGATGACCTCGTAATCGGTTCCAGCCGGCGGCGGCCGGTCGCTGTGTACGGGGTTGCCGCGGCTGTCCAGCCAGCGGTAGTAGGAGTCGATGGCGCCGGCGTGAAGGCTGCCGGCAGCCAGAAGGACTATCAGGCTGCCCAGCAACCCTTTGCGGAATGGTTGTTTTACGCGCATTTTCCTTCACCCCCCGGAATATTGCTCTTGTAAAGTACCCCAGCTGCGGTGGCTGCGCAATCCACAGCTGGCAGCAATGTTGACGGCCAGGAGGATTTTTGCCGGGTTCCCGGCATTGACAAGCCGCCTCCCGGCGCCAACAATAGCGGTGTCTTGCAGATGGCAACGACTACCGCCGGGTACCCTCGGCCACTGGTCCACCGCAGTGATGTGATTATTCCCTGCGGCTGTTTGTGAGTCCCGTATTCAGCTCGCGCCCTATTGGCCGGGTTGAGGGCCAGATACTGCGCTACCTCGCAGGGCGACCGATACACGGGTGTTCGTGATCGTTTTCCTCCGCGGAGTGCCCTTCCGGGTCATGTCCGGCGGGCCGGGTCACAGCACTGTATCGCGCCCGAGGGGGTGGCGTCGCCAGTCCGGTACCGGTCCAGGTACCTGTCATTGCAACGTCTACACAGAAACTTGAACTGCCACGGCGAGGGTAACGCGCCGGGGGTTTTTGTTATTTGGGAGACAGATTGTGGAGTTGTTATCCGGCGGTGAAATGATCGCCCGTGCCCTGGAAGATGAAGGCGTCGAATACCTTTTCGGCTATCCGGGCGGCGCGGTCCTGCATATTTATGATGCCCTGTTCAAGACCAGCAAGGTGCCCCATGTACTGGTGCGCCACGAGCAGGCGGCCACGCACGCGGCGGACGGCTACGCCCGCGCCACCGGCAAGCCCGGGGTGGTGCTGGTGACCTCCGGCCCCGGCGCGACCAATGCCATTACCGGTATCGCCACTGCCTACATGGACTCGATTCCCATGGTGGTGCTGTCCGGCCAGGTGGCTACCCACCTGATCGGTGAAGATGCCTTCCAGGAGACGGATATGGTCGGGATTTCCCGCCCGATCGTGAAGCACAGCTTCATGATCCGGCGTGCCGAGGAGATTCCGGCCACTATCAAGAAGGCCTTCCACATCGCCACCAGCGGCCGTCCCGGCCCGGTGGTAATCGATATTCCCAAGGACTGCACGCGCCCGGACGCAAAGTTCGAGTACCACTACCCGGACGCGGTGAAACTGCGCTCCTATGCTCCTGCCCAGCGCGGCCACACCGGCCAGATCCGCAAGGCGGCCAAGCTGTTGCTGGGTGCCAAGCGTCCGATCATCTACAGCGGTGGCGGGGTGATCATGGGCGAAAGCTGTGAGCTGCTGACTGCCCTGGCACGCAAGCTCAACTATCCAGTGACCAATACCCTGATGGGCCTGGGCGCCTACCCGGCGACGGACCGGCAGTTCCTGGGCATGCTCGGGATGCACGGTTTCTACGAGGCCAACATGGCCATGCATCACAGCGACGTCATCCTGGCAGTTGGTGCCCGCTTTGACGACCGCGTGACCAACACGGTGGGCAAGTTCTGCCCCGGTGCCAAGATCATTCACATCGACATCGACCCCACCTCGATTTCCAAGACCGTGGCGGCGGATATCCCCATCGTGGGTCCGGTGCAGTCGGTACTGCAGGATCTGATGGAGATTATCGACAACCTGCAGGAAAAGGAGCCCCAGCTTCCCGACGCAACCGCCCTGGGCCGCTGGTGGCAGCAGATCGAGGAGTGGCGCGGCAAGCACGGCCTCTGGACCGGGCGCCGCTACGGTGACAGCGATCGCATCATGCCGCAGCAGGTGATCGAGAGCCTGTATCGGGCGACAAACGGGGATGCCTACGTGACCTCCGACGTGGGCCAGCACCAGATGTTCGCCGCCCAGTACTACAAGTTCGACAAGCCCCGGCGCTGGATCAACTCTGGTGGCCTCGGCACCATGGGCTTCGGCCTGCCCGCGGCCATGGGGGTGAAGCTGGCGTTCCCGGACATGGAAGTGGCCTGCGTTACCGGTGAAGGCAGCATCCAGATGAATATCCAGGAGCTGTCCACCTGCACCCAGTACAAGACGCCGATCAAGATCATCAACCTGCGCAACAACTACCTGGGCATGGTCAAGCAGTGGCAGGACATGCAGTACGAGGGCCGCTACGCCATGAGCACCTACGAGGATTCCCTGCCTGACTTTGTCAAACTGGTGGAGGCCTACGGCCATGTGGGGATGCAGGTCACCAGGCTGGAAGACCTGGACCGCTGCATGGATGAAGCCTTCGCCATGAAGGACAAGCTGGTTTTCCTCGATATCTTCATCGACCCGATGGAGCACGTGTATCCCATGCACGTAGCCCCCAACGGCGCCATGAAAGACATGTGGCTGAGCAAGAACGAGAGGACCTGACATGCGACGCATCATTTCAATTCTGCTGGAGAACGAGCCCGGCGCCCTGTCCCGCGTGATCGGCCTGTTCTCCCAGCGCGGCTACAATATCGAAACCCTCAACGTTGCTCCCACAGAGGATGCGACCCTGTCGCGCCTGACCCTGACCACCACCGGGGACGACAAGACCATGGAGCAGATCACCAAACAGCTGAACAAGCTGGTGGACGTGGTCAAGCTGGTGGACCTCACCGAGGGCGCCCACATCGAGCGTGACATGATGTTGATCAAGGTGCGCGCCAGCGGCCAGATGCGCGACGAGATCAAACGCACCACGGATATCTTCCGTGGCCAGATCGTGGATGTAGGCCCGAATACCTACACCATCCAGCTCACCGGCACCGGCGAGAAACTCGATTCCTTTGTTGCGGCGATGGCGGAGGCCGATATCCTCGAGGTGGTGCGCTCGGGGGTGGCGGGGATTTCCCGTGGGGAGAAGGTGTTGCGGCTGTAGTGGCCGGGGGAGGGTTCATCGAACCTGCCCCCCTGCCAGGGCGCGCCTCGTTGTAAACCATATCGGTTTAAAATATATAAAGTAAACCTTATGGGTTGAATTTCGCGAAGTAAACTACTATGGTTAACTCATTCAGCGGTCAGTGGCTCTGCCTGATATGAATTACCTGGCATTGATTGGCGATATTTGTGGTTCGCGCGGGGTTGCAGATCGTGGGGAATTGCAGCACGCCTTGCACTCTGTACTGGAGGAGCTCAACGGGGCGCATGCCAAGGCGCTTGCTTCTCCAATTACCGTCACCCTGGGGGATGAATTCCAGGCGCTACTTACATCTGCTAAACCCATATGGGAGATGGTGGCCGTTATACAGGCCTCTCTCTATCCCGTGAGAGTGCGCTTTGGTTTCGGAGTGGGGACAATTGCAACCGATATCAACCCGGAGGCAGCGCTGGGGATGGATGGGCCGGCTTTTCATCATGCCCGGGACGCGATGACAGTATTGAAAGAAGAAGGTGGTCTGTTTTTCATCGAGGGGGTATCCGGGACGAAATTGGCTAACCACTCACTCAGGTTAATATCCGAGTTGCAGAGTCAGTGGCAGCATAACCGCTTCAAGGTCTATCGATTCTACCTGGAGGGGCGGCCGGTGCAGCAGATTGTCGAATCTTTGTCGATCAGCAAGACTGCGGTATATAAAAATATCAACGATGGCCTATTGGGAACCTTCCACGGTATTCAGTCTGCAATTTCAGAGCAGCTGGAAGAGCAGTTAAGGTGAGCCAGCGTGGTTGAATACCAGTTTTACCTCTGCATCATATTGTTTACACGACTCGTTTACCTATACAGGGACGAGGCGACAGGCTGGTGGTTTTCCGCCAGCCTCGGTCTGGTTCAGGCCCTGATAGTGTTGATGGTCTTTGGTTTCAGCTCTCTCACAGTGGCCACTCTTGCTGTCGTATTTACACTGACAACGCTGTCTGGAGCAGTGGAAAAAATTCTGCCAGTACACTGGTGTCGGTTAGTCATGTTGGGCGGCATTGCGGTGTTGCCTGCCGGACTGTACCCGGCGCTGGGTGGTTTTACTCTTTCTCCAATGGCAGCAGGCATGATGGATCATGCTGGCCAGATTGTCGCGGTTGTCGCAGGGCCGGTTCAGCTGGAGTCGAGCCGTGTGGTTTCTACGTTCATGGGACTGCTGCTCCTGGCAAATGAGGTAAACATTGCCATGCGCGGAATTTTTCATTCTCTTGACCTGGTTCCGCGACTCGGTGACTCGGAGACCGGTGGACAACCGGCGGCGAGAGATGAGCGGGAATACAATGCGGGAAGGGTAATCGGAATTTTGGAGCGCTGGTTGATGTTTCTCGTGGTGTTGTTTGGCAACAACTGGAGCGCGCTGGGTTTCATTATTGCAGCCAAGGGCCTGGCGAGATTCGACAAACTCAAGAACCAGACGTTTGCCGAATATATGTTGATTGGGACATTGATGTCGGCGCTGTTTGCGATTGTTGTTGCCTGGAGTGTGGGGTAGACGTTTTACCGAACAAGCCACAAAAAAGGGCCCCGAAGGGCCCTGAAAACTCAGTTGGCCTGCGCCTCAGACAATCCGCTTCATCGCCGTCATGTAGCCGCGCAGTCGCCGGCCCACTATTTCCACCGGGTGACTGCGGATCTTGTCGTTCACCGCAATCAGCTCCCGGTTGTCGACGCCGTTGTCGCCGGCAATGCTCTTGCCGATGACGTCGGTATCGATGTTGGCCATGAAGTCCGCCAGCAGCGGCCGGCAGGCATGGTCAAACAGGTAGCACCCGTACTCGGCGGTATCGGAGATCACCACGTTCATCTCGTACAGCTTCTTGCGTGCGATGGTGTTGGCGATCAGCGGCGTCTCGTGCAGTGACTCGTAGTAGGCCGACTCGTCGATGATACCGGTGGCGACCATCGTCTCGAAGGCCAGCTCGACACCCGCCTTGACCATGGCGACCATCAGGATACCGTGGTCATAGAATTCCTGCTCGCTGATTTCGGCGCTGGTATTGGCGGTGTTCTCGAACGCGGTCTCGGCGGTAGCGGCGCGCCACTTGAGCAGGTTGGCGTCGTCGTTGGCCCAGTCTTCCATCATGGTTTTCGAGAAGTGCCCGGTCATGATGTCGTCCTGGTGCTTCTCGTAGAGCGTGCGCATGATGTCCTTCAGCTCTTCCGCCAGGTAGAAGGCGCGCAGCTTGGCGGGGTTGGACAGGCGGTCCATCATGTTGGTGATGCCACCGTGCTTGAGGCCTTCGGTGACCGTTTCCCAGCCGTACTGGATCAGTTTGGAGGCGTAGCCGGGTTCAATACCCTTCTCCACCATCTTGTCGAAGCAGAGAATGGAGCCGGTCTGCAGCATGCCGCAGAGAATGGTCTGCTCGCCCATCAGGTCTGACTTTACTTCGGCGATGAAGGAGGACTCCAGTACGCCGGCGCGATGGCCCCCGGTACCGGCCGCATAGGCCTTGGCCAGTTCCAGGCCTTCACCATTGGGATCGTTCTCGGTGTGCACCGCAATCAGCGTCGGCACGCCAAAGCCGCGCTTGTACTCCTCCCGAACCTCGGTGCCGGGGCACTTGGGGGCGACCATGATGACGGTGATGTCCTCGCGGATCTTCATGCCTTCTTCCACGATGTTGAAGCCGTGGGAGTAGGACAGGCAGGCACCGTGCTTCATCAGCGGCATGATTTCGCTAACCACGGCACTGTGCTGCTTGTCCGGGGTCAGGTTCAGCACCAGGTCGGCTGTAGGGATCAGTTCCTGGTAGGTGCCGACGGTAAAGCCGTTGTCGGTGGCATTCTTCCAGGACTGGCGCTTTTCGGCGATGGCGCTGTCGCGCAGGGTGTAGCTGACATCCAGGCCGCTGTCGCGCAGGTTCAGGCCCTGGTTCAGGCCCTGGGCACCGCAGCCGATGATCACCAGCTTCTTGCCGCGCAGCTTTTCCACGCCGTCCGCGAACTCGGACTGGTTCATGAAGCGGCATTTGCCGAGTTGCTGCAGCTGCAGGCGCAGTGGCAGGGTGTTGAAGTAGTTCTGGCCCATGCGGGGAGACCTCGGTTGATGAGTTTGACGGCGCACCTTACGCCAATCCATGTATTGCGTAAAACGCTAAATAGTTGAAACAGTTTTGCGGTAAGTGCAAAATTGGCCCATGGATACGAGAGGCTTGCAGGTGTTTCTATCGGTCGCTGATTCGCTGAACTTCAGCCGCAGCGCCGAGCGCCTGCACCTGAGTGTCAGCGCTGTCAGCCGCACGGTGCAGCGGCTGGAGGAGGAACTGGGCCAGGAGCTGCTGCAGCGGGATCAGCGCAGCATGCGGCTGACGCCGGCCGGTCGTGCGTTTCTGGAGTACGCCCGGCGTAGTATCGCCGAGTGGCAGGACCTGCGCCGGCAGATGCGGGGGGACCAGCAGCTCGCCGGTGAGGTCAATCTGTACTGCTCGGTGACGGCCAGCTACAGCATCCTGGCGCCGGTGCTGGAGGCCTTTCGGCTGCGTCAGCCCGGGGTCGAGATCATGCTGCATACCGGTGACCAGGCGGACGGGATCGACCGGGTATTGTCCGGGCAGGACGATGTGGCGGTGAGCGGCCGCCCCGAGTATCTGCCTTCGCGGCTCGCCTTTCTCTCCCTGCTGCAGTCGCCGATGGTAGTGTGCATGCCGGCCGCCGACTGCGCTGTGCGCCGCAGCATGCTGTCCGCCGACATGGCCTCACCGGGGTTCGACTGGTCGGGTATTCCGTTTATCGTCCCCGAGCGGGGCGTGACCAAGGACATGTTCGACGCCTGGCTGGGGCGGCGTGGCAGCAAGCCGCGGATCTATGCCCAGGTTGCGGGGCACGAGGCCATAGTTGCCATGGTTGGGCTGGGTCTGGGGGTGGGTATTGCCCCGGAACTGGTCATCCAGGCCAGCGGCATGGCGGCCCGGGTGAGCCCGGTGCCGGTGTGGGAGGCCCTGCCGCCGCTGGACATCGGTCTGGTCAGTCTTTCGTCCCGGTTGACGGATCCGCGGGTCAAATCCCTGTGGAGTGTGGCCCGGCAGACCTACGGTGCCCCCCTTTGATATAATGCCGGTCCATTTGATCCGGGCATCAGTATGAGCGACGCAAGGGACGACAAAACCCAGGACTCAGCGCAGGATTCCCAGAGCGATCTGCAGGGTGTGGCACAACCGCTGGAGCGGATCGTTGACGAGCACGAGGAGGAATTCTCGGAAAATGGTCGCACCGTGCGCCGCAAAGGTGTTTATCTGTTACCGAACCTGATGACCACGGGTGCCCTGTTTGCGGGCTTCTACGCCGTGGTGTCGGCGATGCGCGGTGATTTCGAGAGCGCTGCCGTCGCCATCTTCGCCGCCATGGTGCTTGACGGGCTGGACGGCCGCATTGCCCGCATGACCAATACCACCAGCAAGTTTGGTGCGGAGTACGACAGTCTTTCGGACATGGTGTCCTTTGGCGTGGCACCGTCGCTGGTCATGTTCAGTTGGGCCCTGGGGGAGCTGGGCAAGTTTGGCTGGAGTGCGGCCTTTGTCTACGTGGCCTGTGCCGCCCTGCGCCTGGCCCGGTTCAACACCCAGATCGACACGGCGGACAAGAACTACTTTACCGGGCTCGCCAGCCCCGCCGCGGCTGCGATCATCGCCAGTACGGTATGGGTCTGCAACGACCTGGGCTGGGTCGGAGAGCAGTTGCCGCTGGAGGTCGCCATCGTGGTGGCTGTACTGACAGCCGTGACCGGGCTGCTGATGATTGCCAATTTCCCCTATTACAGCTTCAAGGATGTGGATTTCCGTGGCCGGGTGCCCTTTGTGGCGATGATTGTGTTGATTCTGGTGATCAGTCTGGTGACCCTGAATCCACCCAGCATGTTCCTGTTGGCTTTTCTTGCCTATGCGGCATCGGGGCCTGTCATGCAATTGCAGCGCTGGCGTCAGGAGAAACGAGCCGCGTCCTGAGGCAAACGCCGGTTGTTGCTGCTTTATTGAGCAGTTTTCCCGCTTGTGGCGAATACTTTGAAATATTTTTGTAAAAGGCCTTGCGGGGCCTCAAGCGATACGTATAATGCGCATCCTCGGTTGGGGCAACCACCAACGAGAAACCGGCAGCCACAGCGCTCCCGGGCTATTTAACAAAGAAACGAAGACAGATGTGTGGGCACTTGTTGGGATAGTTGTACG
>CAXBCH010000055.1:0-18343 GCA_963974125.1 uncultured Haliea sp. | reverse complement strand
CCCCCAGCCACTGTTGCACGGTCTGCGAGCGCAGGCCGCCGCGCCAGCAGTAGAGACAGCCGTCGGGATGTTCGCGGGCAAACCCGCTCCAGGCCGCGAGCCGCCGCTCGCGCTCCGCGCCGGACACCAGCCGGTGGCCCAGCGCGATCGCCGCGGCCTGGCCCTGCTGCTTGTAGCAGGTGCCTACCCGGGCCCGCTCCTCGTCGCTCATCAGCGGCAAGTTGGTAGCGGTGGGAAAGGCGCCGTGGGCGAATTCTCCCGGTGAACGCAAATCCAGAAACGGGGTCCCGTCCAGGAACAGCTGGCGGTAGTCGGAGGTTTCCGGGAGCGTGGCCATGAGCGGGAGCGGCTACTCGGCCTCGCCGCCAAACAGATCCATGACCCGTTCCTGCAGGCGGGTGACGACATCGGACATGAGGGCGAAATCGGCGTCCAGGCGCGCCGCCTGGTCTGCTTCCGGCAGGTCTGCGTTCTCCTTCATCAGTTCATCCGAGAATTTAAGCCGCCGCAGGCAGAGATCCTCCGCCAGTACCAAAGATACCCGCTCCTCCCAGCTCAGGGCCAGGCGCGCGACCTGCTTGCCGGCGTTGAGGTGGGTTTCCAGCTCCTCGCCCAGCAAATCAACACCGCGGCAGCGCACCACGCCACCTTCTTCCCCGGGCTCGCGCAACTCGCACTCGTCGCCGAGGGCAAAGTCATTGGGCAGGGACTGGTGGGCCAGCCAGGCGGTCATGGTGGCGGTGGGCGCATTGTTGACCTGTGGCAGCACCACCGGGAAGCTGCCGATGCACTCCCGCAATACGTTGAGCAACTCCTCGGCGCGGGCGGCGCTGGTGGCTTCCACAAACAACCAGTTGGCGCGGGTGTCGATGTAGGCGTGCAGGTACGCAGAGCGGGTAAAGGCCCGCGGCAGGAAATCCAGCACGATTTCATCCTGCAGGTTGAGGCGCTCCTTGCGATAGACCTTGCGGCCCTGCGCCTCCTCGATTTCCGCCACCTTTTCCGCCAGTTGCTCGCGCACCACCGTGGAGGGCAGCAATCTTTCCTCGCGCCGCAGCCGCAGCAGGAAACGGCCATTGACCGGGTGCACCAGGGCGCTGGTGGTACCGCCAAGGGCCGGCACCCAGCCCGCGGACACCGGCTGGGTGGCACTGCAGTGCTGGAATTCGCGCTCTGCCAGCTGCTGCTCCAACTGTTCTGCCGTTACCTCAAAGGGGGTGGTGAGGCGATAGGCCCGCACGTTCTTGAACCACATAGAAGACTCCGTAGGCAGCCGGGGCCCGACTACTCGGCCCGGCCCAAAAAAGACGGGGATTGTACCTCAAGCCGGGCCGCCGGGCATGCGCACAAGAAAATCGCAATCGCGTACAACATGTTGGGCCGCAGGCGTTGAGGGTCGGAGGGCAAGCCGGTTTAATCGCGGCAGACGGACTCACAAGCAAGGTAACAGCCATGACCAGCAGCACCAGGACCAGCCCCAGCCATCCCCGCAAGCTCGCTGATGTGGGCGCATGGGACCTGGAAACCGATGTCGCCATCGTCGGCTTTGGTGGCGCCGGTGGCTGCGCGGCGATTGAAGCCGCCGATGCCGGCGCCGAGGTCATTGTCTTTGAGCTGGCCAGCGCCAGCGGCGGCTCCACCGCACTGTCCAGCGCCGAGATCTACATGGGCGGCAACGGTGGCACCCGGGTGCAAAAGGCCTGTGGTTTCGAGGACAGCACGGAAGACATGTTCCAGTACATGATGGCCAGTGCCGGGCCCCAGGCGGACGCGGCCAAGATCCGCAACTACTGCGAGCAAAGCACCGCGCACTTCCAGTGGCTGGTGGACCTGGGGGTACCGTTCAAGGACAGCTTCCATGCCGAGCGCGCGATCATGGCACTGACCGACGACTGCCTGCTCTTCACCGGCAGCGAGAAGGCCTGGCCCTTCAGCCAGCTCGCCAAACCCTGCCCCCGGGGCCACAACCTCTACGTCGAGGGCGACAACGGCGGCCCGCTGTTCATGCAGATCGTCACCGACAACGTCAACCGCCGCGAGCGCATCAGCGTGCACTATGAAAGCCGCGCGCTGACCCTGGTCATCGACGGGGACGGCACGGTGGTCGGCCTGGTGGTGCGTGAAAACCAGCGCGAGTTGAACGTGCGCGCGCGCCGCGGGGTCATTCTCTGTGCCGGCGGCTTCTGCATGAACGAAGACATGGTGCGCAAGCACGCGCCGATGCTGACCCGGGGCACCCAGCCCATCGGCAACCCGGGAGACACCGGCAGCGGCATCCTCATGGGCAACGCCGTCGGCGGTGCCACCATCAATATGCACGAGGGCTTTGTCAGCCTGCCCTTCTACCCACCGGCCAGCATGACCCACGGTATCGCCATCACCGACAAGGGCCAGCGCTTTATCAACGAGGACTCCTACCATGGCCGGCTCGGCGCCTTCGCCCTGCAACAGCCCTCCGAGCGGCTGTACATGGTGCTGAACGTGGAGGATTACGCGGACTACGAAACCGCCAGCTATCTCGGCGCACCGGTGGTCGCGACCGGGGACACGGTAGCGGAGCTGGAACAAGAACTGGGCCTGCGCAAGGACTCCCTGTCCCATACCATCGCCCTCTACAACGAGGACTGCGCGGCGGGCGAGGACACTCTGTTCCACAAGGCCGCCGAGTGGCTGAAGCCCCTGCAGCCGCCATTGGTAGCACTGGATCTCACCCCGGGCCGTGGCGTCTTCGTGCCCTACTTCACCCTCGGCGGCCTCGATACCCTGCCCACCGGGGAGGTGGTCAACGAACAGCGCGAAACCGTGCCCGGCCTGTATGCCGCCGGCCGCACCGCCTGCGGCATCGTGCGCCGGGCGGAGGGCTACAGCAGCGGCATGTCCGTGGGTGACGCCACCTTCTCCGGACGCCTGGCGGGCCGGCAGGCGGCGGCCAACGTGCGCTGAGGCTCCCGATGGGGACGATGGGGCAGGCAGCGCGTCATGGCATTCGGTGGAATGCTACAATGAAGAACCTGACCCCAGAACACGAACCCGAGACACGGATACCTCAACCATGAAATACCTGCACACCATGGTGCGAGCCAGCGATCTGGACGCCTCCCTGGACTTCTACTGCAACAAGCTGGGACTGGAGGAAGTAAACCGCCACGAGAGTGAGGGCGGCCGCTTTACCCTGGTCTACCTGGCCGCGCCCGGGGACGCGGGGCGTGCCAGGGAGGAGAGCAGCCCGCTGCTGGAGATCACCTGGAACTGGGATCCGGAGGAGTACAGCGGCGGGCGCAATTTCGGCCACCTGGCCTACCGGGTCGAGGACATCTACGCCACCTGCCAGCGCCTGCTGGATGCGGGCGTCACCATCAACCGTCCTCCCCGGGACGGCCACATGGCGTTCATCCGCTCTCCGGACGGCATCTCGATCGAGCTGCTGCAGGCGGGTGGCTCGCTACCGCCCCGGGAGCCCTGGGCATCGATGGCGAATACCGGCAGCTGGTAGCCGGCCTTGTCGGCGGGCCGCCTCAGGCCTTGAGGAACGCCAGAATCCAGCGCCCGATGCGCTCGCTCTCCGGGGATTCCCCCAGGGAAGCCATCCCCTCGGTGTAGGCGGGCTCGCCGATGATCTCGCGGCGGAACTCCATGATTTCGCGCGAGTAACCGGGCACGAACTCCGGGTGCCCCTGGAATGTAAGTATGTGCTCACCAATCTGCACAACTGCATTCTCGCAAAAGTCACTGCTCGCCAGGACCTCGGCGCCCGGCGCGTTGCTGACCACCTGATCCTGGTGACTCACCAAGATGGCAAACTCGGCTTCGCCCTGGTCGTGCCAGTGAGGCCGGCGCGTGAAGCGGTGCCGGTGCAGTCCCACACCCCAGCCTTTCGGGGATTTGCCGGTCTCGCCACCCAGGGCGTGAGCCACCAGCTGGTGGCCGAAGCAGATCCCGACCAGCTTCTTCCGGCGCCGGTCGAGTTCCCGCACAAACTCCATCAGGGTCGCGATCCAGGGCTTGTCGTCGTAGACGCTGCTCTTGCTGCCGGTAATCAGGTAGGCGTCGACCTCATCAATGTCGCGCGGGTACTCGCCCTGCTCTACATCGTAGACAACGAACTCCAGGGACGGGTCCAGCCGACCCAGCAAAGCGATGAACATGTCTGGATACTCGCCGAACTCCGGCACCCACTCCGTTCGTACCGCATCCGTCTTGAGAATACCCAGTTTCACCAATAGCCCCCGGTTTCACACCAGATCGAAAGCGAGCATGGTAGGCAAGCCACCGGGGGCTGTCCATACCACCTTTGGGAGATGCCACCCGGGCAGGGCCGCCCGGGTCTTGTCACTAAACTGACATGCCGCTGTCATGATACTGCCATGCAAGCGCTCCAGAATGGCAGCCATGAAGATGCTCCACGCCATCCACAGGCTCGACCTGCAACTACTGGCCCGCATATTCTCCCAGGGCGAGCGGCGGATGGTTCGCCCTCTGGCCCGCGCACTTTCCCGCTCCGGCGACGGCTACCTGCACCTGCTGGTTCCGCTGCTCATGCTACTGCTGGCGGTCGAAGACGCCGACCGCTTTGCCGGCCTGCTGGCACTGGCATTGCTGCTTGAACGCGGGCTGTACTGGAGCCTGAAGAACAGCCTGAAACGGCGCCGACCGCAGGAGGCCGTGCCCGGTTTCCGCAGCCTGGTGACCGCTGCCGACCAGTTCAGTTTCCCCTCTGGCCACAGCTCCGCCGCGTTCCTGCTGGCAACCGCGCTCGCCGTGGTCTACGGCGGCCCGGTGGTGGCCATGTTCCTGTGGGCCAGCAGCGTTGCCCTGTCACGGATACTGCTGGGGGTGCACTTCCCGGGTGATACCGTCGCCGGGGCGATCATGGGCAGCAGCAGCGCCCTGTTCTGTGCCGGACTGCTGGGCCTGTAGATGAAAATACTTTACGGGGTGCAGGCTACCGGCAACGGCCATATCAGCCGCGCCCGGGCGCTGGCGGAAGCCTTCCGCAACCACGATGTCGATGTCACCTGGCTGTTTTCCGGCCGCGAGCGCAGCCAGCTGTTCGACATGGCACCGTTTGGTGATTTCCGCCACTGCCGGGGCCTCACCTTCGCCACCCGGGCCGGCTCGGTTCGCTACTGGCGCACCTTGCGCCAGAACCACCTGCCACGGTTCCTGCGCGATGTCAGGGCGCTGCCGCTGGCCGGGTTCGATCTGGTGGTCACCGACTTCGAACCGGTGACGGCCTGGGCCGGGCGCCGGGCCGGGGTGCCGACAATCGGCATCGGCCACCAGTATGCCTTCGGCCCCAATACCCCGATCGCCGGAGGACACTGGTTGGCGCGGCAGATCATGAGTCGGTTCGCGCCCGTGGACCGGCCCGTGGGGCTGCACTGGCACCCCTACAATGACAATGTCCTGCCGCCCATCCTGGATCTGCCGGCGCAGCGCGGTGAAACCGGCGACCATGTACTGGTGTACCTGCCCTTCGAAGATGCGTCGGCGGTGAGTGCCCTGCTGCAACAGTTCCCCGCAATCCAGTTCCGGCTTTACGGCCCGGGACTGGGTGCCGCCGAGCAAGGTAATGTCAGCCTGCGCCCCACCAGCGTCGAGGACTTCAAGCGCGATCTTGCCCGCTGTTCCGGTGTGATCTGCAATAGTGGCTTCGAGCTGATCAGTGAGTGCCTGCAATGGCGCAAACCGGTACTCACCAAGCCTCTCACGGGACAGATGGAGCAGCTTTCCAATGCCCTGGCGCTGGCGCAGCTGGGCCATGCCACGGTAGTGGCGCGGCTGGATACCGAGTCTCTCGGACCCTGGCTGCTGCAGAGACCGGCGCCGCCAGCGCTGCGGTTTGTGGATGTGGCCGATGCCCTGGCGGGATGGCTGGCGGCAGGAGCGCGCACAGAGATAGCGACGCTGCAGCAACAACTGTGGCGGGATACTGCGCGCAGCACCGAAGCGAACACAGGCGCGCCGGTGCGGCCAGCCCGCATGGTGATCAGCCCGTCGTGGCCTCGCCAACGGCAGCGGGTCGAGTTGGGCAATCTGGCCGGCATGGGGTAGCCTGTTGCCTCCCACCATGGAGGCACCACCATCTTGTTGTCCCTCGTTTTACTGTTGCTGCTGGCCAGCGAGGCCCGTGCCGACCATTTTGTCGGCAGTGAGCGCTGTGCCGACTGTCACCGGGCCGAACACCAGCTGTGGCAGAACTCGCACCATGACCTGGCCATGCAGGAGCCCGCAGCTGACACGGTACTCGGCGATTTCGACGGCGCCACCTTCACCCGCCGCGGGGTAACCACCACCTTCTCCCGCGACGGCGACGATTTCATCGTCCACACCGCCGGCGAAGACGGTACCCTGCAGGACTTCCCGGTACGCTACGTCTTTGGTGTCGAACCCCTGCAACAGTACCTGCTGCCGCTGTCCCGCGGCCGCCTGCAGGCCTTCGATATCGCCTGGGACACACGGCCCGCGGAGGACGGCGGCCAGCGCTGGTTCCATCTCAATCCGGAGGAGGTGACCGACCACAGCGACCCCCTGCACTGGACCGGCCCCTACATGAACTGGAATACCCGCTGCGCGGAGTGCCACAGCACCAACCTGGACAAGCGTTACGACGCCGGCAGTCGCAGCTTTGTTACCCGCTTCAGCGAGGTCGACGTCGGCTGCGAGGCCTGTCACGGCCCCGGCGCGCGGCACCTGCAATTGGTGCGGGAAAACAGCGCGGACAAGGAGCCCAACAGCGGTTTCCCGACCGCGCTGGCCCAGCGCGGCGACTGGGCCTTCAGCGAGCAGGCGGCGATTGCCCGGCGCACGGCACCGCTGGCGTCCAATGCCCAGATCGACAGCTGTGGCCGCTGTCACTCCCGGCGCGGCAATCTCGGTGCCTACCACTACGGCAAGCCCCTGCTGGACACCCACCGCCTGGCGCTGCCCGAAGAGCCGCTGTATTACCACGATGGGCAGATCCGCGACGAGGTCTTTGTCTACGGCTCCTTTATCCAGAGCCGCATGCATCAGGCCGGGGTGGTCTGCAGCAACTGTCACGAGCCCCACAGTCTGCAGCTGCGGGCGCCGGGCAACGGCGTCTGCGCCCAGTGCCACAAGGCGGAGGTGTACACTCAGCCGGAACACCATCACCACCCTGTGGACTCCCCGGGCGCAGAATGCGCCAACTGCCACATGCCGGAAACGACCTACATGGTGGTCGATCCGCGCCGGGATCACAGCATGCGTATCCCGCGACCGGATCTCAGCGTGGTCATGGGTGTACCCAATGCCTGCAACCAGTGCCACCAGGACCGGGATGCACAGTGGGCGCTGGATGCGACCCGCAGCTGGGGCGTGCGCTTCAGCTCCACCGCAGAGCATCCGGCGCGCGCCCTGCAGCAACTGGCGGAGGGCAACCGGGCCGCCGTACCACAGCTACAGGACCTGGCCCGGGACAGCGGCGCTGCGCCGGTGCTGAGGGCCACGGCGCTGGCGGCGATCGGGCGCGCGGGCGAACTTCCGCCCACCGATATCCTCCTCGACCTGTTGCACGGGCCCGATCCGTTACTGCGCATGGGCGCCGTGCGCAGCCTGGCGGGCGTCCCGCTGGGGCGCCGCTACCAGATCCTGCAACCACTGATCACCGACAGCGTGACCAGCGTGCGCATGGCCGTCGCCGAGGCGCTGGCGGAGGTGCCGCTGGATCAGCTCAACGATGGCGCGGAGCCCCTGCGGGCACTGTTTGCGGAGTACGTCACCATCCAGCGACAACACGCGGACATGCCCGGTGTGCAGCTACAGCTGGGCCTGTTCCTGCTGAACCGGGGCGACCTGCCCGCGGCCGAACGCGCCTACCGGGAGGCGCTGCACCTGAACCCGCAGCTGCTGCCGGCGCGTCTGAACCTGGCGGACCTGTTGCGCGGCCTGCAGCGGGAAGATGAAGCCAGGGAGGAACTGCAGGCGGCGCTGGCTGCGGCGCCCGACAGCGGCGCGACCCTGCATGCCCTGGGGCTGCTGGAAACCCGCGCGGGCAACCGTCAGCAGGGCCTTGCCTACCTGGGGCAGGCAGCGGCGCTGGAACAGCAGGGCGTGCGCCATCGCTACGTATATGCCATCGCCCTGCACGACAGCGGCGAGCCACGGGCCGCGCTCGGCCAGCTGCAGGCCATCCAGCGCAAGGTACCCGGGGACGAAGAGGTGCTGGTGGCTCTGGTGAACTACAGTGAGGAACTGGGAGAGCGGGAGCAGGCACTGCACTGGGCCCGCGAACTGCTGCGAACGGCACCGGACAACCCCGCTTACCGGGCACTGCACCGGCGCCTGGCAAGTGGCACCAGCCGCTGAACGCCGGGATCAGGACCCTGCGGGGACGAACACCAGATTGAAAGTGACCGGCACCGCGGTGCTGATGGAACTCAGGCCCGCCACGTCTCGCAGGGCCTCGACCCCCGCGCCCAAACCGAAGTCGCCGGCGTTGACCACCACCGGCCGCGCGCTGATTACCCGCAGCAGGCTGCCTTCGCCACCGCTCACCAACACCGGCACCGACAGGGTTGCCTGCTGGCCGTGCAGGGACAGGACGACATCGATGTCAGTGGTCACCACACCGCCGTCCGCGACCACCGCCAGCATCTCCGGATCCACCTCGCTGTGGATGTTCGCCGCGGGGAAATCCATGGTCTGGAACAGCATCTCGCGCATGCGCTCGTTGCGGATCGGGATCAGGGTCTCAACGCTGTCGAGATCGATGCCTATCTGCACCTTGCCTTCACTGCCGATAAAACCAACCATTTCCGTGAAGTGATGGCTCTCCGCCACCGCGCCGTTCTTGATCGACAGGAAATCCAGGCTGGAGCGGCTGTTGTCCAGCTCCCACTGGGCCTGGGCCGTGGCGGCTCCAAAGAGCAGTGCGCACAATCCCAGTACTTTGGTCAGTTTCAAGCCCATAACACTCTCTCCATCAAAAACGTGGTCAATTGCAGCCAACTATAAGCGCTTTGTAAGCAAAAGTTAAAAATGGTTCAGGACAGTTTGCGGGCGCCGATCCAGTCTGTGTGGAACATCTCGCCGCGGGGCCTGTCGTTGCGCTCATAGGTATGGGCGCCGAAATAATCCCGCTGCGCCTGCAGCAGGTTCGCCGGCAGGCGCGCGCTGCGGTAGCCGTCGTACCAGGCAAGGGCCGAGGCGAAGGCCGGCGCCGGCAGCCCCAGTTCCACCGCGGTCATCACCGCGCGCCGCCAGGCCGGCTGCGCGTCGACGACCGCACTGCGGAAGAAGTCGTCCAGCAGCAGGTTTTCCAGCCCCGCTTCGCGCCGGAAGGCATCGGCGATATCCTCCAGGAATACCGAGCGGATGATGCAGCCGCCCCGCCACAGCATGGCAATGCCGGCGTTGTCGAGATCCCAGGCAAACTCTGTCGCCGCAGCATCCAGCTGGGCAAAACCCTGGGCATAGCTCACCAGCTTGGAGGCGTACAGGGCCTGACGCACGTCGCTGATGAATTGCGCGCGATCGCCAGCAAACGTGGTTGCCGGACCCGGCAGCACCTTGCTGGCGCGCACCCGTGCAGTCTTCTGCGCCGACAGGCAACGGGCGAACACCGCCTCGGTAATCAGGGTCGTGGGTACCCCCAGGTCCAGGGCATGCTGGCTCATCAGCTTGCCGGTGCCCTTCTGGGCCGCGGTGTCGAGGATCCGGTCCAGCAGGAAGTCGCCGGTTTCGGGGTCCCTGACGGTAAAGATATCGCGGGTGATTTCGATCAGGTAGCTGGCCAGCTCGCCCTCGTTCCAGTCCCGGAACACGCTGTAGAGCTCATCGTTACCGAGACCGGCGCCCTCGCGCAGCAGGAAATAGGCCTCGCAGATCAGCTGCATGTCGCCGTATTCGATACCGTTGTGCACCATCTTCACGTAGTGGCCGGCGCCGTCCTGACCGACCCACTTGCAGCAGGGAATGTCGCCCCCGGCGCCCACCTTGGCGGCGATGGCCTGGAAAATGTTGCGCACCGCCGGCCAGGCATCCGCGTGGCCACCGGGCATGATCGAGGGCCCCTTGAGTGCACCCTCCTCACCGCCGGACACCCCGGCGCCGATGAAGCCGAGACCGGCCTTGCGCAGGGCAGCGGAGCGCCGGTTGCTGTCGCGGTAGTCGCTGTTGCCACCGTCAATGATGATATCGCCCGGCTCCAACAGCGCCTGCAGATCGGCGATCACCGCGTCCACCGCCGCACCTGCCTTGACCATCAGCATCACCCGCCGCGGCCGCTGCAGCGAAGCGACGAACTCCTGCAGTGAACTGTGGCCCTGTATGCGGCCCGCGCTGCCCTGCCAGACCTTGTCCTCCGGCTCAGTCTCAAGGCCGTCGATAAAGCTGCGGGTGGTAGCGGCAGTGCGGTTGTAGACCGCGACCGAAAAGCCGTGGTTGGCCATGTTCAGAACCAGGTTCTGGCCCATGACCGCGAGGCCGATAAGACCGATATCGTTGTGCATGTGCTGGCTCCTGGATCCAGGGACGATTCGAGGGTCCGCGACGAGTATGGCAGGGGCAGGGTCCCGACCGCTTGCGTTAACATGGCAGATCGGACCGGATAGAACAATATCACGATAGCCCGGTACCGGATCAGCGGCCTGCTGCCTGAGCCCACCCCGGATCCTGCTCCGCGAACTAAACCAACACCTTTTCCTGCAGGAACCGGACCACGACTTCCGCCAGGGCCTCGCCCTGGTCTTCCTGCAGAAAGTGGCCGCCGTTGTTGATTGTGACGTGGTCCAGGCCCCTGGCACCCGGGACGAATTTCTGGAAGTAGGTATCCATACCCGCGGTCACCGGGTCCGAATCACTGAACGCGGTCAGGAACGGCTTTTGCCATTGGCGCAGGACCTCCCATGCCCTGCGGTTGGCCTCGGCGGCTGGATCCTCCGGACTGGCCGGTACCAGCATGGGGAACTGGCGCGCGCCCTCCTTGTAGCTTTCATCCGGGAACGGCGCGTTATAGGCGTCGAGCACCTCCTGCGCCAGGGGCGTGACGGTGCCGCCCTTGATGATGCCGGCAGCGTGGAATTCGGGCGTTTCCTGTGAGAACTGGCGCCACTTCTCGAAGGCCGGACCCAGGTCTTTATCGCCAGTGGGAAGGAAGGTATTGGCGGCCACAACCGAGTCAAATCGCCCCGGGTTCTCCGCCACCAGGCGCAAGCCCAGCAGCCCGCCCCAGTCCTGGCAGACCAGGTTGATGGCCTGCAGATCGAGCTGATCCAGAAAGGACTGCATCCAGCCCACATGGCGAGCGTAGGTATAGTCATTGCGGGCCGCTGGCTTGTCGGAACGGCCGAAGCCGATGAGATCCGGTGCAAGGACCCGAAAGCCTGCGGCGGTAATGACGGGAATCATCTTGCGATAGAGATAGCACCAGGACGGCTCGCCGTGCAGCAGCAGGACTATCGCTCCGTCTTTTGGGCCCTCATCCAGGTAATGCATGCGCAGCTCTCCACCCTCGAAGTCGCTCACCTGCAGATAATGGGGCTGGTAATCGAAGCCGGACAGATCCTCGAAGCGGCTGTCGGGGGTGCGCAGGGATTCCATCGGTATCTCCTCAATCTTGTGGTTTGGAAACAGCTGTCGCGCCAAGGCGCTGCTGTGAGCCGGCCCAGCGACGGACTCAGCAGACCAAGCGGTCCACGCTTTCCGTCAGCTCCAGCAGATCGGTATAGCAGCCCTCAATCACCCAGTTTTCGTGCGCAGCGATGAACTCGCGGACCACCTGTCCCGACTCGGCCAGGGGACGACGCTTGGGCGGTACGGTCGGCAACCAGGCCAGCACATCCAGATCCAGATGGGCCAGCCCCTGCTCGTCGCGCAGCCGCGCCGCGAGGGTCGTCTTGCCGGAGCCGGAGTTGCCGAAGACAAGGATGCGTTGCATTATTCAATTCTCCAGAGCAACAGGCCCGGGTGAGGCTAAAGACACTGAACAAAGGCCGAGCAACCCGGCTCGCCCTTGTCAAAAACCACCTCCCAGTGCCGGAGCCACACCGAGGGCGGCGACCAGCAGGGCCGGCACCATCTTCAGCGGGATCCGTTTCATCATGATTGCTTCCGCGCATCCCTGATGAACATGGCGGTACCGCGCATGTCGACCTCGAACAACTCGGTGGCCCGGATCAGGTCGCCCAGCTTCTTGTAGCCGTGGTTGATGGGGGAGAACGAGCTGTTGTTGGAGATGTAGTGTGCCACGCTGCTCATGTGCGCCCAGCCATCGTCGTCCGAGGTCTGCTCCACAGCGGTACGGAGCAGTTTCACCAGGGCGGCATCCTGCCGCAGTTCGTTGCGGCTGCGCTTCGCCGCCTGCTTGGGACTGTCCGGCTTGTCCTCGCGGCCGGGGACCAGGTTCTCGGTGTAGATGAACGTGGAACAGGCATCCACGAAAGGCTGCGGCGTCTTCTTTTCCCCGAAGCCGAACACCTGCAGGCCGCTTTCGAGGATTCTCAAGACCAGCGGGGTAAAGTCACTGTCGCTGGTCATCAGGGCGAAGGCATCGATCCGGTTGCTATAGAGCAAGTCCATGGCATCGATGATCATGGAGGCATCGGTGGCATTCTTGCCCCTGGTGTAGGCGAACTGCTGCACCGGCCGGATGGCGTGGGGGTGCAGACGATCGACCCAGCCGGACAGGGAGGGACTTTTCCAGTCGCCGTGAGCGTGGCGCACGTTGACCATGCCGTGTGTGGCCAGCTCCTCCAGCACGCCTTCGATGGCATTGTGACTGACGTTGTCGCAGTCGATGAGAAGTGCTATCCGTTTTTGCTCCGCCACTGCTTACTCCCGGTTGTCGGCACACGTAAGTTCCCTGCCTGCAGGGGGCATGGTAGCTGCCAGGATGCCGCGACAACCCATCTGCTCTGCTGCCCCGGCCGACCATACTGCACGGTTTCTTCTTGATACTACCGCCCCTCAGCGGGAACTGCCACTATAGCTGTCCGCCGACAAATCTGCTTGGCGCTCGGAATGTGGTGGAGCCCGGAATCCACCAGGATGAACGCAGACTCGCCATCAAGGAACACGTACCACCCGGATACGATGCCTGCTCTCTCGCGTGATCCGCTAACGTAGACTGTCGATGCGGATTGTTAGCCGGTAGGGCTATCGAGGTACGGCTGTCGGAATCACTTGCGGTTCCGCAAGCGTCACTGAAACACCGCGCCGACACCGATATTCTTGATTATAGGTGGCCCTCGAACGCCGTCATCACCGCCAGGGGATTCAAGAATTCAACATGTTCGACGATAAGCCCATCTCGAAACCGCAGACGAAGGATATATGTATTACGATAGGATGCACCCCAGTGTGTTTCTGCCTTCGAATCTGCCTGGACAAACATCAGATCACTATCATCCGCCACGGTGTGTAGCTTGATGTCATAAAACTCAAACCACTTCCACGCCTGCCAGAATGTAGACACACGTTGCCTGTTAGGTTCAATTCCTTCCACGGGAAGAGCTAAATCGCCTGGCATGAACGGAACTTCCATTCGAATATTATCGGATACACATTGATCCCACTCATCCGTAGCGCCGCGCGCAAGAACGTCCAGCCACTTGTTGGCAGTTTCGATTTTTCTCACCTTTTCACTCTCCTGTGCCATGGATACAAAACCAGTCAATTGAGCTGATACCCCCCATCCACGTTTAATGTCTGGCCCACCACGTAATCGCTCTCGTCCGCGGCAAGGAAAATGGCCGCGCCGACATAGTCCACGGGCACCGATATACGTCCACTGGGGTTTGTGTCCACCATGGCGCGATCCGGGTCGGCGTCAGCTCCGAGAATTTTTCCGTAAGCACTCCGCACCTGGTTCTCCCACATGGGTGTCAGCACGGCGCCAGGCGCGATGGCATTCACCCGGATACCGTGCCTTGCAAACTCCAGGGCGGCGGATTGTGTAATGCTGATTACAGCAGCTTTGCTTAATGAGTACACTGTCGCCCCCGGTTGTCCCCGACGACCTGCCCCTGAAGCGATATTTACCACAGTGCCTCTTTCGCCCCCGGCAAGGAGGCGGAGTGCCACAGCCTGGGTCATGAACAACAGACCTTTGCTGTTGACCCCAACAATCCTGTCGAATTCCGCCGAGGTGATATCGGTGAACTGTTGCATGCCGAATACACCCGCACAATTCACAAGTACGTTGATGGCTCCGAACTGAGCTGCCACTTCTTCCACACAGGAGTCGATGGACATCTGGCTGCAGACATCCAGAGTGTGGCCTATGGTACCGAGGCCAACCTCCCGCGCAACCTGATCACATTTCTCATGAGAGATGTCTGCGACGCATACCTTGGCGCCCTCCCTGGCGAATCCCTCCGCTATCGCTCTGCCTATGCCGCTGGCGCCGCCCGTTACGATTGCAACCTTGCCGTGAAGTCTTCCCATATCTTCTCTCTAGTTTCGCTAAGTAGTGCGAGCACCGCCACGTCTGTCATGCATTACAGCCCACAGGCCACGAGACAAACGGCTGCCACATGGATCGTGTCGCGATGTATAGAGGGCAGCACGTATTGATCGGGAATCAGGTCAGATAGGATCCTGTCCCTGTAGAGTAAGGATCTCCTTTTGTTTTCTTCGCCCCCATCGAACAGGGTGGCACCCTGTTCTTCTTGGATAATGGTGAGGTAAGGTTAGAGAGGTCAGATCACCTGATTTTTCCATAGCCGTTAGCTATTGGGCCAACTTGGTGCGACTAACAGAAGATAACGCTGAATTGAGTTAACTATACTCGATTATCATGCCAGCACCTGAAAGTTCTACACTAACTGGATCCTCAAGGGAAGCCACTTTGCATCTGAGTCTATTCATTCATGGTTCCTGAAATTGATCATCCTTGTTGTGCGGGAAGTTTTATCCTGAGCCCTTCCAAGTCCGATGTGACATCGAGCTGACAACTAAGCCGACTTTCAGGCAGGCGGTCGCTGACTAATCTCAGCATGTACAGCTCGATAGCTCCCGGCTCTGGAAAAACGCCTTTCTCGACATAGCAGTGACAGGTAGCGCAACTGCAGGCTCCGCCACAAACGGCAAGAATGCCTTCTACATCCGCTTCTACACCCGCAAGCATTACACTATCTCCAACATTTGCTTCTACAATCTGTTGATTTCCAGCAATATCTTCAAATATCAACCGTGGCATTACTCCACTCCAATCTATTCATACGACTACAGCACGGAAGTGGAGCAGCCTGGCTCCGGGTCTCAATTCCGCTTGTGAAACTCTTCAGGCGTTTCTCCGTACCCCTCGCCCTTTTCAGCTGCCTCCCAAGGCATGACTCGTGGTTTGTACTCGAAATCGATTCTCCAGCTGGCAGGATCCAGCTCTCTTGGGTCACCTGCAAACGAAAGATGCGTGTGCAAGATACGCCACTCATCATTAGATTTTTCCAATACATCGGTCTGGCGCATCACCCAGAGAAATTTTTGGCCACCATGATCTCCCTGGTAGATTTGGTTCATATATACAAATCCGGTAATGCCCTTCGCGTAGATCCGCATATTGCGAAGCCACAAATCTCCGACAAACTGAGGGCCGATCCACTCCCACCAGTTAAGCACGTTTTTGCCGAAATACTGGCCCGGAGACAAGATATCGATAAAGCTCACATCCTCATTGGAGCTGTAATAGAGATCTACGATCTCACCCGGCTTTTTCAAAAAATCTTTGTTAAAATTCGCCTCGATCTTTTTCTCAAGCTCGTAGATTTCCTGTACGAGTTTTGGGTCGGAACCAAAAACCGCTTGAGGCTCATCATTCCAATCTCGGTCTGAAAAATCACCTACTGTTTTGCTATCGGTCATCGCCGCTCTCCTTCTTCCTTGTGCCATTAGGGTCCCCAATAGACAGGGGCATCATGCTCTGGGCCACCACGGGTGGTGATCAAGCAGAACTCACCGACCCCCAATCTGAAGTCCCCTGTGTCGGGGAATATGCGGCCAGGACGATGAAGCGTCCCTTGGGGGGTCATTAAATTTTCTCGTCGCCGAAAATCTTAGGGTTGCGTCCTCACGAAGCGGGATTCCGACGATAGCTTACTTTCCCAGGCGCGCCTGGATGTTGTCGATCTCGACTCCCTGCACCCCGGTGTCGAATGTAACTTAGCTCTCACGACGGTTCCGAGGCGTAAAGCGCGCTGGCAGTTCCAGGAAACCCTGCGTTTCGGCCCCGTGAAATTCCCAGACCACCTTATCCGGCGCTACAAGTTCTATATCCGGTACGCGGGATAGAAGCTCTTCCATCACTACACGCATCTCCATCAGCGCCGTCATGCGCCCAACACAGGAGTGCTTGCCCAAGCCAAAAGCCAAGTGCTGAAAATCCGGGCGGTCGATATCAAACTCCAGCGGGTTCTCGGTAACTGCCGGATCCCTGTTGGCTGCCTCCCAGGCCATGTACACCGATTCACCTTGTTTGATGGTTTTGCCGTGAATCTCTACGTCGGTAGTTGTCCTTCTGAACAGCCCCAGGAACGGGTGGTGCAGGCGTAGTCCCTCATTCACCGCGAGAGGAATATCGGCGGGATTATCAATTAATCGCTGCTTCAACTCCGGCCGGCGAAGCACTTCATAGAAGAGATTTGTCAGCGCCGCGATAGTTGTACCGTGCCCTGCGGTCAACAAGGAGATGACGCAGGCGCCCACTTCCTCCGGTGTCAGGGGCCTGCCATCAAGTTCCGCATTGGCAAGTACCGACAAGTAGTCGTCACCCGGATTCGATTTCCGCTTCTCAACTTCCTTCCAACCGAACTCACTGAAGGGCGCCCAAAGTTCCTTGAACCTTTTGGGATCGCCCACAGCGGCAAGCAGATCCATATTCATGTGGCGAAGGGTCTCATGGAGTTCTGGTTCCAGGCCCAGGACGTGAAAGATAGCCTTCATGGGTACAAATTCTGCGAGATCCAGATGGAGGTCGCACTCCCCTCGTTCAACAAATTTTTCAATCAACTCGACAGTATCTGCTCGAACCAAAGGCTCGATCCGATCGGGAGTGCGAACATTGACTCCGTTGGTAAAAATCTTGCGCCAGTGAGTATGCTCAGGCGGGTCAAAAGAGTTCGGAGGGAACACAGGCATGTCATCCTGATATGGCCTTAGCACCGAGGGACTGGACGCATAGGTCTGCCAGTCCATCAGGCCATTGCGAACGTCTTCATAGTTCATGAAGATGTGAAAGCCTCCAAGCTCATTGGAATGCGGTACCGGGCACTTGTTACGAGCCCGCTCAATAAGGTCGTGTGCCTCTGCCGGTGTCATGCTATAGCTCGAGAATTTCTCAAACTCCTGTTCAATCGATACTGGGCATTTCTGCGTCATTTTTAACCTCATAGTGTTCACTTCGAAGGAAGCGTCAGCAGACAGCTCTATTGAACATCTGAAAACTCAGAATTCGTAACTCACCGTTACGCCATATGTCCGCGGAGCGCCTGCCTGGCCGAGCTGTACCAATTGACTAGTAAGCCCGGTTACTAGGTACTCTTCATCGGTCAGGTTCCTGCCCCACAGGCTTGCACTCCAACCCGAGCCCGAAATCATGTTCAATCCCAAGGACGCATTCAGCAACCCATAGGATTCCTGAATGATCGACTGATCTGGCTCAAATGCATATTCATCTCGCCAAGCGTAAGCCATGGTCGCGCGGAACTGTCCCATCGAAGTGGCCAGGAAGTAGTCCAGTGCGAGATTGAGTGAAAGCTCTGGGGTCTGAATCAGGTTATTCCCACTTGCGTCCCCCGGCTGAATGATAATTGGAGTGCCCATGCTCATGCTCGGGTCCTGAATGGCGAAAGGTGCGCTCTGGAAGTCTTTGTATGTAGCATCCAACCAGGCACCGCCACCAGTAAGTGTAAGACTTTCGGTAAGCGCAGCGACAAATTCGAGGTCAACCCCGGTAACCTCGGCTTCTGCTGCGTTTAAAAGCGTATTTGCAGCGCCTTCTATAATTGTTACCTGTAGCTGATCATATTGGTAATAAAATGCAGCAGTATTCAGACGGAGCCTGTTATCCAAAAGCTCCATCTTCGCGCCGATCTCAAACACATCCAGGATCTCCGGCTCAACGACCGGATTAGTCGGTGACGTCATGTTGTAGACACCCGATTTGAAGCCGCGGCTATAGGAAGCGTAGATCATCGTGTCGTCCCGAACCTGATGATCGAGCGCAATTCGCCACGTCGGTTCGTCGAATGTCTCGCGATCCTTGTAGGGCGCTGCTGTCAGGGGGTTGGAAGTGAAAATTGGTACGATCAGATTACCGTCAGCATCAACCAACGGTAGTGTCCCCATGAGTGGTGTAAATCTTGACGGTGGGGTGGCGGCCACCGTG
>CAXBCH010000054.1:0-18691 GCA_963974125.1 uncultured Haliea sp. | reverse complement strand
TGGCGTTCATTATCCCACGTCGATATCATCCGGTTAAGTCCGACAGGCTGCTAGAAGGCTGGTACCGGCCATGGTCATCGGATTCGGAAGTGATGGCGACAGTGTATGCCAGCCGGGGCCGCGGCGACAGACCCCGGTGTCAGCGCCGCTTGCGCCGCCGCTGGGGCTTCTTGCCACTGGCGGGCGTCTTCGGATAGCGCGGCAGCTTGCCGGTGGCCAGGTAGCGATGAATGGACTCCTGGGAGCGGATCATCGGGGCCTTGTGGGGCCGGGGCACGAACTCGTTTATCTGGTGCTGGTCGATGATCCGCGCCTTGACGTTGTCGTGCCACTGCTGGTCGAGAATGTCCTGCAGGGTCTTCTGCGCGGCCGGATCCCGTACCGGACACAGCACCTCCACCCGGTAGTCCAGGTTGCGGGTCATCAGGTCGGCGGAGCCGATCAGGTAGCGCGGGTTGCCCCGATTGTAGAACACATAGGCGCGCGGGTGCTCCAGGTAGCGATCGACAATGCTGATGGCCTCGATGTTCTCGGAAATGCCCTTCACCCCCGGCAGCAGCGAGCACATGCCGCGGATAATCAGCTTGATCTGCACACCGGCATCCGAGGCCTCGTACAGTTTCATCACCAGCTGGTTGTCGACCAGGTTATTGCACTTGAGGGTAATCTCGGCGTGATAACCCGCGCGCGCGTTGGCGATCTCCTGCTCGATCAGGTGCATCAATCCCGGCCGGGTACTGTGAGGAGACACCAGCAGGGTACGGTAGCGCGGCCGCTTGTAGGTGAACTGCAGGAAATCAAAGACATCATGGATGTCGCGACCGATGTTCTGGTCATAGGTCAGCAGGGTAAAGTCGGTGTAGACCCGCGCCGTCTTCTCGTTGAAGTTGCCGGTGCCGATGTGGCTGTAGTAGCGGATCTGGCCTTCTTCACGGCGCTCGATCAGCAGCAGCTTGCTGTGCACCTTGAGGCCGGGAATACCGAAGATCACCTGGATGCCGTTCTCGGTCAGCCGCTGGGCCCAGCTGATATTGGCGGCCTCGTCGAAGCGCGCCGCCAGCTCCACCACCGCCAGCACCCGCTTGCCATTCTGCACCGCATTGACCAGGGCATCGATGACCCGGGACTGTTTCGCCACCCGGTACAGGCAGATCTTGATCGCGGTGACGGCCGGGTCCAGGGCCGCCGTCTTCAGCAGGTCGACGATATAGTCATAGGGATGATAAGGGTAGTAGAGAAACACATCCTGCTCGCGGATGTTGTCCGCCAGGCTGCCCGGATCATCCAGGCGCGGCAGGCGAATCGGTGGCAGGGGCGGAAACTCCAGGTACTTGGGGCCAACATTGGGGAAGGACATGAAGTCCTTGGAGTTGTGATAGCGGCCCCCGGGAATCAGGCTGTCGTATTTGCCAAAGCCAAACCGGGTACAGAGGTGGTCCAGCAGGCGCTTCGGCATGGCGGCGTCGTACACGAAGCGCACCGCCTCCGCCCGCCGCCGCTGCTTGAGACTGGTTTCCATCTTGTCGATCAGGCTTTCGCTGATGCCGGGGTCGATCTCCAGTTCCGCATCGCGGGAAAACTTGAAGCAGTAGGCCGCCACCTCGTCGATCTGGAATACCCCGCGAAACATCTGTGGCAGGCAGGCGCGGATAACGTTGTCCAGGGCGATAAAGACCTTGCCGGACTTGCCCTTGCGCTTGGGAATCTGCACAAAGCGATCCAGCCGATCCGTCGGCACTTCGACCACCGCGTAGTTGTAATCCTCGCCGGTGCGGATATCCAGCGCCAGGTAGATCGACTCGTCGTTGAGCGGGGAAATGGAGTGGCCTTCCCGCAGCAGGATGGGCTCCAGTTCCGGCAGCACGGTGCGGGTGAAAAACGCCTGTACAAACGCCGCCTGGCCCGGATCGAGCTGGCGCTCGTTGATCATGTAGATCTGCCGCGACTGCAGGTCCCGCAGCACCCCGTTGTAGGTTTTCTCGAACTGCTTCTGCAGTTCCACCACCCGCTTCTGGATGGCGGCCAGCAGATCCTTGGCCTGGGGTCTCAGGCTGGCATCGGAGACGGTAATCAGGCGCCGCACTTCCGCCACCCGGACCCGGAAGAACTCGTCCATGTTGTTGGAGAAGATGCCCAGGTAGCGCAGGCGCTCGATCACCGGCACGGTGTCATCGGCGGCCTCCTGCAGCACCCGGGCATTGAAGGAAAGCCAGCTGATCTCCCGCGGAATAAACAGGCTTTCATCGAGGTCAGCCAGGCGTCGCTGCAGGGAGCTGTGGATCTCTTTCAAGCGGGTTCTCTGCCCCAGGGCAGCCTCGTGGCCAATGGACAGGGCAGTCTATCGCGCCACGGCCCGGCGTTCACCCGGTTTTCATCGCCCGCCATGTGAAAGTTTTATGACAGCGACTCAGGTGTAGAACCAGTAGGCCACGACGATGGCCGCGCTGATGCCGGCGGCATCCGCCACCAGCCCGCAACCCAGGGCGTGCCGGGCATGGCGAATGCCCACCGCACCGAAGTAGACCGCAAGCGTGTAGAAGGTGGTCTCGGTGGAGCCCTGCATGGTTGCCGCCAGTCGCCCCTGGAACGAGTCCACACCATAGGTATTCATGGTATCGATCATCATCGCACGCGCACCTGACCCGGACAGGGGCTTCATCAATGCCGTGGGCATCGCCTCCACCCAGCGGGCGTCAAAACCCAGCGCTCCGACCCCGGCCCGGAGCAGCTCCAGTACCAGCTCCAGCGCACCGCTGGCACGGAACACACCGATCGCCACCAGCATGGCCAGCAGGTACGGAATGATGCCGATGGCGGTCTCGAAGCCCTGCTTCGCACCTTCGATAAAGGTTTCGTAGACATTGACCGCACGCCGATGCGCCACCACCAGAAACAGCATAATGAGGCTGATAATCAGCAGGTTGCTGAGCAGGCTGGACTGCCGCTGCAACTCGCTGGCGGTGAGGGTGGAAAACCAGCCCACCAGCGCCAGCAGCACGGCGAAAGCTCCGCCCAGGCAACCCAGCACCACCGTGTCGCGGAGATTGATGCGCTGCACCCAGGCGGTAACCAGCAGGCCCGCCAGGGTGGAGCAGCTGGTCGCGATCAGGATGGGGATGAACACCGCCGCCGGGTCCGGGGCCCCCATCTGCGCCCGGTACAGCAGCACCGTGACCGGAAACAGGGTCACCGACGAGGTATTCAACACCAGGAACAGGATCTGGGCGTTGCTGGCCACGGTCGGGTTCGGGTTCAGTTGCTGCAGGTCTTTCATCGCCTTGATGCCCAGCGGCGTGGCGGCATTGTCCAGGCCGAGGACATTCGCGGACAGGTTCAGGGTCATGGAGGAGATCGCCGGGTGCCCCCGCGGCACATCCGGCATCAGGCGCACAAACAGCGGCGACAGCAGGCGCGCGAGCTTGTCCACCAGCCCGGAGGCTTCGCCGATGGCCACCACCCCCAGCCACAGGGCCATCAGGCCGATCAGGCCGATGGCCAGCTGCACTGCCAGGGCCGCCATCTCGAACAGGCCGGCCACCATGCGCTGGAAAACCCCGGCATCGCCGGCCACCAGCCACTGGAACAGGGCGCTGGCAAAAGCGACAAGGAAGAAACCCAGCCAGATCCGGTGCAGCATCAGTGCCGCTGGCGCGCCAGGAAGTCCAGCACCAGGGCCGCGGTCTGGTCCGGCTGCTCCAGCGGGAACAGGTGACCACCCGGAATGCTGTGCAACTCTGCCTGCGGCTGCAGCCGGGCCCAGCGTCGCAGGGCAGCCGCCGACAGGATGTCAGAACTGTCGCCGCCAATGCCGAGGGTTGGCACCTTGAGCCGCAGCAGCCGGGGCCATACCAGCGGCAGGGACGAGTAAACCGCGGCCTCCCAGTCGCCCGAGTAGGCCAGCTCCAGGTCGCCCCCCGGCCCCTGCTTGAAACCGGCACGGATGTAGTCCCACAACACCTCGTCGTCGAAGGCGTTGAAGGCGCGTTTGCCGCGGTGAAACTCGAACGCGGTCTGGGGGTCGGGAAACCGGTCCGGCCGGTTCAGGGCTCGCCGCACCATGGGAATTTTCGGCAGTCGCGAGCGCGGCGTCAGGTTGAGCCCCAGGGCCAGCCGGGTCTTGACAAAAACCGGGTCCAGCAGGATCAGGCCACGGAACAGCTGCGGTCGCTGCAATGCCGCCAGCATGGAGACGACGCCGCCCAGGGAGTGGCCCATCATCCACACCGGCTCACCCACACCGCGCTCCAGGGTGTGGATCAGGTCGTTGGCAAACTGGTGCCAGTCGGCCCGCGCCGGCACCGGCTCCCGCGACCACAGGGGGCGGTGCCGGTAGCCGGTGACCGCATAGTGCTCCGCCAGGGGCGCCAGCAGGCGCCGGTAACTACCGGGCGGATAGCCGTTGGCATGGGCAAACACCAGCGGCTCGCCACTGCCGCCGAAAGATTCCAGTCGTTCCTGCATCGGGTGTCTCTGCTTCCTGCAATGTCGTGATTCATGCTGGCGCCAGCCTAATGCAAAAGCCGGCGCTTGTCCCGCCCGGGGCAGGGCCGTACCATGTTCGCCAACATGTCCGATGCCACAGTAAAAGGAGTTGCCCCATGAAAACCCGTGCTGCCGTTGCCTTCGGGGCCGGCCAACCGCTGGAAGTGGTCGATGTCGACCTGGAAGGACCCCGGGACGGCGAAGTGCTGGTGGAAATGATGGCCACCGGTATCTGCCACACGGATGCCTTCACCCTCTCGGGCGATGACCCGGAAGGCGCCTTTCCGGCCATCCTTGGCCACGAGGGCGCGGGCATCGTGCGCGAGGTCGGGGCCGGGGTGAAATCGCTGCAGCCCGGCGATCATGTGATTCCGCTCTACACCCCCGAATGCCGGGAGTGCAATTTCTGCCTGCACCCCAAGACCAACCTGTGCCAGGCCATACGCGAAACCCAGGGCCGGGGCGTGATGCCCGACGGCAGCAGCCGCTTCTCTCTGGACGGCAAGCCCCTGCTGCACTACATGGGCTGCTCCACCTTCTCCAACTTCACCGTGTTGCCGGAAATCGCGCTGGCCAAGGTGCGCGAGGATGCCCCGTTCGACAAGATCTGCTATATCGGCTGCGGCGTCACCACCGGGGTCGGCGCCGTGGTCTACCGGGCCAAGGTCGAGCCGGGCAGTAATGTGGTGGTGTTCGGACTCGGCGGCATCGGCCTCAATGTCATCCAGGGCGCGCGCCTGGTCGGCGCCGGGAAAATCATCGGCATCGACCTGAACCCGGAGCGCGAGGCCCTGGGTCGCAAGTTCGGCATGACCGACTTCATCAACCCGAAGAATGTGGCCAACGTGGTCGAGGCCATTGTCGAGCTGACCAGGGGCGGTGCCGACTACAGCTTCGAGTGCATCGGCAACGTGGAAGTGATGCGCCAGGCCCTGGAGTGCTGTCACAAGGGCTGGGGCGAGTCCTACATCATTGGGGTCGCCGGTGCCGGCAAGGAAATTGCCACCCGCCCGTTCCAGCTGGTCACCGGCCGTTCCTGGCACGGGGTCGCCTTCGGCGGCGCCCGCGGTCGCACCGATGTACCGACGATTGTCGACTGGTACATGGACGGCAAGATCAATATCGACGACCTGATTACCCACACCATGCCGCTGGAGGATATCAACAGGGGCTTCGACCTGATGCACGGCGGCGAAAGTATCCGCTCGGTCGTGGTGTACTGAGGCCATGAGCGTGGAAATCATTGCCGAAAACCGCTGCTTCGGTGGCCGCCAGCTGCGCTTCAGCCACCGCTCCGAGACGCTGGACTGCACCATGCAGGCAGCCATCTACCTGCCGCCCCAGGCCGAGCAGGGCCCGGTGCCGGTGCTGTACTGGTTGTCCGGTCTCACCTGCAGCGACGAAAATTTCGTGCAGAAGGCCGGCGCCCAGCGCTACGCGGCGGCCCACGGCATCGCCATCGTCTGCCCTGACACCAGCCCCCGCGGCGACGGTGTACCGGATGATCCTGAAGGTGCCTGGGACTTCGGCCTCGGTGCGGGCTTCTACGTCAACGCCACCGAGGCGCCCTGGAACCGGCACTACCGGATGGATGACTATGTCAGCGTGGAACTGCCGGCCCTGGTGGCGGCCGAGTTTCCGTTACAGGCGCAGCGCTGCGGCATTTTCGGTCACTCCATGGGCGGCCACGGCGCGCTGGTGCTGGCCCTGCGCAATCCGGGCCGCTATGCCTCGGTGTCGGCCTTTTCCCCCATCGTGGCGCCCAGCCAGTGCCCCTGGGGCGAAAAAGCCCTGGGCAACTACCTGGGGCCGGACCCCGCCGCCTGGCAGGCCTACGACAGCTGTGCGCTTATCCGCGCCGGCGCCCCACATCTGCCGATGCTGGTGGATCAGGGCGAGGCGGACAACTTCCTTGAGACCCAACTGCAAACCGGGCTGCTGGAGCAGGCCTGTGCCGACACCGGGTTCAAGGCCCATATCCGCCGGCAACCGGGCTACGACCACAGCTATTTTTTCATCGCCACTTTTGTCGGCGAGCACATCGCCTTCCACGCCAGGATGCTGGCGGACAGCTAGCTCAGGGAAGGTGCCGGGTACAGCAGGCTGGTCCAGCTGTGGCGCTCGAAGGGTCGCCAGCCACCGTGGGGCAGCGCCAGGCGGTCGGCAACCAGATACCAGATGGTCGGATTGAAGGTCATGCCGCAGTGGCTGCCGCGCACTTCAATACTCTGGGTATGTTCGTGGCCGTCGCGCTGCAGGGTGGTCTGCCAGTTGACCACGCCGTCGCCGCGGGAGTAGATTGCCGTGGTCGGTACCGGCGGTGCCACATGCAGCTGCTCCTGCTCGATCGGCAGCTCATCGATCGGATTGAGTGCCATGAACAGGCGCGAGGGATAGGATGCGGTGAGGCGACCTTCGCCGAAGGGGCTGCCCAGGGAAATCACCTGCCGCACCAGATCGGGAAATTCCCGCGCCAGCTCCCGGGCAAAGATCCCGCCCAGGCTGTGTCCGACCAGGGAAATTGGGCCACCGTAGCGCTCCGACAGAAACGTGATGCGCTCCTGCAGGCCCTCCAGCACGCCATCCCGCGGCCCCAGGTTGCGGCCCAGGCCCCAGCCATGAACCGCATAGCCGAGCCTGGTCAGATAACGGCGAAAGGAGGCATTGTAGCCATCGGCGCCGAGAAATCCCGGCAGCACCATCACCGGGTGACCGTCACCCCGGGGCGCCCTGTCCAGCAGCTTGCGGCTGAGGCGCAGGGACAGCATTTCCACCACCACCCGGTGCGCCTCGGTCAGGGCCAGCAGCGCATGCGGCGGGGGAACAACCGGTTCCAGCTGGATACTGGTCTCGTAGTCAATTACTTCCATAGCCGTCACGGACACTCCCGGCGCCTTGCATAACAAGATTCATGCGGTTGAGCATAGCCCAACAGGCCCGCCGGGGGGAAGCCCCGGGCTAGAGGCGGGAAATCTCCCGGTCCAGCTCGTACTGGCGCGAGGTGACGAAGGACTCCATGGCTTCAACCCGGCGCAGCGCCGCATCCAGTCGCTCCCGCGCCCGGCGCAGGCGCACACTGCCCGGCTCGCTGTAGCGGAAGACCTTGCGCGGGCGGTAGTCGTGGTGGCGCTCGTCATACTCCATGGCAACGCCGGCCTCGGGGTCCGGATCAAAATCGTCCGGTGGCAGGTCCGACCTGCCGCCGCGCTGCGCCGAGGGCCGCGGAGCCAGCAGCAGCCACGCCCCCAGATACGCCCACAGGGCCAGGGTACCGGTAAACAGGAGTGCTGCCACCCAGAGCAGACGCACTACCCAGTGGGCAATATCGAAGTGGTCCGCCAGCCCGGCACAGACCCCGCCGATTTTCCCCTCGCGGGGGTTGCGGTAGAGGTTCATGCCCCAGCCGGAGGCGCGTCGGCGGCGAAAGCGCCGCTCGCCGCCGCGCCAGTCCGGACCCGTGTGGCGACGATAGTCGCGATGATGCCGTTCACTCATGATCGTACTCCTTGCCCCGCCGCTGGCGGTCAGTCTGGTCACGCCAGTTGGCGTGATCCGAATCCAGGATTGTTTCCAGAACGCCAATGCGCTCGGTCAGCCGGTCCACTGTCGCCAGCAGTTCCTCCAGCGCCTGCCGGTCCTCCTCATTGAGACTGCGGGAGGAGCGGTTGACGCTGCGGTAGTGCATCGTGATCCAGATTGGCGCCACGATCACCAGGAACAGGATCGTGGGCACAAACATGAATTGCCAGAATTGCATTGTTGTTGTCCTCGGGCAGGTCTGCGGTCAGGCCGTATGCTGCCACTTCGTGGTGGTCGACACTAGTGACATGACCCTAGCCGTTGCCGTCGCGGCTGCCCTGGCGGGCCTCCAGCTCGGCCTTCAGGCGCTGCAATTCGTCACTGATGCGCTCGTCCTGCTGCAGGGCATCGATTTCCGCGGCCAGGTCTGGAGGCACTTCCCGGCCCGCATCCAGCAGTTCGAGCTGACTCTCCAGGCTGTCCATCCGCCGCTCGAAGTGCTCAAACCGGTGGAACGCGGTATCCAGGGCTTCGCGATGCATCTGCCGCTTCACCTTGATCCGCGATTCCACCGTCTGGCTGCGCATCAGCAGGGCCTGCTGCCGCGACTTGGCGTCCGACAGCTTCTGCTGCAGCTGACCGATTTCCGTGCTCAGCTGGGCAATATGCTCGTCAGCGGCGGTGAGTTCCGCGGTCACCACGGCCAGCTCGTCCTCGATCGCGTGTTTTTCCTGCAGGGCCGCCCGCGCCAGGTCCTCGCGGCCCTTGCTGATGGCGAGCTTCGCCTTCTGCTCCCAGCTGTCCGCGTCGGCCTGCACCTGCTGCAGGCGACGGGCGGCAGCCTTGCGGTCCGCCAGCACCCGGGCCGAAGAGCTGCGCACCTCCACCAGGGTGTCCTCCATTTCCTGGATGATCAGGCGGATCATCTTCTGGGGGTCCTCAGCCTGATCGAGCAGCGCATTGAGGTTGGAATTAATGATGTCTGACATCCGCGAAAAAATACCCATGGTTCCTCTCCACTGGGGCCCTGCCCCGGTTACCGACGGCCTGCTGCCGACCTGCAGGCAGAAACAATCAGGATTCGTGCCAGATGCCGTAACTCATTGTTTTTAGAGAACTATTCCCACCAGGCAACCATTCCGGCCCCACACTTGGTCATTTTAAAGGTTATTTTTACCTTATTCAGGTTTTTATAACCTTTTATATAGGGCTATATTTACCTTATGAAGCCACAGGAAAGCATTATCGGCAGCTCTGCCGCCCTCGCCCACGCCCTGGAGCAGGTGTCGCGGCTGGCCGGCATCAACCGCCCGGTACTGATTCTGGGCGCCAGGGGCACCGGCAAGGAGCTGGCGGCGGAGCGCCTGCACTTCCTCTCGGCGCGCTGGGAGGCCCCCTTCGTCAAGGTCAACTGCGCCGCGCTGGCGGATTCGCTGCTGGAGTCGGAGCTGTTCGGTCACGAACCCGGCGCCTTCACCGGCGCCACCCGGGTGCGCCAGGGCCGCTTCGAGCGCGCCGATGGCGGCACCCTGTTCCTTGATGAGCTGGGCACCATGTCCCTGCGCCTGCAGGAAAAACTGCTGCGGCTGGTCGAGTACGGTGAATTCGAACGCCTGGGGGGACAGCAGACCCTGCAAGTGGACGTGCGGGTGGTCGCAGCCACCAATGCGGACCTGCAGGCCCTGGCAGCAGCCGGAGAGTTTCGCGCCGACCTGCTGGACCGGCTCGGCTTTGACGTGGTCCACCTGCCGGCCCTGCAACAGCGCCCGGAGGACATCCCCGAGCTGGCGCGTCACTTCGCCATCCAGATGAGTGCGGAACTGGGCTGGGAACTGTTTCCCGGCTTCAGCGACGAGGCCATGGCAGCCCTGCAGGCCCACCCCTGGCCGGGCAACGTCCGCGAGCTGAAAAATGCGGTAGAGCGCTCCCTGCATCGCTGGAACCAGCCACGGCGCCCCGTGGCCGAGGTGGCACTGGATCCGTTCGTTTCTCCCTATGGCGAACCCATCCTGGCAAGCTCCGGCCCCGCAGACCCTGCCGTGGCGGCAACGGCACAGGAGCGCGAAACAGCAGCCATCGCCACCCCGGGAGTCACCGATTTTGCCGCGCGCATGCTGGCCATTGAGCGCCGCCTGGTCCACCAGGCGTTGGCGGATAACGGCTACCACCAGCGCCAGACGGCCGCCGCACTGGGACTCAGTTACGACCAGCTGCGCGGTCTGGTGCGCAAGCACAAGCTCGGTCGCAGGCGTCGCCGTCGCCCAGCCTGAACGCGAGCGCATTGCACCCCTTTCGGGGAGCGCGAAAGCTCTATAAAGCAGCTATAGTAAGAACTCATGGTGGGCCGCAACGCAGAAGGCATGTTACGGTCGTGCCAGTAATTGTCGGGCAGTGCACATGCCCGCCCACTCAGCAAGCACAGCAACAAGGATCCACGCTATGAGCCTGTCTCTCACTGACCCCACGCTGCTCCAGACCCAGGCCTTCATCAATGGCCAGTGGGTCGATGCCGATGACGGCGCCACCTTCTCTGTCAGCAACCCCGCCAACGGTGAGGTCATTGCCGAGGTGGCCAGGGTTGGCGCAGCCGAGACCCGGCGCGCGATCGAAGCCGCGCAAACAGCCATGGACAGCTGGAAGGTCGTGCCGGCAAAACAGCGCGCGCAGATTCTGCGCAAGTGGTTCGACCTGATGATGGAAAACCAGGAGGACCTCGCCCGTATCATGACCGCCGAGCAGGGCAAGGTGCTGGCAGAATCGCGCGGCGAAGTGGCCTACGGCGCCTCGTTCGTCGAGTGGTTCGGCGAGGAAGCCAAGCGTATCGACGGCGATGTCATTCCGGGGCCCTCGGCGGACCGGCGCATTGTCTGCATCAAGCAGCCGGTGGGCGTGGTCGCCGCGATCACCCCCTGGAATTTCCCCAATGCCATGATCGCGCGCAAGGCGGCACCGGCCCTGGCCGCGGGCTGCAGCATCGTGATCAAGCCCGCCAGCGAGACACCGCTGTCGGCCTTTGCCATGGCGGTACTGGCAGAGCGCGCGGGCGTTCCGGCGGGCGTGCTGAATATCGTCGCCGGCGGCTCCTCGGCGATCGGCGGTGAACTCACCGGCAACCCCATCGTGCGCAAACTGACCTTCACCGGCTCCACCCCGGTGGGCAAGATGCTGGAGGCCCAGTGTGCCGAAACCATGAAGAAGACCTCGATGGAACTGGGCGGCAACGCGCCCTTTATCGTCTTCGATGACGCCGACCTCGACGCCGCGGTCAAGGGTGCGGTGATTTCCAAGTACCGCAACTCCGGCCAGACCTGCGTTTGCTCCAACCGCATGCTGGTGCAGGACGGGGTCTACGATGAATTCGTGGCGAAGCTGGTCAAGGCCACCGCCGAGCTGGCGGTGGGTGATGGCTTTGGCGACGGCATCAGCATCGGCCCGCTGGTCAATGTCGGCGCGGTCAACGATGTCGACAGTCTGGTGCAGGAATCCATAGGGGCCGGTGCCAAGGTCGCCCTCGGCGGCGGCCCGCATGACCTCGGGGGCTGCTTCTACCAGCCCACCATCCTCACCGAAGTCACCTCGGAGATGTCGGTGTTCCGCAATGAGATCTTCGGCCCGGTCGCCCCGGTGGTGCGCTTCAAGGACGAAGCGGAGGCCATCGCCATGGCCAATGACACCGAGTTCGGCCTCGCCTCCTACTTCTACACCCGCGACATCGGCCGGGTCTGGCGCGTGGCGGAAGCGCTGGAGTACGGCATTGTCGGCATCAACGAGGGCATCATCTCCAACGAGATGGCGCCCTTCGGCGGGGTCAAGGAATCGGGCTCGGGCCGCGAGGGCTCCAAGTACGGAATGGACGACTACGTCGAGATCAAGTACATGCTGATGGGTGGGCTGGACAGGTGATGTAGGAGCCCGCTCCGCGGGCGATCGCGCGGGGACCGCGCTCCTACAATTCCCACCAGATTAATCGCCCGCGGAGCGGGCTCCTACAGGTCCCGGAGGTCCGGCGGTGGCTCAGGCCACCAGCAACTGCTCCCGCGTCACATGGGCCAGGGTTTCATCAAGCGCCCGGCCCAGCTTGTCGGTCATTTCATCGACCTGCGCTTCGGAGATGATCAGCGGCGGGCACAGGGCGATGCTGTTGCCACCCATGGCGCGCACGATCAGGCCCGCCTCCTGGGCCCGCAGGGCACAGAAGCCGCCGATGGCGTTGCCGTCGAAGGGCTGCCGCGTGTCCTTGTTGGCGACCAGTTCCAGCGCCGCGATCATGCCCATGCCACGCACCTCGCCCACCAGCGGGTGACTGGCGAAAGCCTGCAGTTTCCGCTGCATGTAGTCGCCCATCACCCGGGCGCGCTCGAAGAGATTGTCGCGCTGGTAGATTTCCAGCACTTTCGAGGCGACGGCACAGGCCACCGGGTGACCCCCGTAGGTATAGCCGTGACCGAAAATACCCACCTTGGCGCTGGGCTCCACCAGGGCCTCGTAGATGTCGCCGGTGACAATCGCGGCACTGACCGGCAGATAGGCTGAGGACAGGGCCTTGGCCAGTGACATCAGCTGCGGCTGGATACCAAAGCTGGTGGCACCGAAGTCGGCACCGGTGCGGCCAAAACCGCAAATCACCTCGTCGTCCCACATGAAGATATCGTACTTGCGCAACACTGCCTGGACTTTCTCGAAGTAGCCTTGCGGCGGCACCACCACGCCACCGGCACCGCTGATGGGTTCGGCAATGAAGGCCGCAATGGTGTCCGGCCCTTCCGCCACAATCAGGTCTTCCAGTTCCTGTGCCCGGCGGCTGGCAAACTCCTCTTCGCTCTCGCCGGGCAGGCCGTCGCGGTAGAAATGCGGCGCCCCGGTGCGGAGGATACCCAGTGCCTCAAAAGGCAGGCTGAAGTGCGTGTGATTGGGTACCAGGCCGGTCAGGGACGCGGCGGCGACGGTGACGCCGTGATAGGCGCGCTCGCGGGAGATGATCTTGTATTTCTCCGGCTTGCCAATGGCGTTGAAGTAGTAGCGCAGCAGCTTCACCTGGGTGTCGTTGGCATCGGAGCCCGAGTTGCCCAGGAACACCTGGGCATTGTCCACCGGCACCATCCCGGCCAGCGTGTCCGCCAGGGCCATGGCGGCCGGGTGGGTCTTGCCGCCAAACAGATGCGAGTAGGCGAGGGTGCGCATCTGCTCCGCCGCGGTCGCGACGATTTCCTCGTTGCCATAGCCCAGCGCGGTGCACCAGAGACCGCTCATGCCCTCCAGGTACTGCCGCCCCTGGTTGTCGTAGACATACACGCCCTCACCGCGCTCGATCACCAGTTGCTCGGTGGCTTTCAGGTTGGTGGTCGGATAGATCATGTGGGTCATGGCGGGTTCCTCGCGCGGCAGGTTGCAATCGGACTTCTCAGGGTAGCGCAGACGCTCGTGGTGTGCAGGCAGGCCCTTGCCTGCAATTTTCCACGGCTTGCCTATGTATCCACAAGCGATTAAATTTACCCATCCTGGTTAATTAAAGTTACCAACATGCCCCTGGACCGCCGCTTCCCCCTCAACAGCCTGCGCGCCTTCGAAGCGGTGGGGCGCCATGGGCATCTGCGCCGGGCCGCAGAGGAACTGAACCTCACCCACGCCGCCCTCAGTCACCAGGTCAGGCTGCTGGAAAGCGAGCTGGACTGCAGCCTGTTCAATCGCGTCCACAACGGCATGCAGCTCACCGCCGCCGGACGCCGCTTCCTCAGCGTGGTCCAGGCTGCGCTCGATGCCCTGGCCGAGGGGGTCGTGCACCTGGACCCGGCGGCACTGGCCGGCGAGCTGGTGGTCGCCACCACGCCCACCATCTCGATCAACTGGCTGCCCGGAGTTATCCAGGCCTACGTCCAGCGCTACCCGGAGGTGGAATTGCATTGCGCCACCATCGAGCCGCACCAGCGCACCCTGCCCGCCCGCTTCGACCTGGCGCTGTGCCTGGGCGCGCCGGAGGCGCGCGGCAAGGTGGTGGCCAAGCTCTACCAGGAATACTATTTCCCGGTCTGCGCGCCCAAGCTGGTCAGCGCGGAACAGCCCGTGCACCAGCCCCGGGACCTGCTGGACCACACCCTGCTGCACGAGCGCTTCCAGCACTGGGAGGAATGGTTCGCGACCCACGGCATTGATCGGGCCCGGGGCCGCGGCAATATCCACTTCGACTATGGCTTCCAGTCCATCGAGGCGGCGCGCCAGGGCCTGGGCATCGTACTGGCGGACCGGCTGGAAGTGGCCGCGGACCTGCGCCGCGGTACCCTGGTGCGGCTGCTGGACCAGGAGATGGCCGTGGATGAGGGGATCTATCTGGTCAGTGAACCCGAAGCCTCGCGCACCGTGCGGGCGCAACTGTTTATCGACGAGTTGCAGCGCTACCTGCGGGACCTGGGGGTAGCACCAGCCTAACTCTGCAGATTGGCCTGCGTCTGCCCCTGCTCGGTCACTTGCTGGCCCTCCCGCAGGCGATCGCCACCGCGCACCACGATACGCTGCCCTTCCTCCAGTTCACCACTGACAGCCACCAGGTGGGCCTGCCCCGCCCCGACGGCTACCGGCACCCGCTCGGCTACGCCGCGCGCGCTGACCCGGTAGATGTAACTGCCCTCGCTGCGAATGACCACAGCGTCCCGCGGTACCGCCAATGTCATCTGGCTGGCCTCCAGCGGGATCTCCACCCTGACCAGCTGTCCCGGAATAATGACCTCGCGGTCAGCGTCAAGCAGATCGATATGCAGCTCAAAGGTCTGCGAGACAGGGTCGCCCGCGGCGATCAGTGTGCGCACCACGCCGGCGTGAGAGCCCTCGTCCACGGTTATCTCCAGGCGGTCACCGACCGCGAGCCGCGCCCGGTAGCTGATCGGCACGGCCACCCGCACTTCAAGCCGTTCGAGATCGACCAGGCGGCCGATGATTTCGCCGGGGGCAACGTACTCGCCGCCCTGCTTGTAGCGCTCCGCCAGAATGCCGTTGAACCGGGCGCGGACCTCCGAGCGGGCCATTTCGTCATCCAGCTGGCGGATACGCGCCTCCAGGATCGCCATGTCCTTGCGCGCGATATCCCGCCGCGACATGGCCTCGTCGAGCAGGAATACCGACAGGTTCTGGGTTTCGCTCAGGGCCAGATAGCGCTCCACCACCTTGCTTTGATAGACCTCGTTGACGGCTTCCCGCTCAAGCAGGCCCTGCAGTTCCTCGCGCCGCAGCTGCAACGGTGTTCGATCCAGGCGCGCAATCACCTGCCCCCTGCCGATCCGGGTGCCGGGCTCCGCAACCCAGTCCAGTTCCCCGGCCACCGCGGCGGTCACCGCAACATCGTTGCGGCTGAAGACGCTGCCATTCAGCGGCAGGCGCGCGCCCATGGCAATGCGCTCGACCCGGGCAGTCTCCACCACCACCCCGGTGTCGGCCGCGGCTATCAGCGCCGGCAGCAGCAGCGCCAGGCCCAGCGCCTGTACACAGCGTATCGTTGTCCTCATCACTCCACCTCCATGTTGGCACCCACTGCCAGTGAGTCAGCTGCCGGCAATCGCTGCGCCGCCTGCTTGCCCATCCCCAGCAGGCTGGGCATCAGCAGCAGGGACAGGCCCCCGCTGGCAATCATGCCACCGACGATCACCGCCGCCAGGCCGCGGTAGATTTCCGAGCCCACGCCCGGCATCAGCATCAGCGGCAGCATGCCAAAGATGCTGGTGAGGGTGCTCATGAATACCGGGCGCGCCCGGGTCAACACCGCATCCCGTATGGCCTGCCGGCGCGCCACTCCCTCGCGCTCCCTGATCCGCGTCTGGTCAACCAGCAGGATCGCGTTGTTGACCACCAGGCCCAGCAGGATGATGAAGCCGACCATGGTCAGCATATCGAGGGACTGGTAACTGAACAGGTTGTAGGCCTTCAGGGCGAGCACCCCGCCGGCGATGGCCGGCGGCATGACCAGCAGTACCAGCAGGCTGTCCCAGGCGGAGCGAAAGATTGCCGCCATGATGGCGAACAGAATCAGCACGGCGATGGCGAAATTCAGCAGCATCTTGTTGACCGCCTCCTGCAGGCGGTCGGCACTGCCGCGGTAGGCGATCGAGGCGCCCGGCGGCAGCATGCCCTGCAGCTCCGGGTCCAGCTCCGCACGCAGGCGTTCAATCGCCTCCTCCAGCGTCACCTGTTCCGGTGGCAATACGTTGATGGTGACCGTGCGCAGGCCATCGACCCGCTGCAGCTGCACGGGGCCCACGGTGTACTCGATCGCCGCGAGTTCGCCGATGGCCTGCACCCCGGCAAAGGGGGTGGCAATGGGGGTGCTCGCCAGTTCCTCCGGCGTGCTCCAGCCGGGACCGTGCACGATCATGTCGTAGCGGCGATTGCCATCGAAGTACTCTCCGGCATAGAGTCCATCGGTCAGTGCCCGCACCGCATCGGCCAGGGTCATCCGGTCCAGGCCCGCGAGACCGAGACGCTTGTCGTCCGGCACAATGCGCAGCTCCGGCTGATCCATGGTCAGAGCGGGCTGGGCATAGGCACTGCCGTCCTCCCACATCTGCTTGACCTGCTCCATGCCGACAGTGGCGACCCGCATCAGGGTTTCAAGATCTGCCCCGCGGATATCGATGGCAATGCTGCGACCGCCGCCGTCCACCTGGATCATCGACGCACGGCGCACGAAAGGTTCCACGTCGGGCAGGCCGGCGAGGATTTCCTCGCGCATGATTTCGATCATGGGTGCCGTGCCCTCGGGCTCCGCCGGATACAGGAATACCGTACCGTAACCGGGACCAACGCCGACATTGTAGCCGCGTACCGCGGGCTCCCTGGTGCCCGCAAGGTGTGGCCGCAGGCGCCGTTCTATCTCGCCGAAAATCTCTTTCTCGATGGTATCGAGACTGGTGCCCGGGGGCAGGTCAAGGTAGCTCTCGACCGCATCGACATCGGCCTTGGGCAGGAAATCCACCTTCGGCATCAATATCCCCACGGTCAGTATCGAAGCACCCAGAATCACCAGGATCCAGCGCATGCGGGCACGGTCGGACAGGGTACGGCGGTCAATCCAGTCCGCCAGCCGGATCCAGAAACTCCGCAGGGGATCGACCGGGACCTGGGACAGTGCGGCGTGTGCAGTCGCCATCGGCAGCACGGTCAATGACACCAGCAGCGACATCAACACCGCCGCCGAAAGCGTGATCGCCAGGTCCTTGAACAACTGGCCTTCCAGCCCCTCGAGGAAGATGATGGGGACAAAAATCGCCACCGTGGTCAGGGTCGACGACAGCAGCGCCGGCGCCACCTCGCGGGCTCCGGCTTCCGCCGCCGCGCGCCGTCCCAGGCCCTGCTGTCCGAGGCGCATGATGTTTTCCTGCACCACTATGGAGGCATCCATCGACAGCCCCACCGCGAATGCGAGGCCAGCGAGAGAGATGACGTTGAGGCTGTGGCCGGTCACCTGCAGCGCCAGGAAGGCGCCCATCAACGACAGCGGGATGCTCAGGGCAATGACCAGCGTAGCGCGTATGACCCGCAGAAAATAAAACAGCACCATGCTCGACAGCACCAGCCCCAGCAACAGGTTGCCCTGCACTAGGGCGATGGCGCGGCGGATGTGCAGCGAAGCGTCGAAACTCAGCTCCAGGGTAAGCCCCTCGGCCGCAAGCGGCCCGGTATTCAACTCGGTAATCACCGCCTTGAGACCATCGAGCAGCTCCACGGTGTTGGCGCCGTTGCTGCGATTCAGGCGGATGTAGTAGGACGGATTGCCGTTGCGCCGGGAAAAGCTGTTGCGCTTCATGAAGCCGGCCTCGACGCTGGCCACATCGCGCAGATAGACCGGTTGCTGATTGCGCCAGCCAACGACCAGCTCACCGAGCTGGTCGATGCCAAAGCTGCCGGCAATACGGACCGTGTACTGACGCCGGCCGACATCGGCGAAGCCACCGGAGACGTTGGTGGCGCGACGCAGCGCCCGGGTTACATCGTCGATGGCGACACCCATGCCCGCGAGCCGGTGGGGATCGATGTTGACCGCAATTTCGCGCTCGCGGCGGGATTCCAGGCGCACCTCGGAGACGCCGGGTACACGCGCCAGCCGGGGCTCAATAACGGTGGTCACCAGATCTTCATAGGCGGTGACATCGGTGTCAATGCCGTCGGCGCGAAACAGCTGCAGGGTGGCCGCGGCATTGTTGCCGGTGGTCCCGGCCCCAGCACGCACAACCGGTTCGTCGGCGTCGGCGGGCAGGGGCGGCGCCTGGTTGAGATTGGTGATGACGTCGATCAACCCCTGCTGCATGTCCCAGCCAATCTCGAAGTTGAGCTCGATATAGCCCTGGTCCCGGGCGATGGAACTGACCATGCTGGTCACACCCTGGATATTGCCGAGCACACGCTCCTGGCCCTGGACGATCTGTTCCTCGATTTCCTCGGGTGCGGCGGCGCGCCAGCCGGTGAAGATGAAGATCTTCGGGGGAGTCAGTTCCGGGAGCAACTGGATGGGCAGGCGGTAGATCGCCAGTACCCCAAAACCCAGCACCAGCAGTGCCGCGACGAAAGTCGCTGCGGGATTGCGCACGGCAAGCTGGATCACATTCACGGTCACGCCCCCTGCGAAACCGACGTTGGTGACAGCAGTATAGACTGGCTAGCAGCCTGTCGGACTTAACCGGATGATATCGACGTGGGATAATGAACGCCA
>CAXBCH010000053.1:0-19930 GCA_963974125.1 uncultured Haliea sp. | reverse complement strand
AATCTCAGCCCTCGTTGGGCTGCTTTTTACCCACAAATTTTCCTGAAGAGCCTAATAATGAACAAGCAAAAGAGAGACAGGATTCTTGGGCTTGCTGCTCTGGCTGCAGCCATTGCCATGCCGGTTTATGGTGCCGATATTCGCGAAAGCGCAGGAGATGGGAGCGGATCCGAAGACAGCAGCATCAGGATGGTTTCCGCTGACAGCGAGCCCGGTAACTGGCTCCTTCATGGCAGGACTTATTCGGAACAGCGGTTCAGTCCATTGGGAAACATCAACCAGGAGAATGTTTCCAAACTCGCCCTCGCCTGGTATTTCGATACAGGGACGAAGCGTGGCCTTGAAGCAACGCCTCTCATTGTCGATGGCGTGATGTACACAACCGGGTCCTGGAGCAAAGTCTATGCCCTTGATGCCAAAACTGGCGAGCAGCTTTGGGAATACGACCCCAAGGTGCCGCGAGAGTGGGGACGCAATGCCTGTTGCGACGTGGTCAACCGGGGCGTTGCCTTTTGGGACGGCAAAGTCTATGTGGGCACGATTGATGGGCGACTGGTCGCGCTCAGTGCCACGGATGGCTCCCTGCGCTGGGATATCAACACCATTGACCGCAGCAAACCCTATACCATTACCGGGGCACCGAGGGTAGTAAAGGGTAAGGTAGTTATCGGTAACGGTGGCGCAGACCTGGGTGTGCGCGGTTATTTTTCCGCTTACGATGCCGACACTGGCGCTATGATCTGGCGGTTTTATACCGTCCCTGGCGATCCATCGCTGCCATTCGAGAACCCGGAACTTGAAGCTGCTGCCAAGACCTGGAAGGGCGGTGAATGGTGGAAAATTGGTGGCGGGGGCACGGTCTGGGACTCCATGGCCTATGATCCGGAGCTCGATCTCCTCTATGTGGGGACCGGCAACGGATCTCCCTGGAGCCGCCATCTTCGCAGTCCAGGCGGCGGCGACAATCTGTTCCTGTCCTCGATCCTTGCTGTCCGGCCGGATTCAGGGGAACTGGTCTGGCACTATCAGACAACACCGGGCGACAGCTGGGACTACACCGCCACGCAGCACATCATACTCGCCGATATTGAAATCGATGGAGAAGTACGAAATGTGCTGATGCAGGCCCCCAAAAATGGGTTTTTCTATGTACTTGACCGGAAGACAGGGGAGTTGGTGTCGGCGGAAAAATACGTCAAGGTGACATGGGCCGATCACGTTGACCTTGCGACCGGTCGTCCAGTGGAAAACCCTGAAGCAACATGGAAAGATGAAACAGCGGTGGTTTTCCCATCATCGCTGGGTGGGCACAACTGGCACCCGATGGCCTACAGTCCCGAGACCGGGCTTGTCTACATTCCGGCGCGAGACCTCCCTGGTGCCTATGGCCCCGAACCCGGATTCGAACATCGCCCCGGTGCATGGAATACTGGAACCGACCTTGTTCATTTCGCCGATGTTCCCCCCGAGGCTGTCAACGGTTACCTGTTGGCTTGGGATCCGGTACACCAGCGTGAAGCCTGGCGGATCAAGCAGGACGGCGGCTGGCATGGCGGGCTGTTGGCAACCGCTGGAGGCCTGGTATTCCAGGGCACCAACGATGGCAATCTGAGTGCCTACCGTGCTGATAACGGCAGTAAGCTATGGGAGGTCAAGACCGGTACCGGCATCATGGCGCCGCCCGTCACCTATATGGTTGATGGTGAACAGTATGTCTCCATCATGGCTGGATGGGGTGGTGTATACGGAGTTGCTTTTGGGCGAGCAGCCAAGTCCATGCAGGGTGCAGGCCCGGGTCGCCTTTTGACCTTCAAATTGGGTGGCGAGGCACTTGCTCCGACAGTAGCACAGCAGCCCTATCAGGAATTGCCCGAGCCACTCCCGCCGTTGTCGGTGTCTGAGGAAGTACTCGAGCGTGGCAAAGTCCTCTACCAGCGCAATTGCGCTGTTTGTCATGGCTTTGGCATGGTGTCCGCCGGGGTGATTCCCGATCTGCGCTATTCGTCTCCAGCCGTTCATGACATTTGGAATGACATCGTGATTGACGGGCTGCTGACAGGTAATGGAATGGCCAGCTTCGCCGATGTGCTGAGTCCGGACGAGGCCCAGATAATCCGGGCCTATGTCGTTGAGCGCACCAATGAAGGCGAAATTCCGGGTAGCTCAAGGCCTGACAGCCAGTGATATATTGGGAGTAAGCTAACCCACGCCGGCGTTCTCCAGCATCCAGGTAATGATCACCTTGATCAGGAAGCCGAAGATGCCCATGGCCAGGCCAACGTAGAGGATGATGGTACCGAATTTACCGGCATTGCTGCGCTTGGCCAGGTCCCAGACGATGAAAATCATGAACGCGATCAAGGCGCCCACGCCCAGAGTCACTCCGTAGTCGCTCAGCCACTGATCCACTACCGCTCCCCGCCCTGTGTTCCGTCGCCAGCTGTCACGCTGCCTTTCATCCGGCCTGATCCACCGTGGCATGCAGGTGGATGGTGCTGTTCAGGGAATTGCTGACCAGGCAGTTGGCTTCGGCTTTCTCCAGCAGCTGTTTCGCCTTGTCTGCATCCGTATCCGCGGGCACGGTCAGGTGGGCGGTCACGGTCAGCTCGGTAAACCGGGTCACCCGGTCGATGCGTTCCAGTTTGCCTTCCGTGCTGCATTCAAGGGCAGTCCAGTCCAGCCTGGAGGCGCGGGCAATGGCGCGAAAAGTGAGAATAAAGCAGTCGGTCACCGCGCCAACCAGCAGCGCCTCCGGTGACCAGTGGCCGCCGGGGCCGCCAAACTCCTTCGGTGGTGCTGTCTCCAGTGCCGGCACATCATTACCTTCCAGGGTAACAGTGCCTTCAGGTGCCGCTTTCGCGGACACATGGTAGTGGTGGGGTAGTTCCTGCATGGGGGTTGCTCTCCATTGCGGTAAAGGTTCCGGTTCCGGCTATTGGACCGCCGTATCGGTGAGAGTCTCCATGCTAGTTCTCTTGCCCCGGCAATAACAATTGATTTGCCTCAATTCGCACCCAATGCAGTGCCGGCAGCCGTGGCTGGTGGCCAGGCCGGCAGTTCCCACAGCTGTGGCTGATGGGGCAGCTCGTCTTCCGGCGCCAGATCCACATCCAGCCCCTGGCGACCGCCGCGCTGCTTGAGGATGTGGACCTTGCGGTATTCGCGCATTTGCAGCCGCAGCCCCGCAGGTGCACTGTCGGCGGCGGCCTGCTGGGGTCGGAACAGGACGCACAGGGTATCGCTGGCGGCAGCGGCCAGTTGCAGCTTGCGCAGTTCGCTGTAGCGGTAATGCCCGGCCCCCAGCCAGCTGAATACGGCGCTGCAGGTAGTGCTGCGCAGGGACTGCTCAATACTCCAGAGCAGGTCTTCCCGGCTGCGGGGGTGCACCAGCAGGACCTGTTGCGTGTCGATGCCGCGGGCCGCGAGCAGGGGCGCATAGGGTGTCCAGGGTGGGGCGATGAAGGCCTGCCAGCGGCCCTGGGCACTGAGCCGCTCCATGGCCGGCAGGAACAGGCCCATGGCGCCCATGCCGCAGCTGTCGCTGAGCACCTCGATGGCGCTGGCCTCGGGCCAGCCGCCCTGGGCCAGGGCGGCATCCAGGGCCCGGTAGCCGGTACCGAGGCCGCCGCGGTGGGAATCGTGGTTGGCGGACAGCGGCAAGCCGCTGAAGCAGCGGCTGCGGCCGCGCCAGGTGTCGTGGCGGAGAATAACCTGTTCCAGTGCTTCGTTCATGTTCGCGTACCTCCAGAAAGAGCCTGTCGTGTGCTGTATGGATATACAGTAGTCGGCTCTTTCCCGGAATGCAAGCGGATACCCGTCAGCTCGCCACAAGGCCACCACCGACCTGCCTGCCCAGGCGACAGGTCGGCAACAGGGCGGGGCGCAGCGGCTACTGTCGGCGCCAGGCCGCCGGCGAGCAGCCGAACCAGCGCCGGAAGGCGCGGCCAAAATTCGCCTGTTCGCGATAGCCGAGGATCTCTCCCACTTCCCCGATGTTGAGCCGGGCGTCGCGCAGCAGCCGGGTTGCATGTTCCCGCCGCAGGTCCTCCACGATCTCCCGGTAGCCCGTGCCCTCGCGCTGCAGGTGGCGGATCAGGGTTCTCGGGGTCAGGTGCAGGCGGGCGGCGAGTTGCTCGAGGGGGGGCACCGGCAGGGGATGCCGCCGGCTGTCGGCAAAGTGACTGTCGAGCAGCATCCACACCCGCTCTGCGGCGCTGGTGCGGCTGTCCCGGCTGGCGAGGATATCGCGGCAGCGGGCGATATTGGCGCGGTACACGGCCTCGTCGTGCAGCGGTGACGGCAGTTGGCACCAGACCGCCGGGATCGAGAGGGAGGACACCGGGGCGTCGAACCGCACCGCCGCCGCATGGCCCGCGATCAGGGCCTCGCTGTGTGGCGGCACGGGGCGGGCAAAGTCGATGATCACATTCGGACCCACGGGATGCCCGAGGATGGCGGTCAGCAGGGATTCCAGGACCTTGAACACGATTTCCTCGAGCCAGGTTGCAAACTCGGCGTCACCGGTCAGGTCTTCCAGGGTCAGGAAGAAGCGTTCCGCTTGCCGCCGGGTGGCCAGCCGCAGGGTGTTGGTGCGCACCGGGTGGTAGCTGGCCATGATTTCCAGTGCCGCGCCGAGGGTGGGGGCGCTCAGGGCCGCGAATCCCAGCGGGCCGTGGGAGGCGATATTGAACTGGGCCCCCAGCTCCAGGGCCCAGGCCGGTGAGGGCTGGCGCCTGGCATAGTTGCGGAACAACCGTGCCAGCGCTGCCCAGGGCACATAGTCCATGGTTGCCAGCGACGCCGCCGTGAAACCGGTCCCCGCCAGCAGCTCGGCGGCTGGCACCCGTTCCGATTGCAGGACCAGGCGGGCATAGGTGGCGGACAGTTCCAGTGCGCGCGTCATGACAGCCCCTGATGGCGTAAAATGACTAATATTATGTCATTTCATGAAACGGTGCTATTGGCACCCGCAGGGCTACACTGTGCGCACAGCGTTACTGGAGACAATAACATGAGTGTGACCTACAGCCTTGACCACCCCGACAAGGGGCACATCGAATACACGGACAAGAAGCGCTACCTGTGGATGTCGTCACTGTTCATGCCCCTGTTCCCGATGCTGGGTATTGCGCTGTACTTCGCCTGGGGCTCACAGTGGTTGCTGGCCATTCCCCTGGTATTCACCTACCTGGTGATCCCGCTGCTGGATTACGCCCTTGGCTCCGACACCAACAACCCGCCGGAAGAGATCGTGCCGCAGCTGGAGGAGGACCGTTACTACCGGTTGCTCACCTGGTTCACGGTGCCGATGCACTTCATTGTCCTGATTGCGATCGCCTGGTTCGTGGGCACCCAGGAGCTGACCGTGTGGTCGATCATCGCCCTGGCGATTACCGCGGGCAGCTACAGCGGCCTCGGCATCAATACCGCCCACGAGCTGGGGCACAAGAAGCCGGCGCTGGAGCGCCTGCTGGCGAAGATCGTGCTGGCGGTACCGGCCTACGGCCATTTCTGTATCGAGCACAACCGCGGCCATCACAAGGATGTGGCCACGCCGGAGGATCCCGCCAGTGCGCGCATGGGGGAATCCATCTACAAGTTCATGCTGCGCGAGATCCCGGGCGCGTTCCGCCGCGGCTGGGCGGTGGAGACGGAGCGGCTGCAGCGCCTCGGCAAGGGCCCCTGGAGCGTGCACAACGATATCCTGCAGTCCTTTGCCATCAGCGTCGTGCTGCAGGGCGGCCTGGTGATCGCCTTCGGCTGGGTGATGATTCCCTTCCTGGCGCTGCACAATGTCTGGGCCTGGTACCAGCTGACCAGCGCCAACTACATCGAGCACTACGGCCTGCTGCGCCAGCGCGAGGCCGACGGCCGCTACGAGCGCTGCCAGCCCCACCACAGCTGGAATGCGAACTACATCTTCAGCAACATCGTGCTGTTTCACCTGGAGCGGCATTCCGACCACCACGCCAATCCCACCCGCCGCTACCAGAGCCTGCGCAACTTCGAGGACATCCCGGAGCTGCCCAACGGTTACTACGGCATGTACCTGCTCGCCTATATCCCCTGGCTCTGGTACCGGGTCATGGACCCGCGGCTGCTGGCGCTGCCGACGGTCCGCGGCGACCTCGACAAGGTCAATATCGACCCGGACAAGCGCGACGCCATTTATACCCGCTACGGCAATGGCCCGGCCGCTGCCTGAAATGCCAGGGTCCGGCATGTCTGCCACGGGGCCGGGGCCCACGGGCTAGACTCAGACATCGGCAGCCAGTGCACTCAGGGTCCGGTCCGCCAGCCCCATGCCGGCCTGGTACATGGTCAGGTAGGTGTGGGTGGCGCCGGCCTCGGTGATGCGTGCCACGTGGTCCTCGTGCAGGGCGTGGGAGACGATGGGTCCGGTGAAGCCCTTGGCGCGCAGGCTGCGGGCGGCTACCACCTTGGCTTCAATGTCATCCATGGCCAGCACTGCCGCCTTGATGGTCGTCACATCCACGCCGCGCCAGAAATTGCTGTCCTCGGCGTCGGCAAATACCACGTTGCGACCGGCTTCCTGGTGAGCCTTGGCTTTATACGTATCCCCATCCAGGCCCGCTGGCAACTTGCCCTGCTCTCGCAGGTGATCATAGGCAGCGGTACCGGTACGGCCCATGCCGAAGATCAACACGTCGGCAGTGCCCAGGTTGGTGGGCTGCTCATCGGGGTGAATGGTCCGGCGTTCAAACCGCTGCAGACGATCCTCGAGACGCGCGAACAGGGGATGGGCCAGGCGGTTCAGGGGCGCGGCGACAAGGAAGGAGATCGAGACTGCCAGGGCCAGCGGCACCAGCCAGTCCTGCAGCACCACGGCGGCAACTATCAGGCCGAACTCACTGTAGGCGGAAAGGCTGACGGCGGCGAGGAAGGAGGTGCGGGCGCGCAGCCGGAAGGCAATCAGCAGCAGGAAGAACAGGAGGCCCTTGAGCGGCAGGATGATGCCGACGCCGAGAGCGAACAGCAGCGCCTCCAGGTCCGGCAGGCCGGACATGCCGATCTCGAGGAAGAAGCCCACCAGGAAAATCTCCCGCAGGGGCCACAGGGATTCCGACAGCTCCTGGGCCCGGCGGTGATTCGACAGCAGTACGCCCATTAGCAGGGCGCCGATCTCGGAGCTCAGGCCCATGGCCTGGAAACCCATGCCGCCGATGACCAGCGCCAGCATCATGCCCATCAGCACCAGCAGTTCATCGTGGCCGGCAAAGTCCAGCAGCCAGTACATCAGCGGCCGCAACAGCGGCAGGCCGAACACCGCCAGGGCCCAGATATTGGGGGTCTGCCCGCTCCAGATCGCCAGCACCACCAGAGCAATGACATCCTGGACGATGAGGATGCCAATGGCGGTACGGCCGTGGAAGACCGCCAGTTCGCGTTTCGATTCCAGCAATTTCGCCGCCAGCACGGTGGAGGAAAACGAGAGCGCAATGGCCAGCAGCAGTGCCGTGTTCCAGTCCAGTCCCACCAGGTAGTAGAGGCCGGGTGTGAACACGGCAACGCTGATGGCGAAGTGCAGCAGCGCCCCGCCCAGTACCTGTGGCTGGGCAATCTGCTTCAGCTTGAGCTTGAGGCCTACCGTGAACAGAAGGATCAGTACGCCCAGATGGGCGACGTAGTGCAGGATCTTGCTGGTGTCGGAGGGCAGCCCGAGGCCCGGGCCCAACAGGTTGATGGCGAAGCCGGCGGCCAGGAAACCCACCAGCGGCGGCAGGCCGACCTGGCGCACCGCCAGGCCGAAGAAAAACGCAAAACTGATACAGATGACTTCGAACACGATCGGCGCCTTGTCGGCCGCTGCCCCCCGGGCGGCGTCAGGGTGATGTTACCGCACTTTCAGCAGTCCGTGCTCCTCCAGTTCCAGCATCAGCAATTGCTGGATAATGAATTCCTTGCTGCTGTCCGGGTGCATGAGGTGGATGCGCTCCAGCCAGGGGCGTGCCGCCTCCTTGTCGCCGCGGTGCAGCAGGGCGCGCACAATTTCCTTGATGAAGTGCGCGGGTTCCTCGCTGAGGGCCTTGATGCGCCGCAGGCTGGCGCTGAGAGTCAGCTCCTCCGGGGTCAGCTGGGTGCCGAAGGGATAAGACGGCAGCAGGCCATCGGCAATATGGCTGCTGAGCGCGGTGGCTATGCGGTAGGGGGTATTGTCCCGGGCCTCCACCGGTATCTCGTAGTCCTTGGGCAGCTTGCCGTGTTCCATGGCCCAGTCCGCCAGCTCCTGCTGGAAGCGGCTGTCCGCGATGGCGATCAGGCGGCGGATGATCTCGGCGTCACTCTGTCCGCGCAGGTCGGCGATGCCATACTCGGTGACGATGATGTCCCGCAGGTGGCGGGGAATGGTGGTGTGGCCATAGTGCGGCACGATATTCGATTGCAGGTGCCTGCCCTTGCCGCGGGTGGCACGGATACACAGGATCGAGCGTGCGCCCGGCAGGTCGTGGGCCATGGCGACAAAGTTGTACTGCCCGCCGACGCCGCTGATCACGGTGCCGTCCTCGAGTGCGTCGGAGGTGACCGCGCCACTGAGGCTGACCATCATGCCGGTGTTGATGAAGCGGGCGTGCTGGCGCTGGGCGCAGTACAGCGGGTAGTTGAGCAGCAGCTGGTTGGTGCGCTGGACGCTGGTCATGCAGATCCTGTCGTGGCCGGCAGCGTCCAGGTCGCGCAGTTTCTGGTAGAAATCCCGGGGCCCGAGAAAGAAGCCGCCGTGCAGCACCCGGCCGTGGCGCAGCTCGGTTCCCGCTGTCGCTCGCAGCAGTGCGGCGCGGGTATCGGGATCGTCCATGTCGTTGCACAGCAGTTCGCCGTGCAGCTTCAGGCTGTCCCCGGCAATCACCAAGGCTTCGGGCGCTAGGCCCCAATGCTGCAGCTCCGCCAGTGCCGGCGCATCCAGCAGGCGCGGCATCAGGCCGCAGCCGCGGGCGTAGTCCAGCATGGCCGCGTCGATGGCCGGGGTGATGACGCCGTCGTTGAGACCCCGCTGCAACGCCAGCTGGTCGAACACCCGGCGTTTGACGACGCCCGCCTCTATCAGGTGCAGCATGCCGTTGACGAACATCTCGGTGGAGACGTAGAGGCCCTCGTTGAACACGGTGGGCTCCGCGGCACAGCCGCTGTCTATCCTGGTCAGGTTCTGCAGCAGCTCGCGCCAGGCATCGTGGTGGCGGTGGCGCAGGATGCAGGCGTGAGCCACCGCATCCCCCAGCGCGCCGATACCGATCTGCAGGGTGCCGCCGTCAACCACCAGGCTGCTGACATTGAGCGCGGTGGCATAGTCCGCCGCCGGGATCGCGGCGTTGGGCACGGCAAACAGGGTGCGGTGGTAGTCGGCATTCTCCACTACGCCATCGAACAGGGAGGCGGGTACTTCTGCATCGTGGCGCATGAAGGGCAGGTCCCGGTGCACCTGGGCAAAACAGAGGAATCCGTCCTGGTCACCAGCGCGGCGCTGGCGGATAACATCCAGCGCCACGTCGGGGTTGCAGGACAGGCTGAGGGACAGACCGGCATCGGTTTCCCGCGCCGCCACCAGTTGCACCAGTACGTTCACCCCCGCTGCCGCCATGTCGCGGGCGATGTGGGTGTAGTTGCTGGAGATGTAGTTCTGCTGGGCGGAGGGCAGCCCCTTCATCGAGCCCGCCTTGAAATACAGTTCGCTGACCTTGATGTTGGCCGGCATGTTGCCAGCCCGCAGGGCCTCCATGTAGGCCAGGGGCTCGTAGTCCCCGAACAGGCGCTCGACGATGGGGCCGGCCAGCTCCGCCTCGATGTGACTGGCGGGCTTGGGTACCTCGAGGGACAGCGCGGTGTAGATGTGCAGATCGATGTCGGGATCCTCCACCGCACGCCGGAAAAAGGCGTTCATGAGCTGTACCGGTTTTCCCAGCCCCAGCGGTGCGCCCAGTCGAATCTGCTTGCCGAGAGTGGCAATGGCATGGTCCACACAGGCTTCCGCGGTTTCAAACATCCGGGTCATGATCTTGTTTCTCCTGCTATTCTTTTGCGCTTATGTAATCACAGCGGGGTCCCGTCTGTCTTGATCTGGCGCAATGTCGGCTCAGCCCTCAGCCCTCATCGCCATCCAGAATGCCATCGGCATTGCGGTCAAGAGCCATTTGCTGCCCCATGCCGCGCGGCACGCAGGTAAAGGTCAGTTCCTGCCCCGGCCCGCTGGCAATGGTCAGCAGCTGCTGCAGCCCGACACTGTCCTCGCCGCTGCGGTCGGTGCGGAAGCGGCCGTCGGCCTGCAGCAAGGCACCGCGCTGTTCCCCGTCCAGGACGCCATGCACCACGAGGTCACACTCGGGGTCGGCAATGCCGGCCCGCGCGAGCAGCAGATCCAGCCGCGCCCGGGTGGCCGCGTCCGGCTCGGCGCCCATGGTCAGTTGTTGGCCGACGATGGGCGCCAGGTTGCCGTCGAAGGCGAACATGAAGTCCACCACCTGCTCGCGCTGGGCGTCACTGGCAAAGCCGAATACGCTGCTGGCGAGGAAATTGCTTACCGTATCAATGCCACCGTCGTGCAGCAGGCCAAAGCCGCGCACCTGGTCACCGGTGAATTGCGCCTGTTGCCCCGGGCGCGGGACGCTGGCCCCGAACATGCCCACCTTCTGGTACAGGTTGCGCAGGTGCACGACCTTGAAATCCTCGGTGATGCCCGGGCCCTCGTTGGTCATCAGTCCGGCGGTGCCGAACTGGCGCGCTTCCACATCCAGTACGTGGCAGTGATCGCAGGTCAGGGCGCCGCCCGTGGTGGCTTCCTCCAGGAAGACCCGGCGTCCCTCGGCCTGGTCCGGGGTCAGGCTGTTGTCGAGATTGCGGATGGCGTTGGGTGGCGGGGTGATCGCCAGGGCGAAGTCGGTAAAGTCCTGCAGCAGGTCCGGGGGCAGTACCGCTTCCCGTCCCAGCAGCTCGACGAAGGCCGGATTGAATTCCTTGAAGGCCGCCGCCTCCAGGCTCTCCCGTTCGCCGCGCACGATGGCCCGGTTCTGGCCGCCGCGATCCCCGCGCCAGTGCATGGGCCCGCTGTCGGCCATGCCGCGGAAGGTCTGCGTGGTCATGGGGCCCTTGAGGGGGTGGAACACGCCCTGGGTCGGCCCGCGCAGGGGCACGAATTCATTGCGGTTCTCGAGCATGTCGCCATCCGGGTTGCCGAGGTCCCAGGCCAGGCCGTCGACGTCGCCAAAGATGTGGCAGCTGGCGCAGGAGGCAGTGCCGTTGGCGGAGGTCAGATCGGCGTCGTAGAGCAGGCGCCGGCCACGCTGGATACTCGCCGCTTCCGGACTGTACAGGGTCTCTGAGGCGAGGACCTCGCCACTGCCGGCATCGATGGCACTGACGGTATTGGTGTAGCGGGACAGGGTGTACAGGGTGTCGCCGGCGGCATTCAGCACCAGGCCGCCGGGGCCGCCGCCGGGTACGGAAATATGGCGGGTGGCCGCGGGATCGTAGCGCCCGGCTTCCAGGTCGGCGGTGGCGATGGCGGCAATGCGGTTGGAGCCGAAAGCCGCGAGATAGAGTGTGTCACCGTCCGGGCTGATCACCATTTCCTGGGGCTGGGCCAGGCTCAGGGCCTTGTCGCTCGCCGGCAGGGACGCACCCTCCGGCAGCGAGAAGTCGACATGCGGATTGAGGTGGTTGGCAGTCACCGTGCCGCCCCGGACCACGCTGATGCGCTGTTCGGCGATATTGCCGCGCACACTGCTGGCGGCAGTGCCGGGTCCCTCGAAGCGGACCCGGTTGCGGGCCTCGGTATTGCTGACGTAGATTGCGCCGGTAGCCGGGTTGCTGGTGACGTTGAACAGCACTGTGCCCAGCCCCTGCTGGCTGCCCAGCAGGCGTGGCGTGCCGGCCATGGCATCCAGGGTAAAAAGGTCCAGATCCGGCAGGTTGAAGAGTACCTTGTGCGACCAGTCGCGGCCGGATTCATCGACCCAGCGCTCGCCATCGAAGCCCACGATCAGGCCGGTATCCGGTTGCCGAACGCCCTCGTGGTTCTGCACGGGTCCCGGCTTGGCGTCGGCGACCTCCGCTTCGTTGAGCAGGGTAGTGGTCTGGTTGCCGGAGAGGAAAGCCGCGGCGTATACCCGACTGCCGTCGGCGCTGCGGGCGAGGCCGCGGGCACTGTCGGCAAACAGGTTGATGATCGCCAGGGGCTCGCCGCCCGGCCCGGCGCCGGGGTCGTCGGCATCGAACACCCAGACATCGGCGCGGCCCAGGCCCGGGGTCTTGAGATCGGCGGCGCTGAATTCGGGGTGGTTCTGGCCGCGGTAGGCGGCGGTGACGAACGCGCGCCGATTGCCGGGGCCGGCAAAGACAATGTCCCGGGGCTCGTCTCCGACCAGCAGGGTGCGGACCACGCGGGGTGCGGCACCATCCAGGCGCACAACGCTGATGCTGTCCGAGAGATGGTTGACTACCCAGGCTTCGTGGCTGCCGGCAGCAGCCACCGCCACCGGCTCCAGGCCCACCGGCACACTGCCCGCAGGCGACAATTGCCCATCGGCGATGTCGAACAGTTCCAGCCGGTGAGCCGGGGTGTTGACTACAAGCAATTGGTTGCCATCGGCTGACAGGGCGATGGGGCGCACCTGGCCACTTTCAAACAGGGTGCGCCCGGCTGCTTCCGGCGGCTGGGGATCCGGTGTCGGTTCCGGTTCGGGGTCGGGCTCCGGATCAGGCGCGGGTGCCGGTGTGACCGGGGTCAATGGTGCGTCGGGCTGCAACACCGGGTCACTGCCTCCGCCACCGCCTCCACAGGCTGCCAGCAGGATGGCCGTCAGTAGTGCGATACCTTTTTTGGTGGCTGCTGATCCCACGCCTGTCACCTCCGTAGCGGGTCGATTTCTGCCCCGCTCATCGCTGTTCAATGAGTAGCCAGCTCGCCGGTGGGCGCCATGAGGCGACCCAAGCGGGTAACTCGGCTGCGGGCATGGGCCTGGCGATACCGAAGCCCTGTGCCAGTTCGCAGCCCAGCTCCAGTAGTTTCGCACCGTGAGCCTCGGTTTCCACCCCCTCGGCCAGCACTTCCCGCCGGAACGCGGAGGCCAGGCCGAGGATTCCCCGGAGAATTGCCATGTCATCCTCATCCACCAGCATGTCGCGGACGAAACTGCGGTCGATTTTCAGGGTCCGGGCCGGCAGTCGCTTCAGGTACATCATCGACGAATAGCCGGTGCCGAAATCATCCAGGGCGAATTTCACCCCCATCGCGTCACAGGCTGCCATCACCGAGGATGCATGCTCAATATCCTCAAGCGCACGGGTTTCGGTAATCTCCAATTCCAGCAGCTCGGGCGCTACCTCCGGTTGCGTCCGCAGCCGGGCCTGGAGATCCTGGACAAAGCTGTCCTGCTGTAGCTGGGAGGCGGATACATTGACGCTGACAGGAAGAGTCAGGCCGGACCGGCGCCACGCAGCGATCTGGGTCAGGGCAGCGTCAATCACCCATCGGCCCAGCGCGAGCGACAGTGCGTGGTTCTCGATGAATGGCAGGAAGGCATCGGGAAACAGCAGTCCCTGCCGCGGATGCTGCCAGCGAACCAGCGCCTCGGCCCCCACCACCTGTCCCGTTCGCATGTTGACCTTGGGCTGATAAAAGAGCACAAACTCCCCTTTTGCCAGCGCCTGGCGGATGTCCTCGAGTTGCCGGTTGTGACCTTCCTGGGCGCGGTGAAAGGCGGTGTCGAAAACGTGAAAGCGATTCTTGCCCTCGACCTTGGACAGGTACATGGCCTGGTCGGCCTGCCGCAACAACTGGTCGGCGTCGATCTCCTCATGCTGGGGATAAAAGGTGACCCCGATGCTCGCTGAGACCTGCAGGGCGTGCCCGTCGATGGTGACCGTCTCTGCAGAAGCCTCCAGCAAGCGCGCGATGACCGGTTCGCATGACTGCGGGTTGGTATCCTGGTCCACCAGGACGGCGACAAATTCGTCTCCCCCGAGGCGGGCCAGGGTATCCCCGGCCCGAAGGGCACCATTCATGTGTTGAGCCAGTGCCCGCAGCATCCTGTCGCCGACATCATGGCCGTAGCGGTCATTGATTTCCTTGAAGCCATCCAGGTCGAGATAGGCGATAGCGATGGAGGTGTTGTGCCGGTGCGCCTGTGCCATCGCCTGCTGCATGCGGTCGGCGAGCAGATTCCGGTTGGGCAGGTCGGTGATGGTGTCAAAGTGGGCAATGCGCTCGAGCCTGGCGTTGGTCCGGTGCAGGGCGTCGGACTGTTCGCGCAACGCGATCTCCGCCCGCTTCTGCGCAGAGATATCCCTGACAGTACCCTGGATCGCGGCCTGGCCGAACCATTCGGTACGGTTGAGAAGCACGCTGCAGCTGAGTTGCCGGCCATCCAGGCGCTGATGCTGCCACTCGAACAGGGCAGAGCCTTCTGCCATTGCGGATGCCAGGTGGGCCAGTGCCCATGTGTCAGAGGGGCTGCCATCGGGCTGCAGCGGAGGTGAAAGCTCCACCAGCGTCAGCCGGGTGAAGGCCGCTTCGTCGGCAACGCCAAACAGATCCAGCGCCGCCCTGTTGCAGGCAACGAAAGCCCAGTCCGGCGGGGTTACGACCATTAAAGCATCGCGGGATTGGTCGAACAGTCGGCGGTAGCGTTGTTCGCTCTCCCGCAATGCCGCCTCGGCAGCCTTCTGTTCGCTGATATCAAAGGCGATTTCCATGCGTACGATGCGGCCGTCATCCCAGGGAATGGCCCGGTCGTGCAGTTGGAACGAGCGCTGCAGTGCCGGATTGAAGTGCTCCCAGGACACCGGGGGGCCGGGTTTGCCGTCCGCATCCAGCAGGCGTGAGTTGGTGCAGAACGCGCAGGGCCCCGTCTGTCCCGCCTGCATGGTCTGCCAGCAGACCTGGCCAACCACATCGCCCACGAGGTCCCTGGCGTGACTGTTGAGGAACAGGACCTCATAAGTGTCCATATCGGCGACATAGACGGCGGCATGGGTACCGTCAAGAATACTCTGGAAGCGGTCGTTGGCCAGCGTGAGTGCCGCGGTTTTCTGCTGCAGGATGTCGGCGGAGCGCTCGCGCTGAACGACATTGGCCAGCAGGTTCGCAAACAGGCTCAACAGGTAGTGCTCGTCCTCGCCGTAGTCGCGACATTCCCGCACTGCGTCAAAACCGACAAAGCCGGTGACGTCGCCATCACAGAGGATGGGTGCAGTCAGCAGGCTTTGAATGTTCTGCGCTGTCAGCAACTGCTTGAGGGGTCCCGCTGCCAGGTTGCCGACGTCGGCGACAACCAGGCACTCCCCACGGCGATGGACCTCGACCCAATCCGGCATCGCCGCCAGCGGCAGGCCCTGCAGACTGTCGATCTGCGGCGCAATACCCGCGGCACACCATTCATGGGTATTGGTGCCGGTCCCCGCGGTAAAGTCATAGTCGAAGACATAGGCCCGATCGGCCCGGAAGAACGTCGCCATCTGCCCCAGGGCGGCGTGGACAGCGGCGTCAATCCGGTCCAGGGGCAGGTTGATGAAAGTCATGGCGATATCCAGCACCAGCGACTGGAATGTATCCGTGCGCCCAGCGCCAGCGGCACCCTGCCTGTCGATCGGTGGCAACTGGCTCATGCTGCTACCTCGCCCTCAATGGGCCAGCTCCAGCAGCAGTCGGTCGAGCTGGTCCCAGGGGTCGCCATCGGCAAAGCCCTTGAGGCTGCCGTCGACTGTCAGCGCCTGTTGCAGCAGCGATCCCAGGGAGCTGCTGTCATGCCGTTGCAGGCAGGCCTGCACCGCGGCCGAGCGGCTTTGCCAGACGCGATGACTGTTCAGTACCCGGCTCAGATTCTGGCCCGCTTCACAATCGAGTTGCATGGCGTAGAGACTGCGTACCTCGCGCGCCACGGCCCACAGCAGCGGCACCAGGTCGTTGCCTTCGCCGCGCAGGCCGTGAACCATGCGCAGCGCGGCAGTGGCATCGCCATTGAGCGCTGTATCCACCATGGCAAACAGGTTGTAACGGGCGTTGTCGAGCACGGCGGCGGTGACGGTAGCGATGGTGACCCGCCCGTCGCTGGCCAGCAGCTTCAGTTTTTCCACTTCCTGCACCGCCGCATACAGGTTGCCCTCCAGGCGCTCGGACAGCAGCTCGAGGGCATCTGCGTCGATGTCGAGCCCGGCGCCCTGCAGACGCTGGCGCAGCCAGCGGGGCATGTCCCGGGCTCCGATGGGCCAGACCTGGAGAGTTGCTCCCGCCTTGTCCAGGGTCTTGAACCATTTGCTGTTCTGGGACTGCTTGTCGATCTTGCCGCTCACCACCAGCAGGATGTCGTCCCCGCTGGCGCGATCGATATACTCACACAGGGCCTTGCTGCCCTCGGCGCCGGGCTTGCCGTCGGGCAGGCGCAACTCGATCAGCTTGCGGTCGCCAAACAGGGACATCTCGGCGGCGCTGTGCAGCAGGGTCTGCCAGTCAAAATCGCGGGCAGTGGTATCGACGATCTCGCGATCAGTGCAGCCCGCCGTGCGGGCGGCGCCGCGGATCAGGTCCGCACACTCCTGCACCAGCAGCGGCTCCTCGCCGCTGACAAGATAGACCGGGAGGCACTGTTGTTGCAGATGCTGGCGCAGCTGCTCGGGCTTGAGTTGCATTACCGGGCGGCGGCGTGGAAACCGATCCGGCGCAGGATCTGCTGCGACAGCTCAGCGCGCATTTCCCGTTGCAGGATGCGGATTTCCTCCGCCTTGCCCACCACGTTGCGGGGGTCGTTTTCCATCTGTTTGACGATGACGGCATTGGCGGGCTCCATGGCCAGGCTACCGTTCGGGGCCCGTACCGCAAAGCTGGCCTGCATGGTGAGCTCGAATTCGGCTGCCCGTGCTTCGCTGTTGAGGGACAGATTGCGCTGGCTGAAGCGTTCCGGACCCAGCTCGAGAATGTAGGCCGCTTCGCTGCGCTCGACCCACTCAATGCCATTGGCAGAGAACCGGGCCTGCAGGTCGCGGCTGAACTCGCTGTTGGGATTCCCGGTTGCCAGGTAGAGTTGCCGCCAGTCCTCCGGTAGTCCGGTAGAGCTGGCAGCGCCGCGCAGCTGGAAACCGCAGGCGCCCAGGAGGACAGGCAGGGCCAGCGCCAGCAGCAGGGTGGTGAGGGTGCGCGACATGGAGCGTCTCCCGGGCATCAGTTGGCTACTATGTTAACCAGTTTCCCGGGCACTACAATGACCTTGCGCACGGTGACGTCGGCGAGGAAGCGCTGCACATTGTCCTGGCCCATGGCTGCCGCCTCGATGGCAGCCCGGTCGGCATCTGCCGCCACCGCGATCTGGGCCCGGACCTTGCCGTTGACCTGCACCGCCATGTCAATGCTGTCGCGGACCAGTGCGCCTTCGTCGACTGCTGGCCAGGGAGTATCCAGCAGCTCGCCCTCGCCCCCCAGCAATGGCCACAGGTGATGGCAGATGTGCGGCACGATGGGGCTCAGCATCAGGACCACGGCCCGCAGCGCCTCGCGCACCACGGCACGCCCCTGGGCATCGCCTTGCTCCAGGCGCGCGATATCGTTGCAGAGTTCCATGATGGCGGCGATCGCCGTGTTGAAGGTCTGGCGGCGGCCGTAGTCATCGCTGACCTTGGCGATGGTCTCGTGGGTCTTGCGTCGCAGTTGGCGCTGGGCGTCGTCGAGGCTGGCCGGGTCCATTGCAGACGCGTCACCGGCCTGCAGATGGCTGTGCACTGCCTTCCAGAGTTTGCGCAGGAAACGGCTGGCGCCCTCCACCCCGGCATCGTGCCACTCCAGGGTCTGCTCGGGCGGCGCCGCGAACATGGTGAACAGGCGCACGGTGTCGGCGCCGTAGGCCTCTACCGCCGCGTGCGGGTCGATGCCGTTGTTCTTGGACTTGGACATCTTGGTGACGCCGCCGGCGATGACTTCCTCGCCGCTGCTGCGTTCCACCGCGCGCAGTACCCGGCCGCGCTCGTCGCGCTCGACGTCGACCTCGGTGGGAGCCACCCAGATCTTGCCGCCGCCAGGGCCTTCCCTGTAGAAGGACTCTGCCAGCACCATGCCCTGGCAGAGCAGGCGCTCGAAGGGCTCGTCGCTGTTTACCAGGCCCTCATCGCGCATCAGTTTGTGGAAGAAGCGGGCGTACAGCAGGTGCAGAATGGCGTGCTCGATGCCGCCCACGTACTGGTCCACCGGCAGCCAGTAGTTGGCGCGCTCCGGATCCAGCATGCCCTGATCGAAGTCAGGACAGGTGTAGCGGGCGTAATACCAGCTCGATTCCATAAAGGTGTCGAAAGTGTCGGTCTCGCGCTCCACCGGTTGGCCGTCCAGCTCGTCCTTGCGCCACTCCGGGTCGGCCTTGAGCGGTGAGATCACGCCGTCCATCTGTACGTCCTCCGGCAGCAGGACCGGCAGTTTATTCGCAGGCACCGGAATTTCGCCGCCATCGGCGAGGTTGAACATGGGGATTGGAGCGCCCCAGTAGCGCTGCCGCGACACCCCCCAGTCCCGCAGCCGGTAGTTGGTGGTGAGCTGGCCGCGGCCGTCCGCCTGCAACCTCGCGGCGATGGCGCTGAAGGCGGCATCTGAGTCCATGCCGTCGAATTCGCCGGAATTGACCAGGGTGCCTTTTGCCGTGACCGCACCCTGTTCCAGGTCCGCAGCGCTGTCGTCAGCGGGAGCGATTACCTGCCTGATGGTCAATCCGTACTTGCGGGCAAACTCCCAGTCACGCTGGTCGTGGGCGGGCACTGCCATGATCGCGCCGGAGCCGTATTCCATCAGCACATAGTTGGCGATCCAGACCGGCACTTCCTCGCCGGTCAGCGGATTCAGGGCCTTGAGCCCGGTATCAATGCCTTTCTTTTCCATCGTGGCCATGTCCGCTTCCGCGGAGGACTGGGTCTTGCAGGCTTCAATGAAAGCCTGCAACTCGGGGTTGTCCACTGCCAGCGCCCGGGTGATCGGGTGCTCTGCCGCGAGGCACATATAGGTCACGCCCATGAGGGTGTCGGGGCGGGTGGTGTAGACCTCGAGGTGGTCGATGCCCGCAACCGGCGTCGCCAGCTCAAAGCGCAGGTCCACGCCCCGGCTCTTGCCGATCCAGTTGCGCTGCATGGTGCGCACCTGCTCCGGCCAGTGCGGCAGCTGGTCCAGGTCCGCCAGCAGCTCCTCGGCGTAGGCGGTGATGCGGATGAACCACTGCGGAATCTCCCGCCGCTCCACCAGCGCACCGGAGCGCCAGCCGCGGCCGTCGATCACCTGCTCGTTGGCCAGCACGGTCTGGTCCACCGGGTCCCAGTTCACCGTGGCCATCTTCTTGTACACCAGCCCCTTCTCGTACAGGCGGGTGAAGAACCACTGCTCCCAGCGGTAATAGGAGGGCTGGCAGGTGGCCAGCTCCCGGGACCAGTCGAAGCCGAAGCCCAGGCTCTGCAGCTGGCCCTTCATGTAGTCGATATTCTGGTAGGTCCACTTGGCGGGCGCGCTGCGGTTCTGCACCGCGGCATTTTCTGCCGGCAGGCCGAAGGCATCCCAGCCCATGGGATGCAGCACGTTCTTGCCCAGCATGCGCTGGTAGCGCGAAATCACATCAGTGATGGTGTAGTTGCGCACATGCCCCATGTGCAGCTTGCCGCTGGGGTAGGGGAACATGGCCAGGCAGTAGAACTTCTCCCGGCTGGTATTTTTCTCGACGGAGAAGCTGTTGTTCGTCTGCCAGTGGGCCTGGGCGGCCTGCTCAAGGATCTGGGGCTGGTAGTGCTGGTCCATCGGCTGCGGAATCTCGTTCAGTGGGGAAGCAAAAAAGAACGGGAGATTCTACCAGCAATCAGGTGGGGGGTCAGGTGTCGCAGAGTGGCATCCGCCCGAATGCTGCAATGCGGGACCTGACCCGCCAGTGTTCTAGTGGGCTGCGCGGCTAATTCGGTAACGTTCAGAGCG
>CAXBCH010000052.1:0-20072 GCA_963974125.1 uncultured Haliea sp. | reverse complement strand
ACGTTCGTTTCCAGAATACGATCTGGTTCTATTTAGGGGGACTCAATCTGAAACATTGACCCACCGGGAAAAGGGAGGACCCATGAATACACAGTATTTTAGGCGCGCCGCAGCAAAATCCCAAGCACCGCGTTTCATCAAATGCGGCCACTCCGCGTGCGAGGTCAAACAAAAGGGGCAAGAAAAGAGTCAAGGAGCTGAATCCAGACTCGGCCGGGTTCGTGCAATTCCCGGGGCGGCTCAGGCCTTGCCTCGAACCGGGCGTCGACCGTTGGCCGCCGGCTTGGGCCTGGACTTGCGCGTGGACGTGGACTTGGGCCCAGGCGTGGACCTGGGCGTGGGCTTGGGCCTGGCTTTGGGTTTGGGCGTGCGCTTCGACCTGGCTTTGGGCTTGGACCTGGCGGTCGTCTCGCGCGCGGCCAGCGCCAGCTCCCGGACCTGCTGCAGGTCGGCGTCTGAATAGGGTCCGTTGACGCCGGAAATGGCGGCCAGCTGCATGCCGTGCTTCAGGCCCAGCTGGTAGATCTCCCGCACCTTCTCCCATTCGATCTGGCGACCGAGGGTGAAGTTCTCGAAGCGGCCCTCCAGCGCCAGGACGATGGTCTCGGCCAGGCAGGCGAAGACCACGTTGGGGGGCAGGCCGATGTCCTTCATCCGCACCTCGCCGGGCAGGCGGATTTCTCCGGACTCGATCACCAGCACATCCGGTCGTTTGGCGACATCTTCCGCAGGGATGTCCAGCGGCCGCGCCACATCCGTGATCACGCAGCCGGGCTTGACCTGCATGATGTCCAGGATCTTCTTGCCGGCGCCGGAAGTGGCGGTGACGATCATGTCCATGTCACCCAGGTGGCGCTCTGCTGTCGCCATGAGGTGCAGGGCGCTGTTGTCGGTCTCGTGCTCGATGGTTTCCTTCAGGGCCAGCAGTTTGGCGCTCTCCGGAGACACCAGGTAGAGCTCGTCCACCGCCCGTGCCAGCAGCCGGGCACAGACCGAGCCAATGGCGCCGGTGGCACCCACTACCATGGCCTTGCCCGCCATGCGGCCGCTGGGTCCCACCTGCACCAGCCCCAGCCGCAGGGTGGCCTCGTGGGCGGCCCACAGGGCACCCGAGGCACTGTAGCTGTTGCCGGTGGTGATCGGCAGGGGCGCCCGCTTGGCGACAGTGATGCCGGCGTCGCCAATGACCTTGGTGAAAGCGCCCAGCCCCATGATCTGGGCACCCATCCGGCGCGCCATCTCGGCGGCTGCCAGCAGGCGCCGATAGGTGAACTCGGGGCTGTGCGCCATGATCTCCTTCGGAGTGCCGCCCACGGTGATCAGCCAGCCCTCGGCCTCGGCACCGGTGGGCGACTTGATGCCGGTCACTCTCGAGTAGGTGAAGGGCGGTGAGTACGCCATGATTTTTTCCAGTGCATCCATCACCGGCGGCGGCGAGAAGCGGGCGACAGTGTCCAGTGGCCTGGCCTTGGCGAGGTACTGCTGCGACAGGGGATGGATGACGAAGGCGAAGCGACTCCGGCGCTTGAAGCCCGCGGGGTAGAGTATGCGCGGCTCGATACCGAGACTCTCGATGATCTCCAGCAAGTCGTCATTGCCGAGCTCTTCCGGGCGTTTTTCCAGGGCGGCCATGATCATGGCCTCGACCACGTTGACCCCCAGCAGGCGGCCGCTGATCACCGGGGTGTAGTCCACCACCATGTCGACACCCCGTTCACCCAGGCTCGCGAGCCGCTCCCTGGAAATGGTGGCACTGAGCACTGTCTTGCCCGCCAGTTCCTCCAGCCCGAAGGGCTCGAGCTCATCGAAGCCGGCGGCGACAACGTGGGCCTTGTGCAGTGCCTTGCGCAGCAGGAACTGGTTCCATTCCTGCAGCACTGCGAGAGACGGCCGCAGTACCTGCGGGGCCTGCCAGCTCAGCAGCGGGTGCGTGCCGGCCGCATACAGTTCCAGCGCCGGCAGTGAGGTGAGGAACTTGGGGATGCCCAGTTCCCTGACCGGATCGGCAAAGACGAGGTTATCGGTGAATTCGGCCAGGATCTGCGCCGCGCGGTAGCTGGCGGCGCCACTCATGAACAGCGTGCGGCTGTTGTTGAAAAACCCTGGCAGGGTACTCTGGGTGTGGCGGATGGACCAGTCCTGGAGGATGTCCCGCAGCCGGGCGCCGGTGGTCGCCGGTATCCGGGTGACCCGCTGCAGCAGTCGCCGGGTAGGCGCCTGCTCATACTTGCGCCCCCCCACCTGCCGATGATCGCGCACCGCGCCCAGGCCAATGGCATCGGCCTGTTGTTGCCATTCCTGCAGCAGCATCTCAGCCCTGTTGGTGTCGCCGTCGGTACCAATGCGCAGGACCCGCAGCCGCTTGCCGAGGAAGCGGGTCCGGAAATCGAAATCGAGGCCCGCGGGGCCGAGGCTGATGCTGACCACGGTTTTCATGCTGGCTCCTGTCTGTCTGGGGGGCGCAGTATTGCCCCCGGAACCTGCTTATACCAGAAAATGCGCTGCCCGAGACAGCGGATCAATCAAGGTTTCAGCGCTTCACGATCACCGAACTGCCATGCCCGAACAGGCCCTGGTTGGCAGTTATGCCCACCCTCGCGCCCTGCACCTGGCGGTCGCCGCTCTGGCCGCGCAGCTGCCAGGTCAGCTCGCAGACCTGGGCTAGGGCCTGGGCGGGAACCGCTTCCCCGAAGCAGGCGAGGCCGCCGGACGGGTTTACCGGGATCTTGCCGCCCACGGCGGTGTCGCCCCGGCGCAGCCACTGGGCGGCTTCTCCCCGCGGTGTCAGCTGCAGGTCCTCGATCCAGTCCAGCTCCAGCGCGGTCGACAGGTCATAGACTTCTGCCACGTCCACATCCTCCGGGCCGATGCCCGCTTCCTCATAGGCTTTTACCGGCAGCGAGGCGCGGAAGCTGTGGGCTTCGATGCCGGCTGCGGCCGCGGAATCGGTGGCGATGTCGGGCATCTCCACCACGGCACTGGCGAAGCTGGGGGTGACGGTGGAGATGGCGGCGATGCGCGGGGCGTCACCCTTGCCGATGCGCCTGGCGTAGTCCAGGCTGCAGACGATCAGGGCGGCGCCGCCGTCGCTGGTGGCACAGATGTCCATCAATCGCAGCGGGTCTGCGACCATGGCCGACGCGGCCACATCCTCGGCGGTGAAACACTTGCGGTAGCGGGCGCGCGGGTTCTTGCTGCCGATCAGGGAGTTCTTGACCTTGACCGCGGCGAAGTCCTCCAGGGTGTCCCCGTACAGGTCCATGCGCCGGCGCGCGTAGAGGGCGAAGTAGGTGGGGTTGGTGATGCCCAGGTAGAAGCGCACCCAGTCCGGATCCTCCGGGCGGTAGCCGCCGGCGGGGGCCAGGAAGCCCTTGGGTGTCGTGTCCGCCCCGACCACCAGCGCGACCTCGCAGTCGCCGGCCAGGATCTTGTTGCGGGCGGCCGCCAGGGCCTGGGAGCCGGAGGCGCAGGCGGCGTAGGAGGTGTTGACCTCGCAGCCCTGCCAGCCCAGGGCCTGGGCGAAGGTGGCGCCGGCGACATAGCCGGGGTAGCCGCAGCGGATGGTGGCGCCGCCGGACACGAACCTTACATCGCGCCAGGGGATGCCGGCGTCTGCCAGGGCCTCGCGGGCCGCGGCCACGCCGTACTCGACAAAATTGTGGCCCCATTTGCCCCAGGGGTGCATGCCGGCGCCGATAATGGCGATTTCATTGCTCATCAGTGCTGCCCTCCCTGGCTGGCAAGCGGACGCCACTTCCAGGTCATCTTGATGTCTTCCTCGGTCTCGTGCAGCGGTTCCAGCACCAGCTCCATCTCCATGCCGACTTTCAGGTCCGTCACGGCAATCCCGCTAACCACCTGACCGAGGACGGTCATCTGTTCCTCTTCCAGGGTTACCGCGGCGATGGTGTAGGGCTCGAAGGGGTCGGCGGCGACGAATGGCGCCGGTGGCTGGTAGCAGGCGTTGGTGTAGCTCCAGATGCGCCCGGTGCGACTCAGCGGCACCTCGCGGAACTCGGTGCTGTCGCAGTCCGGATTCCTGCAATACCGGTTCTGCTTGGGGAAGAAGTAGGTGCCGCAGGCGCAGCACTGGCTGCCGATCAGCCGCGGCTGCTGGTCCAGGGTAAACCAGCCCTCAATGGCCGGGGCCAGGGGTTTGTTGCTCATGCAATATACTCCGCTGATACGCGGCCTGCAGGGTACTATTCGCCTCCGGGGCAGGCAAGGTTGCGGGCTGCGCGGCAAGCTTCTGTACAGGCGGGTATACCAATGCAGACTTAGCGGTTACCACTGCGCCCCGGGCTGGGCGAGAATAGCGTCCCACCACCAGACGAGGACCAACCAGCATGAAATTGTATGCAATGACCGGCGGTGCTACCGGCATCGGCGCCGCCCTCCGCGAGCAGTTGCAGCGGGCCGGGGACCAGGTAATCTCCATTGATATCAAGGAGGGCGACATCATCGCCGACCTGTCGACCAGCAGTGGCCGCGACTCGGCCCTGGCGGCAGTGCGGGAACGTGCGACCGATGGCCTGGATGGCTTTATCGCCTGTGCCGGCCTGCCGCCGGTCGCCCCCCCGCGCACCATCGCTGCGGTGAACTACTTCGGTGCGGTCGACCTGGCCACTGGCCTGCAGGACCTGCTGGGCAAGCGTCGGGGCACGGTATTGCTGGTAAGTTCCAACTCCGCGCCCATGACCCAGACCACGCATCCCCTGGTGCAGGCTTTTCTCGCCGGGGATGAGGCTGCGGCGCTGGCTGCGGCTGAAGGCGAACACGGGCAGACGGTTTATTCCGGTTCCAAATGCGCGCTGGTGCTGTGGATGCGCCGCAACGTGGTGGCCTGGGCGAAGGCCGGTGTGCGGGTCAACGCGGTTGCGCCCGGCATCACCCTGACGCCGCTGGCAGACCAGGTGTTCAAGGATCCCGAACTCGGCGACCTGATGCGCCAATTCGGCGCCAGCGTGCCGTGGGGGGAGGCGGCGCAGCCGGACCAGATCGCCAACGTCATGCGCTTCATGTTGAGCGATGAAGCTGATTTTGTCTGCGGCTCGGTGTTCTTTGTCGATGGCGGCTCCGACGCCATGCTGCGCAGCGACGGCTTCTGATCAGCGGTCGCCGCTCGCCTCGGCAGCGCGAATGACCGTGGCAATCTCCGTACTGAGCGCCTGCAGGAGCCTGCTGTAGGCGCCGGCAGCATCCGCTGCCTGCCACCCGGGGCCAGGTAGTGGCTGCGACAGGCGGCTGATGCGGCGCTCCAGCGTGCCGGTCTCGCCGGGGCGTGACACCCGCCATTCCACCACCAGTTCCGCCGCCTGGTCGGCTGCATCCAGCGACAGCACCCAGAGCTGCACCGCATAGGCGGGCGCGTCCGTTCGCTGCCAGGGGTGGGGCCGGATATTCTGGGTGCCCAGCTCCGCGGCCAGATTCAGCCCCAGCACGCGCTGGATCCCGTCGGCGAGTGGCTCTGCCCAGCGCTCGAAGCTGGCGATATGCAGCTGGTTGCTGCCGCGACTGTAGACCAGGCTGTTGCGATTCAGGTATTCCGGAATCTCGATCGGACCGATACCGAGCGAGGGTGACTGGCCGCTGGCGACTGTCTGGTTCTCGGCGCTGAGCAGGTAGAAATTGTGCTGCGGCGAGCTGCCACAGGCGGTCAGCAGCAGCGCCACGGTGGCGGCACACAGCAGGCGAATGGGGGTCATGGCTGGTCCTCGCTTTTGCCCCGGAGCAGCGATTCCGGCTGCTCCTCGATGGTTTTGGCCAGCAACTGCAGCGCGCGCCCGGCCAGCGCCAGCTCCCGCAGGGCCTGATTGAGCTGGTAGGTTGTGGCGGAGTCTGGCGCCACCAGACCGTCGATTTCGGTCATGGTTTTCTCGAAGGCGGCCGCCGCGTCCTGCAGGGTGGCCAGGTTCTGGTCCAGCATGGTATTGAGCGTCGGCAGGGCATCGCTGGCCTGATTGACCAGCTTGTCGGTGCTCGCCAGCACCTGTTCCAGGCCCGGACCCGCGCTGGCCACGGCCGCCTGCAGCTCCGCGGTCAGGGTCTGCACGCCGGTCAGGGTCTTGCCCAGTTCCTGTGGCAGCTGGCGGAACTCTTCCTGGCCGATGAACTGGTCAATGCCGGCGGCGATGCTCTGCACGTCCGCGGCTATCTGGGCGATATCGAGCGACTCGATCTGGCGGGTGAATTTTTCCAGGCCGGTGGGAATGGTGGGAATCTGGGTGTACTCGCTGTCGATCTGGGCCAGCAGGACCGGCGTGTCCGGGTGGAAGTCCAGCTGCACATAGAGCAGGCCCGTAAGCAGGCTCTGCAGGTTGAGCTGGGCGCGCAGGCCGCGGCCAATGAGGTCGTCGATCATTTCCTCCGAAGCGCGGCGGGTGCTCTGCACGTTGGCGCTGGATACGTCGGCCTCCACCAGCATGATCAGGTTGGCGGTGTCGCTGTCGAGGATCAGGTTGATCCCGGTGACCTGGCCGATCTCCACCCCGCGCAGTGCCACCGGGGCGCCGACGCTCAAGCCCTTGACTGAACTGTCGAATACCATCACCACCCGGGTGCGCTCCGCGCCTACGCCGGAACCGAGCACAAACAGCAGCGTTGCCAGCGCAATCAGCAGCGCACCGATAATGAAGCCGCCTATGGCGACGCTGTGCGGGTGTTCGTCATTCACTGTCCTGATCCTCCCCTGCGCCAGCGCTGCGGGCCAGGAATTGGCGCACGACGGGCTGCTCGCTGCGGTCGCGCAGCTGCCGCGGATCACCATAGTCAATCATGGTGCGACTGCTGGCGTCCAGATAGACGCTGTTGGTGGCAATGGCGAAAATACTTTCCAGCTCGTGCGTCACCATGACCACGGTGGCGCCGATGGACTCTTTCAACTGCAGGATCAGGTCGTCCAGCAGTCGTGAGCTGATCGGATCCAGCCCTGCCGAGGGCTCGTCAAAAAACAGGATTTGCGGGTCCAGGGCGATGGCCCGGGCCAGCGCCGCGCGCTTGCGCATGCCGCCGCTGATCTCCGCTGGATAATAGCGCTGGAACCCGCCCAGGCCCACCAGTGATAACTTGTAGTCAACCACATCGGCGATCTGCGTCGTCGTATAGTCGGTATAGAGTTGCAATGGCAGGCTGACGTTCTGCTCCAGGGTCATGGCACTGAACAGGCCGCCGGACTGATAGGTGATCCCCCAGCCGCGACGCATCACATCGCGCTCGACGCTGCTGGCGCGGGTAAAATTTTCGCCGTCGTAGAGTATTTCACCGGCAGCGGGTTCTATCAGTCCCAGCATGTGCTTGAGCAGCGTACTCTTGCCGCAGCCACTGCCGCCCATGATGACAAAAATGTCGCCGCGGTAAATTGCGAAGTCGAGGTCGCGCTGGATGACATTGCTGCCGAACGCCATCGTCAGGTTGCGGACTTCGATATGGACTTCGCGCGCGTTGTCGCTCATTACACGCCCAGATGCTGGAACAGGATATTGATCGCCGCGTCGGCGACGATCAGGTAGACCAGGGAGGTGACCACGGCCTCTGTAGCGGCCTGGCCGACGCCGGCTGAATCGCGCCCGGACTGCATCCCGGAACGACAGCCGGCAATGGCAATCAGGATCGCAAACACCACACTTTTCAGCATGCCGACGCCGATATGGGCCAGGCTGACGGCGGCACTGGCCTGGCTGGCGTATTGCAGCAGGGAGATGCCCATGCCGCCGGCCACGATGCCGCCGCCGAGTATGCCGAGGAGGTTGGCATAGATGGTCAGCAGCGGCATCATCACTACCAGCGCAAGAATCCGCGGGGTAACCAGGAACTCGACCGGGGAGATCCCCATGGTGCGCACGGCGTCGATTTCCTCGCTGGCCTGCATAGTGCCCAGCTGCGCCGCGTAGGCCGCCCCCGTGCGCCCCGCCATGACGATGGCGGTCATCAGTACCCCCATCTCCCGCAGCAGGCCGATGGTTACCAGGTCCGCGACATAGATGCCGGCGCCGAATTGCTGTAGCTGCACGGCACCCAGATAGCCCAGGATCATGCCCACGAGAATGCTGGTAAGACTGATAATGGCGAAGGCATCCGGGCCTGCCTGGTAGCAAAAGTGACGGAAATCCGTGAACCGTGTATTGGCCCGGCCCCGCAGCAGTGCCCAGAGGGCCAGGCAGACATCGCCAAAGAATGCCAGTGACAGACGCAGGTCATCGAGGAGATCGCGGAGCACTGCCAGCGGGTGCCCTCCCTGCCACCAGCGCTTGCTGGCAGCCTGCTCACGGCGCTGGGGCGGCACCGAGGTGGCGATGCTCAGCAGGCGTCGGGCATTGTCCGGCAGATCGGCGTCCAGGAGTTCAATGTCCTGCTCCCGGCAGTAGTTGTGGCACTGCAACAGAAAGGCCATGAGCAGTGAATCCCACTGGCCCAGCTCGTTACAGGCCAGGGTCAGTTGCCGCGGCGCAGCGGCATTGAGTTGCGCTCGCAGTTCGGGGAAGGGTGGCACCTCGGCGCCCTGGATCCAGTCGCCACGCAGATGCAGTACCGTCTGGCGCGCAGCGTCGTCGCGCCGCAGTTCCAGGCCGGCAGCTTGCTCGCTCATGCAGGGTCAGGTCCAGGGCAGATGAAGCGCCAGTCTACGCGTCACCCCCGGCATTTGCCAGCCGGCTACTGGAAGGGCAGGGGGGTGCGGTAGGGCGTAATCGCGTCCACGGCCCGCTGGTATATCTCCCGCACCGGGGTCTGGTTTGCGACCTCCTGGCGGCGGGAAATCATGGTCATGGGGAACAGGTAGTTGTCCGTTTCCTGGTAGCGCAGGGCCCGGTTGCGGCCCTGCTTGTCCTCATAGATGACCCAGTGCATGCCCAGTTCGTCTGCCAGCAGATCGCCCAGGATCTTCCCCATGGCCTGCAACTCGCGGGTCTGGTCCGGGCGCACCAGGCCGCTGTCAAGCAGCCGTTGCAGCAATGCCAGATCCCTGTCCTTGTGGCCAATGAAGCCCTGGCCGAAGTGGCGGCGCGCAATGTCATCAATGCTGGTGCGCTGCCGGGTCATGTACTGGCGGTCCAGGGCAGACAGGTCGCTGATCCATACCCGGTCCTGTGCCGACACGGGCGCGGCCAGGAGAATCAGCATTGGCAGCAACAGGTAGCAGGTCGCGTGGCCCCGCATCCGCTGGATGTGTCTCATGATATACTCCGTCATCGTCTCAGGGGCTTGAGACTGCCTTTCCGGGCAGCGGTTCATTTTAGCGCAATCCGGTTGTTATCCTCGCCCCGGCATGGATAATTGCCCTCTTCATTTCCCGGCGCCTCTGGCCAGGTGACCGAGCAGCGTACATTTCTGGAGATTTTCAATGATTACCGGCAGTATCGTCGCTCTCGTGACGCCCATGCATGCGGATGGCAGCCTCGACTGGGAGAGCCTGGAGCGGCTGCTCGACATGCACATCACCGCGGGTACCAGTGCCATTGGCGCAGTGGGTACCACGGGTGAGAGCGCAACCCTGAGCGTGCCTGAACATCTTGAGGTGATCAAATACTGCGTCAAGTACGTGAACGGACGCATTCCGGTTATAGCCGGCACTGGCGCCAATTCCACCCGCGAGGCGATCGAGCTCACTACATCGGCTGCTCGCAATGGCGCCGATGCCTGCCTGCTGGTAACCCCTTACTACAACCGGCCCACCCAGCGCGGCCTCTACGAGCATTTCAAGGCGATTGCCGCGGCGGTGTCCATTCCGCAGATCCTCTACAACGTGCCCGGCCGCACCGCGGTCGACATGGACAACGACACCGTGGTCCGGCTGGCGGAACTGGACAACATCATCGGCATCAAGGATGCGACCGGGGACCTGTCCCGGGTACCGGACTTCAAGGCTCGCTGTCCCGCTGAGTTTGCCATTTATTCCGGTGACGACCCGACTGCGATGGAGTTGATCCTCGCCGGTGGCCACGGCAATGTGTCGGTGACTGCCAACATCGCTCCCCGGCAACTGGCAGAACTGTGCCGGCTGGCGCTGGCAGGTGATCGCCAGCAGGCAAGCCTGATCAACGACCGGCTCTCGGGATTGAACCGGGCGCTTTTTCTCGAGGCCAACCCCATTCCGGTCAAGTGGGCCATGCGGGAGCGCGGCTTGATCGAGTCGGGCATTCGGTTACCCTTGACCCCACTGGACGAGCGCTACCACGCGCAGGTCCTGGCAGCTTTGGAGGCAGCAGGAATTTAATGACAGAACGTATCGGGGTTTTCGTGCGCACGCTTGTGGCCACTGCACTGGTGCTCAGCGCCAGTGCCTGCAGTTACCTGTTCGGGGAGGAGGGCATGTTTCCGGACACCTCCGAAGACTACAAGCAGGCGCGCGAGCTGGCGCCCCTCGAGCTGCCGGAAGGCAAGGACGACTCCGCGCTGCAGGAGATCTACCCGATCCCGCCAGTGCGTGACAGTCTGGTCATGGATGGCGAATTCGAGGTGCCGCGACCGACTCCGCTGGTGGCCGGTGCCGGGGAAGATGTGGTTCGTATCCAGTCTCTCGGTGACGAGAGCTGGGCGCTGATTGCGATCGCCCCGGGGCAGCTGTGGCCACAGGTCCGCAGCTTTCTCGCCGCGGCGGGTATTCCGGTGGCGAGAGTGGATGCCCAGGCCGGTATCATCGACAGCGACTGGCTGGAATTGGAGGGACAGGCAATGGCCTCCCGCTTCCGTTTCCGGATCGAGCAGGGGGTCCAGCGCGGCAGCAGTGAACTGCATGTGCTGCAGATGGACCAGGCCGGGGATGGCGTTACCTGGCCGTCCCTGTCGGACAACGTCGCCCAGGAGGGCGAGATGCTGCGCGCGGTCGCCCAGTTCATAGCCAACAGCGCCGATTCCGCGCCGGTTTCCATGATTGCAGACCGGGCCATGAGTGCCGAGGGCAAGATCTCGCTCGAGGAGGCGGATGCCGGCTACACCTTTATCCGGGTGGGGCTGCCGTTTACCCGCGCCTGGGCCGCTCTCGCCAAGGCCCTGGAAGATTCGCGCTTTGAGATCACGGATCGCGATCGCAGCGAGGGCACCTACTTCGTTCGCTACCTCGGGGAACAAGCCGAGGAAGAGCGGGGCTGGTTCTCGCGGCTGTTCTCGGGAAGCGATGACGATACGCTGGCCAATCGCGAGTTCCTGGTCACCGTGGCGGCCGAGGGTGAGCGGGCAGTCACCGTGCGTCTGGCGCCGCTGGACGATGCTGCCGGGCCGCTGGAGAAGCGGGACGAACAGGAGCTGCTGGCCCTGCTCAAAGGCAACATTAACTGAGGCCGGCGCCCGTGTTGCGCTTTGCCTCCCTTGGCAGTGGCAGCAAGGGCAACGCCACAGTGGTGGCCGCGGGCGACAGCATTGTGCTGATTGACTGCGGATTTTCGCTGCGCGAGACGCGGCGCCGGCTGGCCCTGCTGGGGCTGGAGGCGGAGCAGTTGAGCGCCATCCTCGTCACCCATGAACACAGCGATCACAGCGCCGGCGTCAGCCGTCTGGCTCGCCAGGTCAATATTCCCGTTTACCTGACCCAGGGCACCTGGAACAGCGGCCGCCTGCAGGGCTGCCCCGAGGTTGTCCGGTTCAATTGCGATCACCGTTTCCACATCGGCCAGCTTGAGGTCGAGGCAGTGGCGGTCCCGCACGATGCCCGAGAGCCGTGCCAGTTCCGCCTGCGGCACGGCGGCCACAGCCTCGGTGTGCTGACCGATCTGGGCAGCGTGACCAGCCACGTGGTGGAGCGCTTCCGGGGCTGCGATGCGCTGGTACTGGAGTTCAACCACGATCTGGAGATGCTCCGTCGCGGCGGCTATCCGCCCGCACTGAAACGGCGGGTCGCGGGCGACTGGGGGCATCTCAACAACGACCAGGCAGCCGCGCTGCTACAGCAGCTGGGTACCGAAAAGCTGCAACACCTGGTGCTGGCCCATATCAGTGAAAACAACAACTGCCCGCAACGGGCGGCGGTTGCGCTGGCATCGGTTTACGGCCCCCTGGATGAGCGCGTGGTATTTGCCGCCCAGGATCGGGGTTTCGACTGGCTGGGGTTACCTGCAGTGGCGGGGCAGGGTCAGCCGCTCCAGTGACTGCAACTGCCCCGGGCCCGGACAACGCAAGCCGCCGTTGCCTTTCAGGCTGAGGATCGCCAGCTCCGGCAACCGATACAACGGGCTGGCATCCTCGATCCGGTTGTCGTCCAGCACCAGGGTGCGCAGCTCCAGCAGAACCCGCAGCTCTCCGATATCGGCAATGGCATTACCCGCCAAGTCTATCCGGCTCAGGCTGGAGAAGTGTCCCAGACCTTCGAGACTCCTGACGTTGGCGCCGCTGCACTCGAGCTCCTGCAACTGTCCGACGCTGCTGACCCTGTTGTCGTTGATGGTGCGGGTCACGCAGTCGCGCAGGCCCGGATCGACGATCCTGAAATCGGTCAGCAGTGGGCGCGGGCTGTAGACTACCCGCTCATTGACGCTGACGTCGTATTGCTGGCAAGCGCCGAGCGCGATTATGGCCGCAAGTCCCATGAGCAAACGGTAGATCATTACAGTGGTCTCCCTCAGGGCCCTGGCACGGGTGCGGGCCGGCAACGCATGGCTTCCACCTCCGCCGCGCTCTATAATGCTACCGGCAAAGGCGGACAAAAACGAGTGTGGAATGGCTACTTCCGGAGAATTGCCGGGTACCGGGTCCGACGGTGGCGTCGAAAATACCATCAGCATCGTCCAGCGCGGCAACCTGAAATCGCTGGAGGCATCGCTGCGCAGGCAGTGGCGTCTGGGCCAGAATATCGTGCTTTGCTGGAGTGCTGACGAGCGCGGCCTGCTGGTGATTTTTGTGCCCCACTATTTCCTTGGCAACTACTGTGCCCGGGTGGGTGATGGCGCTGGCTCCGACAATGAGGCATTCGTCCGCGAACTGATTTCCGGGCGCCGTCGCAAGCAGCGGGATGAACTCTTTGCCATAGCCGAGCGGCTGGATGTGGCGCCGGGATTCATCAAGCTTGAGGCTCCGCTGGCGGATGAGACGCCGGTCATGAATGCCGTGGAGCAGCTGATCAAGCGCTACGGTCTCAGTTATGTCAGCGACCGGGCCGTGCTGTTGTTCGACATTGCCGAGTTTTCCCTGTTCACGCCCTTCGAGCAGGCGAGCCAACTCAACAGCCTGTCCTATTCGTTCAATTCCGCCTATAACAAGCTGCTCTCCAAGGGCATTGAAATTCACTTTTCGCGGACCACGACCGGTGACGGTTATTATGTCTGGAACAGGGAGCTGGGTCCCGCCGCGAACCGGGATTTGTTCATCTTCATGCTGCTGGTGGTCGCGGACAACGCGGTTGCACGCGCTGCCTCCCACGGCAACACCGTGCCGGTAATCCGCACGGCTTTCCATATCGGCAGTCACTACGAGCTGTATCAGGCGGAGGGCGTCAACCCCACGGTCCACAGTTACATTGTTGGGGACGTCACTATCGAACTGGCACGGATGGTGGGCGAGGCCCTGCCCGACCAGATGCTTGTCGGGCACTTTGAGTGTCGCCTGCCGGCGGACGCCGACCATGTGACGCAAATGCCGGGGACAGTGTTCTCCCCGGTTTTCATTCAGCATTGCAGTCGTGCACTGGCTGCGATCGAGGGCGTACAATTTGCCGGCAAGGTGATTGCCGATACCCGCTGTTACCTCAGTGGCTCCTCTGACCCGGGAGAGCGCCGTGCGGCGCGTCGTTTCGTGATTGTCGACAAGCATGGCCTGTCCCGCCACGCCTACAACCTGGAAGCGACGATACAGCTGCAGGACACGACGCTTGCGCTGGGGCTGGACGAAAGCGCCCTGCCGACGGCACCGCGCCGGCAGCCGAAGCTTGCCGCCAGTCGGGAGCAGGGTGAGGAAGTCCTGCAACAACAGGGTGAAGAGCTGGCCACCCTGTTGCAACGTCGTCGTTTCGACTCAGGTATTACCGAGGAGTAGGCCCTTGCAGGAAATGACTGCGAGCACCCGCAGGGATGTTGCCGATATCGTCAACCTGGGCGACGCCGAGGCTGTCATGGCCGAGGTGTACTCGATACTTGCACGCTGCTGGCCCGCTGCCGATTGGCAACCACTGGATCCGCTTGGGGCGCTGTTCCGGCAACTCTATGAAGGGCGGCACCCCGACTACCGTGGCTGCGAAGTTGGCTATCACAATGCGGAACATGTACTGGATGTGACCCTGGCGATGGCGCGACTGCTGGCGGGTAGAGAGCTGCGCTGGGGCCCTGCCTGGAGCCTGGGGCCGGACCTCGCCCTGGCCGGTATCGCCTGTGCCCTGTTGCATGATTCGGGTTACCTGCGGCGGCGGGCGGACAACCGCCATGGCACTGGAGGTGCCTATACCCGGACCCATGTTGCCCGTGGGGCCGCCCTGATCGCGGCGCAGTTGCCGGCCGCCGGACTGGAGTCGCTGGCGCCCCTGTGTACCCGCCTGATTCATTTCACCAACTGCACCCGCAGCCCGGCAACGGTGCGCGTGGCCAGTGACGCCGAAAGGCAACTCGGTGGGCTGCTGGGTACCGCCGACCTGCTGGCCCAGCTTGCTGCTCCGGACTATCTGGAGAAATGCCGGCAAGAGCTGTATGACGAGTTCGAGGCCAGCGGCTTTGCCGGCAAGGATGGTTGTGCCTATACCCACGATCTCGTCTACCTGTCCCGGGACGACCTCATGCGCCGCACCCCGGACTTTATCCACCGGGTGGCGGGGCCACGTATAGAGCACGATTTTGCCGGTGCCTACCACTATGCCAGTGTCTGGTTCGGCGGCCGCAACCACTATCTTGACGGCATTGCTGCCAACAGTGAGCGCCTGGATGCCATGCTTTCCCGGGCACGGAGTGCCTGAACCGGCCCGCCCTGCGCTCCGCCACTGCCGCTGGCGGCCGCAGCCATGATCGGCGTACAGGCGACCGCGGTCACCGCCGACGCGGCGGCAGAGGCACTCGCTGCCGCACTTGGACTGCCGTTGTTGGCACCCGGTGAGGTGGTGGACGAAAACCGTTTCACGGCCCTGTTGCTGGTCTCCCCCGACACCGTGGCCCTGCGCGCGCCGGGTCGCTCGGCGCCAAACCCGGTTGTGGTTGATTTCGGCGCTGCCGCCATGCGTCACCGGCGCCGCGGCGGGCAGAATGAGCTGCTGGGTCGCGCCGTGGGCGTTGGCAGGAAAAGCCCGCTGCGGGTGCTTGATGCGACAGCCGGGTTGGGCCGGGACAGCTTTGTGCTGGCGGACCTCGGGTGCGAGGTCACCCTGGCGGAGCGGGAACCGGTGGTGGCGGCGCTATTGCGCTCGGGGCTGGTCGGGGCGCAGCGGGCCGGCGATGCCTGGCTGCGCGAGGTTGTCGGGCGGATGACGCTTGCCGAGGGCGATGCACGTCATCTGGGCGCCGCCGCCCTGCTGCGGCAGGACGTCATCTACCTTGATCCCATGTTCCCGCCGCGGGATAAATCGGCGGCAGTGAAAAAAGAGATGGCCCTGTTCCAGGCCCTGTTCAGTCACCCCGGGGCCGCAGCGGATGCCGATGCCCTGCTGGGCTGGGCCCTGCAGGCGCCAGTGGCCCGGGTGGTGGTGAAACGGCCGCTTAAAGCGGCCCCTCTGGCTGGTCGTGCACCGTCCCACGCCATCCGTGGCAAGGCCGTGCGCCATGACGTCTATGTGCTGTCGGCACTCGGCGCGAACTGAACGGCAATCCGCTCAATGCCGGGAGGCCATCCGGAACAGGCGCCGGGTAAGCAGGGACTGGAACAGCGGGTCCAGCCAGCGGTACAGGCGCCCGGAAAGATAGACCGGTTTCCCCTTCTCCACCGCTCGCAGCCCTTCCCGGACCACGACGTCGGCGTCATACCAGAGAAACCCGGGCATCGCGTCCTTCATGTCCTGCAGGCCCGCGGTACTGTGGAAATCCGTGTGCGTGTAACCGGGGCAGAGGGCACAAACCTTGACGCCGCTGCCGTGCAAGGTCACGGCGAGGTCCTCCGAGAGAGCGATCAGGTAGGCCTTGCTGGGACCGTAGTTGCAGCCGCCCACACGGGGAATGCGGCCGGCCACTGAGGCAACATTGATGACCCGGCCAAAACCCCGTTCCCGCATGGCGGGGATGAACAGGTGGCAGAGCTCGGCGACTGCCAGCATCATCAACTGGAAGAACGCCTGGTGTTCGCCCCAGTCCCGGTCGGTGAGCAGATCGGAGCCGGCCACCCCGGCGTTGTTCACTAGGAAATCGACCGCGATATCCCTGGCAGCGAGGGCGTCGAACAGGGCCCGGGGCGCGGCGGGATCGGCCAGGTCTGCAGCTTCAATCAGCACGTCGCAGCCATATTGCTGGCGCAGATCCGCGGCCAGCGTTTCCAGCTTGTCGCGACGCCGTGCCACCAGGACCAGGTTGTAGCCGTCCGCCGCCAGCTGACGCGCGAACTCGGCGCCGAGCCCGGCGGAAGCACCGGTAACCAGTGCGGTGCGCTTGCGCGTCATGCCGTTTCTCCCCAAGATGTCGTGTACCGAAGGCGCATGGTACGACACCTGTCGACGCCTGTCTGCGCCAGCCCTGAACAACTGCAAGGAACACGATGTCATGAGCAACACCCGGCACATTGCCCTGGTTACCGGCGCCTCCGCGGGACTGGGAGAGGAGTACTGTCGTCAGCTGGCGGAAAGCTGTGACACCATTATTGCGGTCGCGCGCCGGGCTGACCGGCTGCAGGCGCTGCAGGCAGAGCTGGTCGGCAGCACCCGGCTGGTGCCGGTGGTTGCAGACCTGGCCACGGTGGAAGGCGTGACGCGCACGGTGGAAGCCCTGCGCCAGCAGGGGCCACCGGATATCCTGGTCAACAATGCCGGCTTTTCCACTTTCGGTGATTTCGGACGCAGCGTGCTGGAAGATGAATTGCAGGTGGTGCGCCTGCAGATCGACGCCACGCTGGAACTGGTGCGCGCCGCGGTGCCCTTCATGCGTGAACGCGGCGGCGGCCAGATTATCAACGTGGCCTCTATCGGCGCATTCCTGAACATGAAGCAGACCGCGGTATACGGTGGCTGCAAGGCATTCATGGTGTCATTCTCGCAGGCGCTGCAGGCGGAAGTCGCGGCGGATAACATTCGGGTACAGTGCCTCTGTCCGGGCCTTACCCGCACTGAAATCCACGATACGACCTATTTCGAGGGGTTCGACAAGACCCGCATGCCGGTGGAGCTGTGGATGGATGCGGCGCCGGTAGTGGCCGCCAGTCTGGCCGCGCTGGCGCAGGACCAGGTCGTTGTCGTCCCCGGCAACGTCAACCTGGAGATGGTCCGGGGCGGGCTGCAGCAGCAGCTGCAATCACTGCAGTAGCAGACGCTGCAGGATGCCGCGATAGAGTTCCGCGAGGCGCGGCAGGTCGGCGGCGCGCACACATTCATTGCGCTTGTGAATGGTGGCGTTTACCGGGCCCAGTTCCAGCACTTGGGCCCCGGTGGGAGCGATGAAACGCCCGTCCGAGGTGCCGCCGGCGGTGGACAGCCGGGTCTCGAGCCCGGTGCAGTCGCGAATGGTTTCGACCGCAGCGCTGACCAGGTCTCCGCTGGCAGTCAGGAACGGCTCGCCACTGAGCTGCCAGTCGATGCTGTAATCCAGCTTGTGGGCGTCAAGTATCGCTTCGGTACGGCGGCGCAGCTCTGTCGCCGTCACCTCGGTCGAGAAGCGGAAATTGAACATCACTGCCAGTTCGCCGGGGATGACGTTGCTCGCGCCGGTGCCGCTGTTGATATTGGATAGCTGCAGCGAGGTGGCCGGGAAGAAGGCGTTGCCCTGGTCCCAGACCTGGCAGGAGAGCGCATGCAGCGCCGGCAGTGCCCGGTGAATGGGATTGTCGGCAAGCTGTGGATAGGCGATGTGGCCCTGCACCCCGCGGACGGTCAACAGGGCGCCGAGGGAGCCGCGACGTCCGTTCTTGACCACATCTCCAAGCTGTTCACTGCTGGAGGGCTCCCCCACCAGGCACCAGTCAATCTGTTCTCCCTGCTGCTGCAGGTGCTCTACCACCTTGACCGTGCCGTCGTGGGCCGGACCTTCCTCATCGGCAGTGATCAGGAAGCCGATGCGACCGGGATGATCCGGATGGGCGGCCACGAAATCCTCGCAGGCGACGATCATTGCCGCCAGGCTGCCCTTCATGTCGGCTGCGCCGCGGCCGTAGAGCAGGCCTTCGCGCAGTTCCGGACTGAAGGGCGCCGAGTCCCAGGCCGACTCCGGCCCGGTGGGAACCACGTCGGTATGGCCGGCAAAAACCAGTAGCGGGCCGCTGTTGCCGCGCACCGCCCAGAAGTTCTTTACCTCGCCAAACTGGAGCGGCGTGCAGGCGAAGCCGATCGCCTCCAGGCGCGCCATCATCAGCTCCTGGCAACCGGCATCGTCCGGCGTTACCGAAGGGCGCCGGATCAGGTCGCAGGTCAGCTCCAGTGTGCGTTCCACGTATGTGCTCCCGGTCAGTTGTGGGCGTGCAGTTCGGCGTTCAGCTCGATGGCGGAACGGTTGGTCAGGCATTCCACCGAGCCGTTGGTGGAGTTGCGGCGGAACAGCAGCTCCGACTTGCCGGCCAGCTCCCGCGCTTTCACGGTTTCTACCGGCAGGCCCTCGCTGTCGAGCAGTACCACCTTGGTGCCGGCGGTAACGAACAGACCCGCCTCCACCGTGCAGCGGTCACCCAATGGTATGCCGATACCGGCGTTGGCACCGATCAGGCACTCCTTGCCGACCGAGATGATGATGTTGCCCCCGCCGGAGAGGGTGCCCATGGTCGAGCAGCCGCCGCCGAGGTCCGAGCCACTGCCCACCGTGACACCCGCCGAGATTCGCCCCTCGATCATGCCCGGACCATCGGTACCGGCATTAAAGTTGACGAAGCCTTCGTGCATGATGGTAGTGCCGGCACCGAGATAGGCGCCCAGGCGGACCCGGGCAGTGTGGGCGATGCGCACGCCGCCCGGGACCACGTAGTTGGTCATCTTGGGAAACTTGTCGACACAGCTGACTTCCAGAGTTTCGCCGCGCAGGCGGGCGGCGAGCTGACGTGCCGGCAACTCGCCGATATCGATGGCGCCCTCGCTGGTCCAGGCGACGTTGGGCAGGATGCCGAACAGCCCCTGCAGATTGGTGCCGTGGGGCTTCACCAGCCGGTGGGACAGCAGGTGCAGCTTGAGGTAGGCCTCGGGCACCGTGGTTGGCGCTGCATCTTCCGCCAGTAACACTGCCACCACCGGTGCATCGCTGCCGGCGAGCTGTGCGGCCAACTGCGCCTGGCGGGTCTCGTCCACCGCCGCCAACTCCGCCTCCAGGGCGAGCAACTGCTCGCGATTCAGCGGCGTGCGATTGTCACAGGAGCCGGCTGCCTTGACCAGGGCGGCGGGCGGATTCAGCACCGGCTCGGCAAAGAAGACCTCCAGCCACTCGCCCTCGCTGTTGTGGGTGCCCAGGCCCAGGCCGAAGGCAAATGCAGTTGTGCTCATGTCGATTGTTTCCTGGCTGCCCCGCTGTCGCGGGTGTGAATCAAAGGGTGTGGCGCTGGAACAGCGCGCCCCAGGTTTTTTCCGAGAACCCGCAGTGACGCTCATGGCCGATATCCAGCAGCGGGCGCTTGATCAGCGTGGGGTGCTGCAGAATCGCCGCGAGCGCCGCGTTGTCATCCATGGCCTCGCGGGTGGATGCTGGCAATGCCTTCCAGCTGGTGCTGCGCTTGTTGATCAGGGTTTCCCAGCCCAGTTCGGCGAGCCAGCCCCCTACCTGCTCCGCGTTGATGCCATCTTCCCGCAGATCGTGAAACCGGTACTCCACTTCGTGCAGTTCCAGCCAGCGGCGCGCTTTCTTCACCGTGTCGCAGTTGCTGATGCCGTAGAGGGTGATCATGCGGGCCTCGTTGCTGGCGGGTTTTTGGGGGGACGCAAGGATAACAAAAAATGCGGGTGCTGACAGGCACTTCGGATGCTGCGTCGCTCCGTGCCCTTCGTTCACTCGGCAGCCTCACGGCTGCCGCGTCGCTCCGGCACGGGAAGATCCTTTTTCTCCATTCCGGGCGCATGCGGCGCG
>CAXBCH010000051.1:0-20971 GCA_963974125.1 uncultured Haliea sp. | reverse complement strand
GCACTTGGGGCGCTACCGGTACCGAAAACCGCCCACAAATTTTTCTGACGAGGCAGAAAATTGATACGTTGCACACCATTCAGACCCAGGGCACCCACGACGGAAGGAACCCAGAACTGGCCATCCGCTGCCGCGTAGAGTTCCGCTCCTTGATAATACAGACCGGCAAGATATTCGAATGCGCCATCCGAATTTGATGAAAACCGGATCTCCACACTATCCTGCTGATAGTCTTCCGCGTCGTAGTAGTTGGCCACCGCCAACGGACCGTAGTCGGCGTCGTTATAACGCTCGAAGTCATATTCGGAGCGAGCGATAATGGCGGTCAGGGTACCGCCGCCCGTAAGCCAATCCAGTTTTACTGCGGCTTCACGACCATCCCCTTCAAGGAAGTAGCTGGTCCCTTCGTCCATCTCGGCCACATAGCCACCAAAGGATTCCACGCCGGCACCGATATTTGTCGTCCCGTCGATCCTGCTGTCAATAATCCCCTGATTTTCCAGAATCCCGGTGGAAATTGGTGCCAGGCCGGCAGGGATATCACTGGTAGCAACAACCTCGAAGGGACCACCCTGATTATCAAAGTCATAAAGCTCATACTTGAATCCCATGGTTACATTTTCGGCGACGTCCCAATCCAGCGAAAGCCTGCCCGCCCACTCCTCGTTTTGAGGATCATCCGAATCATAATAGCGGTTGTTTACCCAGCCCTCGTTGGTTTCGCGGGCCAGGAAATACATTCTCGCGCGAAGATTCTCAGCCAACGGACCGGAGACGTGGCCGCTGGCTTCATATCCGTCGTACTCCAGCTCATGCAGGCCACTGATTTCGGCATCGAACTCCCCGGTCGGCGCCTTGGAAGTGATATTAAGTGCCCCGGCCGCGGTATTCTTTCCGAACAATGTCCCCTGCGGGCCACGCAGAACCTCCAGTCTCTCCATATCGACAAATGCGAAACGGGACTGCACGCCACGACCACGAAACACGCCGTCAACAAAGATGCCGACCGACTGGTCCCCCCCGCTCTGAAGATCCGAGTTCACACCACGCATTGATATGGTATCCCGAATGGTATTGGCCGACACCTTGAAGTTGGGCACTGATGCCGAAACCTCAGCCAGGTTCTCTACCCCGGAGTTCTTCAGGCGCTCGCCGGCAAACGCCGTCATCGAGATGGGAACATCCTTGAGCCCCTGGGCGCGCTTCTGCGCAGTTACGATGACTTCTTCAAGCACCGGCTGGGCCATTGATTGCTGCGCGCACACCGAGATTGCGGTCACAGCGCCCGCCAGCAACGTTTTCCGTGTAATTGAATTCATTCTGAGCTCCCGTCTGGGCGGCTACACAAGGCCAATCCGCCAATTGAATTATCGTTCTGGTAACGGTCACAGTCCGGTAGAATCCGGACTCGGCGACAGTTATCAAAGCTAGATCGTCGACTGATCAACCGATATGACGGGAACGTACAATGTCATTGATAATTTTTATCGACACCATTCAGGAACAGCACTCCCAGCGCCGCGCCTCCGCGAAGCACAGGCAAGCGTTCAGGCATGAGTTTGCATGAGCTCAGCGAGTCAGAGAAAAAGCGCCACGCACTATGTTGACGTTCTCATCAGACGGGCAGAAATCCTCGGGCTGGATGTAGAGAGCATTCTCGCTGACACGGGTGTCCCCAGGCATGGGGCGGAAGCGGACGATAAATGGGTAGACAACGATCTCCTGGCGTCTCTGGTCAAGCGAATGTGGCTGGAGACCAATGATGAAACCATGGGCTTTGACCCCACGCCTCTTCGCATAGGTACATGGTCGTTAGCCTGTGAATTCATGCTGGGTGGAGACACGCTGGGGGACCTGTTACAACGCGGCAAGAGAATCCTCTCGTTCCTGGCTCCCGACTCGATAGGCCTGGATGTGAGCTTGAACGATAGCTCCGTCGCTCTACACACCCGGATGTACGTGGGAGATGCCGACCCCGACCGCTTCCTCGCAGAGTTTGTGACGGCTGTATGGCACCGTTTCCCGAGCTGGGTCATCGGCGAGACCATCCAGCTGAACAGGGTATTTTTCCCCTATGAGGCCCCACAGCACGCCCATTTTTACGATGAGCTATTCCAGTGTGAGGTTTTTTTCGGAGAAGACGCATGTGGATTCGAGTTTCATCGCCGCTATCTTCAAAAGCCGATTACCCGCAGCTCCGCTGAACTCGAGGCGTGGTTACGCCATTCACCAGCCGATTTGTTATATTTGCCCGGTCGTGAATCCAGCGTGCAGGCGCATTTAAAGAGCGAGCTACTGAAGGCTCTCAGGGAGTCCCGGCCTTTCCCCTCCTTTGATTCAATCTGTTGTCTCCTGCACATGAGCCCTCAAGTTGTCCGCAGACGCCTCGCCGAGGAAAGCACTTCTTATCAGAAGATCAAGGATGCTATCCGAAGGGACGCCTCCAAGCGCCTGTTAAGCAATCTGGAAATGCCTGTTGCAGATGTAGCCGAGCGCATAGGATTCAGCGAAACTGCCGCCTTCAGCCGAGCGTTCAAGAAATGGACCGGTTTGACGCCGGCCCAGTTCAGAGCGGATATCACACAGCAGACCTGAACACCAATGCCCGCCCCCGTCGCAGCCCTGGTGGTTGCGATGCAACAGGACGCTATGACAACAGGCTGCGACTTATCAACTCCCGCATGATTTCGCTGGTGCCACCATAGATACGCTGTACGCGTGCATCAACGTAGGCTCTGGAAACACCATATTCACGCATATAGCCATATCCCCCATGCAGTTGCAGGCACGTATCTGCAACCCGGCCCTGCATTTCGGTGGTGGATGCCTTGGCCATGCTGACCGTCGTCACATCCAGTTCGCCCGACATGAACAGACGTTTGCATTCCTCTACGAAGGATCGATGAACACGCGCATCGGTGGCGGCTTCGGCGAGTTTGAAGCGCGTGTTCTGCAATGCGGAAAGCGGCGCCCCGAATGCCTTGCGTTCCTTCACGTAGTTGATCGTTTCCTCCAGTATTCCTTCGGCGGCCGCCACGGCCACTACCGCAAGTGACAGGCGCTCGCGCTGAAGTTCGCCCATAAGAACGGCGAAACCCTGGTCAAGCTCCCCGAGAATGGCACTGGAGGGCACTCTCACATCCTCAAAGAATAGCTCTGAAGTATCACTGGCATGTAGCCCGATCTTTTCCAGGTTGCGACCACGCTGGAAACCTGGCCTGGAACTATCGACCATGAACAATGTGGTGCCCCGTGACCCCGACACTTCCAGGTTGGTCCGGGCCACCACGATCACCAGGTCACTGTGCTGGCCATTGGTTATGAACGTCTTCGAACCATTGATCACAAAATCATCGCCATCCCGTTTGGCGCTTGTGCGAATGCCCTGCAGGTCGCTGCCACTACCTGGTTCCGTCATGGCGATCGCGCCAACGCATTCCCCGCTGATCATCCTGGGCAAATATTCGCGTTTCTGCTCCTCGGTACCGTAGTTCAGGATGTAGTGAGCGACAATATCGGAGTGAACACCAATGGGGCCGCCTACAGACACAAAGTTGGCACGAGCAAACTCTTCCTGAATAATCATTGAAAAGAGAAAGTCGGCACCAGCTCCGCCATAAGCCTCTGGCATGTCTACACAGAGCAACCCCTGTGTGCCCAGTGCTCGCCAAAGTTCCCGTGGAAATATCTCCGCTTTTTCCCACATTTCGTAGTTTGGCGCTACTTCGTTTGCGATGAAGCGCTGCACATTCTGTCTGAAAAGTTCCAGTTCTTCGTTCAATTTTCTCTCCCGGTTTTCAAAGGATCTGCGCTGCATGGAACTTCAGCATGTGCACCATGTGGATTCGTATATTGAGAAAAATATCGGCTATAACTCTATTAAGGCCTCACCAACCAGGGTTTTCTCTCCATTGTTCCTTACCGCCTCGATTTCACATCGTGCCAGTTTTTTCCCCTCAGTCTCCATGAGCTCGACAACCTTTCCTCTGCAGGCAATCACATCATGCAAATGCGTGATTGCGACAAAGCGGCTGCTGAATTTTCTCAGCGCTGACTGCGGCTGCCAGTTCGTCAGCATTCGGCCCAGGTAGGCCATGGAAAGCATGCCGTGGGCGAATACATCCTGCATTCCGGCCCGCCTGGCAAAATCGATGTCTATGTGTACTGGATTATGATCGCCAGAAGCGCCCGCGTACAATGCGAGGGTGGTTCTGTCGATCGGAGGGAGTTCAAGAGAGGGTATCTCGGAGCCTGGGGCGATTTCTGACATTTGAAGCCTCCTGACGTCAGTTTCGATAGACGAGTGTTTGCCGCGCTTTACCCACCAGCTCGCCGTCCTGATTGGTGTAGCGACTTTCCTGTACGATGAACTCGAGGGCGCCGCCTTTTTTTTCAAATATGTCCTCGATTCGACTGGTTTGCGTAATTCTGTCTCCAGCATGGATCTGGCCCAGATATTCAAACTCCTGGGAGCCGTGAAGAATACGGCCGATATCGAGCCCAAGGAGGTCGACAACAGGTAACTGCTCCGGACCATCGAGGTCTATGGAAAACATGAATGTGGGGGGAGCGGGCAAAGCCGGATAGCCGGCTGCCAGGGCGGCATCCTCATTGATATATATCGGGTTTTCTTCCCCGATAGCCCTGGCAAAGAACCGCAATCGGCCTTTCTCTATTTCTACGGTAAAGGGATGAAATTCGTGACCAATCTGATTTTTATCCAGCATCATACACTCCTGTACATCGTGACAACCGCCGCCCCACCCAGGCCAAGATTGTGCTGCAGGGCTATGCGTGCGCCTGGCACCTGTCGCTGGCCGGCGGTACCGCGCAACTGGTTGACGAGTTCGTAACACTGGGCCAGACCCGTGGCACCAATGGGATGTCCCTTGGACATCAGCCCACCAGATGGATTGATCACGAATTTTCCACCGTAGGTATTATCGCCAGCTTCCACGAAAGCCGTCGCTTCACCTTCCGGACACAGGCCGAGACCCTCATAGGTAATAACTTCATTGGTGGTGAAGCAATCATGCAGCTCAACCACATCCACATCCTCTACACCAAGGCCGGATTTTTCGTAGACAGCCGCGGCAGCACGGCGCGTCATGTCAGCCCCGACAAGGTTGATCGGGTCAGTCCATGTATCGTCAGTGTCCGTAGTCATCGCCTGCCCAATGATTTCCACCGGCCGTTGAATACCGTGCTTTTTTGCAAATTTTTCGCTGCAAATAATGGCAGCTCCCGCCCCACAGGTGGGCGGACAACACATCAGTCGAGTCAGGTAATCCTGATAGAGAGTGGGTGACGCCAGGACTTCTTCGACCGTAAGCGGACTGCTGAACAAGGCAAAGGGATTGGCGAGCGCGTGATTACGGGTTTTCACCGCCACCTTGGCGAACAGATCCGGTGCAGCGCCGTATTTGTCCATGTAGTAATGACCCGCCGCACCGAAGCAGCGAAGCGCCAGCGGTGCATCAGGGTAGCCGCTTTCATCAAGCACTTTGAAAAAGCCTGCGAAAGGTGATTCCCGATCATCCCAGTGCGAGCCGAGCGAACCCGGGCGCATTTCCTCGAAGCCAAAGGCAAGAGCGCATTCCACGGCGCCGCTTTCTACGGCCTGTCGCGCCAGGAAGATCGCTGTCGAGCCCGACGAGCAATTGTTGTTGACGTTGATGACGGGAATTCCGGTCATGAAGGCATCGTAAACGGCATGCTGCGCGCAGGTAGAGTCACCGTAGATGTAGCCACCATAGGCCTGTTCTATCTGGGAATGATCTATTCCTGCATCCTTGATGGCACCGAGGATTGCAGTTGAAGCCATCTGCCGGTAGGGCTTTTGTTGGCCTGGCTTGACGAACTTGACCATATCAACACCGGCCACATATGCGTTACTCATAGTATTCTCCACCGCTACATCTTGATACCGAGACTGGCAAACACCGCCCCAAAGGTGTCCTGGATGGATTCCGGGTAATCTGCATCTGTGAAGTCACCTATCTCTTCCCAAACAGCTTTTACCTGCTCGGCGGTCATCTCATCGCCCGGCGGGAAATTGACGCCCTTGCTGCGCTCCCATCTCAATTTCGAGATCCACCCGGCACCGACTTCGAAGAGTGAACCTGTCTCTCCGCAATCCTCGGCGCACAGATTCACAACAAGAGGTGTAACAAACTCCGGCTTGAGCGCCTCAATAACCTCCCTGGGCAGGACAGTCTCCGTCAGGCGGGAGCCCGCTACCGGCGCGATGACATTGGCCTTTATACCCCGCTTGGCGCCTTCAATGGCCAGGGTATTGGTCAGGCCAATGAGACCGCGCTTGGCACAGGCGTAGTTTGCCTGACCGAAATTTCCGTAAATGCCGGCCGCTGAAGTCGTATTGACGATACGCCCATAGCCCTGGTCTGACATGACCGGCCAGGCTGCCTTGATGACCCGGTAGGCACCGAGAACGTGAACCCTGTAAATCAGGTCCCAATCTTCCTGACTCATCTTGGCGAAAGTCGCGTCACGGAGTATCCCTGCATTATTGACAACCACGTCTACCCGGTCGAAATTGTCCAGGGCAGTTCGGATAATCGCGCCTCCGTCTTCTACAGAGTCATAGCTTGCTACCGCTTCGCCGCCTGTCTTGAGAATCTCCTCGACAACGCTGTCCGCTGCCTGGCTGCTTTTACCTTCACCACGGCCTGTTCCCCCAAGATCGTTAACCACGACCTTGGCACCTCTCCTGGCAAAATCCAGCGCATGAGACCGACCCAGGCCGGCACCTGCGCCAGTAACCACTACCACACGATTATCAAAGCGGATTTCATTCTTCACACCACGAGCTCCCTTGGCCGAGTTCAGCGGCCAACACTATGGCTCCGGCGAGGAATGCAGGACAGGACCATTCTGCTCAAATCAGATGATCATTTTGTTTGCACAGGACCGAAGATGGACTACTCCACCCGCATCCCGTCGACCTTCTGGAAGCCCCGCGGCAGCTTGTTGCCGCGGCGGCCGCGCTCGCCCCGGTAGTGTTCCAGCTCGCTGAACTTGAGGGAGAGATGACGCTTGCCCGCCAGGATCACCAGGGACTGGACCTCGGTGATCACCTGTACCGTGACCAGGAACTCCTCGCGACTTTGCACCCGGGCGGAGGGGATGCCCATGATCTTGTTGCCCTTGCCACGGGCGAGCTGGGGCAAGTCCACCAGCGGGAACACCAGCAGGCGGCCCTCATTGGATACCGCCGCCACCCAGGCACCCTCATCCTGCGCTGGAACCGGCACCGGCTGCAGCACCTGGCCGCCCTTGGGCAGTGACAGCACACCCTTGCCGGCCCGGTTCTTCCCCTGCAGGTCCGAATACTGGGCGACAAAGCCGTAGCCAGCATCGCTGGCGAGCAGGAAGCGCTGGCTGTCATCCGCCAGCAGCAGGCCCTCAAAGGTGGCGCCGGACGGCGGGTTGATCCGGCCCGTCACCGGCTCACCCTGGCCCCGGGCCGAGGGCAGGTTGTGGGAGGGAAGGGTATAGGCGCGGCCGGTGGAATCCAGGATCACCGTGGGCTGGTTGCTGCGGCCGCGGGCCTCCAGCTTGAAGCCGTCGCCGGATTTGTAGCTCAGGCTGGCGGAATCGATATCGTGGCCCTTGGCGGCGCGAATCCAGCCCTTTTCCGAGAGCACGACGGTGATCGGGTCAGCGCTCATCAACTCCAGTTCGCTGAAGGCCCGGGCCTCCTCGCGCTCCGCGAGCGGCGAGCGGCGGTCGTCGCCGAACTGCTCGGCCACCGCCTGCAACTCCTTGCGAATCATGGTTTTCAGCCGCGCTTCGCTGCCCAGGGTCAACTGCAGCTGGTCCCGCTCCTGCGCCAGCTCGTCCTGCTCGCCGCGGATCTTCATCTCTTCCAGCTTGGCGAGGTTGCGCAGCTTCAGTTCCAGGATCGCTTCAGCCTGGGTATCGGTGAGGCCAAAGCGGTCCATCAGCGCGACCTTGGGCTTGTCCTCGGTGCGGATGATGTGGATCACCTCGTCGATATTGAGGTAGGCCACCAGGTAGCCTTCAAGGATATGCAGGCGCTTCAGTACCCGGTCGAGGCGGTATTCCAGGCGCCGGCGCACGGTGACGGTGCGGAACTGCAGCCACTCGCGCAGAATCCGGTCCAGGGATTTGACCCCGGGGCGGCCATCGGTACCGATCATGTTGAGATTGACCCGGTAGGTCTTCTCCAGATCGGTGGTGGCGAACAGGTGGCTCATCACCGCCTCGAGGTCGACCCGGTTCGAACGCGGCACGATCACCAGCCGGGTCGGGTTCTCGTGGTCCGACTCATCCCGCAGGTCGGCCACCATGGGCAGTTTTTTCAGCTGCATCTGCTGGGCAATCTGCTCCAGCACCCGGGAACCGGACACCTGGTAGGGCAGGGCGCGGACGATGATGTCGCCGCCCTCTCGCTCCCACACGGCGCGCATGCGCAGGCCCCCGCGACCGGTCTCGTAGAGGGCGCGGATCTCGGCACGGGGGGTGATGATCTCCGCCTCGGTGGGGAAATCCGGACCCTGGACGTGCTCACAGAGTTCGGCAACGGTGGCCCGGGGCGACTCCAGCAGGCGGATCGCCGCGGTCACCACCTCGCGCAGGTTGTGCGGCGGAATATCGGTGGCCATGCCCACCGCGATGCCGGTGGTGCCGTTGAGCAGCACATTGGGCACCTGCGCCGGCAGCACCGACGGCTCCTCCAGGGTACCGTCGAAATTGGGCACCCAATCGGCGGTACCCTGGCCCAGCTCACCCAGGAGCACGTCCGCATAGGCGGTGAGACGGGATTCGGTGTAGCGCATGGCGGCAAAGGACTTGGGATCATCCGGGGAGCCCCAGTTGCCCTGGCCGTCCACCAGCGGGTAGCGGTAGCTGAAATCCTGGGCCATCAGCACCATGGCCTCATAGGCGGCGCTGTCGCCGTGAGGATGGAACTTGCCGATCACGTCGCCCACAGTGCGGGCGGATTTCTTGAACTTGGCGCTGGCCTTGAGGCCCAGCTCGCTCATGGCATAGATAATGCGCCGCTGGACCGGTTTCAGACCATCGCCGATGTGGGGCAGGGCGCGATCGAGGATAACGTACATGGAGTAGTCCAGGTACGCCTTTTCCGTGTACTTCCGCAGCGACACCTGCTCGGTGCCATCGCTGTCGATTTCCAGTATTTCAGACATGCAAAAAAAACCTGTTTCGGTTGCGGTTTATCAGGGGCAATAACGCTGCTCTGGACAGGCGATCAGCGACCGCCGGAATTGTTGCGCCAGCCTACCAGCTGCTCATTGAGGTTGACGATGGAGTTGGCCATGTCCACCAGCAGGCTGTGGATGGTGGCCGGGTTGCTCCTGATGAGATCGCTGAACTGCTCGTTCGGCACCTTCACGACGGAACAGCGCGTCCGCGCCCTCACCGTGGCACTGCGATCAGAGTGGGTGAGCGCTGCCATGGCGCCAAATATCTCGCCCTCGTTGATACGGCCGACGATCACATTGTCAACGATGACTTCCGCGATGCCGGAGGAGAGATTGAACACATAGTCGGCGCGCTCACCCTGCTGGATGATGATTTCCCCTGGCTGGAACTCCTCGAAACCGGGGGTGGCCACCGCGTTTTCCCGGGTATTGGCTGCGGTGATCCGCAGCATGAGGCCAGCGTAGGTGATCAGCAGGCGGGTCCAGACCTTGACCGCACTGGGTTCGCTGAACACGCGCTGCATGAACTCCAGGCCGGAATAACCATAGAGGCTGGCACCGGCCTCGCTGCCATAGAATACCGCCATGCCGGCGTGGCTGGTGCCGGCAATGTCCGGGAGCAACAGGTCCCCTTCGTCGAGAATGTACACAGTACGGTCCTGGTAGCGGGCCGACAGGGACCCACTGTCAACAAGATAGAAGCGGTTGCCGTCGAAGCCACGAAAATTGCCCTGCCTGACAGCATCCACCTCCATCCTGACCGGAGGGATGTTGACAATATCAACGAGCGCCGACACCAGCTCCTTGAACTGCTTGTTCAAGCGGGAGAAGTCCTGCGAAAGTTCTGCGTTAACCAGCATCACTGTGCTCTTGGTAGTTGCCACGGAGACTCTGGCGGCCTCCTTGCCCCGGCTGCGAGCTTCAGGTGCGACCTGTCTGCCCGCGCACGACCCGTCCCGAATAGTAGCAACTAATCCCCGCCCGGAGAATCGCCAAACCGGCTTAATTGCACTTTACCCGGGCGCACCATCGCGGTTCGCATGATAAAATTCCCGTTTCCACCCAAGGGACCCGTGAACGTGAAAATAAGCCATCAGACCGTCGCCAGCTTCCACTACACGCTCCGCAACTCCAGCGGAGAAGAGCTTGAATCTTCCCGGGACGGAGAAGCCACCGCCTATCTGCACGGCGCCAATAACATCATTCCGGCGCTGGAGGCCGCGCTGGAGGGGCTTGAGACCGGCGCCCATACCGAGATCACCCTGGCCCCGGAGCAAGCCTACGGCGAGCGCCGCGAGGACCGGGTGCAGAAAGTACCGGTCAAGCACCTGGTCTACCGCGGCACCCTCAAGCCCGGCATGACCGTACAGCTGAACACCGCCGAGGGGCGCCACCCGGTGACGGTGACCAAGGTCGGGCGCCACAGCGCCGAAATAGACACCAATCACCCGCTGGCGGGCCAGACCCTGTTGTTCGATATCGACATCGTCGATGTGCGTGCGGCAACGCCCGAGGAAGTCGCCCATGGCCACGCCCACGGCGCCGGCGGCCACCACCACTGACGATGGCACAGCGCTGGCTGAACACACCGTTTGCCGCTCTCGACGCGGCCCAACTGTACGACCTGCTGCAACTGCGCCAGGATGTATTCGTAGTGGAGCAGAACTGCGCCTATGCCGACCTCGACGGTCTCGATCAGCAGGGCTGGCACATGCGCTGCCTGCAGGGGGATCTGGTACTGGCCTACCAGCGCTGCCTGCCGCCGGGGGTCTCCTATCCGGAAAGCTCCCTGGGCCGCATCGTGGTGAGCCCGCAAGCCAGGGGCACGGGGCTGGGGCGGGACCTGGTCCAGCGCGGAATCGATTTCAATCGCCGGCAGTGGCCGCAATCCGACATCTATATCGGTGCCCAGGCGTATTTGCAGGCGTTTTACGGTAGCCTCGGCTTTGTCAGCGAGGGCGAGCCCTACCTCGAAGACGGTATTCTCCACGTCCACATGCGACTGCGGCTCAGCTGACCTCCAGCAGGAAGGTAACCGGGCCGTCGTTGACCAGGCTTACCTGCATGTCGGCACCAAACTCACCGGCCGCCACCTGCGGATGACGCTGCCGCAGCCCGGCCAGCATCCAGTCATAGAGGGGCTCTGCCTCGGCGGGCGGCATGGCGCTGGAAAAGCTCGGTCGCAGCCCCTTGCGGGTATCGGCGGACAGGGTGAACTGGGACACCAGCAACACGCCACCTCCCACAGCGGCCACGCTGCTGTTCATGCGCCCCTGGTCGTCGGCGAACATCCGGTAGGCCAGCAGCCGGTCCAGCAGGCGGGCGCCCTGGTCGCGGCTGTCGCCCGCATCCAGACCGAGAAACACCAGCAGCCCGGGACCTATTGCGCCCACACAGCGACCCTCCACCAGCACGCTGGCACGGGCAACCCGCTGCAGTAACGCTTTCACGTTCCCGGCCGCAGTACCGCCTGAGGCGGCGGCAGCTGCTCAGGCACGACTGGCGCGGCGGCGCTCGTGTTCGAGCAACAGCTTCTTGCGCAGGCGGATACTTTCCGGGGTCACCTCCACCAGTTCGTCATCCTCGACGAATTCCAGCGCCTGCTCCAGGCTGTGGCGAACATGGGGCGTCAGGGTCAGGGCCTCGTCGGTGCCCGAGGCACGGACGTTGGTCAGCTGCTTGCCCTTGATCGGGTTCACGGTCAGGTCATTGTTGCGGCTGTGCAGGCCGATGATCTGGCCTTCGTACACTTCCACGTTGGGGCCGATGAACAGGCGCCCGCGATCCTGCAGGGTAAAGAGGGAGTAGGCCAGGGTCTTGCCCTTGACCATGGACACCAGCACCCCGTTGCTGCGCCTGGCGATCTCCTGGTTTTTCACCGGACCGTAGTGGTCGAATACGTGGGTGAGAATCCCGCTGCCGGAGGTCATGGTCATGAACATGCCGCGGAAGCCGATCAGGCCGCGGGCGGGGATGATGAACTCCAGCCGCACCCGGCCCTGGCCGTCGGGAGCCATGTTCTCCAGCGAGGCGCGGCGCAGGCCCAGCTCTTCCATGACCGCGCCCTGGTGCTGCTCTTCACAGTCAATCACCAATTGCTCATAGGGCTCCTGCATCACCCCGTCGATTTCCTTCTGGATCACTTCCGGGCGGGACACCCCCAGTTCAAAGCCCTCGCGACGCATGTTCTCGATCAACACCGACAGGTGCAGCTCACCGCGCCCGGAAACCTTGAACTTGTCCGGCGTATCGCCCGGCTCCACCCGCAGGGCGACGTTGTGGATCAGCTCCCGCTCCAGCCGCTCCTTGATGTTGCGGGTGGTGACAAACTTGCCCTCGCGCCCGGCGAAGGGCGAGTCGTTGACCTGGAAGGTCATGCTGACAGTAGGTTCATCCACGGTCAGCGGCGGCAGGGCCTCGACACTGGCGGGGTCGCACAGCGTATCGGAGATATTCAGGCCCTCGATACCGGTAACGCAGACGATGTCGCCCGCCTCCGCCACCGGCACTTCGACCCGCTCCAGCCCCATGTAGCCCATGACCTGCAGGATGCGGCCGTTGCGGGTCTTGCCATTGGCGCCGATCACCGTGACCTGGGTATTGGGCTTGAGCATGCCGCGGGTGATGCGACCGACGCCAATGACCCCGACATAGCTGTTGTAGTCCAGGGCACTGATCTGCAGTTGCAGCGGACCGTCCCGATTCACCGCCGGCGCCGGCACCTTGTCGATGACGGTCTGGAACAGGGGCTCCATGTCCGCCGCCATGTCCGCATGGTCGAGACCGGCAATGCCCTGGATCGCGGAGGCGAAGACAATGGGGAAGTCGAGCTGCTCATCGGTGGCGCCGAGACGGACAAACAGGTCGAACACCTGGTCCACGACCCAATCCGGGCGCGCTCCCGGACGGTCGACCTTGTTGATTACCACAATCGGGTTCAGGCCCTGCTCGAAAGCCTTGGAGGTCACGAAGCGGGTCTGGGGCATGGGCCCGTCCACCGCATCCACCAGCAGCAGCACCGAGTCCACCATCGACAGTACACGCTCCACCTCGCCGCCGAAGTCGGCGTGTCCGGGGGTGTCGACGATGTTGATCCGGTAGTCATGCCACTTGATCGCGGTATTCTTGGCGAGGATGGTGATGCCGCGCTCACGCTCCTGGTCGTTCGAATCCATGATCCGCTCCGCGCCCTCGGATCGACGATCCAGGGTGCCGGACTGGTTCAACAGACAGTCCACCAGGGTGGTCTTGCCGTGGTCAACGTGGGCGATAATGGCGATGTTGCGAAGCTTCTCGATCAAGGGAGTTCCTCGGTCCGGGGACCTGGCAGTAAAAAAGGCGGCGGATTATACCCCGGCAGTGGCCGCAGATGCAGTGAGGGATTGTGGTTATAGTGCTGTATTTCGCTTGCCCCGGGCTCCCGGACACACTCCGACCCGGTTACTCCCAACCGTCGGCAGCTGCGCCGCCCCCAATTGGCGGCAGCTACGCACCACTATGGAGCACGAGCGCATTATTATGGTGCGCAAGAATCGCGCATCTGCCCCGATGTGGTGATAACATACCAAAAATCAGCTGCTTAACGCCTTTCCGTTTTTGGCACGGGTTTTGCTCGAAGCTAATATGCCAAGATTCTCTGGCCGCTGTCGGAGCGCTCGCAAGCAACCGCTGCACCAGGAACACGCACTGCGCCAAATTTGTGGCACGACTTAAAATCCCATGGAGGACATCCAATGTCAGAGCATACTCTGAACCTGATCAAAGAAAGCGAAGCCCGCTGGGTAGACCTGCGTTTCACCGACACCAAGGGCAAGGAGCAGCACGTCACCATACCTGCCACCGCAGTGGACGAAGACTTCTTCGAGGATGGCCAGATGTTCGATGGCTCCTCCATCGCCGGCTGGAAGGGCATCAATGAATCCGACATGATCCTGATGCCGGACGACAGCAGCAGCGTGCTGGACCCCTTCACTGATGACACTACCGTCATCCTGCGCTGCGACATCGTCGAGCCCAGCACCATGCAGGGCTACGAGCGGGACCCGCGCTCCGTCGCCCACCGGGCCCAGGAATACCTCAAGTCAACCGGCATCGGCGACACGGCTTTCTTCGGCCCCGAGCCGGAATTCTTTGTCTTTGATGACATCAAGTGGCATGCGGACATCTCCGGAGCCGGCTACGCCATCAGCTCCTCCGAGGCCGCCTGGTCTTCCAACCTGCATCAGGAAGATGGCAATACCGGCCACCGTCCGCGGGTCAAGGGCGGCTACTTCCCGGTGCCGCCGGTGGACTCGCTGCACGATATTCGTGCCGCCATGTGCACCGCCATGGAACAGATGGGCCTGGGCATAGAAGTACACCACCACGAAGTCGGCACCGCCGGCCAGTGCGAGATCGGGGTCAAGTTCAATACCCTGGTGAAGAAGGCCGACGAAGTACAGATCCTCAAGTACTGCGTGCACAACGTGGCCCACGCCTACGGCAAGACCGCGACCTTCATGCCCAAGCCGCTGGTCGGGGACAATGGTTCCGGCATGCACGTCCACATGTCCATCTCCAAGGACGGCACCAACCTGTTCGCCGGTGATGGCTACTCCGGCCTGTCGGAAATGGCCCTGTACTACATTGGCGGTGTGATCAAGCATGCCAAGGCCCTGAACGCCTTCACCAATCCGGGAACCAACTCCTACAAGCGCCTGGTACCCGGCTTCGAAGCGCCGGTCATGCTGGCCTACTCGGCCCGCAACCGCTCAGCCTCCATCCGCATCCCCTACGTGGCCAGCCCCAAAGGCAAGCGCGTGGAAGTGCGCTTCCCCGATCCGTCCGCCAACCCCTACCTGGCCTTCGCCGCCCTGCTGATGGCCGGCCTCGACGGCATCCAGAACAAGCTCCACCCCGGCGATGCGGCGGACAAGGACCTGTACGACCTGCCACCCGAGGAAGGCAAGGCCATCCCCACCGTCTGCTCCAGCCTGCCCGAGGCCCTGGCCGCACTGGACGCGGATCGCGCCTTCCTGACCGCCGGCGGCGTATTCACTGACGACATGATCGACGGCTACATCGAGCTCAAGCAGGCTGATGTGCAGCGCCTGAACATGACCACGCACCCGGTCGAGTTCGACATGTACTACTCCGTGTAACACGGTTCACCTCGATGTTTTCCGGCCCGCCCTGTGCGGGCCTTTTTTTTGCCTTTGCGCAGGCCCGGGCACAGCGGGCCCGGGGAGAGTTGCGTAGGTCGCGGCGCTGTTTTCTGCTATCTTCGTAATTGCTGCCTGGAAAGGGGACGACCATCATGAGGCATTGTCTGCTGCTGTTACTCCTGCTGCTGCCGTGGGCGCTACAGGCACAACCCATCTACAAGTCCACCGATGCCCAGGGCAACGTGGTGTACACCGACAAGCCGCCCGCCGAAGGGGTGGCCAGCGAGGAAATCAAGCTGAAGCGGCTGAACACGGCGCCGGCGCCAGAGCCGCAGCCCCAGCGTACCCGCGAAACGGGGAACGATGCCGAGTCGCGGCCTGCGCCTGCAGTCAGTATCGTGGCACCGGAAGACCAGACCGTCATTCCCATGGGGGGTGGTGATTTCAACGTCCAGGCCAGTGTCACACCCCCGCTTGGGCCCGGGGAACGGCTGCAACTGCGCCTGAACGGTACGGCGAGCGGAGAGCCCCAGGCCAGCACCAGCTGGTCACTGCGCAACGTATTGCGCGGCGGCCACGACCTGAGCATTGATCGCCTCGATGCGGATGGCGAGGTGGTCGCACAGTCGGACCCCGTTCACGTCCAGGTCATGCGGCCCTTCAATATCCAGAACCGCAACTGATCTTTTCCGGAGCCGCGCTCCGGGAGCCGGGGGCTGGACAGCAGCACGCGCTCCATGCACCATGATGGTGCGCGCGTGATCCAACCCTCACCGGATTCTGGCCACGATCGCGCAGGCTCTCGGCAAATGGCCTGAAATCCTCAAGAAGTGTGCGCACGCTTACCCGATATCATCTTTAAATACTGGAGATCACTCAGGAAGCAGCGCCCAGGCAGAATTGGCTTGGTTCTTGCTTTTCCAAGGTGCATGCCGTAGTACCGCGGTCGATCATGGGGCAGGAATGCTACACAAACCCGACATTCTGGATCACATCAGCACCGGCATCATGGCTCTGGATGCCGGACTCCACGTCCTGGCGATCAATTCCGCGGCGGAAGTGTTGCTGGAAGCATCCGCCACCCGGGCCCTGGGTGCGCATGCGCGCCAGCTGGTTCTGCAGTCGCGGGAGTTCCTGCAGACTCTCGAGCAGGCCAGGGACACCCGGGCCACACTCGCTCGCCGCGGCCTGACCCTGACTACGCATTCCGGCCAGGACATACAGATCGACCTGATCGTTACCGCGATGACGGCGGAGGGCGGGGACTACCTGCTGCTGGAGCTGATCCCGGTGGACAGGCTGCAGCGCATCAGCCGCGAAGAGAGCATGCTGCATGCTCAGGAGACAACCCGGGCGGTAATCAGGGGCCTCGCCCACGAGATCAAGAACCCCCTCGGCGGGGTCCGCGGCGCGGCGCAATTGCTGGCCAAGGAGCTGCCCAACGAGGAACTGGTGGAGTATACCCGCATCATTATCCGCGAAGCGGACCGTCTGCGTGACCTGGTGGACCGTCTGCTGGGACCCAACCACCGACTGGTCATTGAACAATCCAACATCCACGAAATCCTGGAACATGTTCGCAACCTGATCTCCGCGGAAGTCGACAACAAGGTCACCATCAGCCGCGACTACGACCCCAGCCTGCCGACACTGCCCGCGGACAGGTCACAGCTGATCCAGGCAGTGCTCAACATCATGCGCAATGCCCTGCAGGCTGCGGAGGATCCCGAGGCCTGTCACATTCTGTTGCGCACCCGCTCCCAGCGCCAATTCACCATCGGTGGCCAGCGCCACCGGCTGGTGTGCCGCGTCGACATCATCGACAACGGGCCGGGAATACCGCAGGACCTGCAGCAGGCCATTTTCATGCCAATGGTGACCGGCCGCCCCGATGGCACCGGACTGGGCCTGTCCATCGCCCAATCCATCGTCAACCGCCATGGCGGCCTGCTGGAGTGCGCCAGCGAACCCGGCAATACCCGGTTCACCCTCTATCTACCCATGGAACACAGCAATGCAGAGACACGCTAGAGTCTGGGTCGTCGACGACGACAGCTCCATTCGCTGGGTGCTGGAGCGCGCCCTCAGCCAGGCCGGCATCGACAACGAAAGTTTCGCCGACGGCGACCAGATGCTGGAGCGGATCAAGGCGGAGCAGCCCGATGTGATTATCAGTGACATCCGCATGCCCGGTATTGACGGCCTCGACCTGCTGTCGCGGATCAATCAGGAATACCCGGAACTGCCGGTTATCATCACCACGGCCCACTCCGACCTGGACAGCGCGGTCGCCTCCTATCAGCGCGGCGCCTTCGAGTACCTGCCCAAACCCTTCGATATCGACGAAGTGGTCGCCATCACCGAGCGGGCGCTGGCCCAGGCGCGGGAAAAACGCGGTGAAATGGCCCTGCCGGAAACCCTGCCGGAGACCGAAATTATCGGTGAGGCCCCGGCGATGCAGGAAGTGTTCCGGGCGATCGGCAGGCTCGCCCAGAGCAATATCACCGTACTCATCAACGGGGAATCGGGCACCGGCAAGGAACTGGTCGCGCGTGCCCTGCACCGCCACAGCCCGCGCGCGCAACGCCCCTTTATCGCCCTCAACATGGCGGCGATTCCCCGGGACCTGATGGAATCGGAACTGTTCGGCCACGAAAAGGGAGCCTTCACCGGCGCCAACAGCAAGCGCGAGGGTCGCTTTGAACAGGCCAATGGCGGCACCCTGTTCCTCGACGAAATCGGCGACATGCCGGCGGAAACCCAGACCCGGCTGCTGCGGGTGCTGGCAGATGGCGAATTCTACCGGGTCGGCGGCCACACCCCGGTCAAGGTGGACGTGCGGATTATCGCCGCCACCCACCAGGACCTGGAAGACCGGGTACAGAAGGGGGACTTCCGCGAGGACCTGTTCCATCGCCTGAATGTCATTCGCATCCATATTCCGCGACTGGCGGAGCGGCGCGAAGATATTCCCCGGCTGATGAAATTCTTTTTCCGCAAGGCCGCGGAGGAGCTGGGTGGTGAGCCCAAGATCCTGCTCCCGGAGACCGAGCGCTACCTCACTACCCTGTCCTGGCCCGGCAACGTGCGGCAACTGGAGAATACCTGTCGCTGGCTCACCGTCATGGCATCGGGGCGGGAAATCCACCTGCGGGACCTGCCGCCAGAGCTGGGCAAAGTGCCCACCGCCACCGCGACCGAGACCGCCACCGAGTGGAACGAGCTGCTCTGCAACTGGGCCCGCAATGAACTGGTACAGGGCAAGCATCACATCCTGCGCCAGGCGGTGCCGATGTTCGAAAGGGCGATGATCGAAGTGGCCCTGGACCACACCCAGGGTCGCAAGCGGGACGCGGCGGAACTGCTGGGCTGGGGCAGAAATACCCTGACCCGGAAGATGAAAGACCTGAACATGCAGGACTGAAGGCGCCGTCTCGCTTCCCCCGGGAGGCGGATACCCCGATAATCCGCCCATGCTGAACATCGTCCTGTACCAGCCGGAGATTCCACCCAACACCGGCAACATCATACGCCTCTGCGCCAACACCGGCTGCCAGCTGCACCTGGTCGAACCGCTGGGATTCACGCTGGACGACAAGCGCCTGCGCCGGGCCGGGCTGGACTACCGCGAATTCGCCCCCGTCAAGGTGCATCCGGACATGTGCAGCCTGCTGGCAGCCCTGCCAGAATCCAGGCTGCTCGCGGTCAGCACCCGGGGCCAAACGCCCTATCACGAAGTCGCCTACCGCGCCGACGACGCCATCCTGCTGGGCCCCGAAACCCGCGGCCTGCCGGCCTCACTCCTTGAGTCCCTGCCCCCGGAGCAGGTCCTGCGCATCCCCATGCAGGACAACAGCCGCAGCCTCAATCTGAGCAACTCCGCGGCAATCCTCTGCTACGAAGCCCTGCGCCAGTTGGGTTTTTCGGGCTTAAAGTAGGGAGCTGCGCCCGGAGATACTACCAGGGGCTGGCCGGACACGCCGTGGATACATCCTTGTAGGCTCGGTGACGGCATCCATGCCGTCAACGGTCCGGCCAACCCCTGGTAGTATCTCCGGGCGCTCAACCTTGGGCACGAAAACAGAGCGCATCTACCAACCAGCACCTCCGGGCGGAGGACCTTGGGCTCCATGTATTTCGGAGACACAAAAAAGGGGCCGAAGCCCCTTTACGCCAGCTTGAGAACGAGTCTCAGTGGCTGACTTCCGGGTCACCGGTCGGCGCGGCTGCGCCTTGCTCCTGGGACTTGGCCAGCGCCTGCTGGTAGAGCCCGTCAAAATTGACCGGCGCCAGCATGATCGGCGGGAAGCCGCCCTTGACGCAGAGGGAATCGAGGTTTTCGCGCGCGTAGGGGAAGAGGATGGTCGGGGCGGCGGTTGCCAGTACCCGGCGCAGATTTTCGCCCTCGATACCGGTGATCATGAAGATACCCGCCTGCTGGACTTCCACCAGAAATGCGGTTTCTTCTTCCAGTTTGGCGGTGACGGTAATGGTCAGCACCACCTCGAAGTTGCCCTGCTCGTCGATCCGGTCGCTCTTGGTGTTCAGGTCCACATTGATCTTGGGCTGCCACTGCTTGCGGAACACGCCGGGGCTGGCGGGGGACTCAAACGACAGGTCCTTGGTGTAAATGCGCTGCAGCGCGAACTGCTGTTGCACCTGGTCCTGCGCGGTTCCTGCTGCTTGTGCTTGTTCGTCGGCCATCGAGCCGTCCTCCATTGGTTGCGTTATCGGGTTGGCGCCTGTTGCGCCGTTGTCAGTAAAGCGTCGAGGCGGCCCTGCCGGTCCAGCGCCGCCAGATCATCGAAGCCGCCCACATGGACGTCACCTATCCATATCTGGGGAACCGTGTGCTGTCCGCTCAGGCGCGCCAACTCGGCACGCTTCTCACGGTCACCGTCTACAGGGATCTCGGTAAATTCCACCTGCCTGTTCTTGAGCAGCTGCTTTGCCGCAACACAGTAGGGGCAAAAGCGGGTGGTATACAAAGTGACCTGGGGGTTCATGCCAGCTGGCGCCTTATTTGACCGTGGGCAACTGCAAGTTGCCCCACTCCATCATGCCGCCGCCCATCTTGTAGACTTTCTCAAAGCCCGCGGCCTTGAGCTGCTTGCCGGCAGCGCCGGCGCTCTGGCCCATTTTACAGACCAGAATCACCGGCCGCTGCTTGAACTTCCCCAACTCGTCAATGCGGGCGTCAAGCTTGGGGGCGGGAATGTGCACCGAGTCGACAATGTGCCCCGCCTTGTATTCAGCGGCATCGCGCAGATCGACAAAGACACCGTCCTCGGCGTTCACCAGGTTGATCGCCTGCTGCGGGGTCAGGGAGGGCCCGGACTTGCGCGTCTCGTGCATCACCAGCATCGCAACAACGGCCAGCAGCGCCGCGAACAGCACCCACTGCTGTACAAAAAATTCCAGAAACAGGGCCATGGTCCGGCTTTGCTCTCACCTTCGCAGATTGGGTCGGATACGGCGACCGGCACGGGCCTGAAACCCTGTAGCCGGAGGCAGCGCAGAAAAGGGCGCAAGTATACAGGCTAATACCATGGGCAACCAGCCCGAGCCTTGTCCAATATGAAGTGAGTCTGGGGGCAGGGCTTTGATTCCAATATGAAA
>CAXBCH010000050.1:0-24291 GCA_963974125.1 uncultured Haliea sp. | reverse complement strand
TCGCCCTGCGGGTCGCCGTCGTTCCTCCGGCGCTCCCTGCGCTGGCTTCGCCAGCGTCGGGTCAGCCACTCGGCTGCCTCTTCAGAAGGCGCGCATGATACCACAATGACTGCAAAATCAAAGGCCCGCCTTGGCAATCGAGCTTAGCGGCGGGCTGCATCCGGCAGCGGCACCATGCTCCGGGACAGCACCTGCTTGAGCACGATGCGGGTATCGATGTTCGCCACCTGGGGAATGCTGGCGAGGCTCTCCTTGACGAAGCGCTCATAGTGCGCGAGGTCCTCTACCGTGACTCGCAGCAGGTAGTCGTGGCCGCCGGTCAGCACGGAGCACTCGGTGACCTCGGGCAGTTCCCGCACGGCGGCCTCGAAGCGGTTGGCGTTGTCGAGGCTGTTGCGTTCCAGCTGCACAAAGATCAATGCTGAAATTCCCAGGCCGAGGGCCGTGTGGTCCAGGCGCACGGTGTAGCCCTGGATGATGCCGCTGTCTTCCAGGCGCCGGAGTCGGCGCAGGCAGGGGGTGGGGGTGAGATGCACACGCTCTGCCAGCTCGGCGTTGCTGATACGGGCGTTCTCCGCCAGGGCCTGGAGAATGGCGCGATCCGTTCGATCCGTGATTGTTGACATAAACACCCATCAATACCTGTTTCTTGACTACATTATGCCAATCACAAGCAAATTGGCAGCGATTTTTGGCAGGTTTGATCCCTTTATCACTGCTACCATTCTGTTTTCCACACCCCGCAGGATCAAGCCGACCATGCGCACTCCCCTGACCCAGGCCTTCGACGCCTGGATACGCAACGATTTCCGGGCCATGAATACCGAGCTGGAGACCCTCTACTTCGCCCAGGAGCAGCGGGACACTGTCACCGGTGTCGGCGACGGCATCAAGCAGCAGCTGGTAGCCGAGGGGCGCGAGTTCATTGTCGAGCTGCTGCGGGAGGGCAATACGGACGAGGGCTTCGACCACGGTTTCGACCTGCTGGGGGACGTCGGTTTCTACATGGCGGCCTGCCGCCGCCACGGCATCACCGACCCGGCCCGGGAGCAGCGCTCGCCGCTGACCGAGGCCTCCGCGCTGGCGATGCAGCTGGGCGCGTCCCTGGGAGCGGTGCCCCGCTTCGCCTCCAGCCACCTGGAGACTCACAACCGTGCCGTCAACGGCGTCTACAAGTCCTTCACCAGCCTCGCTGACGAGCGCCTGTTCCTGGACTACAACACCCGCGGCGTACTGGCCTACATCCGCGCAGCGGAGGCGCTGTCGCATATCCTGCCGCTGGGGGTATCGCACCCGGTCAGCCTGGATCTGCTGCAGGCCGCCCGCAGCGCGCTGGAGGATGTGGCACGCTCCAACGCGGCCCTGTTCGAGGCGCTGGATATCGACCGCTTTTTCTACTGTGTTCGCCCCTACTACAAGCCGCACCGGGTGGGCCTGCGTGAGTACCGGGGCGCCAACGCGGGGGACTTTGCCGGTATCAACGTGATCGACCTGCTGCTGGGACTGTGCCGGGCGGACGATCCCTACTACTCGCAGCTGTTGGTGGACAAGTTCCTGTTCATGCGCCCGGAGGACCAGCTGCTGCTGCGCGACTGCATGCGCCGCCGCAGCCTGCTGGACAGTTTCCTGGAGGACCTGGATGCACACGCCGGCGAACCCTGGTTCCAGCAGAATGCCAGTGCCTTTCTCGAGGTCTGCGCCATGCATGGCGAAGTCGCCCTGCAGCACCACGAGCAACTGGTGGAGAAGTTCATTGCCCGCCCCGCGGAGCAGGCGGGCCTGCAGGACCAGGCCGACCTCAGTGCCAGCGGACCACCACTGCCGGTGCTGCTGAAGGGGCTGAGGACACTGTGCGATTTGAGAGCCGCCGCCGACCGGGATGACATCCCGAGCCGTCACGCTGACCTGCAGCGATTGCGCGGCGCCCTGGCGCAGCAGTCGGCGACGACACCGTGAAGCAGACGCCGGAGCCCCCCATGTATCAGGACCACTTTGCCCCCTGCCCCGATATCTACCTGCTGAATCACTCGGTGGGACGCATGCCGCTCGGCACCGAGGCCAACCTGCGCGAGCACTTCCTGGATCCCTGGGAACACGGTGACCCGGAGCCCTGGCCGCGGTGGCTGGAAGCGATCGCGCGCTTCCAGACCGCGCTGGGCGGGATATTCAACAGTGCGGCGGATAATTTCTGCCCGCAGACCAATATCAGCAGTGCCCTGGGCAAGGTCATCGGCAGCCTGCCGTCGCGCCCCGGGCGCAATGTCATTCTCTACTGCGAGCACGATTTTCCCTCGGTGGGCTTTGTGCTGCAGCAGGCGGTGCGCCTGGGCTACCGGATCCGGATGATCCCGGCGCAGGAGGATGCGCAACAGCTGGCAACCTGGGAAAGCGCGCTGGCACCGGACGTGCACTGCGTGCTGCTGACCCACGCCCACTTCAACTCCGGCAAGCTGATTCCGGTCGCTGACATCACCCGCCTCACCCGGGCCCGGGAAATTTTCAGTGTGGTCGACATCGCGCAATCGGCCGGCGTGGTCCCGATCGACCTGCGCGCCTGGCAGGCGGACGTGGTGCTGGGTTCCTGCGTGAAGTGGCTGTGCGGTGGCCCCGGGGCGGGCTTCCTGTGGCTGCAACCGGACACCGCCACTGACCTGAAGCCCATGGATGTCGGCTGGTTCTCACACAGCGCGCCGTTCGAGTTCGACATCAACCGGTTTGAATACGCCGAGGGCAGCGCCCGCTTCTGGGGCGGCACCCCGTCGATTCTGCCCTACGTGGTTGCCAGTCACAGCCTGGAACTGATGAGTCGCATTGGCGTGGAGACTGTCAGGCAGCACAACATGGCGCTGACCGGGAAGATCGTGAGCAGGGTGGACCCGGCCTGCCTGCGGGCGCCCGCCGACCCCGCCCTGCGCGGGGGCACCCTGGTGCTGGCGCTGCCGGACCAGGAGTCCGTGGTCGCCCGCCTCCGTGAGGCCGGGGTGCGCTTCGATGTCCGCCCCCTGGGACTGCGGCTGTCACCGCATATCTACAATACGCCGGAGCAGATCGATACGGTGCTGGCGTGCCTCAGCGGCGGGGACCGATAAGCTCCAGCCTCGACTGCGCATCCGCTTCCACCGCCGCGCGCTCAAACAGGGCCGGGCGCCACTGCTTGTTGCGGTAGAGGTCGGTCTGGTCGCTGAAATGCGGCGAGTCGGGGTTGCCGGACTGGCTGTAGGTGAGCAGGGCCTCGGCGACGGGGCCGTCATCATCGAAAGTCAGGGCGAGGATGAAGCTGCTGCCGTGGATGATGGGGTAGCCCGCATCGGTCAGCAGTGGACTGCCATCCACTGGCGTGGGCTCCAGCAGGGCGATGGGATGGTCGGGAATGTCCGACACCATCAGATTGGCGACCCCCTCGTGGCGGTTGCCGCCATGGATGGGAATCCGGCGCTCGCCACGGTAGGCGAACTGGGCTGCCCCCAGCGGCGCATCCAGCGCATAACCCGCGGATTCAAGCAGCGCGGCCGCCTCTGCAAGTTTTTGCAGGGCAAGTGCCGGGTCTGCCAGGGTATGGGGCGTGGCGACGGGCTGCGCCGGGTCGAAGGGAACCGCGAACAGGTCGCCAGCGCGCATGCCATCTTCATAGGGGTAGGCCGCCAGCCACTCCCGGAACAGCACTGCTCCCCTGCTGCCTTCGTCGAAGTGGCCATTGAATCCGGTAATGGCGGCACAGGCCGCGGCCAGTTCCTCGACCTCGGCGCAGGCCGCCGCGAGGGCGGGCTGCAGCAGCCGGGCGGCCAGACTCTCGTTGCCGAACAGGGCTTGCTGGATCCGCGGAATATCAAATTCGCCCGCCTCGATCAGCTTGACGTTCATGCGGGTGCGCAGGCTGCGGGCGGTGGCCTCGGGGCCATACAGGGGTGAATAGCCGGACAGTGGCGCCCGGGCATTGCTGAGCCAGTAGCTGTCGTTGGCGTTGAAGACATAGTCCGTCCGCTCCAGCATGGGCCGGCGCTCGAACGGTACGGTGCCGGCAATGGGGGCGCCGCTGTTATTCTGCCACTCGAAACGGCTGTCGCTGCCATCCAGCAGCACAAAGCCGCGCTCCTCGTAGACCTGTGCCGTCAGCTCGTCCTCCGCCAGACGCTGGCGCCAGAGAGCGATGGCTTCCTCGCTCAGATCACCAACGGTAGAGTTGTCGATATACAGCGCCCGGCCGTCGGCGCTGGCGGCGATGGTGTTGACCCAGGGCATGGCATTCCACTGCCGGTGGGCGTCGATGAAGGCATCCATGTCCTGCGCCTGGTTCATCGCCCGCCACTGGCCCAGCAGGCTGTAGTTGCCGGCGTTGGCGTCGCGGGCGGTGAAGGCTGTGCTCCCGGTCCAGGGCATGTCGGGCAGGGTCAGCACCGGGCCGTAGTGGCTGAAATACAGGCTGTGGTCCTGACTGGCGAGGCTGCCGTCATCCTGCCTGACCGGAACGGACACCTGCACCTGGCGCAGGGCACGTTCGCCGCCATCATAGTAGTAGTGGGTGGGTTTTCCCGGCACCAGCTGCAGTTCGTAATAGACCACGCGCTGGCTGGCCGAGACGGTATGGCTCCAGCCCACATTGCGGGTGAAGCCGATGGCAACACCGGGAGCCCCCAGCAAGTGCACGCCGTAGACATCCAGCACCCCGGGAATCGTCAGGTGCTTTTCCCAGAAGCGGTTGTCGCCATACCAGGGATAGTGGGGATTGCCGAGCAGCAGACCACGCCCGTTGCCGGTACGGGCCTTGCCAAAGGCCCAGGCATTGGACCCCATGCCGTCCAGGGCGGCAGCGTCCGCGGCTCGCGCCAGGCGCTGTGCGTCCACCGCGGTATCGACCGCCGCAGCATCGGCCGCCGCAGCATCAATCGACGCAGCGTCGACCGGCGCGGTACCGACAGGCGGCGGCTGGGCCGCGACAATCGCGCCCGCCATCCGCGGCAGGGTCTGGGCCACCAGTACCATGCGCGCCATCAGGTCGAGGTCGGTGATGGCCTGTAGCCACTCCGCACCGTCACACCAGGAACCGACACGGTTGCCCTGCACCGAGGAAAGATAGCGATTGTAGCCATCGGCATAGCCGCGCAGCCAGTCGAGGGAGTCGCGATCCTGCTGGCGCAGCGCGGACAGTGCCTGGCTGCGAATATCCAGGGCCCGGACCACCGCGTCACTGGCGATGTGCTGGTCGTCCTCCCCGGCACCAAAATGGCGGGCAAGGTCACCGCGGGCCTGGAGCAGGGAGTGGGAGATGTTGCAGACGTGGTCTTCTGCGGCGGCGTAGCCTTCACCGTAACCGAGGCTGCCGAAATCGTCCGCGGTGACATGGGCAACGCCAAAGCTGGTGCGAATGATCTCTGCGCGGTATTTGGAACCGGCGATCCCGGACTCGGTGGAGGGTTCACACCCCGCCAGGGCGAGCAGACAGACGCCGCTGACAAGGACAGAAAATATGCGCATTGTGTTCAGGGACTCAGTGGCCCGACTCTCCCTCAGGTGGCGGGGGCTCTTCTCCGCCCTGGATGCGATTATAGATTTCCTCGCGGTGCACGGCGACATCCTTGGGTGCGTTGACGCCGATGCGCACCTGATTTCCCTTCACGCCCAGCACAGTGATGGTGATGTCATCACCGACCATGAGGGATTCACCTACTCTGCGAGTCAATATAAGCATCGGTCCTTGCCTCCTGTTGTCCGGCCAGCTTGAGCCGAACAGCGCCTGCCTTGCGCCCGGGTCTCTGATAGTTTTAGTTCAGATCTGTAAAAACGCAACCGCGCCAAAGGCTCAGGCAGCGCTTTCGTCCGCGGGTTCCCGGTCCAGGCCGAAAGAAGAGTGCAGCGCCCGCACCGCCAGTTCCATGAACTTTTCCTCGATGATAACCGAAATCTTGATTTCCGAGGTCGTGATCATCTGGATATTGATGCCCACCTCCGCCAGCGCCTGGAACATCTGGCTGGCCACCCCGGCGTGGGAGCGCATGCCTACGCCCACCACCGACACCTTGGCAATCTTGCTGTCGGCGCGGACTTCACGGGCATTGAGCTCGGCGGCGATTTTCTCCAGCACTGCGCGGGCCCGGGGCAGATCCGCGCGGCCGACCGTAAAGGTGAGGTCGGTGCTGTTGTCCTCGGCCACGTTCTGGACAATGACATCCACTTCGATGTTGGCCTCGCCGATGGGGCCGAGAATACGGTAGGCAACGCCGGGCATGTCGGGGATACCGAGCACGGTGAGTTTGGCTTCATCGCGGTTGAAGGCGATGCCCGCTATGGTCGGGGTTTCCATCTGTGACGCGTCCTCCAGGGTGATCAGGGTGCCGGGGCCTTCCTCGAAACTGTGCAGCACCCGCAGGGGCACATGATACTTGCCGGCAAATTCCACCGCCCGGATCTGCAGTACCCTGGAACCCATGCTGGCCATTTCCAGCATTTCCTCGAAGGTAATCCGGTCCAGGCGCCGGGCGCCATCGACGACCCGGGGATCGGTGGTGTAGACGCCGTCGACGTCGGTGTAGATCTGGCATTCGTCGGCTTTCAGGGCCGCCGCCAGCGCCACCGCGGTGGTGTCGGAACCGCCCCGGCCCAGGGTGGTGATGTTGCCGTTCTCGTCCACGCCCTGGAAGCCGGCGACCACCAGCACCTTGCCGGCGTCGAGGTCCGCGTGCAGGCGGAGGTTGTCGATCTCGCGGATGCGGGCCTTGGTGTGGGCGTCGTCGGTGAGAATCCGCACCTGGCTGCCGGTGTAGGATTTCGCGGCAATGCCGCGCTTGCCCAGCGCCATGCTCAGCAGCGCGGTGGTCACCTGCTCGCCGGTGGCGAGCAGTACATCCAGCTCCCGCGGCAGCGGCTGCTCCTGGATTGCCTGGGCCAGGCCCAGCAGGCGGTTGGTCTCGCCGCTCATCGCGGACACCACCACCACCAGCTGATGACCCTCGGCATGAAAGCGGGCCACCTTGTCGGCAACCTGCTCAATGCGCTCAATGCCGCCGACCGAGGTGCCGCCGAACTTCTGTACGATCAGGCTCATGTCAGGCGGGCTGGCCCAGTGCTGCCGCCACCCAGTCCGGAACTGCCTGCAGTGCCGCCTCCAGACCGGCGACATCGCTGCCACCACCCTGGGCCATGTCCGGGCGGCCGCCACCCTTGCCGCCGAGGCGGCCGGCAAATTCGCGCATCAGGTCACCGGCCTTGACCCGGTCGGTCAGGTCCTTGCTGACCCCGGCCACCAGGGCCACCTTGTCGCCGTCAACCGCCGCCAGCAGCAGCACGCTGCTGCCCAGCTTGTTGCGGCACTGGTCGAGTGTGTCGCGCAGGGATTTGGCATCGGCACCGTCGACGGTCGCCGCCAGCACCTTGACCCCGGCGACTTCGACCGCGCTGGCAGTGAGATCACCGCCGGCGGCGGTCGCCAGTTTCTGCTTCAGCCGCGCCAGCTCCTTCTCCAGCTCGCGATTCTCCGCGCGCAGGGCGCCGACCCGGGCAGCGGCGGTATCGCGGCTGGCCTTGATCACCTCGCACACCGCATCCAGCTGGGCCTCGGTGTGGGCGATGGCCTCCAGGGCGCCGGCGCCGGTGACCGCCTCGATGCGGCGCACGCCGGCGGCAATGCCGGATTCGGAGATGATGCGGAACAGGCCGATATCGCCGGTGCGGTCGACGTGGGTACCGCCGCAGAGTTCCACCGAGTAGTCGTCCTCGCCCATGCTGAGGACGCGCACCTCTTCACCGTACTTCTCCCCGAACAGGGCCATGGCGCCGGCGGCCATGGCCTCGTCCATGGCCATCAGGCGGGTGGTCACCGGGGTATTGGCGCGAATCTGGGCATTGACCTGGCGCTCGATCTCCGCCAGTTCCGCGGCGGTCACCGCCTCGAAATGGGAAAAGTCGAAGCGCAGGCGCTCGGAGTCCACCAGCGAGCCTTTCTGGGTCACGTGCTCGCCGAGAACGCGGCGCAGGGCCGCATGCATCAGGTGGGTGGCAGAGTGATTGAGGCGGGTACGCTGGCGCACGCTGGCGTCCACCTGGGCCCGCAGGGTGTCACCGACCCGCACCGTGCCTTCGAGCACCTTGACATGGTGCAGGTGCTGGCTCTGGACCTTGCTGGTATCCGCGACGTCCAGGCGCAGACCGGGCGCCTGCAGATAGCCGCTGTCGCCGACCTGGCCACCGGACTCGGCGTAGAACGGGGTGCGGTCGAGCACCACCACGCCCTGCTGGTCAGCGCTGAGCGCCTCCACTTCGGCGCCATCGCAGAGCAGCGCGGTGACGGTGCCCTCCCCTTGCAGGCTGTCATAGCCGGTGAATTCGGTGCTGCCTTCCAGGGTCAGGACGGCGTTGTAGTCCACCCGGAAGCTGCCGCTCTCCTGGGAGCGGCTGCGCTGGGCCGCCATGGCGGCCTCGTAGCCCGCCATGTCCAGTGCCAGGCCGCGCTCACGGGCGATATCGTTGGTGAGATCGACCGGGAAGCCGTAGGTGTCGTAGAGCTTGAACACGACCTCGCCGGGGATTTCGTCGCCGCTGATATTCGCCAGCGCGTCCTGCAGGATCTGCAGGCCGTTGTCCAGGGTCTTGGCGAACTGCTCTTCTTCCGCCAGCAGGGCTTTTTCCACCTGCGGCTGCAGCTTTACCAGCTCCGGGTAGGCCTCACCCATCTCCACCGTCAAGGTCGCCACCAGCTGGTGGAAGAACGGTGCAGTCGCGCCCAGCTTGTTGCCGTGGCGAATGGCGCGGCGGATGATGCGGCGCAGCACGTAGCCCCGGCCCTCGTTGCCCGGCAGCACGCCGTCGACAATGAGAAAGGCACAGGAGCGGATATGGTCCGCAATCACCCGCAGGGAATTGTGTTCCAGGTCGTCCACCTTGAGCAGCGTTGCGACCGCCCGGATCAGGGCCTGGAACAGGTCGATCTCGTAATTGCTGTGCACGCCCTGCATCACCGCGGCAATGCGCTCCAGGCCCATGCCGGTGTCCACCGAGGGCTTGGGCAGGGGCTGCAGCTCGCCGCTGGCGTCGCGGTTGAACTGCATGAATACCAGGTTCCAGATCTCGATGTAGCGGTCGAGGTCATCGCCCTCGCTGCCGGGCGGGCCACCGGGCACGTCCGGGCCGTGGTCGTAGAAGATTTCCGAGCAGGGGCCGCAGGGGCCGGTGTCGCCCATCTGCCAGAAGTTGTCTTCGTCCAGGCGCGAGAAACGCTCGGCGCTGACGCCCATTTCCTGCAGCCAGATATCCGCGGCTTCATCGTCGGACACGTGCACCGTGACCCACAGGCGCTCCGCTGGCAGACCCAGGGTTTCGGTGAGGAAGCTCCAGGCGAACTGGATCGCCTCGCGCTTGAAGTAGTCGCCGAAGCTGAAGTTGCCCAGCATCTCGAAAAAAGTGTGGTGACGGGCGGTGTAGCCGACGTTTTCCAGGTCATTGTGCTTGCCGCCGGCACGCACGCAGCGCTGGCTGCTGGCCGCGCGCACATAGGGGCGCGGGTCGGTGCCGAGGAAGGTGTCCTTGAACTGGTTCATCCCCGCATTGGTGAACAGCAGGGTGGGATCATTGCCCGGCACCAGCGAACTGCTGGGTACCCGGGTGTGTCCCTGGCTCTCGAAATAGGCCAGGAAAGCTTCGCGCAGGTCACCTGTCTTCATTTGAATCCTGCCATCTGTCCTTCAGCAAAACCGCGGCCCGCGAGGATATGCAGGTGCAGGTGGAATACGGTCTGGCCGGCGCCGGCACCGTTGTTGACGATCAGGCGGAAGGCGTCGTCCACGCCCAGCTGCGCGGCGATCTTGCCCGCCGCCAGCATGAGATGCCCCAGCAGGGCCTGGTCATCCGCCTGGGCATCCACCAGCCGGGCAATGGCCCGCTTCGGGATGACCAGCACATGCACCGGGGCCTGGGGATTGATGTCGTTGATGGCGACGCAGTGCTCATCCTCGTAGAGGAACTCGGCGGGAATCTCGCCGCTGACAATCTTGCCAAAAATGGTGTCGGTCATGCTTTACCCCAGTTTCTCGTCCGCAGTCAGCTGCCGTGCCTCGCTTTCCAGCATCACCGGAATACCGTCGCGCACCGGATACGCCAGGCCGCTGGCCTTGCAGATCAGCTCTTGCTTGTCCTTGTCGTATTCCAGCGGCGCCTTGGTCACCGGGCACACCAGGATACTCAGCAGTTTGTCGTCGATCATGGCAGGTCCTGAGGGTTTTGAAGGGGCTGCATTATACGGATTTTTGCCGGCCGCAACATGCCGGCCTCAGCAGGCTGTCATCAGGAACCCGCAGTCGCCGCCGGCTGCGGCATGGGCGGCACCAGGAACTGGGGGTCGATACGCTCGTTGCGCCAGGCCATGCGCCAGTCCAGGTGCGGACCGGTGGCGCGGCCGGTGGCGCCCACCTCGCCGATGATGTCCCCGGTCTGTACCTCGTCACCTACCGCCACCCGCACCTTGCTCAGGTGCAGGAAGGAGGATGACAGGCGGTAGCCGTGGTCGAGGATGATGGTACCGCCGGAGTAGAACAGGTCCGGCTCCGCCAGCGTCACCACCCCGGCAGCGGGAGCGCGCACGATGGTGCCGGTGGGCACCGCGACGTCGACGCCGTAGTGCGGGTTGCCGGGAGTGCCGTTGTAGACCCGCTGACTGCCATAGACCCCCGATATGCGCCCCTCCACCGGCCAGCTGAAGCCAGCCAGCGCCTCCGCCAGCAGGTCGGGCCGCGCCAGTCGGCGAGCCTTGGCGGCATTGACCAGTTTGCGTTCGCGGGCGATGCGCTCCAGCACTTCCGGCGGCGGCGTCACGGTCTGCTGGGGTACGCCTTCCACCCGCTGGATATTGTACTCGCGGCTGGCCACGGTCAGGTTCTGCCGACACTCACCTACCACAAGTTCTGCCGTCGCTGGCGCGTCGCGACCAAAGCCGGCGATGAAGGTGCCGTCCGCCAGTACGTCCAGCGCCTGGCCATCGAGGCTGACCGCAGTAGCGGGGGCCGCCTGGCCCCACACCAGTCCGCCCTGCTGCAGCTGCCCCTGCAGGTCCACGCAGGCTGCGCTCGCATGCAGAGACAGTCCAGCCATGGCGACCCCGGCGAACAGTGATTTCAGCGTCTTCGTCATTTTGCCTCCCGGGTAGCAATGCCGGCTAGTGTACTGAATCGGGCGCCGCTAGAATACGCGCCATGAGCAGATACCGTCCTCCCCGTGGCCGCGGCTCGGCCTACATCACTCCCGAAGGGGAGCGCGTCCTGCGGCAGGAGTTGCACCAGCTGTGGAAAGTGGAGCGGCCGCAGGTCACCGACGTGGTGCACGAGGCCGCCAAGAACGGCGACCGCTCGGAAAACGGCGACTACATCTACGGCAAGCGCCGCCTGCGGGAGATCGACTCACGGGTGCGCTTCCTCAGCAAGCGGCTGGAGGAACTGACGGTGGTGGACCGGGCCCCGGCGGATACCGGCAAGGTCTTCTTCGGGGCCTGGGTGACGCTGGAGGATGACGACGGCAACGAGCGCTGTTACCGCATCGTCGGCCCGGACGAGTTCGACCTCGCCGCGGGCAAGCTGAGCATGGATTCACCGCTGGCGCGCGCCCTGCTGGGCAAGCGCCTCGACGATGAAGTGACGGTGCAAAGCCCCGCCGGGGAGCGGGGCTTTTACATTACCGGCATTCGCTACTCAGAAATTCCACTCGAAGCCCACTGAAGCAGTCCTCGGCTTGTTCGGCCGCGCCCCGTCGGGGAGACGGGAGACGATGGCCTGCTCGTCAAACAGGTTCTCCACCCGCAGGTAGGCTGTCATGTTGTCGCTCAGGGCATAGCGACTGATGGCGTCGACAACCCACAGATCCTCGCTGCGGTTGAAGCGGTCGCCATCGTTGTTGCAGCCGATGCTCATGCACAACTCGTCGACGTACTTGACCACGGCATAGTTGTTCCAGCCGGCCTGCGTCTCCAGCCCCAGCCGCAGGCTGAAGGTGTTCTCCGGCACGGAGGCCAGCCGGTCCCCGTCACTGAAGCCCAGCGGTGCATTGTCCTTGCTGATCGTGGCGTCGGTATAGGTGTACATCAGGTCCAGCGGCACGGACAGTGAGCCCGGGGTAAATACCGTACCGGCCTGCAACTCGAGTCCCTGGATCACCGCTTCACCGGTCACGAAAGAACCGGACGTCTCGCCGTTGCTGCAGGGGTTGGCGTTGGAGCAGTTTTCCGCCTTGTTGTCGAAATCGCTGTAGAAACCGATGGCCTCGACAAACCAGCTGCCCTCATAGCGCAGCCCCGCCTCCCAATTGACGCTGGTCTCCGGATCTTCGTTTGCCGTCGCTCCGCCTCCCAGGGGCGAGAAGCCCTTGTGCACACCCGCCAGCAGCTGCCAGTTCGGGTTCAGGTCATAGACCAGGGATGCGCCAGGCAGCCATTCGCTGCTGTCGTTGCCGCGCACGCTGGGGGCGGCCAGCCGTTCCGGGTCGCTGTACTGCCGGCGCAGCGATTCCACGTCCTCGTAGCGCAGGGCCAGATTGACGTTGAGGGCGCTGGTTGCCTGCCAGCTGTCGATAGCCCAGAAACTGAGCGCATCAGCCTTTTCAAACCGGTTGTCGCCTCCGGTAGGCAGTATTTCACCGACAAGGATCAGTTCGCCGTCAATCTGGTCATAGATATCCTGTGGCTGGTAGCGTTCCATCTCGTCCCGGTGGCTGCGGCCACCGATGGCAAGCTGGTGCGCACCCAGGTCGAGGTCAAAATTCAGCTCCACGCCGCGGGATTCGTACTCGCGGTTATTGTTCTTGTACTTCAGTCCGGCGAAATCTTCGGTGCCGTCCAGAACACCCTGGGCAAAGGCATCGCCGGCATTGGCTGCGGCAATCAGGCTGCCTCCGCCGCTGAGCTTGAACCAGTTGCGGGCAAAGTCGTTGTGGTAGGCGATGGCAGTCGCTTTTACCTGCTCAGACAGCGCCAGGCGATAGGTCAGGTTGTAGCCCTGGTGATCATTGTCCATCTCGTCGATGCTGGACAGGCCATAGCGGCGGTTCTCGTCGCGGGCGAAATCGGCGTCGGTAAGACCCAGGTAGGTTTCATCGGAGGTTTCTTCAGAATACTGGGCCTTGAACAACAGGCTCTGCCGCTCAGTTTCCCAACCCAGTTTGAGCACATAGTCGGAGATATCGTAGCCGGAATCACGACTGCTGCGGTCGATATCCTTGAAACCGTCGCTGCGACGCTGTGCGGTTTCGATCAGGAAACCGAAGTCCCCGGCACGGGCGCCGTAATTGGCCAGCAGGTCGCCTTCGCCGTTCTCGCCCGCGCGCAGCCTCAGGCTGCCCGCGCTCTCCTGTGGAATCGGGGTGGAGATCATGTTCACCACGCCGCCGGTGGTCTGGGGGCCGTAACGCAGCAGTGGCGCACCCTTGAGCACTTCCAGGGAAGACATGCGCAAGGTCGTGGGGAAATAATAGGCTGCGGGATTGGAATAGGGCGCGGGGGCTATCATGACCCCGTCCTCAAGCAGGGTAATCTTGGAGGCACGCTCCGAGGTGGCCCCGCGAATACCGATATTGGGGCGCAAACCGTACCCATCCTCTTCCTGGATGTAGATGCCAGGCACCGTTTTCAGCAACTGGTTGATGTCATTCGCCGCTTCGATCCGAATCTGTTCAGCGTCGACCAGAGCAGCCGAACCCGGCAGGTTCCTCACCTGTTCCCGGTCGCCCAGAATAGTGATTTCTTCCAGGCTCTGGGCACTTGCACAGGTGCCCTGTAGTGCCACGGCGACAGCGACCGCCATAAGTGTGCGTTGCATTGTATCCCCTCCCAAAGGTGAACTTGATGTTGGGAGGGGATATTAGTGAGAAGTATTCGTATTTACAATGCTCAATGGGAATTATTTGCGTTTGTTGGCTCCCGGTTCAACCTCCCGGACTGTAGCCGTTGGTGGTACAGGGCAGCTCGGGGGCACAGGTATCCACGAACCGTCCCTCCCCGTCCGGGCGCAGGAAGGCTGATTTCTGCGCTTGTGCCGCGGGTTCACGCCGAGGCAGGCTGTGGGGATCATCGCCAAAGTCCGGCTCGAAGGGCGCTGTGTTGGTCACCGGCGGCGGCGCCGTGCCCCCTTCGAGGGCACCGCCATCGACGGGGCCGTCGTCCCAGATCGTCAGCACCGACCCGGTGAACTCCCCCGTCGGCACCGCCTCCAGGGCGAAGTAGGGATTGCTGTCCGGGTGGCGGCCGGTCTCCACCGCGGGAATGCGCAGCCGGGCGCCGATGCTGCGGGCCATGAACTCTGCCGACCACATACTGACCTGGTGATCGCCGTAGGCCACCTGCAGCAGTACCGCGTGCTGCGGGGTATTGGGCAGCGGCTCGCGCTCAATGTGGGTGACATAGCCGCTGGACTCGGCCCGGTCCCAGAGCATCTGGGCCATGGACAGCAGGAAGCTCTGGTCCTTGATAGATGGATAGCCGCCGCCATTGTCCCCGGTACCGCTGCCGCTGAAGAAGGGGGTGAAGGCATCGAAGTCAATGCTGCGTCGCAGCAGGAAGCTGTAGGACATGCCCGGTACACCCAGGACGCCCCGGGTCACATCCTGGATCACGCCCATCAGCGCGCCACCGAGGATGCCGCCCTGGCTGTTGCCGTCGTAGAACACGCTGCTGTTGTCGAATACGGGCACCCCGCCGGCCCGGAACGCCGGATCCGCGACAAAGCCGGCGTCACTCTTGAGCAGGCGCGCCAGGAACATGAAATTCAGCAGGCCCTGCTGCTGGCGGTCGAAAAAGGCCTGCATCAGGCTGAAGTCCTGCAGGACCTCGATCGCGAAACCCACATCGGCACCGGCAAAGCCGGCCCATTCGGTGGCACAGAACATCATTTCGTGGTCCAGCGCCATGATGTCAACATTCTGGCGGGTGCCGCCGCGGACCTCGTTGACGCTGCCCAGCAGGCCGTGACCGTAGAGGGAAGGCCGGGCGACCGCCAGCGGCGGGGCATCAAAATCCTCCGCCACCGAACGCGGAATGCGACAGACAAAATTGGCGGCAAACAGATTGTTGCCATTGAGCCGGTCGGGCAGGCCGTCATTGGGCTCGGCGTAGTAAAAGGCCGAGCCCGGCGCACCATCCCCGGAGTCCAGGAAATTCGGGACCTGGAAGGTACCCGCCACTTCCCGGGCGATCTGTTCGTCCTGGCCCTCGGCGCAGCCGGTCTCGTCGCAGGGGGCGAAGTCAATAATGCTGTCGATGTTGTACGTGGGCGCAGCCCCGCCGAGGTCGGCAAAGGCCTCATCGCGGATATGCAGAATGCGCTCGGTAATGTTGCGCACGCTGGCGACGGTGAAATCCCAGGCCAGGTACAACTCGTCGCGGGCGATGCCCGCCTCCTCCAGGGTCCCGAACAGGGCATCCATGTCGGGGCGACGGGCTTCGATGGCATCGTTGTCGGTGATGGTGGCGTCGCGGAAGGCGCGGAATACTTCGGGTGCCTCGATCAGCTCCCCCTCGGCATTGCGCAGATTGCGCAGGGCGACGATATAGCGCTCGCCACGCTCGAACTGGTCCATGGGCCGGATAATCAGGGTCTGCTCGGCCGGGTCGTCGGTGTTGGCATCGAGTTCCGCAAACACCAGGTGCTGCTCGCCGGTGCTGGCGCGAATCACCACCACCGGGGAATCCGGCTGCAGGGACTGCGACAGGTCGGTGATGGGTGGCGCCCCGGTCTGCTCCAGGTCGACGCCGGGCACCTGGGCCAGAATCATCTGCGAGGGGGAAAAACCGTCGTTGCGGTTCCACTCGGCGGGATCGACGCGCTCACCGCGTTTGTTGGCGGGCATCGACTCCCGATTCAGGTTGACCCGTCTGCCAGTGTCCAGCGCTTCGTCGGCAACGGTAAAGACATCGCTGGGCCAGGGGAACATGCAGTTGTCCGCGTCCAGCATTTCGCAGCGATCCGCGTTCGGGGTGGCGATGCTGATCGGGGGTGGCGGCGGTTCCGGCACCATTGGCGGCGCATCACTGCTGTCGGAACAGGCTGCCAGCAGGGTGACCAGCGCCAGCGCGGAAACGGTGCGAAGAGGACTCATGCAAACCTCCGGGATACGGTTATTGTTATCAGGCCTCCCGGAGCCTAGCGCAGCGCCCCCTGCTCAGTCCAGCGCGGCGTATACCAGTGCTTCCAGCTGACCGCGCAGGTTGAACGTACTGGAGGGCATCAACTGGGTCATGAAGATCACCACCAGTTCTTCCGCGGGATCCACCCAGAACAGCGTGCTGGCGAGACCACCCCAGAAAAAGCTGCCGTGGGAGGCGGGATTGCCATTCTTCACCGGGTCGATCTTGCTGGCGAAACCGAGCCCGAAACCGACCCCCTCGTACTGGGTTTCGCTGAAATTGCCCATGGCGATGGCGGCCAGGTCCACACCCCCGGGCAGGTGATTGGCGGTCATGTACTCCAGGGTGCGGGAACCGATCACCCGCTGGCCGTCGAGGGTGCCGCCACCGAGCAGCATCTGGCAGAAGCGGTAGTAGTCGGGCACCGTGGACAGCAAGCCGCCGCCGCCAGACCAGAACACCCGGTCGCGGAACCGGCTGTCCTGGCCGTCGTCGTTGAGGACCAGTTTCTTGGCAGCATCGCGCTCGTAGCAGGAGGCAAGCCGGTCCACCTTGTCCGGCGCGATGTTGAACGCGGTATCGACCATGCCCAGGGGCTCGAACAGGCTCTGCTGCAAATAATCGGGCAGGGACTGGCCGCTGAGCACCTCGATCAGGTGGCCCACTACATCCGTCGCCAGGGAGTAATTCCAGCTATCGCCCGGAGAGAACTCCAGCGGCAGCTGGGCCAGCTGATCGACCATGTCCTGCAGGGTATAGCCCGGCGCCGGGTTGCCGATCTGCAGCTTGCGGTAGGCGTAGTCGATGTTGCTCTCGCGGAGGAAATCGTAGGTCAGCCCCGAGGTATGGCGCAGCAGGTCGCGGATGGTCATGGGCCGCTCGCAGGGCACGGTTTCGAACAGCGGAAAGGCACCGGCCTTGCGCACCGCGAGCTGGCGCCAGGACGGGATATAGCGGTGTACCGGGTCATCCAGCGCAAACAGGCCGCGCTCGAACAGGGTCATCAACGCGACCGAGGTAATCGGTTTGCTCATGGAATAGAGGCGGAAAATGGTGTCGGCGGTCATCGGCGTGCCGCGCTCGAGATCGCGCTGGCCGGCGATGTCCAGCAGGCAGGCCTGGCCGTGACGGGCCACCAGGGTGATGCTGCCGGGCAGCTTGCCGGGTTCGAGATACTGCTGCCGCAGGTGCTCGCCAATGCGGCCCAGCTGGCCGCTGTGGAGGCCCAACGCCTCGGGTGTCACCAGTTCCATGAAGATTCCTTGCTCTGAGTCGGGAGGGACAACCCGGCAGTGTGCCAGACTGGTCAGAAGGCGTACAGTTGATTGCCGCTGCGGGGCGCGGCTGCTAACATTCGCGCCTGCTCAAGACCTCTCCCTGCCCAGCTCAAGCCAACGCCCCGGAGCCCCCATGAAGCGCCCTTCCCTGCCGCAACTGGAACATCACCAGGAATTCATTGGCCGCCACATCGGACCCACGCCGCAGCAGCAGGCGGAGATGGCGCGCACCCTGGGTTACGACAGCCTGGATGCCCTGATTGATGCCACGGTGCCGGCGGGTATTCGCAACCAGCAGCCCATGGACCTGGCGCCGGCGCAGACCGAGCAGGCGGTGATCGCGCGGCTGCAAGCCATCGCCGGCAAGAACCGGGTACTGAAATCCTATATCGGCACCGGCTACCACGACACTTATACCCCCGCCGTGATCCAGCGCAATGTGCTGGAAAACCCGGGCTGGTATACCGCCTACACGCCCTACCAGCCGGAGATCTCCCAGGGCCGACTGGAAGCGCTGCTGACCTTCCAGCAGGTGATCATGGACCTGACCGGGATGGAGCTGGCCAACGCCTCCATGCTGGACGAAGGCACTGCCGCGGCGGAGGCCATGACCCTGCTGCAGCGTGTCAACAAGAAAAACCGCAGCAGCTGTTTCCTGGTCGCCGAGGACTGCCACCCGCAAACCATCGCCGTGGTCCGCACCCGTGCCGAGGCGCTGGATATCGAGGTGGTGGTGGGCGATCCCGAGCAGCTAGTGGGCAGCACCGAGGCCTTTGGCCTGCTGCTGCAGTACCCCGGCACCTGGGGCCACGTTCGCGACCTGCAGCCGCTGATTGCCCGCGCCCACGACGCCGGTACCCTGGTGACCGTGGCCGCCGATATCCTCTCCCTGCTGCTGCTGCAGTCGCCGGGCGCCCAGGGTGCCGATGTCGTGGTCGGCAATTCCCAGCGCTTTGGCGTGCCGATGGGTTTTGGCGGCCCGCACGCCGCTTTCTTCGCCACCCGCGACGCCTACAAGCGTTCCACTCCCGGGCGCATCATCGGCGTCTCCATCGACCGCCATGGCAACGAGGCCCTGCGCATGGCGATGCAGACCCGGGAACAGCATATTCGCCGGGAGAAAGCCACCAGCAACATCTGCACCGCCCAGGCCCTGCTCTCCATCATGGCCGCCTTCTATGCCATGTATCACGGTCCCGGCGGCCTGCGCCGCATTGCCGAGCGGGTGCAGCGCCTGACCGGGCTGCTGGCGGCAGGGCTGCAAGCGGCGGGCCTCCGGCCCCTGAATGCACAGTTTTTCGACACCCTGACCCTGGATGTCGGCGGCGAGCAGGCGGCCATTGTCGAGCGCGCCCTGGCCGCGGGCATGAACCTGCGCATCATCGGCAGCGGGCAGATTGGCATTGCCCTGGACGAAACCACCACGGCGGAAGATGTCGACCAGCTATTGGCAGTGATCACCGGCAGCGCGACGACAGTCAGCTGTCGCGAGCGGGACGACGCCGTGGACGGCATTCCCGCCGCCCTGCAGCGCGAGGTGGACTACCTGCAGCATCCACTGTTCAGTGAATACCATTCCGAGACCGAAATGCTGCGCTACATGCGCCGGCTGGAGGACCGGGACATCGCCCTCAACCGCGCCATGATCCCGCTCGGCAGCTGCACCATGAAACTCAACGCCACCAGTGAAATGCTGGCGATCACCTGGCCCGGATTTGCCGGCATGCACCCGTTTGCGCCGGCGGAACAGACCGAGGGCTACCAGCAACTGCTGGCGGAGCTGGAGCACATGCTGCAGCAGTGCACCGGCTACGACGCCATTTCCCTGCAGCCCAATGCCGGTTCCCAGGGTGAGTACGCCGGCCTGCTGGCGATCCGCCGCTATCACGAAAGCCGCGGCGACCCGCAGCGCGACGTCTGCCTGATCCCCTCCTCCGCGCACGGCACCAACCCGGCCAGCGCGGCACTCGCGGGCATGCGGGTAGTCATTGTGGAATGTGACAGCCAGGGCAATGTGGACCTGGTGGACCTGGAGGCCAAGGCCGGCAAGTACAGCAACGAACTGGCGGCGATCATGATCACCTACCCCTCCACCCACGGCGTGTTCGAGGAAACCGTGGTGGACGTCTGTGACATCGTCCATCGCCACGGCGGCCAGGTCTATGTCGACGGCGCCAACCTCAATGCCCTGGTGGGGCTGGCCTCGCCCGGCAGATTCGGTGCCGACGTGTCGCACCTGAACCTGCACAAAACCTTCTGCATTCCCCACGGTGGCGGCGGCCCGGGCATGGGCCCGATCGGCGTCGGCGCCCACCTGCAACCGTTCCTGCCCTCGCACCCGCTGGTGCCGCTGCCGGGCCTGCCGGAGAGCAACGACGTGGTCTCCGCCGCGCCCTGGGGCAGCGCCTCGATCCTGCCGATTTCCTGGGCCTATATCGCCCTGATGGGCGCCGAGGGCCTGACCCAGGCGACCCGGGTCGCGATCCTCAGCGCCAACTACATCGCCCACCGCCTCAAGGACCACTACCCGGTGCTCTACACCGGCCGCAACGGCACCGTGGCGCACGAGTGCATTGTCGACATCCGGCCGCTGAAGGAGGCCAGCGGCATCAGCGAGGAAGACATCGCCAAGCGCCTGGTGGACTTCGGCTTCCACGCCCCGACCATGTCGTTCCCGGTGGCGGGCACGCTGATGATCGAGCCGACGGAATCGGAATCCCTAGCGGAGCTGGATCGCTTTTGCGACGCCATGATCGTCATCCGCGAGGAAATCCGCGCGGTGCAGGAAGGCCGCCTGGATGCCGAGGACAATCCCCTGCGCAATGCGCCCCACACCCTGCTGGACGTTACCGCGGAACAGTGGGAGCACGGCTACAGCCGCGAACAGGCCGCATTCCCGATTGCCTCCCTGCGCCGCAGCAAGTACTGGCCGCCGGTGAACCGGGTCGACAATGTGTATGGGGACAGGAACCTGGTGTGTTCCTGCCCGGGCATCGAGTCGTATCGGGATTGAGACGCTGTCTGGAGCGACAGTGTTTGGCGTTTGAATGGAGGGGGGTCAGACCCGTTTTGCGACGCGAACGCCCTGTTTGGCTTTCGCTTCATACATCGCCTCGTCGGCACGCGCCAGGGCCGCGTCCAGCGTGTCTTCTTCCTTCAGGGCTGTAATGCCCAGGGAAATTGACACATCCAGTGGCTTGCCGTTGTCATTGAAGCCGGCATCCAACACTGCATTGAAGGCACTGGCGGCATAGGTCTCGGCGCCTTCCGGGCCGGTGTCGGGCAGCAGAATCACAAACTCGTCACCGCCAAACCGGCACACCACATCGGTCACACGTGCCCGGGACTGCAGAATATCCGCCACCTTCACCAACACCAGATCCCCGGCTGCATGGCCATAGGTATCATTGATTTCCTTGAACTTGTTGCAATCGACAAACACGATTGAAAGCTTCGCACGATTGCGCTGCCAGCGTGCAAACAACTCTGCTGCCCGCTCATCGAAGCCGTTGCGGTTATAGACTCCCGTCAATTGATCCTTGATCGCCAGATCCGTTTTGTTGCGGATCTCCGTGCGCAGTAGCTCGGCCTCGGTCTCCAGCCGAGTCAGCTGCTCGGAGAGCGCATCGACCTTTGCCTGGGCCTCCATGTGTTGCTGGCGCTCGGCTTCAACGTGCTCGGCCATGTGGCGCGAAATGTTCTGCAGGGTTTCCTCGAAGGCCTGGCGCATGGCCTCCATGTCGCCGCTGCGGCTGGCTGTACCGAGCACGTCAACATCGGCCGCTACCTGCGTCTGTAACGACTCCGACCGTTCGACAGAGCGCTCACCGCCGCGTGTCACATCGACCACCAGCTCTTCAAAACCGCCCAGGCGCTCTCGCAGGGTGTCGAGGAAGTCGCTGGTTTGCAGACGCTCTTGACGGATCCGGCTGTCGATACTGTCCATCTCGCGGGTAACTTCGCGCATCAGGGCCTGCGCCTGATCCACCACCGTGATGGTGGGCAGGGCATCGCGCAGGGCCTTGCTGCGCACCTGGGAGCCATTGATGACATCGATATGGTCCACCAGGCGGTGCACGAGGTTGGTGAACAGCTCCAGGAAATGATCGTAATTGCTGCTGTCGCTGGCGCGACGTTTGAACAGGCCACGCACCCCACCCTCGGAGCGCAACTGGCGCGAAGCCACTTCCTTCAAGGCTTCGGTCGCAGAGGACAGCAGCTCACCGAGTGCCTGTTGGCGTGCGCCCTGGGATGACTCTCCGGATATCTTGCGCACAAGGTCCGTCATGCGCTGGTGGTCTTCGGTGCGCAGCGGCATCGCATTGATGATGGAGGACAGGCCAGAGAGATCATGCGAAGTGGGCAAGGCGCCACCGTTGTCGGGTGAGTCGCCCGTGACCGTCATGACCACCTTGGCCAGATGGTCGGACGCGGCCGCCAGATCGCGACCATCAGCGTTGTCGTGGATAAGGCGCCGAATGCGAGCCAGGGCTTCGTCGATGGCGCCGCTGTTGCCTTCCGCCATGCGGGCAAGGCGGAGGGTCAAGCGTGTAAGAGCTTCTGTGCGCTGCATATCTTGTATCCGTTTGGCAGTTCTCGTTACACGCTTTCGTCGAGCGAGATGTCCAGATAATAAACAAAAGAGAGAATCTCAGCGACTGCAACATAAAGACTTTCTGGTATTTCGTCACCTACCGGTATCTGGCAGAGCAGCTCGACCAGCTTCTGATTCTCGTACAGTGGAATATTATGCTCGCTGGCCAGGGCGCGAATACGCTCTGCGAGCACGCCCTCTCCGCTCGCAACAACGGTCGGCGCGCCTATGCCGGTGTAGCGCAAGGCGGCGGCGCGCGCCGGCGGCAGGTTGTCGCGTGTATCACTCATGCGCGCACGTCCAGAGCAGAGGACGGCGCATCAGGCACATCGGATAGCGAGCTCGGTGCGCGGCTGACCAGCCCGGCGAGCGTCAGCCCCCGGTTCGCCAGCGCTTTCTCTAGCAGTACACCGCTTGCCTGCACCAGAGTGCGCACCGCTGGCTGCTCACTGATCACTTCCACCGCCAACTGCCCCTGTGCCAGCCGCGCCTCCACCGCCAGTGCACCCAGCCGCGGTAATTCGATATTCAACTGCAGCCGCCAGCGCTCCTGCCCATCTGCCTCTTCGCCTTGCTGCGCTTCGCGCTCAAGCCGCAGTTGCAGCTGCCTGGGTTCATCCTGCCACAGGAAAGGCAGGCTAAACACCCAGTTGCGTGCGCTGCCTGTGTCGGCAGGCAACGACGCCAGTTGATTCGTGGTGATGGCGGTGAGTGCGGTTTCAAGCTCCTGGCGCAGCCCGAGCAGCGCGGCGGCATCGGTGGCGCGCGTGGGGATGGCATTGACCTGTTCAAGGCGTGCATCAACCTGCGCCAGCACCCGGGCAAGGCTGGTTTTCATATCGGCGGGAGGCGGTGCAGCGCCTGGCGGCCTGCTCGCCGTGTGCATCAGCTGCGCCTCACTGAACGTGCCCGAGGCGGCGACGGCGGCGCGCACGCCGGCCGGGCTTGCCAACTGAGTTGCACTGCTCACCCCCCGCAACACCTGCCGCACCAGTGGCAGGCTCTCCGCCGGCAGCGTGCGCACCGCGCCTTCGGCGGGCTGCAGCAGGCTGACCACGCGTGCGAGTGCATTGACCGTCTCCACGCCCGGCGCGGCCGCACCCAGCAGACGCACATTCCCGCCGGGCTCCGCCGACGCAGGACTGGCGGGGTTGCCGATAATGCGCAACACGGCCTGCGGCTGCAGCTGGCGCACTTCCAGCAGCAAACGCGCTCCCTGCTGCACCGGAATATCCGCCGTTGCGGTAATTTGCAGCCCACCGACCCGCAGCACCAACTCTCCCGTGGGACGCTGCCCCGAAACCAGCGCCGAGAGGGTTTGCCCCACCTGCCAGTTCTTCAGCCACAGGCCAAAGTTCTTCTGGTCGGTGCGGGCGGCGGTCAGGGCCAGCTGGATTTCTTCCACGACATCGCCTTACCGTACAGAATTAGCCGAATGTAGCATGAAAGCCGACCAGCCCGCACCGCGGGGTGCTGACGCACGACAAAGGTTATCTGTATACTCCCGTTACATTGCAAGCCTGGCGTTACAAACGGAATTGAGGCGGTTAGCCTCCTGAAGACCTCGGAGATACGGCTTTATGGATCTGGCAACACTGCTTGGACTCGTGGGCGCCATGGGTGTGGTGATGGCGGCCATCATCACCGGCGGCTCTCCGATCATCTTCATGAACATCCCTTCCATCCTTATCGTCCTCGGTGGCACCGCGCTCGTGGTGATGATGAAGTTCACTCTGGGCCAGTTCTTCGGCGCCTTCAAGGTGGCGGCACGCGCCTTCATGTTCAAGCTGGATGAACCTGAAGAACTCATTACAAAGGTGGTAGAGCTTGCAACAATCGCCCGCAAGGAGGGCATGCTGGCACTGGAAAATGCAGAGATCAGCAACGAATTCCTGCGCGACGGTGTGCGCATGTTGATCGACGGCAATAACCGCGAGGTGGTGAGCGCAGTCATGAGCAAGGACCTGCAGCAAACCATCGATCGCCACAAATGGGGCTCCAAGGTATTTTCCGCCACCGGCGATGTGGCACCGGCCATGGGCATGATCGGCACCCTGATCGGCCTGGTACAAATGCTCTCCGCCATGGACGACCCCAAGGCCATCGGCCCCGCCATGGCCGTGGCCCTGCTCACTACACTCTACGGCGCGGTGCTCGCCAACATGGTCGCCATTCCCATTGCCGACAAACTGGACCTGCGCAAGGCACAGGAAGGGCGTATCAAGGCCATGTGCATTGATGGCGTGCTCGCGATCCAGGAAGGCCAGAACCCGCGCATCATCGAGTCCATGTTGAAAGCCTACCTGGAGCCCAAGGAGCGCAACAAGGAAGCC
>CAXBCH010000049.1:0-25373 GCA_963974125.1 uncultured Haliea sp. | reverse complement strand
CTTTCGAGATCCTACCGGACCATCTGGCCTACGCCCGGGCGGAGGAGAAAATCTCCGCTGAAACTTTTTCGCAACACATGAACCAGGTCCGGGCCGATGCACTGGTGTCCATGATGGAGCATTTTATGGCCTCGGGGCCGGATTATCGGGGCCTGCAGAGTTTAAAAGGGTCGGAACGCTGCCAGGTGGTGCTGCACGTGGATGTAAATACCCTGCGCGAGCAGCGATCGGGGGTGTGTTGTACCCACGGGCGGGCGCACTTCGAGGACAGACCGTGGCTGTCGCCAGCCACTGCGCGGCGGCTCAGTTGCGATGCGTCCCTGGTCACGGTGCTGGAAGACGACGCCGGCGAGGTGCTGAACGTGGGCAGGAAATCGCGGGTTGTGCCAGAGAGAATTCGCCGTGCGCTGCGCGAGCGGGACGGGGTGTGTCAGTATCCCGGCTGCCAGGAATCCGAGTACGTGGACGCCCATCACATCCGGCACTGGGCGGACGGAGGCGAAACGCGGCTGGATAACCTGGTGACGCTGTGCCGATTCCATCACCGGCAGTTGCACCGCGGCTGCTTTGATATTCGCCTCAATGGCACCTCCGCGGAGATTCTGGCGCCAGACGATTCTCAGGGGCAGTGGCTTACGGGGGAAACGAGGCTCCCTTGAAATGGGCAAGGTTTTTCTGGAGCCGAGGTCATGGACGACCGGCCTGCACACCATCCTGAGGCTGCCGACCGGGATTTTCCGCGCACAGGACTTGGCCCAGACTGAGCCCGCCAAGGCCCCGAAGAGCGCCGGGAAACAGGTGGCTGCCGCCCGGCATTATATGAAGTCATATTGACACTATGCTATCTTTGACATCATATACGGCTTTTGACAGCACCCCGGAGGATCCGCACCATGGCCACCATGACCGTCCGCAACCTGCCCGACGACGTGCATCGCCGGATCAGGCTTTACGCAGCCGAACACGGCATCAGTGCCGAAGCCGCAGCGCGCCGCATCCTCGACGAGGGCACTCGGCCCTCCGACAGGCTCGGCGATATCGTAGCGGCATTCGCCCGCGCGCGGCAGGCCAACTTTCCCGACACACCACGCGACCACACTCCCATAGCGCCTGCGGACTTCTCATGATCGTACTCGACACGAACGTGATCTCGGAGCCGATGCGCCAGGCACCTGACGTTGCGGTCGTGGGCTGGCTGAATGGCCAGAAGGACACCGCGCTGTTCACGACCAGCATCACGGTGATGGAACTGCGCTTCGGCCTGGAACGTCTGCCAGAGAGCAAACGCAAGGCAGATCTCTGGGCCGTACTCGATTTCGCCCTGTCGCGTTTGATCGGCGCGCGCATCCTGCCCTTCGACACCGCCGCCGCTATTGAGGCTGCCCGGATCGCCGCGCAGGCCGAAACCGATGGCACGCCTATCGGACAGGCCGACGCCCAGATCGCCGCCATCGCCAGAACGCACGGCTTCGCCATCGCCACTCGCGACGCAAATCCCTTTCAACGCGCCGGTCTGAGCGTTATCAATCCCTGGGAAACTGGATAGGCAACCTCGCTCATCGCATTGAGCGAGGCGCTGACTCAGGCCGCGCGCAGGGCCCGACCCAGGCTCCGGCTGCCCAGCACTTCGGTAAACTCGCCCTGCTGCCAGACCGGTTCGCCGTTGATCAGCACGTGGGTGACCACGCCGTCGGAACGGTTGACCATCTGCTTGTGATCGAACAGCTCGCGGTGGATAAAGGCCCGGTGCTCGTTGCTATCCCAGCCCTTCAGCACCTCCGGGTCAACCAGGGTGATATCCGCCTGGGCGCCGATCTCGAGACTGCCCACATCCAGGCCAAAGAATTCGGCCGGGTCCCGCGTCAGGCGCTTGACCATCCTGGCAACGGTCTCCATACCCTCCGCCTGCGCCAGTTTCAGCGACATCAGGTTGGCATCAAAGAAGGCCATGTTGGTGATGTGGGCACCGGAATCATTGAATCCCGGCAGCGCGTTACGGTGCAGCAGGTAGCCCAGGGTTGCCTCCTTGTCTGTATTGCCGACATCGACATACCAGCGGAAGGATTTGTCGTACTCGCGCAGCAGGTGCAACATGAAGTCGGCGTCGTCCGCGGTCGGGTTGGGGAAGGCGGCAAGCGCCTCGCGCTCGGCCTCTGAACGGGCCTCACCTGACTGGCCGCGCTGGAACCGCTGCAGGCGCTCAAATACCTGCTGCATGGATTCGCCATCCCACTCTGGCACCGGTGCCCCATCAAAAATCATCAACTCCGGGTCGCGGATCACCACCTTGTCCGGCAGCCCCATTTTGGCCTTGAACGTGGCCAGGTTGCGCCCCTTGCGACCGTGAAACCAGTCGCGGCGGAATTCTTCGACAAAGGCAGGATCATTGAGCAGCGCACGGCGCCCCTCGACATCGTCATACTCCTTGGCGATCAGCTTGCAGGTGGAATCCAGCTCCTCGAAAATCGGGCTGACGATGCCATCGGCCCAGATGCGGAAATTGGTACCCAGAGCCTGGAAATGGATGCGCCCCTTGAGCAGGGCACTGTTGACCAGCCCGGCAACACCCAGGAAGGCGTTGGAGGCCTTGGGCGCCAGCACGAACTTCATCACCGACAGCGCGGAGGTTTTCAGCGGACGAGCGCCGAACAGGCGGCCACTACTGAGGAAGAAATACAGCAGACCCTTGACCCGGTTCTCGATGATCGGTGTCGTCTGCCAAACCCGGTCGTGGCGGCGAACCACGCCCAGCAGGCGCTTGAGCTCGCCGAAACTGGCGAACTGGGTCGGTATGCGCTGGTCGGTATGCGGCGCGTTGGCCAGATAGTGGAACGGCAGCCCGTCAGTGCTCATCCCCAGGTAGCCCTGGGTCATCGCCTGCTCCAGTAATCTTTCCATCTCCCGCAGTTCCGGCTCGGTGGGATCGCGGCTGATACTGTCCTTGAGGCCCATCACCTCCACCCGCAGCATGGAGTGGGGCACAAAGGCACCGATGTTCGGCCCCAGCGCCAGCGTGTCGAAGTGGTCCATGTAATCACCGGTGTTGTCCCAGGTAATGTTCTCCACGCACTTGCTCAGCACTTTCTTGGGAATGTTCTCAACCCGGGTGAAACAGTCGACTATCGGATTCTGCTCGCCTTCCAGTTGCTGGCCGAAGCAGGTACCGAGGCTGCAATTGCCCACCAGCACCGTGGTGGTGCCATGGCGGACCACTTCCGGCAGGCGCGGGTCCAGGTCCACTTCCAGGTCGAGGTGGGTGTGGATGTCCAGCAGGCCCGGCATCAGCCACTGGCCCGTGCCGTCAATGACCCGGGATGCCTCGCCCCGCGGCAGGGCGCTGCCCCGCGCGACAATGCGACCGTCCTTGATGGCGATATCCAGGTTCTGTGGCGGCCCGCCGCTGCCGTCGAAGACCAGGGCGTCCGTGATCAGGGTATCCCAGCTGCTTGTGCTCATTGTGGCTCCATGTCAATACCGGCTAATGACCGATAGTAGTTGTGCAGGCCCGCTAATCTGCCATCCACGACCGCCACAGTAAAGCCTTGCCGACTTGCCATCTTTATAAGCAGGCTTATAATAAGCGCCGATATTAAACGAGAGTGCAGCATGAACACAGCGAGCATGAACACAGGGAGAGAGGAAGCCGCCAGCCAGCTCAGCTTCGAACTTCACAGTGCAGCGAGGCTGCTGCGGCGCAACTACGACCGCCGGGCGAAGGCTCACGGCTTGACCCGCTCCCGATGGCAGGTGTTGTGGCAACTGGCGCGGGAGGAAGGCCTGAAGCAGGCAGAACTGGCGGACCGGATGGACGTGGCACCGATCAGCCTCGCGCGGCAGTTGGACAATCTCGAGGAAGAACACCTGGTGCAGCGTGTTCGCGACAGCGAGGACCGGCGCTGCTTCCGGATCTATCTCACGCCCGCGGCCCAGCCGGTGCTGGAAACCTTGCGCGCGCTGGCCGAGGAAACACGGGCAGAGGCCCTGGCCGGACTGCAGGCCACCGAAATCGTGCAGCTGCGGACCCTGCTGCAACGGGTGCGCCTCAATCTGGGCCGGGAGGGGCAGGAAACGTGACCAACGCAAGCAAGCGACAACTGGGTTTCGGCATCGGTATTGCCCTGGCAATTGCCGTGCTCGGCTGGTTTGTCCTCGGCGGGGGCGGCGTGGTCAGCACCGACAACGCCTACGTGAAAGCCAACAAAGTGTCCCTGGCCAGCGAAGTCAGTGCCGTGGTCAAGGCGGTTCCGGTCAGCCCCAATACACAGGTCAGCCAGGGGCAGCTGCTGGTGCAACTGGAGGACCAGCCGTTCCGGCTCGCCGTTGCCGAAGCGGAGGCACACCTGCTGCAAGTGCGGAACCAGGTACTGGCCCGCCGCGCCGATTATGCTGAAATCGAGGCAGAGCTTGTCCAGGCGCAGGAGGACGCCGCGTTCTTCCAGCGGCAACTGGCGCGCCACCAGAGCATGGGTCCGGCCGCGATCTCGGAATCCCAGCTTGATGAATCGCGGCAGCAGCTCTCCCGCGCCAAAGCACAGATTGCGATCGGCAGCCAGAGACTGGCCAGCCTGCGGGCGGCACTGGGCGGCAACCCGGATGTGCCGCTCAAGCAGCAGGCAGACATCATGGTTGCCCAGGCCCAGCTGGACCATGCCCGCTACCAGCTGTCGCGCACCAGGATTGTGGCTCCAGTGGCCGGCGTGGTCGCCAATGATGTACCCCAGGCAGGAGAAATGACACCCGCCGGCTTCACCGTAATCACCATACTGGAAACCGGCGGACACTGGATCGAGGCCAATCTCAAGGAGACCCAGCTCGCCGCGGTCCGCAGCGGCCAGGCCGTGGAGGTGATGATTGATGCTTATCCAGGACGGGTGCTGCAGGCGGAAGTCGATACCGTCAGTGCCGCCAGCGGATCTGAATTTGCGCTGATTCCGGCGCAGAATGCCAGCGGCAACTGGGTCAAAGTGGTGCAGCGCATCCCGGTGCGGCTGCGCCTGCTGGATACCAGTGCGGGGCCGACCCTCCGTGCCGGGATGAGTGCTGCAGTGCGTATCCACACCGAGCCGAGCCCGCTATCTGACAAGACCTCCCACGACAACGGCTACCCGCCCGTCGCCGCCCTCGGCCCGTGACCACACAGGGCAGAGGGCAGTGGCTGGTGGCCGCCAGCGTCATGCTGGCGACCATCATCCAGGTGCTGGATACCACCATTGCCAATGTCGCCCTGCCGCACATGCAGGGCAGTCTCGGGGCCAGCAGTGACCAGGTGATCTGGATCCTGACTTCCTACATCGTCGCCACCGCCATCATGACCCTGCCCGTGGGCTACCTGGCCCAGCGCTTTGGCCGGCGCAATGTACTACTGTACTGCGTCGCCGGGTTCACGCTGGCATCCATGTTCTGCGGGCAGGCGTCCAGCCTGACGGAAATGGTGGTGTGGCGTGTGGTGCAGGGGGGCTTCGGCGCGGCGCTGGCCCCCCTGTCGCAGTCCATCCTGCTCGACACCTTCCCGCGGGAAAAACACGCCTCCGCCATGAGCCTGTGGGGGATGGGGGTAATGATCGGGCCGATCCTGGGACCGACCCTCGGCGGCTGGCTCACCGAGTCCTGGTCCTGGCGCTGGGTGTTCTACATCAACGTGCCGCTCGGGCTGCTTTCACTCGTGGGGATCTATCGCTACCTGCCCGCCACGGCAACCGTGCGCAAGCGCTTTGACCTCATGGGCTTTGGCCTGCTGGCACTGGCGGTGGGCGCACTGCAACTGCTGCTGGACCGGGGTGAGCACCTGCTCTGGTTCGACGCCCTGGAGATCAAGGTCTACGCCGTGCTGGTAGCTCTCGGGCTGTACCTGTTCCTGGTTCATTCGCGCACCACCCGCCTGCAGTTCCTGTCACCATCACTGTTTCACGACCGCAATTTTGTCACCGGGCTGCTCTTCATATTTCTGGTCGGCATTATCCTGCTGTCGACCATGGCTTTGCTGCCACCGTTCCTGCAGAGCTGGAAGGGCTACCCGGTCATGACCACGGGACTGACCCTGATGCCGCGGGGCGTGGGCACCATGCTGGGCATGCTGCTGGTTGCCCGGCTGATGCGCAGGTTTGATCCGCGGGCACTGATGCTGCTGGGCATGGCGCTGGTGTGCCTGTCCCTGCACGAGATGGCGGGTTTCACCATGGAGGTCGGGCAACGCCAGCTGATTATCACCGGCTTCATCCAGGGATTCGGGCTCGGCCTGGTCGTCATTCCCTCTACCACGCTGGCCTACGCCACATTGCCGGCGGTTCTGCGCGATGAGGGCGCGGCCCTGTACAGCCTCTCCAGGAACCTGGGCAGCAGCATCGGGGTCTCCATCATGATGGGCCTCTTCACTCGCAATCTGTGGATCAATCAGCAGGAGCTGGCTTCCCGCCTGCACCCGGAACCCGCGCTGCTGACCGGATTGGCGGACACCAGCTCCTTGGGCGGCCTGCCAGCCGCGGTGGTCACCGAGGTCAGCCGGCAGGCGGCGGAGATTGCCTTCGCCAATGACTTCCACCTGCTGATGTGGGTCAACCTTGCTACCATGCCCCTGGTGCTGTTGCTGCGTGTGCCGCGCGCAACGGGCAGTGGCAGCGCCGGCACTGCCCAACCCCGAACCGCGGAATTCCGCCAAGGTGTCAACCGTGAACGCACAAGCCAACTTTGACAACAGCTTTGCACGCCTGCCGGATCGCTTCTACCAGCGCCTGGCGCCGACCCCGGTCGCGGCACCCGCGCCGATCCGGGTCAATCGCGGCCTGGCTCTGGAGCTGGGGCTGGACCCGGACTGGCTGGCGTCGCCCGAGGGCACAGCCTTCCTCGCCGGCAACAGCCTTGTCGAGGGTTCTGAGCCGCTGGCCGCGGCTTATGCCGGCCATCAGTTCGGCAGCTTCAATCCGCAGCTTGGGGACGGCCGCGCGATCCTGCTGGGTGAGCTGCCCGGGGCCGATGGCAGGCGCATGGACCTGCAGCTCAAGGGCGCCGGTCGCACCCGATGGTCCCGGGGTGGCGATGGCCGCTCGCCACTGGGGCCGGTGCTGCGGGAATATATCGTCAGCGAGGCCATGGCAACCCTGGGTGTACCCAGCACCCGTGCCCTGGCCGCGGTCAGCACCGGCGAGCCAGTGTATCGTGAGCGCTCACTACCAGGCGCAGTCCTGGCGCGGGTGGCCGCCAGCCACATCCGCATCGGCAGTTTCGAATTCTTCGCTGCGCGCAAGGATCGGGAGGCTCTGGAGATACTGGTGCGCTACACCCTGGAGCGTCACTACCCGGAGCTGTCCGATGCTGCGAATCCGGCCCTGGCCCTGCTTGAAGCGACAATCCGCGCCCAGGCCAGCCTGGTCTCCCGCTGGCAGTTGCTGGGCTTCATCCACGGGGTGATGAACACCGACAACATGCTGCTGTCCGGTGAAACCATCGACTACGGCCCCTGCGCCTTCATGGACGCCTTCAACCCGGATACCGTGTTCAGCTCCATCGACCACGGCGGTCGCTACGCCTACCGCAACCAGCCGGGCATCGCCCACTGGAACCTGGCCTGCCTGGCCCAGGCCCTGGTTCCGGTACTGCACGAGGACAGCGAGCAGGCCGTGGCCCTGGCCCAGGGCGCGGTGGACACCTATGGCGACCAGTTCCTTGAAGCCCACACCGCCGGCCTCAAGGCCAAGCTGGGGCTGGTGGAAGACCGCCCCGAAGACGCCGCCCTGATCGAGGACCTCTACAGCCTGATGGCCAGCGAAGCCACCGACTTCACCCTGACCTTCCGCCGCCTGGCCGACCTCGCCAGCCCGGACACTGCCGGCGACCAGGACTGCGGCGAACTCTATCCCCTGCCGCAGAGCTTCGAGCCCTGGCTGGCGCGCTGGCGCGAGCGCCTGGCCGCGGAGGCCGTCGACGCCGGAGCGCGGCAGGCGGCAATGTACCGTGCCAACCCGGTCTTCATTCCGCGCAACCACCTGGTGGAGGCCGCCATCGCCGCGGCCACTGACCAGGGCGACTTCGCACCCTTCCACGCCCTGGTGGACCGCCTGGCGGATCCCTGGACCTGGAGTTCCGAAGACCGAAGCTTCGCCTTGCCGCCCGGGCCGGAACAGCAGGTGTACCAGACCTTCTGCGGAACCTGATCGGGTCTGGGCAGTCAGAATCTCGCGATGAGGCGCTGGCCGGTGCGTACCCCCGGGACCGCCCGAGCGGCCAATGAAGACTTTAACCTGGATCCGGCAGGTGTCGGGTTGGAGGCTTGCAGGACACGCTGTAAACCCGTCCATGGGCGCTCGGCCTCGACACACCCGATCAAGCGGGGTGGGCTCTCCATGTCTCGGACGGTCCTGCAAGCCTCCAACCCGCCCCCTGCCTCCGAGTCGCGCACAGTTAATCGCAATTTCCCAGATGCGCAGAACCGCGCTTCGACTCGGTTGGGTCAAGCCAGTATAATTGCGCGCTCCAGCCACCCAGCCCCGAGCCGCCGCCTTGAACACTGAATTTTTCGGCAAGACCCTGTCCGGTCCCTTCACGATTCCCTCCGGGATTGTCACGACTGCAACCTCGATCATCCAGTATGTGTTTGACCACATGCCGGAGGTGGGGGTGGTGACAACCAAGAGCATCGGCCTGCAGCCGCGGCTGGGTAATCGGGAGCCGGTGTTGAGCCAGTATGCGCCGGGGTGCTTTGTGAACGCGGTGGGGCTGACCAATCCGGGGGCGCAGGAATCGGTAGCGCTGCTGGGCAAGCTGCGGGTGCCCGAGGATCGATTCCTGCTGGTGTCCATTTTCGGCGGCAGCCTGGAGGAGTTTGTCGAGGTGGCGAAACTGCTGGCGCCGGTGGCGGACGGACTGGAGCTGAACCTGTCCTGCCCCCATGCGAAGGGCTATGGCATGGCAATGGGCCAGGATCCGGACATGGTGCGGGAGATTACCGCGGCGGTGAAGGCGGTAGTGGACATCCCGGTGATTCCCAAGCTGACCCCGAACACCCCCAATATTGCAGAGATCGCCGAGGCGGCAAAGGCCGGCGGCGCCGATGGTCTCTGTGCCATCAATACGGTGGGGCCGGGGTACACGTCTTCCCACGGGCACGCGGTGCTGAGCAACGGTTCCGGCGGCATGTCGGGCAAGGGCGTGCTGCCCATCGGCCTCAAGTGCGTGCGGGAGGTGGTTGCCGCTACGGGGCTGCCGGTGATCGGCTGCGGCGGCGCCAGCAGCGCCGAGGATGTGCGCGCGTTCCTGGATGCGGGCGCCACGGTGGTCGGTGTCGGTTCGGCCCTGGTGGGCATGACCACCGATGACATGGTGGAGTATTTCCGCGCCCTGCAGCGCGATCTGGAATACGGCAGCGATCGCGCCGAGAGCCTCGTTCGCTACGACATCGACATGCACTTCCGCCCGGTCACCCTGGTCAATACCGAGCGGGTCTGCGAGGACATCGCCATCCTCACTTTCGACCGCAAGATCAATGTGCAGGCCGGCGAATTCATCTTCCTCTGGGTCCCCGGGGTCGGGGAAAAGCCCTTCTCCGCCCTCACCGACGACCCCTTCTCGCTGGTGGTGATCGACCTGGGTCTGTTCACCCACACCCTGATGGACCTGCCGGTGGGCACCGAGGCCTATGTGCGCGGCCCCCACGGTATCCCGGTCAGCCCGCCGGAGGACGCCCGCATCATGGCCGTGGCCGGAGGCACCGGACTGGCGGCGGTGTACCAGATCGCCCGGGATTTCGGCAACGCCGAGATCTTTGCCGGCGCCCGCAGCCAGGACCGGCTGTATTTCCTCGAGGAGTGCGTAAAAATTGCCACCCTGCACGTCGCCACCGACGACGGCAGCAGGGGCTTCCACGGCCGGGTCACCGAGCTGCTGCGCCAGCGCCTGCAGGAGATGAGCAAGGAAGAGCGGGCAAAGCTGGTGTTCTACAACTGCGGACCGGAGCCCATGGTGCATGCCGCCGAGGCGGTGCAACGCGAGTTCTGCCGCGAGGACCAGATCCACAGCGCCATCGACTACCTGACCAAGTGCGGGGTCGGTATCTGTGGAGCCTGTGCGGCGCCCGATGGACGCAGGGGCTGTGTCGACGGGCCGTTCCTGTCTGCGGCAGGCTGACTCCACCCTGTCCGCCCTGCTGGTCAACCCGGGACCGCCAGTTGCAGGGATCGCTAGTTTGGCATTGCCGCCTCAAAGATCGGGCTTGCGGCCTGCTTCGCTCCTTCAATGAAGCCTGAGGCAGCCTTTGCGTGAGGGAAGAGCCGGACCTGGCTGACCAGATCGGTACGAATAATCAGTTCCGCTTCCTGGGTCATCGCATCAATGGTGCTCTTTATGGATCGAGCCGCACCGCGCACTCGAGTCGCTTTGCTTCCCCGGGCCATCCGGTTAATGAATGCGATGGCGTTCTCTCCGCTGTCTTGCCACTGTCCAAACAGCCTCTTCCCTCCCTTGATGCCTCCACGTTCAAGGGCCTGCTCGGCCGCGGCTTTGCGTGCCGCGGGTGACGCAGCGACGGTAACGGTCCTGGTGGTGTCTTCGATCTTCGTGACGGCAGGCTGGTAGTACCCCCCGGTCATGAGCTCTATGACAAACGTGATCAAAAAGAGCTTCGTCGCCTCCGCTCTACCGAGATCGGCATTGTAGTTGTCGTCGGTCTGGGACAACTGGAACACCCCCCACACCGCGCTCACCGTCGCCTGGGCGACGGCGTTCGCAATGACGACAATACCCTTGCGGGTGGATTCGCGCAGGACGACCGCGGCAAATGCACGGGTAGTCGCCAGTTCAGTAGCGACAGCAGCGCCACCCCCCAGAACAGCGCCGGCGGCACCAAAGATACCGGCGATAATTGCCTTGGGTATTGCCTCCTTGTAGGACTCCCCGTTGAAGCCCGATACGATGAGCGATATGCCCGTTGCGATAGCCCCCGCAACAGCCATGTCCGTAAGCGTCAGCTCTCCCGTGGGATCGGTATTCATGATCGGATTTGCGTTTGCATACAGGTAGCGGTGCAGCGACACCGGGTCGTAGGGAGTGCCGGCAAAGGGATCGCGACTGATGAAGCGTCCGGTCTCGGGGTCGTAGAAACGGGCCCTCAGGAAAACCAGGCCCTCCGCCTCTTCCTGCCACTCCCCCGCGAAGCCGTAGGGAGTGTCCCCCACGCCGGTGCGATTGCGAACATTGCCGAAGGCGTCATAGTCGATCGTGTCGCTGACTGCACCCGTCTCGTCCGTCAACAGGCGCGTGTTGCGGCTCGCATCGAAGTGGTAAAAGCGGTCATTGCTGCCATCGTCCGCCGAGATCAGCCGATCCCCCCAGTGGTATTCAACCAGTGGAACGTCATTCTCATTAAAGGCCAGCAGCGCCTGGTCATAGCCGGTCAGGCTAGCCTCGTCCAGCAGGAAGTTCTGCTCGACGCCATTCGCTACACGCTGGCGGCGCTTGCCGCTGGCATCGTAGCCATAGGTGACGGTGCCGGTGGAAGTGGTCACCCGCAACAGCTGCCCCTCGACATCGTAGGCATAGTTGATGGTGCCCTGCGGCGCGGTTGTGGAGATCAATCGGCCATTGGCGTCGTAGGCGTGGCGGGTCGCCCCGGCGGTGAGCAGCTTGTCGGCGGAATCGTAGGCCAACAACGTCTGCGCCTGCCCGGAGACCTGCCGGGTGATGCGGTTGCCCACGTCGTCGTAACTGTAGGTCTGCTCGAAGATCACCACATTGCCGGCGTTGCGGTGGGTCTCCTGCAACAACCGGTCGGCGCTGTCATAGCTGTAGGCCACGGAATCGCCATTGGCGTGGTCCACCCGCAGGCGCCTGCCGCCGGCATCGAGGGTGTAGTCATAGGCGGCCAGTGTGGTCGCTCCCTGGCGGTGTTCAATGCGCGTCAGCTGGTTGAGGTTGTCGTAGGTGAAGCTGGAGACCACGCCGTTCGGGTAGTTGATTGAGGCGACGTTGCCTACCGGGTCATAGCTGTAGGTGGTGGTATCGCCATCGGGCTCCACAACCGTCGCCAGCCTGTTCAGCACATCGTAGGTGTAGCTGGTCGTGCGTTCGGCCTGGCCCGAGAGCCGGGTGGAGATCGAGGTGCGGTTACCCAGCGCGTCGTAGCCGTAGCGCACCGCGTGACCACCCTCGGAGGTGATCTCGATGACGCGACCGTCGGCGTCGTAACGGTAGTCCACCGTGCCCCAGAGATTGACCGCCTGGGTCAGTCGACCAGCGCCGTCGTAGGTGAAGGACTCCGTGCCCTCACCGTTCAGGTTATGGCCGGTGGGCCTGCCAAAGCCGTCGTAGCTGGCGTCGATGTACTTGCCGTCCGGAAGCACCGTACGCGCGACCCGTCCGCCGGCATCGTACTCAAAGCGTTCGGTGCTGCCGTCCGGGTACTGCTTTTCGAGCAACCGGTCGTTGCCGTCATACACCATGCGCGTGCTGTGGCCGTTGGCGTCAGTCTGGCGGATACGGTTGTTGTTTTCGTCGTAGCTGTACGTCGTCACAGCACCGTCTATGTCGGTGACCGACGACAGGTTGTCGTTGGGGTCGTAAGTGTAGGACTTTGTACGACCCAGACGATCCGTCTCGGCAATGATATTACCCAGCGGATCGTAGTCGATGGTCTCCGTGGAGCCGTCCGGATACTCGGTGCGTATCAGGCGATCAAGGACATCGTAGACGTAGTCAGTGCGGTTGCCGCGGGCATCCAGCCGGGAAATGAGATTGCCGACCAGGTCATAGGTAAATTCGGTGCGGTTGCCCAGTGCATCCACCATCGCCGTGTTGCGCCCGGCGGCGTCGTATTCATAGGAGGTGACATTGCCGTTGGGGTCCGTCTCGCTGGTAATGCGGCCTACCGCGTCGTAGGCTGTTTGCATCACACCACCATCCGGCAGTATCACGCGAATCCGCCGCCCCCGACTATCGTATTCGTATCGCGTTTCACGGCCGCTGCGGTCGATGACGGCAGTGCGATTGCCCCTGCCGTCGTGGCGCATTTCGCTGGCCGTACCATCCGGATTCTCTGCCCGGATAACCCGGCCGGTAGCATCCAATGTGCGGACAACCGCATTACCCAATTCATCGCTGACGCGAACCAGCTGCCCGAGGCCGTTGAACTCGTAGGACATGGTATTGCCCGCAGGTGCCACCACCTCGTTGGGTATGCCCCTGGCATCGAGTGAAAGTGTCGTTACGCCGCCGCGGGGGTCGGTCTCGGCGAACATGTGCCCATTGGCATTCAATTGCCGTTCAGAGCGCGCGCCCCGGGCATCCACCACACCAGCGCGATACCCACGCGACGTGTACTCGAACAATGTGGCAGCGCCGCGCGCGTTCTCGGTCGCCACCAGGTTTCCATCCTGATCGCGAGTGTGGGCCCGGGATGTATTGCCAAGGGCGTCGATTACGGCGATTGGGCGGGATGCGCTGTCGTACTGGTAGCGGGTGACACGGCCCAATGGGTCAGTACGACTGGTCAGGAGATCTCTTGAGTCATATCCGAAGTGAGTGGTCGCACCTATGGGGGTGGTAATGGAGAGCAGATTGTCGCGGCCATCGTAAGCGAAAAGGCTTGTCTCACCTTCCGCGTTGGTTTGTGACAGGCGATTGCCGCGGTCGTCGTATGTCGCCGTCGTCACGCCGCCGGCAGGGTCCACGATCCGCGTGATGTTGCCGCGGTCGTCGTATTCATAGCTGGAAGTGAACCCATCGGGATCCGTGACCAGCTCCTGCCGGTTGTGGACGTCGTGGGTGTAGGTCACCACGTCGCCGTTCGCGTTCACAGAGCTGATCAGCCTGCCTGCTTCGTCATACTCGTTGCGCACCACAGTTCGATTCAAGGGATCAAAAATGCCTATGATGTTGTGGTCACGGTCGTAGTCGAAGCGCGTCACGAAGTCTTCCTGATCACTGTGCGCCCGAAGGTCACCGTTGGCGTCGTAGCTGTAACTCTGGCTGAATCCGCCAGGATCGGTAATGCGCGTAATCCGCCCGACGCTATCGCGCTCGATCTCCACTATGGTGCCGTTGGAGTGGGTGATGCTGGTCGGTGTGAAGGTCAACACCTGCCCTCCGGGTGTTTCGGCGCGCTGTATGCCGTCTTCCGTGTCGAGGTCGAGTCGGGTGCCGTCCGGCGTCGTGTAACGGAACAGGGTCGGGTTGTAGATGTTTCCGTTGCTGTCCAGGCGCAAGCTCACAGGGCCTGGCTGGGCATCGAGGATGCTGACATCGTTGGGCTCCAGACTCCGAAGGGTACCCAGCGTGCCCGGAAGTGGACGAAACCTTACCGATTGGCTGAAGGGAGGAAAGGGCACGATTGGTGATACGTTGGGGCTCACCACCATCTCGAAAGCCTCAATGCGTCCTCCAGGGAGACGCACTGCCACGACATGAAGATCCGTTTCCAGCAGACCGTAGCTGAGCCCCTGACGGAACACCTGCCAGCCAGAACCCAACTCACGATTTGTTCGAATCTCGACACTGTTCACGGCAAGCTGCCAGCCAACGCCGAAGTCGCCCATCCGCTTGTCGCGGCTGTCGTAGCTACGCTCCAGCCGGATCGGTATGCCACTCAACGGCAGCTCCAGGTCCACATAGCGCAGGGTGAAGTTGCCGACCTTGAGCTGCCCCTCCACCCGCACCGTGGTGCTGTCTTCACTCACATTGCCGCCGCGATCGAACACCCGCAGTCGCAGGGTGTACAGGCCGTTGAGCAGCGTTGTCGGATCAAACTCGGCAAGCGGCTGAGCGCTGCGGAACGCAGTGCTTTCGGCAAAGATGACGAAATCGTCCTCACCGGCATAGCGGTAGGCCAGCTCCCAGCGCAGCAGGTTGCTGTCGTTGGCCGTGCCGGATACCGTCGTCGGCGCCGTGAGCTCGGCGCCCTTTGCAGGCGCATTGATCCGTGCGATGGGGGCAACGTCGTCGGCAACCCCATCGACTACGGTGAAATCGGCACTGCCGGTGATGCCATCGAAGCTGGCCTCGGCGGTGAAACTCCCGGCACTGGCCGACGAGAAGGTCGGCCCACCGGTCCAGGTGGCGATGCCAGTGACATCCTGCGCGGTACCGTCCTCGAAAATACCCATCGCGCGCAGCGGCTGCGGTCTGCCCGCGAGCAAGCGTCGATCGGTCGGCGTGACCTCAATGGCGACCAGTGTCTTGTTGCCGTCGATGCCGTTGCAGCTCTGGTCGATACCGTCGCCATCAATCTCCGGCGCACCCGGATACACAGATGCGTCGCTGTCATTGCAGTCGCCCTGGTTCGGCGTGAAGCCGTCGCCGTCGCCGTCCGTGTCCGCCTGGGTCGGGCCGCTCGAGAGGGTGACCTGCACCCCCGATCCCAGCTCTGCGATTGCCCCCGCCGGCGGGTTCTGGGCAAGCACCGCCCCCGCTGGCGCCACCGGGTCAGAGCGAACAAAGCGAGAGCCAAGCGCCAGCCCGACGCCATCAAGCGCAGTGTCGGCGGCGACCTCGCTGAGGCCGATGAGATCCGGGACCTCAACCGGATCGCCCACCGCGACGCTGAAGATCTGGGCCGAGGACAGGCCGAGGGTGTCGGTGGCAGCGATCGACACCGGGTACTCCCCGTTTGCCTGAGGATACCAGTCGAGCTCCCCCGTTACGGGGTCGATGGTCATTCCCACAGGGGCGTTCAGCAGTTCGAAGCTGACCGAATCACCCGGATCGATATCCGTCACCAGGGGCTGGTAACGATAGCGGGTGCCGGCACTGGCGCCGCGCACGGGATCGCTGAGGAAGAACGGCGGATTGCCGTTGGGGCGGATCTCGATATTGACCGTGGCCTCCGCGGAGTCGAATTCACCGTCACTGGCACGATAGGTAAAGCTGTCCTGCTCAGGCGCCAGCGGGTCGAGATCCGGGACGATGCGGTTCCAGTAGTTGCGGCCCGGCTGCAGCCAGTGGGGTTCGAGGCTGGCGGGCAGGCTGCCATCCACATTGACCCAGGTGGGCTGCTGGTTGGTCTGCGAGCGGATCGGCCGCGCCGGCGGGAAGGGCTCGCCGGGGAGATTGTCCCAGATCTGGATTCGACCCAGACCCAGTGTATCGACGAAGGTGGTGACGATCTCCGCGCTGCCGTCGCCATCCAGGTCCGCCACCGTGAGCGGCTCGTCGAAGCCATTAGCGGTGCGAAGTCCGCGTGCCGAGGCAATGACATCCCCGGTCGATCCTTCGATGATGTAGAGGCCCGCATCCACGAAGCCGTTGGCCGCCGTGGCCGCCTTCATCTGGATCAGCTCGTCGATACCATCACCGTCCAGATCGATAGCCACCGGACTCGAGGAGCGGGTCTGGTGGAAGTCCGCAACCTCGAACTCCGGCTGGCTCCAGAGCGGCTCGCCATCGCTGTCGAAAGCCCGCAGAGTCAGGATGTTGTCGTCATCCCCCGTGAGCATCGTGACCATCTCGGGAAAGGGGTCACCGTCCAGCTCGGCCAGCGTGAGGCCGGCCCAGGGGAAGTCGAAGCCGTTGCCGTTGTAGGGCCGCTGCCATTGAATGGCCCCGTCGTGACTGAACAGGTAGAAATTGGTGGCGTCGAAGCCGACGATCTCCGGAAAGGGGTCGTTGTCGAAGTTGGCGACCGCCACGGTCAGCAAGTCATTGCCGTACAGCTCGCCACCCTCGGCAGTGATCGTGCGCTCCACTGGAAGCTCGAACAACAGGTTGCCCTCGTGATCGAGCACCAGCTGGTTCCAGATGATCTCCGGGTCGCCATCCATATCCAGATCGACGATTGTCGGACTCATGGAAGGCTGGCTTGGCCGTGTAACCCCGCCGACGAACTGCCAGCGGACTGCGCCCGTGCGGCCATCCCAGGCGACGACGGCGTTGCAGGTCGTATTGTTCACAACCGCGCGGCAGGTACCGGGGTCCTGTCCCCCGGGGCCGACCTGCGTGAAACCGGCGAGCAGGGCAATGTCACCGTCACCGCCAAGATCCACGGCTACGGGGCTCGTGCCGTTCCATTCGCTGTTGAAGCCGGTGGCAAGGTTTGGGTGTTCACTGAGGCCGAATGCAGGCCATCCCGAAAGGGGGCTGCCATCAAGATTGAAAGCCATCAGGCGGATTCGGGTGTCCCCGGGGCCGTTGCTCGGCTCCTCGTCGGCAAAGCGGAAATACTGGGTCACCACCTCCAGCTCCGGGTCGTCGTCGAGATTGACCAGGGTCGAAATCGGCGCCGATGTGGGCTGACCGGAGGTGCCCGGAATCAGGTTGACACTGGCACTGCAGTCGCGGGGGTCGACCACGAACACGCGCGCGCCGAGTCCTGCCGCCACGAGCCCCGCAAGCTCCACCACGCCGTCGCCGTCCACATCCGCTGCGGAGGCCGTGCCGGCACTGGTCGTGAAGATGCCACCATCGACCTCGCACTTCTCTAGCAGGCCTATCTCGATCCCCTCGGGCTCGCCCGGCGTATAGCTGAGGCTGCCGTCAGGGTTGAAGCTGTCCACCGTGCCCAGGGTCGGGTCGCTCAGGCGAGTGGCGGTCAGCGGATCATCCTGCGGATCCCTGTCGTTCTGCAGTACGCCCTCGGCCGCCGGGATCACCAGCGTCTCGCCCTTGCGCGCTATATATATGTCATTCACCGCAGTGGGCGCCGTATTCAGCGGCGTGGCTGTCACCGTGAAGGACCCGAAATCCTCAGCCCCCGCAGCGTCCGACACTGCGACCACCACGTCGGCGGTGCGCGCCTGGTCCGCCTGCGGCGTCCAGCTCAGGGCACCGGTATCCGCGTCGATGCTCATCCCCGACGGGCCGTTCACCAGCCGGAAGGTCAGCGTGTCGCCCACATCCGGGTCCGTGGCGCTCGCCTGCGCGGAGAGCGGTGTCCCGACGGGCAGCGACTGGTCCGGGGGCACCGTCAGCTGCGGCGGCGCATTGCTGCTTTCCACTACCGCATCCGTGAACACGGCAATAGCGAAGCTCGCCTCGTCCGTGCGGCCCGTATCGTCGGTCACCCGTACCGTCACCTCGTTACTGCCGATATCGCCGATTGCCGGCGTCCAGGTGAGCACGCCGCCCGGCTCCACGCTCAGGGCTGCCGGACCGCTGACCAGTTCCCATGCCTGTGTCGCCCCCGCATCCGGGTCCGCCGCAAACAGGTTCATCTCGAAGGCCTGCTCCGCGGGAATGGAGCGGTCCCCGGGGCCCAGGATAATAGGAGCGGTCTCGCCCGGCACAAAGGGAATCTGCGAGCACACCGTATCCAGCACGTTGATGGTGCCGTCGCGGTTGCAGTCACCGTCGCCGGGCAGGACGCCGCGCTCGAGGATGCGCTCCACGATCAGGCGCACGTCTTCGGCATCGATGACGCCGTCGCCGTTGGCGTCGCCGGGCAGGCCCTGGGCCTGGGTGACCGTGCCCAGGGGGGCCAGGGCCAGCAGGGTAATCAAGGATATCGCGGCCGTTCGCGCGCGCCGTCCCAACTGGCGCCGCGCCAGGCCGGCCAACAGCGCCGAGAGCAGCACCAGCACCCAGACCGGGCTCGCGGGGATGACTTCCGGCTCCGCTGGCACCGTAGCGCCGCCGGTGATGGTGATCGTGCCCGGCGTGAGCGAGGACGGTGAGAGGGGTTGCGCCGCTGCGTCGGAGATGACGACGCCGGCAAACGTCAACGACGTGGTCCCGGCGACGGCCGTGTCCGCCACGGCGAGGTTGACCGTGGCCAGTGTGCCTGAATTCAACGGCACCACGGGCGAGGTCGTGATCACCACCCGGTCGCGGCCCGGGGCGATGGGGTTGCTGGCGATGCTGTGGCTACCGGTGAGCGCCGCGCCGCCGTTGACGGTGCCCAGCGAGACAATGGCCGGGTCATAGAGAATATCGAACTGCAGGGCCACTGCGGCACCGTCGGTGCTGATCGTGGCACTCACGCTGCCGCTGTCGCCGGCGGCCAGGCTGGCATCGCCCAGGGCCAGTGACACCTGCGCGCGGGCGCCGGCGCTCGACACGAGCAACAGGGTCGCGATGCACAGCCACCGCATGACAGCTCCGGGACATCCAGCCATGGGCACAGCTCCACCTGCCACCGCCTGGGCAGAATGCCCCGACAGATATCATCAACAGGCTAGGTAATGGCGCCATCCGGTGCTTGACCTCTTCATGACATTGCGTGACATTAATAGGACTATGTCGCCATTTGCGGATAAATCGGCCACTCGAGGTGAGGAAGACGTTTCTACATCCTCGTCGACCGCCATGCAGGCAACAGCCTCGGTGCTGCGATACCGCTTTGCCGGTTTCAGTCTCTCGACCCGTCGCCAGTGCCTGCACCGGGACGGCGACGAGATTCCGCTCAGCACCAAGCTCTACCACCTGCTGCTCGCCTTCCTCGAACAACCCGACACCGTGCTCACCAAGGCCGACATCACCTCCGCCGCCTGGCCAGGCCAGATCGTCACCGACGCCGCCATCGCCAAGCAGATGCAGCGCCTGCGGCAGTTGCTGGATGACACGGAACGCGAGGTCCCGCTGATCGAGACGCATCGCGGCATTGGCTATCGTCTCACCTGTGCGGTTACAACCGAGCACCAGCAGCCTGCGGGCAAAGCCGAGGCGGCGAAGCGTCAGCGGCACTTCCCGCGCCTGGCGGTAGCGGCACTTCTGCTGGTTACGGTCGGCGGTTGGCTGGGCCTGGACTCACCGGATAGTCGCAGCACCGCCGCCAGGCCAGACGCGGCGACGCTGGCACTGCAGCCGGTGACAGACGATGACTCCTTGTTGACCGAGGGTGCGACCGAGTATTTCGCGGCGAAACTCGGGGCCAAGGCCGAGATTGCCCCGGTGTTCACGCTCGAGGGCGAGCCGGCGTATGGGACAGACCTGGCGAGTCTGCACCTGGCGAGTTCCCGATCAGGATCGGTGGCAGCGATCAACCTGGCGCTGGAAGAAGGCGACTACGCTCTGACCGTGAGCCTCAGGGACAAGGGTCAGAAGAAACGCGTCGCGTTCAACGGGAACTCGGTTGCCGACGTGCTGGAGCGCGGCGCAGACTGGCTGCGCACCGAGCTCGGCAGCCTCGATGCGGCCGATTCGCCGTCGCGAGACAATTACGCCCTGGCAAGCTACTTTGCGGGCCTGGCAGCAACCGGCTCGGGGCACACCTGCGAGCGTGCCATGGAGTACTATCGCGCGGCGGTGACCCGCGATCCGGGTTTTCACCGCGCCCGGTTGCGTCTCGCCCGCTGTGAGCGCGTGCTGGGGCGGCCTCATGAAGCCGCGGCCATCGCCAGCGCCCTGCTGGCAGAAGGCGAACGGGCGACCCCGGAGCTACTTCTCGAAGCACGACTGGTCGCTGCACGCGCCCACCGTGACCTGGGTAATGCGGAAGAAGCTCGACGCTACCTGGAAGCGGTGGCACCCGGGGGCGCTGAGACACCGCCGCTGACACGACTGCAGACCCTGGCGGCGCTGACCTTCCTGGCCCGGCTGGATGGGGATACCGGGCGCGCCATTGCACTCAACCGGGAACGCCTGGCGCTGGCCCGGAATCACTATCCGCTCGCGCCCTACCTGACCGAGATACATCTGGCACTTGCCGACGATTACCTGGCAACCGGCGAGCATGAGTCGTTGCTGTCACACGCGCAGGAAGCCCGCACCCTGGCCGAAGAGAGCGGCAACGCCGACGCACTGATCGCGAGCTATCGCTATCTCGCCAGCAGCTATTTCCGCAATGGGGATATGGATGCCGCGGTGCAGCTGGCCCTCGCCGCCCGCCCTCTCATCAAGCAGACGCGTTCCGTGACTGCCAAGGCCTACTTCCTGCAGTTCTCCACCATGGCACTGAACCTGCGCGGCCTGTTCGACACCGCCCGTGACTATACGGAGGCATTGCGGGCCTTGAGCGAGGAGTCCTCCGACCCGATGTACGGCGCCATCGCCGACCTGACCGTGATGCACCGCCTGTACGTGCAGGGCGCCTACGCGCAGGCGCATGCGCTGGCCAGCAGCACACGGGCCCGGCTGGAGGTCGGCACTTCCGCCCATGCCGCCATACCGCTGGCGCTGTCTTTCGAGGCGATCGCCGCCTCGCGCAACGCGCCGCTACCCGAGGCAATGCGCCTCGTAGAGGCCATGGCGTCACGCTACCCGGACAACCCGGCAGTGCGGGTGTCCGGGCTGCGCGCCCGCGGCCACATCGCGGCCAGGGAAGGCCGGGTACAGGACGGCGTTCAGATGCTGCGGCAGGCCGAAGCCCTTTATCGCGATACCGGCATGACCAGCGTCGCCAACTACGTCGCCTACGAGCTCGCCGAATTGCGCCTGGCCAGCGAGCCCGCCCCGCCCTGGAATGACATCGAGCGCCTGTCCGCACTGGCGGATTTCGATTACCCGCTCGCCCATTTGCGGGCCCGCGCCCATGCCGCCGAAGGCAACTACCTCGGCGCCACCACGGCGTTGGAAGAGGCTCGCCTGCGCGGCAATGACCTGTGGACAGACCGGGACCAGCTGCTGCTGGAGGAGTATCGGTCTGTGCTGGCGATGGTGGATGCGGGCGTGGGAGATGAACACTCACCGGGTGATATCCCCTGAATGTTGCTTGTCAGTCTACAGGACTCCCTGGCGCCGGACTTCTCAGCCTGGCCGGCCGTCCGGCCGCGGGCGACTGAGTAGCGGCAGGTACAGCACACTGTAGGCCAGGTACGCGAGAACCCAGGCCGCGATGGCCAGCAGATACCAGGCAGTCAGTGACCCCGGCAGCAGGGACGGCGCCGCCAACCGCAGCAGCGCGGCGCTGATCACCAGCGCGAAGGCCAGCGTCATCAGCGGGTGCGGCTGCAGGGGCCGCCCGGTATGACCGAGGGACACCCGCGCCATCATCGACAGGATCATCCCCCCCATGGCGCCCGCCGTCAGGGCGTGAACCGCCGTGCTCTGGGTCACCGCCAGGCCCGCGTGGCGGGCCGCGAACAGGGCCAGCCCGAAGGGAATGAACAGTGCCGCCGCGTGCAGGGACCACAGCAGGGGCACGCGCAAGGTTATCCAGAAGCGGAGCCTGAGGATGCGCAGCAGGTGCAGCAAGGCAGCAAGTGCAAACAGCAGCGCCAGCAGCGTGGCTGGCAACCGCGGCGTCAGCGCCAGGAAATGCAGGGCAAAGATCAGCCACAGGCAACCCAGAGCGGCCCGGTCCAGCCAGATGAGCGGCTCCACCTTTGTTGTTCCGGTGCCATTGGCGGTAAACATCGGCAGCACCCGCCCGGAGACGATCGCCATCACCAGGGTCACCAGCCAGATGGCGTTGAGGCTGCCGTACTGGACCAGTTCAAAGCGGTTGAGAATGGCACCGGTGTGCATGAGCCCGTTGCAGACCATCAACAGCAGCAACAGCGGCACGAAGAACAGGTTGCGGGTGTTGCCCGCCGCCAGCACGATGCTGCCGAAGTACCAGGCCGCCAGCGGCAGGAAGGCCAGATCCACCGCCGCCACCAGCGCAGGGGGCAGGCCGGCGCCGAACAGCATCAGGCCGCGGCCCGCCAGCCAGACCAGGACCAGCACCAGCAACTCGCCGCCGTGGGTGGCGCGGGTACCGGCCCAGTTCTGCACCGCGGTCAGCAGGAAGCCGACAATGATCGCCGCCACGAAACCGAAAATCATCTCGTGCTGATGCCAGAACAAGACATTCCGGTAGGGATCCAGGCTGATCCAGCCTGCCAGAGCCAGCCCCCACAACAGCATCGCGCCGGCGCTGAACAGGCCCCCCAGCAAAAACAGGGGCCGGAAGGCCTGCCGCAGCAGCGGCGCCAGCGCAGCCTCGTCCGTCAACTTGCTGCCCTGCATGCCGAATCTCCTCAATGGTGGGGGCCTGCCGCTCGCCGGCTGCTACCAGAGTACGGGGCGGGTGATGGCCAGAAAGTAAATACCGAGCAGCTGCGCCAGCGCCAGCCCCGCTGCCAGGACGCGCACCGGCACGCGGTAGCGCGGCTTCATGGCCACCATACCCGCCGCGATATAGCCCAGCAACAGCAGCAGCTTGAGGGCCAGCCAACTGTGCGCGGTGATCTGCCAGCCACCGAACAGCAGCAACGCCAGGGCCATGGCCAGCAGCAGGGTGTCATTCGCATGCGGCAGCCAGCGCAATGGCGTCTGCCGCCAGCCCGGCTGCCCCGCCAGGTCCAGCAGCAGCCGCAACACAAACAACATCCCGGTCAAATAGGCCGCCAGCATGTGAACCAGCCGGATGAGCGGATAAGCCTCCACGATACTCAGGGCGTGACGACGTTGAACCAGTACTCGAACTGGTCCAGAGCCGCAAAGAAGGCGCCGATGGCAGTGCCGTCGCCAACCAGCTCCGCCCGACCGCCCTGCAGCAGCTCCGGCAGCTCGACCCGGCGCAACAACAGGCGGTCAAAATCACCGCGATCCAGGGTCAGCTGGGCGGTCGGTGTCGACGCCATCCCGCTGCGCGGGAACGCGACCGCGGGGTTGATCTCGACGTGGAACTGCTCCTGCCGGTCCGGGAACACGAACTGGATGACGAAGGGCTCGCGGCCCAGCCTGGCCGGGTCATAGCGCGCCACCAGGGCATCCAGCAGCGCAGCGGTGGGCACACCCTGGAGAAAATCCGGGTCGTCGAAACTCAGGGGGGTTTCCGGCAGGCCGTCACGCAGCTCCATGGCCGCGGTCAGGTAGTAATTGCGCCAGGCCCCGGACTCGGCCTGAAAGCCCATCTGTTCGTAGGCCGCCGCCAGCCACTCCTGTGCCGGGCGGTTGCCCGCATCCGCGAACACGAGGTGGTTGAACACGGTGGCCGCCCAGCGGTAGTCACCGGACTCGAAAGCATCGATGCCCTTGCGCAGGCCCTCCTCCGCGCCGCCCATCAGTTCGACATAACGTGTGGCGGCCGCTTCCGGCGGGTGTGGATGATAGTTGGCCGGGACGCCGTCCCACCAGCCGAAGTAGTTCTGATACACGGCCTTGGAGTTGTGATTCAGGGTGCCGTAGTAGCCGCGGGTGCCGAAGTCAGTGGCGGCAAAATGGGGCTCCGCCAGCTGCTCGGCGATCTCGTGCTGGGTACCGCCGTGGTTGGCCAGGCGGATGGTCTGGTCGTGCACGTAGCGGTACAGATCGCGCTGGTTCTGCAGTGCCTGCTGCAGGCGCTCCCGGCCCCAGGTCGGCCAGTGGTGGGAGGCAAACATGACCTCGGCCTCGCCGCCGAAGCGGACCAGCACCTGGTCCAGAACCTGGCTCCAGCGCAGGGTATCCCGAACCTTGGCGCCGCGGGGCGTAAGTACATTGTGGAAGGTGCGCGTGGCCACTTCCGCCGTGCACAGTGCTTTCAGGGCCGGCAGGTAGAACATCAGTTCGGCGGGGGCTTCCGTATGGGAGGCATCCACGAAGACGAACTCCACTCCGTCGATGGTCAGCGTTTCGCCCCCCAGCGGCACCTCATGGGTGGGCCGCAGCAGGCCGATCTGGCCCGTCGACAGGCGCTGGCCAAGGCCGGTGCCGACATGACCGGTGGCACCCGCTGGCAGATGGGTACCGAACTGCAGCGCGGCGCGGCGGCTCATGTAGTTGCCGGCCATCAGGTTCTCGCTGACCGCCTCAGCGGTGAAACCGTGGGGGGCAATCACCTGCACGTCACGTGCGGCGACTTCAGCCTCGTCAAGCAGGCCGCGCACGCCGCCGAAGTGGTCGCCGTGGGAATGCGTGTAGATAATGCCCGTCACCGGACGCTCGCCCAGCTCGCGGTTGGCCAGGGCCAGGCCGGCCCGGACCGGGGCCGCGGAAGTCAGCGGGTCCACCACGATCCAGCCGCTGTCGCCGGCGATCAGGGTCATCACTGCCAGATCGTAGCCGCGGAACTGCCAGATGCTGCCGGGCACCACTTCGAACAGGCCGTGCAGACTGTTGAGCTGGCTCTGGCGCCAGAGTGACGGATTGACCGTGGCCGGGGCGGGTGCATCGAGAAACTCGAAGCGCGCCGTATCCCAGGCGGTGCTGCCATCGGGGTTCAGGATCCGCGGATCATCCAGCTGCGCCACCAGGCCGCGGCTGGCATCCTCGAAGTCCCGGGGGTCGGTCAGCGGCAGGCGCTCGGCCACGGCGACATTGGCGGCCCGGGTGGCGGGGGTGGCGACGCCGACAGGGGGTTCGGGTAACGGGTCGGCGGTTGCGGTGGTGGCGAAGAAACCGAGGATCAGGGTGAGGGGCAGGCAGGCAGAGGCTAGACGGGGCATGGCAGTGCTCCTTGTTGTTATGGCTCGCCGAACACTAGCACAACTTGATCGATAGTTGATCCGGTGAAGAAAACTGCTTGCGCAGTTTGTCGAACGGGCGCCAGTTCTCATCTACCCTCTGACCAAACAAAAAACCCCGCCTGCGGCGGGGTCTTTTGTTTGGTAGGACCAGCC
>CAXBCH010000048.1:0-25782 GCA_963974125.1 uncultured Haliea sp. | reverse complement strand
CACCGGATTGTGACTCCGGAGGTAGCGGGTTCAAGACCCGTCGGCCACCCCATCTATTTAGTTTAAAATCAAATACTTACGCGAGTCTCTCAATTACCTGTGTGGTAAATGTGTGGTTTTTCGTTTCCGGCGCTATCGATTCTAGGCGGCTGAAGTCCTGGTGCTCGGCATATTCCTGGATAAACTCCGAGTAGATCTCGAGGAACATCTGGACGCTGTGACCCAGCTGCGCAGCGGCCTCCGCGGGCGATACACCGCGGGAGAGCAGCTCGGCAGCCCGGGTGTGCCTGCAGGTGTAGGGGTCGCCCAAGAGCGGCACACGGGCCCTCTGGTGGGCCTCTTTCCAGATGGGGTTCAGGCGCTTGGTATCCTTCAGCGCTTCCCCGCGTTGCCCCAGGAAGATGGCGCCCCGGTTGAACCTGGTGTTGTGCGCCGCCAGGCGCGGCCGGATCCACTCCGGCAAGTACACTTTCCGCCGGTGTCCGGTCTTCGTGGTGTCCTTCTCCTGTCCGCCGCTGCGCTGGGTTTCAATCGTCACAAACTGTCCCTCGTCCCAGTCCCACCAGTCCAGGCCCAGGGTCTCGCCCGGACGGGTACCTATCGCGAACAGCAGCGGGAAGTAGAGCGCAGCCTGGGCCGTCCAGTGCGCGCGGCTGCGATTCTTCTGTGAGGGGTTCTCCTGGGCCTCACGCCCCGCTTGGGTGGCAAGGTCATCCAGAGCCTGTATCACCTTATCGCGCTGCTTGGGCTTGTACCTGGTCACCCGGACCTTCTGGCGCTCCCTCTCGCGCTTCGGCCATTTGATGCCCCGGGCTGGGTTGGGATTCAGGCCACCGTGATCCAGGACCCCGCGTAAGGGGATAAGCGCATTCTTTTGAGTCTTGATCTTGATCCCGAACGATGCCAGGTGTTCCTTGATGATCGGTGTCGTGATCTCGTTGATGCCCCAGTTGGCAAAGTGCGGCATCCAGTAAGAGTTCAGCTGGTTCCAGTAGCCGGCAATGGTGTCGTCGGGCAGCTGCAGGGAGGCCAGCCAGCGCGCTGCGACCTCGGCAAATGACTCGATCCCCCCGTCTCGCTCGCGCAGGGATAGGCCCAGTGCCTTCCGGTTTAGGAGGTAGTCGCGGCGCTTAGTTGCGGCGGCTTCGGCAGTTTTTGTGTTTGACCCTGGGATGGTCTCCGAGTAAACCCGCTTCCCGCCGGGGCCCCAGATTTCAATGAGCCACCCTTTTCCTCGGTAGGTGACTCCGGGGTTGCGAACTTTTGTAGCCACCATTCGTCCATTCTCCTGACGTTAAACATCGTGCTGGGCGAGGTGACATAGTGAACATCGCGGATCAGGTGTCGCTTCATCCAACCGTCTACGGTCCCCGTGGTCACCTGGTAATGGTCGGCGATGCCCTTTTTCGATAGCACCGGGGGTAGAGGTAGTGTTGTACCCCTATCATCTGTGCTGGACAAGTCGTGATCGCCACTCAGCATCCTAACTGCCCTCAGCCGTGGCGGCTTCTGGCGCCCCGCATGACTGCAACCTATCCATCATGACCTGCCTCGCGTTGATGATGGTGTTACGTGCAGATGCGTGTTTGATCATCCACGCTCTGGGCCAGGAGAGGCCGTCCTCGGAAAACTCGCGCGCCATCTCTTTGCTTAACTTCTCGAGAATATCGAGAGCTATGAGCAGCTCGGCAGCCTCGGTCTTAGTCATGGCCCGGGGCCTCATCTGTTGGCTGTGCTGCACGCAAACGTCGATCCAGCTCGGCCGCACACAGAGCGCCGGCCTTGGCAAGATCACGCTCCGCGGTTGTCGGCTTCCACCATGACGGCGTCCAAGGCCAAAATGAGAACCAGCCGCCCCGTCTCTTATCGGCTTCATCCAGCACTGACGCGAGCGCGTAGCATGCCGCCGCGGCCGCTAGCTCACTTTCTTGATAGCGATCGTCATGCTCAGGACTCCACCCCTCAACATCTAACTGGCGCTGACGTTCGGCTGCTATCAGCGCAAGGCCCCCTGTCTGTGGGCATGAGAATTCGGTAGATGATTCAACGGCCTTAATGATCCGGCGCGCCCACCAGTTCGGGTCTCCGATCACTGTTCCCGCTGGCATCTCGCGCAGCATCCAATCCGCGAAGCTCTTCGGCGCAAGCGCTGGCTCTTGAGGCACGGCGAGCCCGCGGATCTCCTCCGCCAGCTCCATCATTTCATCGTAATAGTCAGCGCCGTCGCCCGGGTATTCTCTATGTCCGGTTTCCGGGTCGGTGACACCGTGCTCGGCGTCATAGTCGGCGGCCTTCCGCTCGATGTGCTGTGCCGCCGCTTCCAGCTGCTGGTGCGGCGTGCCAGTCAGATCTGTCAGCTTGTTCGTCATCATTGCACCTCGTGGGTCGGGACATCCGGCATGCCCTCTCGCCACAGATCCAGGCACTGCTTGACAGCGTCTGCGACATCCTGGCGATCACAATTGCTGATGTAGCTAGCGCGGCCGGCCGCCTCCGGGGGGAAAGTGAATAGGCAGAATCCGATGTCTTGGCCGCTGGTCGCCTTGAGTAGCTCATTTAACTGCCTGGCAGTGTCCTGCAGGCCGGTGGATACCTGTCGATCAACTGGATTCATGTCTATCTCCGGAATGAATGGTGCCCCCGTACCGGCGGGCAGATCCTCACTTCCTGCGGCGGGCCGCGTTCTTCTCGTTCGTCTCCACGGCCTTTGTCAGGGCCGCAGAGCTGATGCCCTGGCTGCGGACCTTTGCCAGCACCTTTTCGAATACTTCCAGGCGCTGCTTGGTCCGCTTGCCGGCTACCACTGCCGCTGTGGCGGCTGCGACCCCTTTGGTGTAGTCCTCTCTGTTCATCGTCGTTCCTCTGTGGTTTCCAGGGTGATAGTCTCAAGCAACGCCCGGGTGGCCCTGTTCCACCTCGGATTGGAGCGGAATGGATTTCTGGTCCGGATCGGCGATGGGCTTCTCGCCTGATATGAACTCCTCCGGATCGCAAATGATGATGAGTACTTGTTGGCCTGCGCTGTCGGCGATCTCGTGAGCACCACGGCTGGCGTGTGATATCTTTACTGCGGCTTTAACGCCGCCGCTCTTGAAGGTGACCGTGTCGACGGTAGCAGTGACCGCTGGCCAGTCCTGACTTGCGAGGTCCGCAATGGCGCGTTCAATGGCTGACGTGCACTGTTTCTCCACGACATTGAGCCAGGCTTTTTGGCCCGCCTCCGGTAGTTTCTGCCAGGGCTCCGGTAGTGCTTTCGCGAGATCAATGGTGCAGCGCATCAGCTCGCCGAGCATCGTATCGTTGGCCTTGGTCACGTGGTCTATCGCTGGAGGCTGTTTCACCTTTGCTTACCTTTCTCGGGTGGGTTGGTGGGCTTCAGTGCCCAGTTATTGCCTTCTTTTCTGTTCGTGAGCCAGTGTCGTGCGAGAATGATTGCGAGAACCACGGGCACTGATACGAGAACGCTGAAGGCAGTCAGTAGCCATGGATTCATCGGGCGCGCTCCTCGATGGACACACCGGCAGTGCGGAATAGGTGCCTTATCCAGTCCGAGTCTATGCCGCATATCTCCGCCTCGAAAATTCTTCCCTGTAGATGCCTGCATGCGCTGCGGCGCTGGCTGTTGACGAAAAGGTCCACCACAGACAGGTGGAAAATCGAGCGCATCAGCTTGCCCTCGGGTGTGTTAGGAAACTGGTGGCCAACCTTCTTGGCGATAGCGATAGCCGTGGGGCGTTGCGATAAAAATGCTGCGGCGGCACCTGATGCGCGCGTACTGGTGGCCATGTTGTGGGAAAATCGAGCTCTCACAACGGCTTGAACCCCGACGGCACCCAGTCGATCGCTTCGGATCGCTTGTCAGGCGAAAGGGTGGCGTCTTTCCCTGCAAATATCTCTTCCAGTTCCTTCGCAATCTCCTTCTTCGATCGCTTCTCGGCGCCCTCGCGTTGAAGCTCAGTAAAGAACTGGCCGCCGAGAGCTAGCAAGTGAGCTTTGCTGACGCGCCCGAGATAGTTATCTGAAGTTGGCTGGAAGTACTTATGCCAGGGGATGTCCAGTGACTTCAGGGTGAGCTCGACTTCCGGGTATGCATTGGTGTTGGCCATTGAGCCGGAGAGCATCTGTGCGACGCAGAATGCCATGAGGTTGGTCTTCTCGAAGCTCTCGAGCTGAGTGAATGCATCGAAGCGTTCGGCGGCGTCGTCGATGTCGATCCAGCCCAGGTTGAGGCTGGCTTTGGTCTCGGCCAGTTCAGTCACCGCGCGCCCAGTGTCAGGTTTGGTGAGACTGGAAGGTGGGCGTGTTTCGCTGATTCTGATGCTCAACGGTGAGCCGTAGTAATGGGCAGTGAAGGTTTCCATGCAGAGCGTGTAGTACAGCAGATCCCGTGCTTCGATCTCGCCCCCCGCGGCAATAAAGCGTTTGGCGATGTTGAGTCGGTAGGTGGTCATGTCCTCCTTCAGTGCCTGGCTTAGGGTGGCGTCATCTTCGTCGCTGGCAGCAGGCTCTCCTGGGCTGCTGTCGCCGGCGTTGGTGACGCCAGTTTGCGGCGATGGGCCGGGTGCCTGCAGTTCCCGCAGTGCCTTCTCATCGCTCTTGCGCACTAGGCCTTCGATCAGCTGAAGTTTGCCGGATGAACTGATAGTGACGATGCAGCCTGCCAACGCCTGCTCGGCAGGGTCATAGACCAGAGTGCTCTCGATTTCGGCTTCCAGCTTCTCGGCGTGATCCTGCAGCCTCTGGTACTGCGCAGCATGCTTTTCTTCCCACTCGTCATCTTCGAGGTCGCGGCCCATCTCTTCAAGCTGGTCGGCTTTCTGCGTGGTGTCGTCGAGCTGCGCCTGCAGCGCGGCGGTGTCTGGCCCTGGGTGTGCCTGGACCCGCTTCATGGCATGTGGATCTGCGGGATCAATCGTGATCTCGATCCAGTTCCAGTCGTCGGCAATTTTCTTGGAGGCGCGCTCGAGCTTGGCGATTGCTTGCTCTACCAGAATGTCTCGGTCATTGAAGTAGCTCACCTCCTGGAAAAGATCGTGACTCAGGGTGCCGCCGGCTTTGATATAGGCCTTTTCGCCCACGAATTTGGCCAGCCTGCCACCGCTTCGTTCGGTCTCTCCCCTGAGCGCCGACCTGATTTGCCAGGCATTGATCTGGTGTCCGTCTTCAATCAGTGTGTTGAACACTTCTATCTGGCGCGCGCGGTCGTCTTCTACCGTAAAGGCCATGACAGCTTCGAGGGTGATCTCGTCGTTGCGGTAGGCTTTGATAATCTCAGAGGCAACCTGGCTCAGTTTAAGGCGCTTGCGGACGGTGCTTTCGGGCATTCCCAGGGCGGCCGCGATATCGTCAATGCCCATCCCGTTGCGCTGCATCTTGCGGCAGGCCTCGAATTCGTCGGCAGGGTGCATGCGCAGGCGCTGGGTGTTCTCGATCAAACTGATTTTCTCTGCATTGCTCGCGTCTTCGTAGAAGCGGCAGGGTACTGTGTCCGTGTCCTTTAGGTGGCCCTCTTTGACCAGCTGCTGGAGTGCCTTCAGTCGACGTTTACCGGCAGTCACCTCGAACATTCCAGGTTTGCCGTTCTGTATAACGACAAGGTTCTGTAGCAGGCCCTCCGTGCGGATTCCGGCCAACAGCTCTTGGTCTGCCTCTTTGCTGGGTTTGCTCTTGCGCACATTACGGCTGCTTTGAACCAGGTGCTTTATCGGGATATCGACGAGGGTTGCTTGTTCCATGGTGTCTCCTGGTGTGTGATTGCGCGCGACTTAGGCCGCTGCGGCGTAGTAGAGGTACAGCGCAAGCCATGCGCCGTTCGCTGCCACCAGGCCGCCTGCGGCATACTGGCTCGCGCTTTGACCGAGGTAGCGGTAGTAGTAGAGGTTCCAGGCACCCCACGTTGCAAAGAATGCAACGGAGAGCACGCTCACGCCCTGTACTACTCCGTGATCGGCAATGAGGATGTGGCAGTTGTAGAGCGCAGCGAGTACGCCCACCACTTCGAATATTGCGTTGGTTCGGTCTTGGGTCATTCGGGCGTTGCTCTAGTTTCAGCGGGTTTGTTTCGCTCTCGCTCCAGCTCGTCGGCAATCTCCTGCAGTAGGATCAACCCGTGATAGGTCGCGTGAACCTTCGGGCAGGGTCGCCATACGCCGCACTGCTTGTCCCACCATGCCGATGGCTCGACCACGAACAGCTTTTCGTCCTGCAGTCGTCGAATCGGCATATTGCGGCCGTCAACGCCCAGGCGAGTGAACAGGCCTTTTTCGCGTAGTCGCTCGTACAGGCGTGGGAGTCCAACGCCCAAATCCTTGGCCGCTTCTTTCATGGTCCAGAGTTGCTTTGGATCAGTGGAGGTGTGTGAAGCATGCATAGAAGCTGACCTCTTCCTGGTCGCACGGCGCCCAGGGTTCGTCTGGTGTGTGTCCGGGTGCGATAGAGCGGTGGCGTCCCCGGTTTGACTGAAATACCTGTCTGGTGCTCTCTCTGAGTTCGATGACTTCATCTTTGAGGGTGCCGTACATGTCCAACAGGGTGTCGGTGATGTCACTACGGGGCGTCATAGGCTGGTCCTCCGGGTGTGGCTGGCTGAGTGGGCTATACTCGATTGCAAAAAATCAGGGGGTAGTGTGGAATGCCCATTTTCGATAATGAGGCCCGGTTGCGGGTTTTGTCTCAGCCGGTTGCGGACGATGATGAGGAGGGAAAGATCATCGCGGTACAGCTCGCCGCTGACGGATTGCTGAAAGTCAGTTGGCGTAAGGGCATGGGGCGAGAGGGTCAGATACTCGACTTCGAGTGGCACAGACCAACTGAAGCGGGTTACGACAAGATCAGACAGCTCGAGGCGCTCAGAGACCGATCTAGCCTCTGGTTCAAGGTCAGGAGTGCTTTGATATTTTCCTCTGGCGTTCTGGCTGAGAGGATCATAAATTGGGTGTTCAGCCTGGTGTGAGTTGACGTCAATCGTTTCGGGTTGCTCGCATTGAACAACGATGCCCCTTTCAAGGGCTTCTCGAATATCGCCGGTCTTTTTGGATATGCCGAGCAGTCCGCTAGTTACGACGCCAGCGATGAGGTAGAAGAACCAGTCGTGATCTTTCATATTCACAGGTTCCCTCTGGCGGTTTGGCGTGACTGAGTGCGTGGCCATGGGATCACCTGGGCGGCAAGACGGCGCTCAGCCCGCTGCGCCTGGGAAAAAACCTGTTCCCGGCTGTGCCCGTAGAAGTTGCCCTGCGGCGTGGTGAGCCGGTGCCAATACCGTCCGATCCGCTTATAAGTCATGCAGTGGCTCCCGAAATAATTGCAAGTAACGTCATGCAGATCGCGATGCCTATGATGATGTTGGCAATGCTGATTCCGTCCAGGGCTTCAAGCATTGATTTGATTCGATCGCGTTTATAGCGCATGACGGATACCTCGCTGGCTGGCGGAGGACTGAAGCTCTTTCGCCTGCTCGGCTCTCGCGAACTCCCGTATGTGTGCGGGAAGGTGGCGAAGAGGATCCGGCTTTGCTGGCTGCGCGGGTGGGTTTTGAGGGTCTGAGGCAATGTGAACCTGCTCCCAGCGTTGCGCGCCGGCAACGCAGTCGCCATCCACTGCGAGCCAGATGGAGCCGCTGGCATCAACAGCGGTGCACCCGGGCTCCCAGCCTTGTGGGTCCCGCAGACGGTTCATCCAGCCCGCGGCCTGGTGTTCCTGGTCAACGATAACGACACCGCCGATCGCGATGTGCGGAATTTCTTTTCGGTAGGCTTGTGCCACTGCCTGAATCGTGTCGCGGTGAGCTGTGGTGCGCGCGGTGGCTTGAGCTCGAAGTCGCTGGGCGCTGGCCCGTTGTTGCTGATTCTTCTCGCGCAACTGCTTCTTGCGCCAGTAGTTGTATTCCTTCTCCTCAACCGCAGATTTTGATTCGCCAAAAAACGCGACATCGCCGCTCACTCGTGGGATGCGCAGAACGTGCCAGTTGGTGGATATCTGGGTGTGGCCGTATGGGATTTGCTTCGACATGGCGATTTCCTCCGGATGCGTGGAGGAACAATAGCAAAATACTATTGCTTGTCAATAGTAAAACGCTAACATTGAATGTGGGCAAAGCTGGGCCCGTTTAAGTGGGGCCTTTTGACTGTCGTGGCTTGGGCTTGTGTAGTGCCGGCCTTTAGCTAGTCGGAGGGGAGTGCAGAACCGTGGCCAGCTAGACACGAGTCCTTGCAATTCCCTGGGGGCGCGTCTTGGGCATTGAGTGCATCAAATGTGAGCTAATTCACAATATTGAAGATGTGGGCGCATCTGATGGTGTCCTTTGCCTTTTTCAGGGTCGGGGCGCTCTCTTAATCTGTAGGTGGTTCCACCATGGGACAAAATGTTCGGCGTGGCTGAGGTCTTGGAGAGATATTGCGGGTTTCTGTGGTTCGGGCGATTTCGTGAGTGACGACAAAGCGAGGCTCGGCGATATAGCTCATCGCACTTAGGCAGCTCCGATTCTCTTAAAAATAAGGATGTTAAAGGAGTAGCGTATGTCGTCAGGATTACAGAATCGGATGATTCAAGAGCTCTACTATGGCCTGTCGCAGGAGGGTAGGGAGTTGGTAAAAAAGGCGCTCAAAGAGCAGCTTCTGCGCGAATCAACAGATAGCGGGCAAGTCGAATCGCGTCCTTCGGTGAGAGCTGATCCGCGATCTTAGTCAATGCTTCCAACTGGCCCGTGTCGCTGACTGCTGCGACCAGGCCTTCAAATTCAACATCAATTGGCTCTTGTATCTCGGTGTCGGAGTCACTTCCAATTTGGGTTGTGATCGGCCTGTCGAGGTCTCCAGGGTTTAGTCGAAGCTTTGCTTCCCACTTTCTGGCGTTCCCGTTTCCAAGTTTAGTATGGCCAGTTGCTACCTGGTTCAAATAGTTCGTGTCCGCATATCCGAGTGTTGCTGCCATCTTGTCTCGACCGAGTTTGTTCGAGAGGGCAGCCACCCAGAATTGTCTTCTTTTTGAATAATCGTCCATAAGCTGATTCTACGTTAGCGTTTTACTAGTCCATATAAGGAAAGTGCTATTGACATGAATAGTAAAATCCTAATAATTACTGGAAAAGGAGCCTGGATGATCGGATGACACCCAATCAGTTCTACAACACATACAAAGATGCCGACCGGGCAAAGATCGAGTCGGTCTGCTTGGCGGCCAATACAACTGTTGGAAATTTCCAGCAAATTGCGGTAGCCAAGGGTTCGGTGGGTAAGGCATTGGCAAAGCGTCTGGCCGATGCATCTGGTGGCGAAATGTCCATTCTTGAAATCCTGTATCCCGAAGATTACGAAGAGTCAGCAGCTTGAGCTTGCCGCTACCTAATGAGCGGTTTTTTTATACGTGTTTTGGGACCGTCAAGAGGAGTCAATTAAGTTGAGTCAGGTTGACGAACTGCAGCCGCGCCTTGATCTTCGGGTGATTCGAGACCCTGTGCCGAGTGTATCGATGTCCGTGATTGAACGGCAGCCGACCCTATCTGCGGCGGTTAAGCTGTGCATCCAGGCGAGCGGCCTTAGTCATGATCAAGTCAGGAATGAGCTCGAAATCGATGCAGGCCAGTTCAGTCGCATTCTAAGCGGCGGGGCACACTTTCCGAACGACAAGCTTTGCCTGTTGATGGATATCTGCGGGAACGAGGTCCCATTGATATGGCTGGCCCACTACCGGGGCTATCGGCTCGAACGGCTTCAATCAAAGGTAGAGGCAGATCTGGCGCGGGAGCGGGACCGAACTGCAGAGCTGGAAATGAAGCTGCGGCATATGCAGGAGTTCCTGCAGATGGCCAAGGGATAGCGTGGTGGCAGTTGAAGACCGGCCAGTAATTTTCAGAAGCGACATGGTGCGAGTAACCATCTACGGCGGCGGCTCATGGGGCGCAAACCCCTGGGTTTCGGTTATCCAATTCAAGGTGATTCGATGAAAGAAGCGGAAGTTAGAAGTCTCGCAGAGTGCTCGGTATGCAATCAGCTGATTGGACACACCGGTTTGCCTCTATTCTGGACGGTTACTTTTGAGCGCCACGGTGTGGATCGAAGGGCGCTCAATCGGCAAGCCGGCCTGGCGAATGCGTTAGGTAGTGCGGTATTGGCGTTGGTCATGGGGCCTGATGAGGAGATGACAACATCGCTCGGAGGGCCGGTCAGACTTTCCGTTTGTGAGTCATGCGCAATGGATAGTCCACTGATCATGGCGGCGCTCGTCTCAATGAGCGATGAGTCCTGTGAGCATTGAGGGGCGTGCTGTCTCCTGCACGTTGACCGTTATTTTTTCTGAATAGGAGTGACTCATGATCCCCTCGAACTACAAGCCGGCGCGATTTATCAGCGCCACACCGGTGGAAGAGAGCACCGGTCACATCGGTCTGACATTTCATTGCTGGGGCACTTCGGTGGATCTGCGCATTGCTCCGCCTGATGTCAAGGCGCTGCAAGAGGTGTTGCGGCAGGCAGACGAGCCCTTTGGTAGTGGAGGTTCTCATGATTCCGCCTAGCTACAAGCCCGCTAGCTGGCACTGCACGCTGCCACCTGAAAAGGAAACCGGCGACCTCGCGGTTGGCTTCGGTGTCGGGGATGAAGTGGTGAGGCTGAGGATATCATCCGAAGATGCCCGGGCGCTTGTTGAGACGCTGCAGGGCTACCTTGATCCGAGCATTTCCCAGTCTCCGATTTCGTCTGGCAACACCGGTCGCTGGGAGAGCCTCGCCATCTACATCATTCTGCTGTCGATATCGCTGTCGGCAACTCTGCTCGCGGTGATGCTGCTGGTGATGATGGTCCTCGGTTCTCCGGCACGCCGGGCCAATGACATTCAATCGCCACTGGTTGTATCCCCGGCTGCGCATCACCAAACCAGTACACATTCGCAACAGTTCCAACCGCGGCGACGCCAGCCAACAGGGATCCAATCGCTGCCGCCAGGGTTATCCGTAACAACTTCTGGCTCAGCTCATATTGCTTCTGGAAGTTTCGCATTTCAGTGTGACGGTGCAGCACTTGCTTAAGGTCGGGAAACCTGGATATAGCCACGCTTTTCTCCGCTTGTTGTTGGTTGGCACTCGCAACATAGCGGAAAACGCGCCACCTGCGTAGTGGTGGGGCGCCGGGGCTACCCGGACTTTACTGGGTCGCGCGTTGACCCTGCAATAACTCAAAAAGTAGCTGGAGACGGCAATGAGCCTACTTTGTATTTACCACGCTAACTGCGCCGATGGATTCACCGCTGCCTGGGCAGTCTGGCGCGCGCATCCTGACACCGAATTCCATCAAGGCATCTACGGCGCGGCACCTCCCGACTGCGCCGGCCGTGATGTCGTCATGGTCGATTTCAGCTACAGCCGTCCGGTGCTGCTGGAAATCGCGGCGGTGGCGAACAGTGTTCTGATCCTCGACCACCACAAGAGCGCTGAAGGTGATCTGGTAGACCTGCCGACCAATGTGACTGCCATCTTCGACATGGAGCGTAGCGGCGCGATGATGGCATGGCATCACTATCATCCAGCGGTTACACCCAGTGACCTGGTGGTGCACGTCCAGGATCGCGATCTATGGCAGTTCAAGCGGGAGCAGACCCGCGCTTTCCAGGCCAACCTCTTCAGCTTTGAGTACACCTTCGAGAACTGGGAGCGGGTCAACGCCATCTGCGCGGACGATTACAGGTATCAGCAGTTCGTTGCCGAGGGGGAAGCAATCGAGCGCAAGCACCACAAGGATGTTGCAGAGCTCATTCGGGTGGCCGGTACGCGCTCGAACATTGCGGGGTTCGATGTGCCGACGCTGAACGCTCCCTACTTCTACAGCAGCGATGCGGGTCATATTATGGGCAGTGGTGAGCCGTTCGCGGCTTGCTACTGGGATACGCCCGATGGGCGTGTGTTCAGCCTGCGTTCTGATTCCTCCGGTGAGGATGTGTCAGTCATCGCTGGACAGTTTGGCGGTGGTGGACACAAGCATGCTGCCGGATTCAGATTGCCGCTGGATCAGCTTCATCGGTTGTCGGACGTCCCGACTCCTGTTCGAGCCGAGTCTGTTTGATCCTGACGCGCGGAGACGCTTGAATTGAATCGGCGCGAATACCAGGAGGTGATGTTCAATTCTGAGCTGCCTTATCCACAGCGGCTGCTATACGCCTACCTGCGGTCGTGCGTGGATTATAAAACCGGCATTGCTGGTGATGCCGACAAGAAGAGGATCAGTTACCAGGGGATTCGGGAGGCGCTGGAGTATCGGCGATCCTTCGGTTCGCGGACGGATGAAGAGAGCTTTTCAAGGCAGCGCGTGTACAAGATGCTCGGGGCATTGGAGGATCGTGGCTTGATTGTCTCGATGGAGAGTGAGGATTCGCCTTGTGGAAGGCGTCCGACCATTCGCAAATTCCTGCCTCTGGCCGTCACGGGGTCAATCCGTCCGCAGGAGGTGGTTTACAAGCTGGGTGACGTGGTGGGAGACGGTCAAAGCCAGTCAGGGCAAGGGTTTCGAGCTGGTGAGGGCTACGAGGTGGGCTACGAGGTGGGTGACACATCTGTTATCTCTCTCTCTCATAACAATAAATATATCTACTACGAGCCGGACGATTCTGATCTCGCGTGGGTGCGATACAACGCAGGGGGAAATGTGATGAAGCACGTGGACCAGCGCGGCATAGATCTGAAAATCGAGACCGAGAAATTCAATCTTCGCCACAGTCGAGATCCAGGTTATGACATGAAGGGGCAGCGCCAGGACTGGCGGCTGTGGATCATTCGTGCGCTTGAGTACAAGAGGATCGTGTAATGGCCTGGTTCGATAATGGGCCCATCCAGAGGATGGAGGATGAGGTCTACAAGCGCGTGAGGCAGCTCGGTTTCAAGGGCTGTGAGGTCTTGCAGGTTCGGCTGGATAGCTTCAAGGCGACGATACAGGTGGCTGAGCCATGCGGTCTTGACGCGCAGTTCGAGGGAGGTGGCTTCGCGGGTGTTCAATGGGGCGATGTGCGAGTGGTGTGGCGCACCTCGTGCGATTCATAGTGAGGAGAGCCGATTGATCGATTATGTGGATAGGTTGCTTGTGCACTGGGCGCAAGAGTTCTCTGTGCGCGATGGTGGGATGGCGTTGGGGTATCAGGCCGGGTGGATCAGTGGTGCAACAACTCGGGTTGGCGGCGGCACTGGAGGCAAGTTGACAGCTCGAGGAACTGCATCCAAGCGCACCGCTGCGCGCTCCGGCGTGGGGAAGGTGGCGGAGCGTGTTAACCAGGCTGTTGAGCGTCTTCCTGCGCACCTGGAGAAGGCCATAAGGCAACGCTACGTTGATGGCCCTGGCCTGAGTGTGAGCCAGAATGCGGTCATTTTGGGTGTCACAACTAGAACCTTCCACAGGTATATCCACAGTGCTCATGAGGCCCTAAGTAATGATTTGCCAACAAGTTTTGTTCATTGGCAACTAAAGCGTCCACAGGGCTAGCGGAAAAGTCGGAGGGTTATTCACTTGCGAACGTGTCACACAAACGCTCAAATATTCCCAGGCTACCAAAGCTGACAGAGGGTAAGCGGTAACGCAAACCACCTGAAGTCGCGGTGGCCTAAACCGATGGATTAGAACGATTGAGATGGCCCGGTACTTCCCCCCCCTAAGTGCCGGGCCTTCTTTTTTCGATCTGCGGTACTGCTTGGTTGACCGCCAAGCCCTGGCCCTTCGAGGGCCTTTTTAATTTCTGTGGGGTGATACGCCGCTCAACGGCAATCATCACAAGCCACTGAGAACCTTGCCTCACAACCGAGTTCGGCTGATGTTTTTTGCATTCCATCAGTCGGATCGTCCGTCACGGTCCGATCCTTTATCGAGGCTGCTAACCAGGGATGCGGTGGCGGACGTTATTCATTGCATGGAGCCAGAATGAGACAGCAGGCCATCGAGAAGGTAGCGAAACTGGGTGAGCAGGCCGGATCAGCAGTTGCAGTAACGGGAGGGGCAGTGACCTGGTTGAACGAGAACCATGCTGCTGTCGCCGCTCTCTGCGCCATGGGCGGTCTCATCGTGGCTTTTGTTGGTCTTGGGGTGGGTTGGTACTACCAGCACAGGAAGCTGAGAGCTTATCAGCAACGTTACTCGGACCGTGACTGACTTGGTGAACTCATTGCACACCTCTGCTGTTCTTGATTGCCACAACGCATCACTCGGACTGGATATCGAATGCCGTCCTGGTGTGAGCATGGTTGGTGGAGTTGAAGGCGTTGTTACGCGTCACGGTTACTGCTACGTCGATGATGATTCGTTGCGCTTCGTTGAGGTGACCGGCTTCGATGGCCGATGCCATAGATTGTTTCACGTGGATCCGCTTGTGCCGGTTGGTGTGGTGGTGGGTTGCGCTGATCGCTTGGGTGTTGCTCAGGACGTGAGTAGCAGGCGAGGTGGTGAATCAATGGCTCACGTCCGCTATCAAGTATCGACGCCTGATCGCGAAACGTTGGGCTCGCGCGGGTTGGTCGATCGATGAGCCGGGGCGGCCATTGGGTCCTCCCCAGGCAAAAGTTGCATACGGGAGCAAAGACCTCGGTCTTCCCTCAAAGGTGGAGGGGCTTAGAGGGTTGTCATGGTGGGAATGGGTGAGGGTTTTAGCCTCGATCAAAAGGCAACTCAAACGTCCTTCGCCCAGCTGGTGGGGTGCAGCAAGCAAGCGATCCAAAAGCACGCGCAGCGAATCGGCTTGCCGCGTGATGGCAGCTTGGGCGAATGGCTGAAACTCTATTGCGATCACCTTCGGTCGGAAGCTGGCCGGCAGGGTGGTGAGTCGGCATCCGACCTGGCGAAACAGCGGGTGCTTGAATCTCAGCAGAAGACGTTGGCCATGAGCCTGGAGAACATGACCAGGCTGGGTCACCTAGTATCGACTGAGCAAATGTCCGAGGCGTTCAACGAATTCGCGAGCGCCGTCCCGATTTCAATCAACAGCGCCGCCGAGAATATTCTCAGCGGCATAGAATCGAAACACGCGATTACCGTCGATGATGAACTTGTCCGTGGACCACTTCGCATTGCCGCCGAGCGCATGGCTGGCCTTGCGCGAAAACTTGGCGAGCGGATTCGAACGGATCGCGGATAGCCTGGTCCCGGCTCCGCCGGTATCGACCGCAGACTGGGCACAGGAACACTTGCAGTTGCCACCGGAGACGGGCGCATTCCAGCGTGACTTCTCCCTGGACTACGGGCCTCACCTCTACGGCATCTTTGCCGCCCTCGATGACCAGGATGTGGAGGAGGTCTATTGCATGAAGGCGGCGCAGGTGCTGTGGACCACCTGCCTACTGGCGTACATCTTCAAGCGCGTTGCACGGGATCCGGGCGTCATACTGGGTATGTTTGCCAGCGATGGGGCGGCGAAGAAGTTCAGCCTCTCGAAAATGACACCAGTCGGCAAGGCGACTCGAGAGGTGGCGGATCGTATCGACTTCAGTCCGAGCCGCAAGAAGGGCAACACGATCCAGCGGAAGGAATATGACGGCGGCTTCCTGGAGCTGTTCGGTTCCAACGCGGCCAGTAACGTGAAGTCCACCACCGCGCACTTTGTGTTCGTGGAAGAACCTGACGACGCGAACGAGAACGTCGGCAACCAGGGTGATTCGATCAAGCTGCTCTTCGAGCGGACAAAGCGGGTGCGGCGGCCGAAGAAGGTTCTCGGCGGTACACCATCGGTAAAGGGCTTCTCCCGTGTGGCTGAGCATATCGAGCTCTCCGACAAGCGGGTACTTCCGGTCAAGTGCCACGAGTGTGACCAAAAGCATGTCCTGGACTTCGACTACCTCTCCGGATGGGAGGCGGATCCAGACGCGAAGGGCGAAAAGCACCCGATCTACGGCTACCACCGGCCGGATAACGCCGTCTACGCCTGCCCACACTGTGGCAGTGCATGGGATGACTATCAGCGCAAAGAGAACATCCGTACCACGGTCGCAGAGGCGATCGCAGATGGAGATCCGCTTTGCGGCTGGGAGCCAACAGTACCTGGGCGGAGGATCGCCGGCTTCACGCGGCTGAGCGAACTCTACAGCTGCCTACCGGGTGCCGGGCACACGAGCCTAGTGCGGGACTACCTGGAGGCGGAGCACTATGCGCGCCTCGGCGATGTCACGAAGAAGATCGTGTTCATCAACTCGAAGCGCGGAGAGCCCTACGAATACCAGGATGGACGCGATGACGCGGACACCCTGCGCGAGATGGCGGAGGCGGATACCGAGTCGCAACGCGCCGAGAAGGTGTGCCCAGAGGAGGGCTACCTGGTGACCATCGGTGTCGACGTGCAGGATAACCGCCTGGCGTTGGTGGTCCGTGCCCACGGCCGTGGGCGGCGTAGCTGGCTGATGTTCGCGGACGAGATTTGGGCCAAGGCCGGAACCATGAACACTGAGGATCCAGTCTGGCAGGAGCTGGATCGCGTGGTGTTCTCGCCCTTCGAGCGCGAGGGCGGCGGCAGTATCTACGCATCGGGCATCACCATCGACTCCGGTGGCCACTCCACTGATGCGGTGTACGAGTGGGTCATCTCCCGCCAGAAGCGGTATCCGTCGGTGAAGATCATGGCCGGAAAGGGATCCAGCTCGCAGACCGACCCGCCGGTGTTCATGCACCCACCAGTCGGCAAGGCGCTGACGCACAAGAATCCGAACCGCCGCACGAAGGCGGACAACAAAGGGGTCCGGCTGTACATCGTCGGCACCAACAAGGCCAAAGATTACCTGGCGGACCAGATGTCACTGAACTCGCGCGGAGAGGGTCGGTTTCACTACTACGCCAAGTCACAAATGCGGCACGACTACTTCGACCAGATGCTGGCGGAGTCGAAGATCCCTGGCCGCAGTGGTCGACAGACTTGGAAGCAAAAGAGTGGCTGCCCCTGCGAGTTCTGGGACTGCGAGGTCTATGCCGAGCACGCTGCGCGCGCCATGCGGGTGCACCTTATGCGGTCGGATGAATGGGATGACCTGGAGATCAAGGTGAAACAGTCTGATCTGTTCTCCGCAGCCCAGCCACTGGAGCCCGAGGCGAGCGACGAAGTGGAACAGCCGGGCCGGCGTAAATCGAACTACTGGAGCTAACATGGCGTGGATTCAATCTGATCTCGACAAGCTGGACAAGGCGCTCGCAACCGGTGTCACCACCGTGGCATTCCGCGATCGTACTGTCAGCTACCGCAGCTTGGATGAAATGCTGCGCCTGCGCTCGCGGATCGTCTCCGAGCTTCAATCAACCAGCGGCACTGTCACCGAGCGCGTGCAGCGCGTGAGCTTCGACAAAGGCTACCAATGAAACTGAACATGCTAGACCGTGCGGTGATGTCCGTATCGCCGCAGCGGGGGCTTCGCCGTGTCCGTGCCAAGGCACTTGCCGAGGTGATCCTGGGTACATCGGCGGGCTATGACGCCGCGGGTAAGGGCAGGCGCGGGCAATGGATTCGCGGATCCGGAACCAGCCAGACCACAGAAACCCGCCGGGCCATCACCATCCTGCGCGGCCGTCACCGGGAGCTGGTCCGCAACAACGGGTACGTCTCTGCTGCCATCAATGAGACGGTTTCGCTGACTATTGGCGATGGGCTGCAGCCAGTCGCGCGAGGCGGAACAGACGAACAGCGCAAGCTGGCACAGGAGCTGATGCTCGAGTGGGCGAAGTCTACCTTCATCGACGTGGACGGCCTGCTTGATCTGTTCGGCCTGCAGGCATTGATGATGCGTACCGAGACGGAAGGCGGCGAAGGCCTCGCGCTCAAGCGTATTCGGAAAATCCCGGGGATCCGCGTGCCCCTGCAGATACGTGTGCTTGAAGGTGACTACCTTGACCATACCCGCGACGGGACAATCGACGGCCGCCGTGTCGTGATGGGCGTCGCGTTCGGCCCTGAGCTGGATCGGGTGGGATATTACATCCACCGGCACCACCCCGGCGACAATGAGGTCGTGCTCGGCGGTTCACGCTTCACGCCGGTTTCAGAAGTGGCGCATGTCTACGAAATCCGCCGGCCTGGTCAGGTGCGTGGCATGCCCCGTGCAACATCCGTGATGATGCGGGTCGACAACCTGGATAAGTTCCAGGATGCGCGCCTGGAACAACAGAAGATAGCGGCCTGTCTCGCGGCGCTGATCACCCAGGGTGAAGACGGTAAGGTCAAGGGTGACGTGCTGCCGGAGCGCCTGGAGCCCGCGATGTTGGCGCGGCTTGGGCCTGACGAAAGTGTTACCTCCCTGAATCCGCCCTCCGTGTCGGGTCAACAGGAATTCGTTACCGGCGAAGAGCACATCATCGCCAAGGGCTACGGCCTCAATCACCAGGTGCTGACTGGCAACATCAGCGGGGCCAACTTCTCCAGCTCCAAAATCGGCCGGCTGGATGTGTATGGCAACGTCGGTCGCTGGCGCCGCCAGATGATCATTCCGCAGTTCTGCAAGCGGGTTGAAGCCTGGTTTATCGAAGCCGCCTACCTGGCCGGCTATGACCTGACCGGCATTACCTTCGACTGGGTTCCGCCGCGGTCGGAAATCCTGAACCTGCGCGATGACATCCCCGCACTGATCAAACAGGCCCGGGGCGGTTTCGGCAGCATGTTCTCGCTGCTGCGTAGCCTGGGCCACCCGGATCCCCGCGAAGTACTTCAGGAAATCGCCGAGTGCAACCAGCTGCTCGACGATCTCGGCATCGTCCTGGACTCCGATCCGCGACGGACTACAGCGGGCGGTCAACTACAACCCGAAGAGGTGGAGCCGCCGCCTCCCAATGATCCAGATTCAGGAGCTCTCGATGAAGCGTAACGAAATCTTGCGGCATGTCGTCGCGGCTGGTCGCCCCCTGGTGACCAAAACCCAAGCGGGGATCAGTGCCGCGGGCGAGCTGTTGCTGTACGGCGTCATCGGCGACTGGTGGGATGACCTGGACGCCGAGTCCGTGGTGCGCCAGGCGGAGATCGCGCAGGCCGGTAAGGAGGAGCTGATCGTTCGCATTCACTCAGCGGGCGGCAATGTCCTCGAGGGTCTCGCCATCTACAACGCCTTGAAGCGCAGCGATCGGCGCGTGATTGCCTACATCGACGGCATTGCCGCCAGCATGGCATCTGCCGTCGCGTGCGGCGCCGACGTAGTGCGAATGCCGAGCAATGCTCTGATGATGCTGCACAAGCCGTGGCTGCGCGCCGAGGGCAACTCCGATGAGCTCCGTGATATCGCCGACCAGGTGCAGATCCTGGAAGGCAGCTACATCGACTGCTATGCCCAGAAGGGCAACCTCACGGCTGACGAGATTCGCGAGCTCATCAGCGACGGAAAGGATCACTGGCTCACCGCGGCCCAATGCGTGGAAATGGGCTTCGCAGATGAAGTCCTGGCAGACAGCATCGATGTGGCAGCCTCCTTCAAACCCTCACAGTTTCACAATCCGCCGGCGGCTCTATGGGACCGTCTGGTGGTTAAACCCTCGGCGGCACGTGCCGCTCAACCCCTGGAGAACGAACCGATGAAATTCAAGATCGTTGCTTCTGGCGGTGGCCGCTGGGCTGCCGCTATCCAAGCCTCTTTGGCGAAGAAGTACACTACCGTCGAGGCCGCAGTCGCTGCCCTGGCATCCCTTAACATCGATGGGCTGGACCTGATCGTTGTAGGCGAATCCGAAGCCTCCGACGATGTGATCCAGGCGCTGGGTGCTGCGCTGGGTGTGGAGAACCCCGAAGCCAGCCGCACGCCGACTCCCACTCCCACTCCCGCGCCGACACAGGCGCCGGCGGATCCTGACTCCGCTGCACAGCGAGCTGTTGCCGCTGAGCGTGGCCGGGTTACGCAGCTGCGCGCCCTGGGGCGTCGTTACGGCCTGCACGAGACCGAAGTCGATGGCTTCATCGACCGCGGCTTGGCTGAGGCAGAAGCTCGCTCAGAGACGCTCGATATTGTGGCGCGTCGGTCCACCTCTCAGCAGCCAGTACCGGGCGTGCGTGTCATCGGAGGCGGCTCGCCGGAGATGAATGTCGCCATGGCCGTCGCTCTTATGAACCGATTCGATCCGGTAGCCAGTCCGCTGGATGATACTTCCAAGCCCTTCGCCCACATGACCCTGTTGGAGATGGCTCGGGCCCATTTGTCTGCTCACGGTGTCGACACCAATGGCATGACCAAACAAGCCGTCGCCACCATGGCCATGCAGAGCACCAGCGACTTCGCCGCTATCCTGGCTGACGTTGCGAACAAGAGCCTGCGGCGCGGTTATGAGGCGGCACCGCGGACCTTCACACGCTTCTGTCGGCGCGTCACAGCCTCCGACTTCAAGCCCATCAATCGGGCGCAGCTGGATTCTGGTGGCGGCGCCCTGCGCAAGGTCGGGGAGCACGGGGAGTTCAAGCGCGGCAAGCTGGTGGATGGCAAGGAATCCTACAGCCTGGTCACCTACGGTGAGATCAACGCGATCACTCGCAAGACTCTGGTCAATGATGACCTCGAAGCGCTGACCCGTATCCCCATGCTGCAAGGCGCTCAGGTGGCGGAAACTGAAAGCGATGTGGTGTGGGGCTTGATCCTCAACAATGTGGTCATGTCCGACAGTACGGCCCTGTTCCACACTGCGAAGCACGGCAACCTGGGCGGTGGCGTGATCGCCGAGGAGGGTCTGAATGCCATGCGCAAGGCAATGCGGACCCAGAAGAAACTCGACGGCAAGACGCCCATCAACCTGGCGCCGTCCTTCCTGATGGTGCCAGCTGCGCTGGAAACCACTGCACAGAAGTTCCTCGCGAGCATCATGCCTAGCGCGGCGGGTAGCGTTAACCCCTTCGCCAACAGCATGGAACTGCTGGTGGAGCCGCGTCTGGATGCTGCCAGCGAGGCGGCCTGGTATGGCTCTGCGGATCCCAACCGTATCGACACCATTGAGTACTGCTACCTCGAAGGCGAGGAGGGCGCTTACTTCGAGACCCGCTCTGGCTTCGACGTGGACGGTATCGAAGCGAAGGTTCGCCTCGACTTCGGTGCAGGCGTCATCGACTACCGCGGCTTGTACAAGAGCTCCGGCTCCTGATCCAGGCAGTTTCATTCAACCCAGTGTAACTGCAGGGTCCGGGCCGGTAGGTCCGGGCCCTTGTTAACGATTATTTTTGGAGAACAGCATGAACAACTATGTGCAAAAGGGTGGGATTCTGCCCTTTATCGTAGCGGGTGCCGCGGTGGCCAGCGGCCAGGGCATCCTGGTCGGCAGCCTGTTTGGTGTGTGTACCACGAGTGGTGAGATCGGCGATTCGGTAGAGCTTTCCCTGGAGGGCGTTTTCACCCTGCCGAAAGCGAGTGCCGATACGCCGACCAAGTTCGCGCCGGCCTACTGGGATGCAGCTGAGTCTGAGGTCACCACGGTCTCAACTGATAACACCCTGATCGGTGTCTTCGTGGATCCTCTTGCAGGTGGTACCACCGAGGCGGATGTCCGCCTTAATGGCGTGTCGGTATAAGGTCTGACCGGCAGTGAACTCTGACGATATCGCCGGTTTCGTGTCGGAATGTATCCATGACGCTACCGGCGTGGACGCCAGCGTTCAGCACCCGAGCGAGGTGGCAACGTCCGCCCGGGTGCTGATCGATCGCGCTGTCGAAGTGAGAGACAGCAATGGAACCTTTGTGGAGTCTCGGTGCGAGATCGTCCTGCTAATCAGCGAGGCCGGTGCTGGCAAGCGAGGCACGATCGTTGACACCGGCGAGGCCAATGATCGCTGGGAGCTCAAGGCCCCGCTGTACAACGACGGCTACGCGAGCGGCTGGATCGCCACCCGGGCCCCGGATCAATGACAGACCAACAACAGATTGCCGGCCTGCGCGACTTTGCTGACGCGCTGGCCAAAGCGCCGGCCGCTGCACTCGAGGCGGCATCAATCGCCCTCAACGCCGGCGCGGAGCTCGCGGAGAGGAAAGGTCGGGACACGATCGTCGGGCGGGTCAACCTCGAAGCGCCCTATGTGCACAAGTACCTGCGATTGGATAAGGAATCCACTCGGACGGACCTGCTGGCCCGGGTGCGCGCCAACAAGCGCTCCGTGCTCGCGCCACGCTATGGCGCGGAGGTGGCTGCCACTTCTGCCAGCAGCCGTAGCGATCGCCTGAAAGGTGACCCGCTCCGTAAAATCCCAGCGGGAAGCAAGTCCGCAGGCTCCACCGCTTGGAGCGTTTTGCGCAGCGGCCAGAAAAAGGCATGGCCGCGGGCCTTCTTCGCCCGTCTTAAAACGTCCAATGCCTGGGCTATGGTGACCCGGGAGGGTGAGTGGGTTGAGGGTATGGATAGCGAGACAGACTGGGAGAAAAACCTGCGCGTGGTCTATAGCATGAGCGTCGACCAGGCCTGGAAGGGCGTGCGTGATGAAGTTGCTCCGGAAGCGATGGAGCTGGCGGAGCAAGTCTTTCTCAAGGAATTCGGTAACCGGCTATGAAGGCGAAATCAACGGAAGTGGCGGATCAGATCGAGATTGCCCTGCAGGGTATCTCTATCGCCGGCGACTACCTAACAGATCTCGGTTCATCGGTGCATCGTGGCTTCTACGCACACGTGCTGGCCGCAGACGATACCCGGTTCCCTGCCGTGGTTATCCACCCGGCGACCGAGCGCCCCAGCAGCCTGCGCGGCGAACGCGACGGATGCATTGAGAGCGAGATACCTCTTGTCATGGCCTGCCGCCTCGGCTCGGGCACCGAGGCTTACAAGGAAATCGAGTCGGTGCTCGCCGATGCGCGAAAGGCTTTGGTCCGTGGGATACAGGCCATAAAAGCCGTTACTGGCCGCGATGAATTCGACATCGGCGTTGCAGATCCCGATATCAGTAGGGATTCCAGTCTGGTCATGTACGCCATGACTGTCAGCGTCAAGTACAACGAGCATTACTAGCCAGCTGGCTAAAACCGCTGCTGGTCGGCAGCACTACCTCAAGGTGTAAACAGGAGAACCATCATGTCAATTACCAGCACCACTCGCGGGTTCAAGGGCCGCGGGGAATTTGTACTGCGGCCGCTCGGCGGTGGTCGGCCCTTCGTGCCCGGCAACATCACTTCGTTCAGCGAGTCTATCGAGGTTAACCGGACGGGGCGCCAGAACTATCGGACTGCGGCTGGCGGTGAGCTCGATGTCGAGGAGATCATCACCAGTTATACCTTCGAGCTCACGGCGGACGACATCTCTCCGGAGAACATCGCCTTGGGTTTGCGTGGTCTGGTGACGAATATCGATGCCGCCGCTGTCTCTGCCGAGCCGCTCAATGCCTGGATGGACGTACCATTGGCGTTGGAGTATTTGCCGAACCCTGACGTTGCCATCACTGCGGCAATCGCGGCAACCGAGGCGCACCAAACCGAAACCGCCTACGCCCAGGGCGATATGGTCCTCGACGGCAGCAGAGGCTACCTGGCCGTGATGGCTGGCACCTCAGCTGCATCCGCACCGACGTTCCCCACGGATCTGTCCACTGTTGAGGATGGCACGGTCACCTGGAAGGACGTGGGCCCGATTGCGCTGGTTGTCGATACTGACTTCTCTATCGTGCCGCACGGGATCCGGATGTTGCCTGCTGCAGCTGATCGCTTCTATGAGGAGCTGCCTATCCCCCTTGTCATAGGCTACGGCGCCAACAAGCAAAGCGTCATCGCTGCGCTGGTCGGTGCTGGTCTTGAATACGCCATGACCTGGAACGGGCTCAACAGCGTCGACGGCGGCAACCCGATGATTGGCAAGTACTACCGGGTGAAGTTCTCGCCAACGTCTGGATTTGCTCGCCACGGTGGTGATGACTTCGCGGTCCTCACCCTGCAGGGCACCGTCCTGGCAGATACCTCCCGCAACGGCACCGGTGAGAGCCAGTACCACGAGACCGTAATGGTCTGATGCTCTACGCGCTGGGGTGGCCCGGCGCGAAGTAACAAGAGCCCGGCCGCGTGCCGGGCTTTTTATTGAATTCCTTTTGCGTGCCTTACTGGTGAGCAAATCATCCTGTTGCAAAGAGACCTTTGATGGCGATCAAAGATAGAGTCGTGGACCTGGTCCTGCGGGCGAAGAACCTGATGTCCGGAGATACGGACGCGGCCGCCAAGTCGGTTGAAAGCCTCGCTGGCAACGCTGAGGGGCTTCAGCAAAAGCTGCGATCGCTTGAAGACCAAAGGACATTGATCAGCCAGTTTGGTCGTGCGTCCAAAGCTGTAGATGGCACAGCTGGTGCTTACGACCGTGCGCAGCTTCGTCTCGACAAGCTCGCAGACAAAATCGGTAAGACAGGTGTTGTGACACAGCGGCAGGCGCAGGAGTTCTCTGCCGCACAATCTGCGGTTGACCGCGCCGAAAGTGCATATAGGGATGCCGAGGGTACTCTCGAGAAGCTTGCTTCGGAAGCGAACGAGGCCGGCATTGATGTTGCGAACCTCTCACAAGCCCAGCGCGATAACCAGAAGCAGACCACCGCGGCCAAGCGTGCCATCGAGGACTACAACAAGGAGCTGGCGTCAGGCGACGGGCGCCTAAAGGCGTTCGGCAAGAGCCTGGCCACTGGAGCCGCCAGTTTTGCGGCCTGGAGTGCTGCAGCGCTTGCCGCTGGTGCGGCGGCAGGCACGGCACTACTTGCTCGTATGACCGCTAACCAGGCCGACCTTGCGCGTCAGACCTTGGCCGCTGCCCAGGCGTTCGGGGTCTCGACCAAGGCCCTGCAAGAATGGCGTTACGCTGGGGAGTCGGTAGGGCTCCAGGGCGACAAGGTCGCGGACATCATGAAGGACGTTGCCGACAAAATCGGTGACGCGTTCCTGAATGGCTCCGGTGCGGCGATCGATGTAATCGAGCAGCTGAACCTCGATCTGAAAGAGCTGGTCAACCTGCGGCCCGATGAGCAGTTGCTCAAAATTGCCGAAGGTCTGAATGGCCTGCCGAAGGCGGCGCAGGTGCAGATCCTCGAATCACTGGCCGGTGATGCAGCGCTGTTGCTTCCTTTGCTGGAGAACAACGCCCAGGCACTGCGTGAGCTCTCCGATGAGGCCGGTAAGCGCAAGGCCATCCTGACCGATGATGAGCTGAAAAAACTCGCCGATGCAGACAGGGCGTTCGACCGGATAGCGGTCCAGTTGGACGGCTTTGTAAAGCGCGTCACGGGTGAGCTTGCACCCACGTTCACCATGATAGCCGACGAGATCGATGCTTTCCTGCTGCGCAATCCTCAGCTGATCGAAGACGTATCCGAGGCATTCACTCAACTTGTAACGGTGACAAAGGAGTGGGCGTCAGAGTTTCTTGGCAATAAAGAGAAAATTGACCGGACATTTGGTGCGCTCTCATCCGGTGCCACAGGACTCTACCAGCTTTTCCGCACAGTATTTGGCGTGTTGAAAACGGGTATCTCAACGTTCGTCACAATCGCGGCATCCCACGCCCTCGCGTTATCCAAACTCGTGGAGACGGCGGTTGTCGGTTTAAACAAACTGGGTTTGGTTTCCGACGACGTGGTGGCTGCGGCGCGAGAGCGAACGCAGAACCTCAAGGCGGCAACCTTAGATTTGTTGGCGGAAACTACCAAGTCCGCAAATGGTGTAAAGGATTCTGCCGGCGCAGCTTTCGACGCGTTTACTAAAACCTCAAAGGCCGCAGATGATGCGGCAGACTCGGCTGGTGATGCATCCAGTGAGATCGCCGACCTCTCGGGAATGCTGGATAGCCTGAAAGGCTCTGCAGATGATGCGGCCACTGGTACTGAATCGCTCGCGCTCAAGCAAGCAGGGCTGCGCAATGAGCTGTCTGCTCTGGTACCTC
>CAXBCH010000047.1:0-26993 GCA_963974125.1 uncultured Haliea sp. | reverse complement strand
CTTCGTCGTCCGTCAGGTCTTCGTCGTCCGTCAGGTCTTCGTCGTCCGTCAGGTCGTCATCGTCCGTCAGGTCGTCGTCACCGGACTCGTCCTGACTGTCATCCGAAAAATCGTCACAGCCGTCGCTGGAATCGTCATTGCTGTCGTCATCGAGGGAATCGTCGTCACCGAAGCAGGCGAACTCGCGCTCACCTTCCAGGGCATTCCGGTCCTCGAACTCCACTTCGTCGGCGATACCGTCCGCGATCTCATCATCCTTGATCTTCACCAGATCGCCGACCTGGACATTGGCAAAGAACAACTCGGAGCTGATGTCAGCGTCATCCCGATCCTCGAATTCCGCTCCGCTGGTGCTATAGGTCAGGCCCAGAATCGTGATGTCCGCACCAGGATTGAAAGACTGCACCGGCCCCTGCAGAACATGATCATCGTCATCGTCCCGGTCGATGGTGGTGGCAAACAGGGTTTCGCCATCCAGGAATGCCTCCACCTCGAGGAAATCACCGGGGAAAATGTCAGCCAGGGTCAAGTTGTCCACCTGCTCGGTGTCGTCGTCGAGCCGGGTGCGCGCATCCAGCTGCACGGTAACCGTGCCCGGAACCAGCTGCAGGGTGACGGTGAAACTGTCGACGTCCACGGCGCTCACCGGTGCCTCGACCTTGATCCGGCCACGGCGTGTATCCACCCGCTCGGCCAGCAGCTGCGAGCCATCCCAGGTACCCTCGATCTGGACCACCAGGCCGTTGGCCAGGGTGAGATCTGCGGGCCGCAATACCGCCGAGGACGCATCGATCTCGACCCCGCCAACCCGGAAGCTCGCCGGGCTGGTATAGCGGGTAATTGCGCCCTGGACACGCGCGGTTTCGCCCTCCTGGAAACGGCTGCCGGGGCCTTGTTCCGCCTCGATGCGGGAGGCCGTTACCACAGTACCGTCGAGCGTCCCCCTGACCCGTACCGTCTGCCCCTCGGCGATACTGCCGCCGGGGATATCCTCGAGCTCGGCGGCGCTGAAATCGACAGTCAGATCTCCCAGCACGAACTCGGTACCTGTTACGGCACCCACCTGGCCACTCAGCGTGACCCGGGTCTGGCCCGCCACGAAGGTCGACTCCCGCTCGACTCGCGTGGCGCGCAGGCTGTCGCCGCGACCCGTGAAACCCGACACTTCCACCACATCATTGACCGCCAGGGTGGCGAACGTGACATCGTCGAATACCGTACCGGCACGCTCGACAATGACATTGACGCCGAGAACGGTAAGCAGCTTGGAGTTGCCGTCGGCACTGGTCTCGATCCGCGCAATCGGCCCTGTCAACTCGTTGTCATACAGCACCGTCCGGGCGGTACCGTTGGCGCCGTCGTCAGCCACTTCCCCGGTGACCAGGACCACCATGCCCAGCCGCAGGGCATCCTCACCGCGAACTTCGCCGTCGATGATGACTTCTGCGTCATCCGTGTCGAAACGAACCCCGTTCACAAAGATGCTGCCGAAACCGTCGATGGTACCGCTGCTGGTGGTGCTCTGGCCGGAGCCACCGATACCACCACCGCCACCCGTGGGAGGCGGGGAGGTCACGGCGACACTATCGCCACCGCCACCACCGCCGCCACAGGCGGCAAGGATCAGGGCGAGGGCACTGGCAGTGGCCACGGGACGTGGCGAGAAATGTGTTTTCATGAGGATTGCTCCTGCTCCGGATGCTCGATGTAGTAAATGCCCACGGCGACGTAGGCCGTCTCTTCACTGGATTCCTGCTGCTCGTCGACCTGATGCCGGGTCAACCAGGCGTTGTACTCTTCGAGGAGTTCCTGGGACTTGCGATTGGACAAGTCGCGAAACTCCCTCACCGCTGCCGCGGCGACGGACGCGTTGGATACCTTGCGCTGGAAGAAGCGCTCCCCCGGCCGCGCCTCAAGGTTGTGCCCAATGGTGAAGATCAGCTCGCCAACATCCCTGCCGAGGATATTGATCTTGTCGGTCGGCGTCGCCATGGGGATATAGGCGCGCTCCTTCAGTACAACGCGGCCATCCTCGATCACGACATTGTTGCTGGCCTGCAGGATGGACAGCATCGCCGCCGGCGGTATGTCGCCGCTATAGCGCTTTACCAGCGCCGAGAAACTGCCGACATCGTCATCCTGCGGCAACGCCGCCGGTTCGCCATCGGCAGCACAGAATTCGCTGTCGTTGAGCCAGCCGCTGATGACGCGGATTGCGCGACTGTAGCGCCTCGCCGCCTCGGCATTGGCGTCGGGGGCTTCTTCCCGGAGACGGCTCACTTCCTTGCGCGTCATGCCGGTAATCGCCGATACGGCCGACACCGTCGGGCGCTTGCCCGAGCGCTCGATCAGCAGAAACCCCTCGTCGGCGAAGGCCCGCCTGGCCAGCTCGGCAAAGGCACCATAGGCCATGCCATGGGACAGCAGGATGCGGGCAAGGGGACGCAGAATGCGCAGCACCGCGTGACTGAGAACTTGATGTATTGGCATATCCATGTTTGGGAATTTATTCCCAATTTCGGATTTTGTCAAATACTGACCCGGGATTTCCCCCTCCAAACCGGACACATCATGGACAGCTGCCAATAAGCAGCCCTGTCTCCGGTTTTAGAGACTGTACCCCGCGCAGTTCATGCGTGCCGGGAATGGGTTTGCAATCACGGCAGGGCTACACTGCTGCTGGCTTTTCGATTGCGAATGTGGAGCACATTGATGACAACGCAGGCAGATCTGGTGATACGCAAAGGTTTGGTGGTCGACGGCAGCGGCAGTCCCGCCTTCCCCGCGGATATCGCCATCAGCCAGGGCAAAATACTCGCGATTGGCGAGGGTCTGGGCATCGCTGGCCGCGAAGAGATCGATGCCAGCGGCCAGTTGGTCACGCCCGGCTTTGTCGATATCCACACCCACTACGACGGCCAGGTCACCTGGAGCCACAGTGTCGCCCCCTCCTCCGGCCACGGGGTCACTACCGTGCTCATGGGGAACTGTGGCGTCGGCTTTGCCCCCTGCCGGCCGCAGGACCGGCAACGCCTGGTCAGTTTGATGGAGGGCGTGGAAGATCTGCCCGAAGTGGTGCTCAGCACAGGCCTGCCCTGGACCTGGGAGAGCTTCCCCCAGTACCTGGACTGGCTGGACAGCCGCCAGTACGACGCCGACATCGCCACCCAGTTGCCCCACGCGGCGCTGCGGGTGTTTGCCATGGGCCAGCGCGCCGTGGATCGCGAGCCCGCCACAGCGGCGGACAGGATACACATGGCCAGCCTTGCGGCGGAAGCCATTGCTGCCGGTGCCCTGGGCTTCGCCACCTCACGCACCATCAACCACCGCGCCAGTGACGGCACGCTGATTTTCACCCTCGACGCCGCCGAGGAAGAGCTCGCCACGATCGGCGAGGCGCTGAAAACGCTTGACAAAGGTGTACTGCAACTGGTGTCGGACTTCACCGATGTCGAGGCCGAACTGGGAATGCTGCGCCGGGTAGCGGAGCAGAGCAACAGGCCCATGTCCCTGACAGTCATGCAATGGCATAACGCTCCGGAGAAATGGCGCACTGTGATGAGCTGGATAGAGGACTGTCAGCGCGACGGTCTGGCCATCACTGCCCAGGTCAGCGGCCGGCCGGTGGGCATCCTGATGGGCTTCGAAACCAGCTTCAACCCTTTCAGCTACACCCCCACCTTCAAGTCCCTGCAATCATTGCCATTGGCTGAGCGTCGCCACATCCTGCGCGATCCGGCAACGCGCCAGCGCATCATCAGTGAAACGCCGGATGCATCCGACTTCCCCGGCGAGTTGCTGCTGCGCTGCTGGGACCTGATGTATCCGCTGGGCGAGCGGCCGGACTACGAACCAGACGCCAGCCAGCGCGTCAGCGCCATTGCCGCCAGCCGCGGCGTCAGCCCGGAAGCCTGCGCCTACGACCTGATGCTGGAGCAGGACGGGCAGGCAGTGTTGATGCTGCCGGTGGTCAACTTCGCCGACGGCACACTGAATGCGGCGTTATCCATGCTGCGCCATCCCCACAGCCTGTTCGGGCTGGGCGATGGCGGCGCGCACCTGGGCTTTCTCTGCGATGCCAGCCTGCCCACCCATTTGCTGACCTACTGGACGCGCGACCGCAACCGGGGCGAGCGCCTGTCGGTGGAGGAAGTGATCAGGGGGCTCACCCACGACACCGCTGCCGCCGTGGGCCTGAAGGACCGCGGCCTGCTGCGACCGGGCTACAAGGCCGACCTCAACATTATCGACTACGACCAGCTCACCCTGCTGCCGCCGCGAGTGGAATACGACATGCCCGCCGATGGTCGCCGGGTGCACCAGGGCGCCACCGGCTATACCGCGACCATCGTCAGCGGCACGCTGGTGCAGCGGGATGGCGTCGCCACGGGGGCACTGCCGGGCCGCCTGGTGCGGGGGGCACAAACGGCCTGACAGCCACTGCCCCGGCAGATCGCTCAGGCTGCGGTCGCGGCGCGACGATAGGCCGGCAGCCCCTGCAGGATCAGGCCGATCGCCAGCGGGCAGACCAGTAGCGGCAGCAGCGCCAGGGAATAGCGCAGGGCCAGGTCATCCCCGAACGCAAAGTCGGTGAGCATCGCCACCGCCGTGGGCCCGAAGGCCAGGCCCAACAGGTTGGTGATAAACAGCATCAGCGCGGATACCTGGGCGCGCATGCGGTTGGGGGTAATGAACTGCACTGCTGCCACACCGACGCCGTAATGGGCGTTGAGGAAAAACACGATGGGCGCCGCCATCCACACCGCCAGTGTCGGTGAGCCGCTCAAGGGGCCCAGCACCGCCGGCAGGATCCAGAGAACCGATACCGCCAGGATAATGCGCAGTGGGGCATCCTGGTAGCCGCGCCGCAGCAGCGGCTCCACCGCCCAGCCCCCGGCCAGGGCGCCGAGGCTGCCGGCGACAATGAACATGAGGCCAAAGCGGTTGGCCGCCTCGACCCGGGGCAGGTCAAAACTGCGCATCAGAAATTCCGGGTACCAGGCCATGGTGCCGTAACCGAGTATCCCCAGCACTGCCACCGAACCGATGGGGGCGACATACGCCCTGAGGTGCTGCCGCAGGTGCGCGCCGATCCCGGCAAGCCCATGGGGCGACTCCGCGGCGTCGACAGCCGTCGTGCCACTGCGACGCGCCGGCTCACTGAGCAGGCCGAGAAAGATCGCCAGCAGGAAGCCGGGCGCACCCACGGCGACAAAGGTCATCTGCCAGGGCCGCAATTCTCCCAGCAGCGGTACTACCGGCGGCGGCATGGCCGCAAACCACTGGTGCACCATGCCGCCGATAATGTAGGCGAGCCCGCCACCGAGCGTGATGCCGAGACTGTAGACCGCCAGTGCCCGCGCCAGCTTCTCCCGTGGAAACAGGTCGCCGAGCATGGAAAATGCCGCCGGAGACAGGGTGGCCTCCCCCACTCCCACGCCGATACGCGCCACGAACAGTGCCGCGAAACTGCGCGCAGCACCGCAGAGGCAGGTCATCAGGCTCCAGGCCACCAGGCCCACGGTGATGATCCACTTGCGACTGTGGCGGTCCGCCAGGCGGGCGATGGGCAGCCCCATGGCGATGTAGAACATGGAAAAGGCAAAGCCGTGCAGCAGGCTGTACTGGAAGTCGCTGATGGCAAAATCCTCGCGGATCGGGCCGATCAGCACCGCCATGACATTGCGGTCGATAAAGGAGAGGATGTAGGCTAGCAGCAGAAGCAGCAGCGCGTAGTTGGCGCGGGCGGGCGGCGGAAAATCCGGGCTGGCGGCAGCCATCAGGCCAGCAGGGCGCGCCCGGGGATCGACTGCAGCAGCTGCCGGGTGTACTCCTGCTGCGGCCGCTCAAACAGGGCCTCCCCGGTGCCCTGCTCCACCACCTTGCCCTTGTACAGCACCAGAATGCGGTCGGCGATATGCCGCACCACCGCGAGGTCATGGGACACGAACAACATGGTCAGGCCGTATTCCTTGCCCAGTTCCAGCATCAGGTCGAGAATCTGTGCCTGGATGGTGACATCCAGCGCCGACACCGGCTCGTCGGCCACCACGAATTCGGGCCGGGTCGCCAGGGCGCGGCCAATGGCAATACGCTGGCGCTGGCCACCGGAAAATTCATGCGGATACTTGCGCACGAAGGCTCGCGCCAGGCCGACGTCATCCATCAGCTTGAGCACGCCCTGCTCCACCGTCTTGCGGCTCTCGATACCGTGTAGCAGCAGCGGTTCGGCGAGGGCGTCGTAGACCGACATGCGCGGGTTCAGGGAGGCATAGGGGTCCTGGAAGATCATCTGCATGCGCCGCCGCATCTGCTTCAGCGCCACCCCCTCGAGGGCGGTCACATCGGTACCATCGAACAGCACCTCGCCGCTGGTAACCGGCACCAGCCGCAGCAGGGAGCGGCCGATGGTGGACTTGCCACTGCCGGACTCGCCCACCAGGCCCAGCACTTCACCGCGCTGGATGGTAAAACTGACATCATCCACCGCTCGCAGTGGCTCCCTGCCCTTGCCCTGGCCGAACCAGGTGCAGAGATGGCTGACGGTAATCAGGTCCTCGCGCTGTTCGGCGCTGACGGCCTTGCTGCCGGCGGGGATAGCATCCAGCAGTTTGCGGGTATAGGGGTGCTCTGCACGCTCGAAGATCGCGGCGCGATCGCCCCGCTCCACCAGATGCCCTTTTTCCATTACCACGATTTCGTCGGCGATGTCCGCGACCACCGACAGGTCGTGGCTGATGAAGATCACGCCGATGTTGCGCTTGCGCTGCAACTCCGCGACCAGTGCCAGGATCTGGGCCTGGATGGTGACATCCAGGGCGGTGGTGGGCTCATCGGCGATCAGCAGCTTGGGTTCATTGATCAGCGCCATGGCGATCATCACCCGCTGGCGCATGCCGCCGGAAAACTGGTACGGGTACTGGTCTATGGTCGCCGCGGGTTCGCGCATACCCACTTCGGCCAGCAGCTCCAAGGCCCTCTCGCGTGCCGCCGCCTTGCTGACCTTGCGGTGATAGACCAGGGGCTCGATGAGCTGGTCGCCAACGGTCATGTAGGGATTGAGGCAGGTCATCGGGTCCTGGAAGATCATGGCAATATCGCGGCCACGGATCTCCCGCAACTGCGCCTCGCTCATGGCCAGCAGGTCGCGTCCTTCAAAGTGGGCGGTGCCATTCTCGACGCTGGCCGGCGGTGTGGGCAGCAACCCCAGCAGACTGTAGCAGGCCACGGACTTGCCGGAGCCGGATTCGCCGATAATGGCAGTGATCTTGCCCGACTCGACGTCAAAGCTGATCCTGTTGACCGCCGTGATCCGGCCATTGCGAGTGGTGAAGTCGACCTGCAGGTCGCGCACGCTGAGCAGGGCCATGGCCGGTCAGTCTCCGGAGCCGCGCACGTCCAGCGCATCGCGCAGGCCGTCGCCGAGGAAGTTGAGGGCAAACAGGGTCAGGGTCAGGGCGGCGCCGGGGAAGATCAGCAGCCAGGGATACTCCTCCATGGTCTCGGCACCGTAGGAAATCAGCAGGCCCCAGGACGTCGCCGGGGGCTGCACGCCCAGCCCGAGGAAGCTGAGGAAGGCTTCCAGCAGCATGACGCTGGGAATGGTCAGGGTGGTGTAGACAATGATCGGGCCCAGCGCGTTGGGCACCAGGTGGCGGCGCACAATAGTGGTCGACGACAGGCCCAGGGAAATGGCCGCTTCCACGAACTCCTGCTGGCGCAGGGACTGCACCTGCCCGCGCATGATTCGCGCCATGGTCAGCCACTCCACCGCGCCGATGGCCAGGAACAGCAGTAACAGATTGCGCCCGAACACCACCATCAGCAGGACAATGAAAATCATGAAGGGCAGCGCATAGAGAATGTCCACCAGCCGCATCATGACCGCATCCACGCGACCGCCAACGTAGCCCGCCACCGCACCCCAGGTGACGCCGATCACCAGCGCCACCGCCGTGGCCACGAAGCCCACCGCCAGCGAGATGCGGCCGCCGTACATGATCTGGGTCAACAGGTCGCGGCCGAAGATATCGGTGCCCAGCCAGTGAGCGGCGGAAGGCGGCGTAGCCCCCAGGTCCAGGTTCTGGGCATCGTGGGCATAGGGCGCCAGCCAGGGCGTCAGCAATGCAATCAACACAAAGAACACCAGCACACACAGCCCGAACAGGGCCAGCCGGTTCTTGCGCAAACGGCGCCAGGCGTCCTGCCACAGGGAGGTGCCCTGCTCCGCCACCAGCGCTTCACTGTCCGCCAGGGTATTCACTCAGGCCTCCCCATACTGGCCGCGCAGGCGCGGATTGAGCCAGGCTGCGAGAATGTCCGACAGCAGGTTGAAGAGTACGATCAGGGTCGACAGAAACACCGTGGTGCCGAGGATCATGGTGTAGTCGCGATTGAAGGCGGCCTGCACGTAGAAACGCCCCAGACCCGGGATCTGGAAAATGGTCTCGACCACAAAGGAGCCCGCCAGCAGGCCGGCAAAGGCGGGACCGAGGAAGGCCACCACCGGGATCAGGCCGCCGCGCAGGGCGTGGCGCGTGACCACCTGCCACTCGGGCAAGCCCTTGGCGCGGGCGGTGCGGATATAGTCCTGGGACATGACCTCGAGCATGCCGGCGCGACTGAGGCGGGCAATATAGGCGGCATAGGCTGCGCCCAGGGTCAGGCTGGGAAGGATCTTGTCGCCTGGCATGTCACCCCACCCCGAAACCGGCAGCCACTCCAGATGAATGCCGAACACCAGCACCAGCAGGGGGCCGAGCAGGAAGGTGGGCATGCAGATGCCGATCATGGCGACCGACATCGGAATATAGTCCTGGGCACTGTTGGGCTTGAGCGAGGCGATTACTCCAGCCAGCCCCCCGAGCACGATCGCTACCAGCAGGGCGTAGGCTCCCAGCTCGGCAGTCGCCGGCAGGCCCGCGGCAATCAGCTCATTGACACTGCGACCGGGATACTTGAACGAGGGCCCCAGCTCGCCGCGGGCGAGGTCGCCCAGATAGGCCAGGTACTGCTGCCCCAGCGGCAGGTCCAGCCGGTACTGGGCCTCCAGTGCCGCCTTGACCTCGGGGATAACGGCCTTTTCGCTGTCGAAGGGGCCGCCGGGCGCGACCCGCACCAGAAAGAAGGTCACGGTGATAACCGCCAGGATCACCGGTATCGCCTGCAGCAACCGCCCGCCGACAAAACGCCACATAGGCTACTCCAGCTCGAATTCTGTCAACGGCACTTGCTCCAGATAGATGTACTTCATGTTGACGAAGTCCATCAGGTTGGGTGGCATGCCTTGTACACTGGGATGCACCAGATGCTTGCTGGCGTAGGTATAGATGGGAATGATCGGCATCTGCTCCATCAGCCGGGTCTCCGCCTCATGGAAGATCGCGAAGCGTTCTTCCTGGGTGGCAGCCTGGGGTGCCCGCCGCAGGATCATCTCATCGTACACCGGATCGGCAAAACCGGTATTGTTGTTGCCCCCGCCGGTAATGTACATGTCGAGGAAATTGTTGGGATCCACGTAGTCCCCGATCCAGCCGCGCCGGGCAATGTCAAAATTCATCTCCGAGACGGAATCCAGGTAGACCTTCCACTCCTGGTTCGCCAGGGTGACCTCGATATTGAGCACGTCCTTCCACATCTGCTGTACGGCGACGGCGACCTTGCGATGGCTTTCACTGGTGTTGTAGGTCAGCTCGAGTCCGGGCCAGCCGGCGCCATCCGGGTAGCCCGCCTCCGCCAACAGTTGACGCGCCTGTTCAGGATCATGGCTGAACAGCCGCGGCGGCTGATAGCCCAGCGTGCCCGGGGGCGTAATCGCGTAGGCGGGATCATTGCTGCCGTAGAGCACGTTCCGGGTCAGCGACTCGCGGTCCACTGCCAGCGACAGGGCCCGGCGGACACGGACGTCGTCCAGCGGCGGACGTTTGGTGTTGAGCAGATAAAAATAGGTACCCAGGTAAGGCGCCTCGACGAACGGACTGTTTTCCAGCTTGCGGTAGTCGGGGAACTTGGCCAGCGGCACGTCGTTGGTCACGTGCAGCTGGTTGACCCGGAACATGCGCTCCTCACTGACAACATTCTCTGTCGGGTAGAAGACGACGCCGTTGAGGCGCACGGTGTCCGCATCCCAGTAGTGCGGGTTCTTCTCCACCACAATACGCCGGTTCAACTGCCACTTTTGCAAGCGGAAGGGGCCGTTGCTGACGATATTCCCGGCTCGGGTCCAGCGGGTAAAGCGGTCCGTGGCCTCGCCAAACTGCTCCACCGTGGCGCGCGGCACCGCGAAGCTGCTGTAGTGGTCCATCAACTGCAGGAAATACGGCGTGGGCTCGTTGAGAGTGACCTCCAGGGTCATGTCATCCAGCGCCCGCACCCCGATCAGCTCCGGGTCGTCAATCTTGCCGGTTGCATAGGCTTCGGCATTCAGCACCGGGTACAGCATGTACGCGTACAGATTGCCCATCGCCGGATCCAGTGCGCGGCGCCAGGACCAGACGAAATCGTGGGCGGTCACCGGCTCCCCATTGGACCAGCGCCCTTGTGGCTGCATGTGGAAAGTGATGACCCGCCGGTCCTCGCTGAACTCCCAGCTGGCGGCGGCGCCGGGCTCCGGCTCCAGGGTCCAGGGATTCTTGCGGGTCAGCCCCTCGAACAGGGCATCGATGAGCTTGCTTTCCGGGACCCCGGTGACCACATGGGGATCCAGCCCCTGGGGTTCGGAGCCATTGCCAAAGTGGAGGATGCCGTCGCGATTGCCCTGGGCAACATTGGATTCACCGGCGCTGCAGGCCAGCAGGCCGAGCAACGGGGCCAGCAGGAGCAGTAATCTGGGGAGACAGCGGAGCATGGCAGGAAAATACCTGCTTTTGCTCCCCGGCGCCAGCGATTCACCGGGCAAATTCACCACGCCTCAGTAGCCCGCCGCGCCGCTCTGGATCCTGTCGAACCAGTCCTGGTCCAGTGGTTCGTACACCGAGGAGCCCGGCTTGAGCACACAAAGTACATCCGCCACCTGTGCCGGGTCATAGCCCTGCTTGCGCAGGTCCCCTTTCAGCAGCTTGAAAGTCCCGGTGGTGTCGATCTCGCGCTGGATACGGAGGAACAGGGGCCGGGCATAGGGCGGCAGCTCCGCCTGCACATGGGCGGAGAAGCTTGCCAGGTCCAGGCTTTCGACACCTTCCACCAGGCGCAGTGCCGCCATCCCTGCGCGACCGTCGGTCCCGGGGACTTCCACACCGAAGACATTGCTGAGCGCCACCTGCGGGTGCTGGTTGATGATTTCGCCGACTTCGTTGGTGGACACGTTCTCGCCCTTCCAGCGGAAGGTGTCGCCGATACGATCGACAAACTGGTAGTGCGGCAGGCCGAGGGCAAAACCCACATCTACCGTGCGCATCAGATCGCCGGTGTTGAACCAGGCATCGCCCGGCTCAAACACATCGCGCAGGATCTTTTTCTCGGTCGCCTCGGCACTGGTGTAGCCCTCGAAGCGGGTATGCGCCGTGATCTTGCCCAACAGCAGCCCCGGCTCGCCGGCTTCGACCCTGACACAGCGGCCGGCGCCGTCGCGCACGACTTCGTCTCGATCAACATCGTACTGGACCAGGGCGGTCGGCAGTGCGGAGCTGCCGACGGTGCAGTCCTTGTTGAGCAGGTTGACGAAACCGATGTTGCCTTCGCTGGAGCCGTAGAACTCGATCACCCGCTCCAGCCCGAAGCGACTCTTGAACTGGTGCCAGACATCCGGCCGCAGGCCGTTCCCCACCACCCCCCGCAAGGGGTTGTCGGCGTCATCGGGCCGGGCGGGGACGTGCAGCAGATAGCGGCACAGCTCGCCAATATAGACGAAAGCCGTGGTGCGGTGCTCACGGACTTCCGGCAGGAACTGGCTGGCGGAGAACTTGCGGCGAATGAACATGCTGGCGCCCGCGAGGAACGCCGCCCCGGCGCCGACCATCAGCCCGGTGCCATGGTACAGCGGCAGGCACAGATAGAGCCGATCGTGTTCCGTGAGCTGCAGGCCCGCCACGTGTATGATCCCGGCCGTTGCCAGATAGCGCCGGTTGGAGAGTACCGCCGCCTTGGGCAGGCCTGTGGTGCCGGAGGTGAAAATGTAGAACGCGGTGTCGCCAATCGTCACCGACTCGGTCTCCGCCGGGTTATCGGTGCTTGCTGCTGCCGCCTCCGCCGCCATGTCCAGAGTCCAGTCCGGCGCCGCAATGGTGCCGGCATCGGGCACGTACAGGTAGTCGCCATCCTCGAGCTCCAGCTCGGCACGAACTTCCGCCACCGCCTGCAGGCACTCCTCGCCAAACAGGAACATGCGGGAATTCGCAGTCGTTACGCAGTGCACCAGCGGCCGGTGGGTAAGGTTGGTGTTGATCAGGGAGGCAATGACACCCAACTTGTTCAGGGCAATCACCACCACCATGAACTCGATCCGGTTCTCCATCAGCACACTGACAGCGTCGCCGCGCCTGAGTCCCCGGGCCCTGAACACCGCCGCATAACGATTGGCCTCGGCATTGAACTGGCTCCAGTTCATCTCCCGCCCTTCAAACACGAAGGCGGACCGCCGGGGCAGGCGCATCGCGTTCTGGGCCACCCGCGCGCCCAGGCAGTCCGGCGTATCGTCCGGCTGCGGCTTCAGCAGCTTCTTTGCCTTGATCAGCGCCGGCACTTCACACAGGGTTCGCAGGACATCTTTTTTTATCACCGACAAGCTCCGATTGGGGATCGAAGGGGTAAGATACCGTTTCACAGGACACTTGTAACGCGAACCGGACGCTCTTTTGCAGCGGGGAGGCCCATGAGTCACTATCAGCAACTGCAGCAACATTTTGCCCGTCTCAACGATCTCGCGCATGTTCAGGCCATCGCCGGCTGGGACGAGGCCGCCATGATGCCCGCCGGCGGCGGTGAGGCCCGCGGCCAGGCCCTCGCCACGCTGGAGGTCATCATGCACGGCATGGTGACGGACCCGCGCGTGGGAGACTGGATAGAAGGCGCCAGCGACGAACAGCTCGACCCCTGGCAGAGCGCCAACCTGCGGGAAATTGCCCGCAGCTACCGTCAGGCCACCTGCATGCCGGCAGACCTGGTGGAACGCCAGAAACTGGCCACATCGCGCAGCGAGCAGGCCTGGCGCCGCTACCGCACGGAAAACAACTGGCAGGCGATGGCGCCGCTGTTGCAGGAGGTGGTGACCCTGGCCCGCGAGGAGGCCGCGGTGCGCGCCGACGCCACCGGCCTGTCGCGCTACGATGCCCTGCTCGACACCTATGAACCGGGCATGACCTGCGCCCGCGTGGATCCGCTGTTCGCGGACCTGAAGGCATTCCTGCCAGGACTGCTGGACGAGGTCCTGGCACAGCAGGCGGCCGCGCCCCTGTTGCAGCCCGAGGGCGGCTTCAGCATCGAGGAACAGCGCCAGCTGGGGCTGGAGATCATGCGCACCCTGGGCTTCGACTTTGAGCACGGGCGTCTCGATGTCAGCCACCACCCTTTCTGCGGCGGTGTGCCCAGCGATGTCCGCATCACCACCCGCTATCGCACGGATGACTTCGTGGCGGCGCTGATGGGCGTGATCCACGAGACTGGCCACGCCCTGTATGAACAGGGGCTGCCCGCGGCCTGGCGCCAGCAGCCGGTGGGCCAGGCCCTGAGCATGGCCATGCACGAGAGCCAGTCCCTGCTGATGGAGATGCAGGCCTGCCGCTCGCGGGAATTCCTGCACTACCTGGCACCGCACCTGCAGCAGGCCTTTGCCGCCGCTGACCCGGCGCTGCCAGCCTGGGGCGAGGACAACCTGTATCGCCTGTATACCCGGGTGAAGCGCGGCTACATACGGGTCGATGCCGACGAGGTCAGCTACCCGCTGCATGTGATCCTGCGCTACGAAATCGAACGCGACCTGATGGAGGGCAGGATGGAGGTCACCGAAATCCCGGAGGCCTGGGACCAGCGCATGCAGCAGTACCTCGGGCTCTCCACTGCGGGCAACTACAGCGACGGCTGCCTGCAGGATGTGCACTGGCCCGCGGGCCTGTTCGGCTACTTCCCCACCTATACCCTGGGGGCGATGACCGCGGCCCAGTTGTTCGCGACCGCACGCCGCGACATCCCCGAACTGATGCAGCAATTGGCCGGCGGCAATTTCTGCGCACTCCTGGGCTGGCTGCGCGACCGGGTACACGGGCAGGGCAAACTGCTCGCCTACGATGACCTGATGACCCAGGCCACCGGCAATCCGCTGCAGGCACACTACTTTCGCGACCACCTGCAGCGGCGTTATCTCGGACGCTAAGGAGCAGAACCATGGATAAACTCAGCGCCCAGGACGTGGGGTTCCTCAAGATTGAAACGCCGCGCTGCCCCTTCCATGTCGCCGCCCTGGTGGTCCTGACACCGCCGGACAAGGCAGCTGCCAATTACCTGCGCCAGCTGGCGCGCAAATGCGGGCGCCTGAACGAGATCCTGCCCGCCTTCAACAAGCGTCTGCAGAATCCGGAAGACCTGTCCGCAGCGGCCTGGGTCACAGCGGACGACTATCAGGCGGAAAACCACGTATTCCACTACGCCCTGCCGGCAACGGGACGCATGGCCGACCTGATGCAACTGGTGACCCGGGCCCACGAGCGGGCCCTGGACCGCTCGCGGCCACTGTGGGAGCTACACCTGATCGAAGGCCTGCCCGGCGGCCGCTTCGCCCTGTACTGCAAGACCCACCACGCCCTGGTGGACGGCATCGGCGCCATGCGCATGATCCAGAGCCTGTTCAGCACCGACCCCAGGCAGAAGATCGACCTGCGCAAGGTGCGCAGGACACCCGGGCGCCAGCACAGCCATCACAATCTGTTCGAGCAGCTCAGCGGAGTCGCGCGGGGCGTTGTCGAGCAGTACCGGGCGCTGCCGCAGCTGTCCCGCCTACTGCTGCATATGGGTGCGGATATTCTCAAGGGCAATACCGACGCCATGCGGCTGCCCTTTACCGCGCCGCGCACGATCTTCAACACCGAGCTGGAGTCGCGCCGCAGCCTCAGCATCTGCGACCTGCCACTGAAAACCGTCAAGCGCCTGGCCCGCCAGAGCGGCGGCACCGTGAACGACGTCCTGCTGGCGATTTGTGGCGGTGCCCTGCGGCGCTACCTGCAGGCCCACAACGCCTTGCCGAAAGATTCCCTGATCGTCGGCATGCCAATGTCACTGAAGTCCGGCAGCGAGCGCGAGGGCAACCGCCTGAGCTACATCATCAGCCCGTTCTTTACCGATGAGAAAGATGACCTGCGCCGGCTGCAGCGGGTGATCCGCACCACCCGCGCCGCCAAGGCGGAGATGGGCAGCATGTCGGTGACAGCCGCGGAGGACTTCTACGCCCTGCTGATGGTGCCTGCCGTGCTGCTTACCATCAGCGGCAACGCCGAGCGGGTCAAACCCGCCATCAACGGCATTTTTTCCAATGTGCCCGGGGCCAGGACAGCGCTGTACCTGGAGGGCGCGCGGATGGAGGCCCTGTACCCGCTCTCCATCATCACCCACGGCATGGGCCTCAACATCACCGTTGTCAGCCAGGCTGACAAGCTCTGTTTCGGCATCGCCGCCTGCCCGACCCGGCAGGCAGACATTGAACATCTCCCCGGCCATATCAAGGCCAGCTACCGGGCCCTGCGCCTGGCAGTGACCGCATCCGGCCACGGCAAGCGCAAAAGCCACTGAGTTATCAGCCCGGCGTACGTACCGGCTCGCTGCCATCCCAGCCGACGGCGGCATGGCGTATGTCGGTCCACAGATGCTCCACTGCCGGCGTCATCTCCACCACCTCAATCATGCCCAGAACAGCGCTGCGCGTGTCGAAATAGGCTGCGCGGCCGCCCACCGCCACGGAACAGGTAAGCACCTGTTCGAAACCTTCGGCGGCATAGTGGGCGCAGCTTTGCTCGAAATCGGTGGCGGCCACCGCATGATGGTGGAAACACCAGCCCGACTCCCGGAACACCTCGCGATAGGGGGAAGGCTTGTCGTCCAGCGGCTGTATCAGTTCGAACTGCATGTGGCCACAGTTCGCCAGCGCCAGGCTGACCGCAAAATCGGCGGGCCGGCCCTTGTAGACCAGGTCATTGAGCTCGAAGTTTTCGAACAGGAACCACGGCCCCACATTCAGTTGCCGGGTAAATTGCGCCATGGATTTCTGAATATCATCGGTGATGAAAGCGGTTTGTATGACGCCGCCATCGGGCTGGCCAAAATTCAGGACGGGCATTGCGGAATCTCCTTGTTGTCGGCTGCCAGCGTATTCACGGTAAAGGCGGGAAACAATGAGTATTTCTACTCTGTTGAGGCATTTTTTCCGGTGCTAGGCTGCAATTCGATTGGGGTTTTCACAAGCGTGGCGCGCCCTGGCGCGCACCCGCGGGGAAACCGCAGCCCACCCGCCTGAATGGAATACCGTCATGAACAACAGCAAGAGCAACAACCAACTCACCGACTCCGGCACCACCGGCATCGCAATCAGCAAGCAGCTCAAGAGCGCATTTTTCCCCCAGGACAAGCTTGAATGGACCCCCTGGGTCATGCCCGACACCTGGTTCAAGTTGCTGGCGATCAACCCGATAACCGGCGGCTTCAGCATGATGCTGAAAGTCGGTGCCCACAATGTTGCCCCCATCCACGGTCATATCGGCTCGGTGGAAGGTATCATCCTGGAAGGCGGGTTTGCCTACGAGGATGACTGGGGCCACGCGGGCGACTACGTACAGGAACCGGCGGGAATCAACCACAAGCCGATCACCGGTGCCGAGGGCATGGTGATGTTTGCAATAGCGCACGGACCGCTGGCCGGTTACAACGACGATGGCAGTGTCGCCCTGATACTCGACGCCAGGGAAATGTTCCGGATGGCGGAAGCTGCCGGAGCCGCCTCCCATGTCGACAAGCCCGAACACTGGGACTGACCTGAACCGAATAGCCGGGAGCCGCAAGGCCACAACACCGATTACAGGGAGAACAACTGACCATGAGCGAAAAAAGACTGGCTGGCAAAACCGCCATCGTGACCGGTGGTGCCACGGGGCTGGGACTGGGGATCGCGCAGCGTTACATCGAGCACGGCGCCACCGTCATCATCACCGATATCAATGTGCAGGCCGGAGAGCAGGCCGCCGGCAAGCTCGGCGCTCGCTTCATCGCCCAGGACGTCACCGACGAGAGCAGCTGGGAAGCACTGTTCGCAGCGCTGGCGGATGAAGGCGCCCGCGCCAGCGTGCTGGTGAACAACGCCGGTTTTGCGGACGCCGGCCTGGGTGAACTGTTCGAGGACATTGACGTCGCCGCCGCGAAGAAAATCTTCGAGGTGAATTTCGACGGCACCCTGCTGGGCTGCAAGCACGCCATTCGCCACATGAAACAGGGCGGCGGCTCGATCATCAACATGTCCTCCATTGCCGCCATGGTACCGGTGCCGTTCATCGCGGCCTACGGTGCCTCCAAGGCCGCGGTGCGTCATCTGACCCAGTCAGTGGCCCTGTACTGCGCCCAGCAGGGCTACCGCATCCGCTGCAACTCCATCCATCCCGGACAGATTCGCACCGCGATGCACGACCGTCTGGTGGACGCCACTGCGAAACAGAATGGCATCACCGCGGCAGAGGCGGAAGCCGGCTTTCTGGGCATGATTCCCATGGGCGAGTTCGGCCAGGTGGAGGATATTGCCAACGCCGCGCTGTACTTTGCCAGCGATGAGAGCAAGCATGTTACCGGCGACCGTATCCTTGTGGATGGCGGCATGATGCTCACCAGTTGAGCTCGGGGACGTGAGCGGCAGATAACCGCCGTGGCGAGGTCGGCCTGACAGATGCCAGGCCGGCAGGGAAATTCAGGCAACCGCCTGCAGGGGAGTTTGCTCCGGGGCGGGAAACTGGAAGCCATCGAGGATGATGTTGGGCCAGAGGAAATCCATGGGATGCGGCGTGAAATCGACGCCGATATTCAGCACTGCCGGACGCCCACTGTCCAGCGCGCGCTGCACCGCGGCGGGAATCTCCCGAAGCTCGGAGACGTCCTCGGCATAACAGCCAAAGCCCCTGGCAACCGTGGCAAAGTCCACCGTGGACAATTTGGTGCCGAAATCGGGGTTTTCCAGCATTTCCCCAAAGGGCTTGTACATGCCCCAGTAACTGTCATTGAACACTACCACGATGACCGCCAGGCCATAGCGGCTGGCGGTTTCCAGCTCCTGGATAGTCATGCCCATGGCGCCGTCACCCGTCAGGCAGAATACCGCCCGCTCCGGGTGCGCCAGCTTGGCGGCATTGGCATAGGGCAGGCCGAAGCCGAGGTGGCCCATGCCGGGAACGAACAGTGACCGCTCGGGGCTGTCTACCTGGATATGGGAGATGGTCCACATCATGGTCTGGCCGCCATCGTGGACGACAATGGCATCGCGGGGCAGCAACTCGCCTATCGCGGCGGCCACCGCGGACTCGTTGAGCAAGCCGGCTCCGCCGACCACCCTGCTCTCCTTCGCCGATTCCCGATACAGCGCCCTGCCGGCATCGCGCTTCCTGAGGATGGACTGCTTCCAGTCCGGATCCTGCTGGAAACCGTCCTGCTCCGCCAACAATTCCAGCAGCGCCTCCAGCGTTGCCCGGGCATCTCCCACCAGACCGATCTCCACCGGTACCGCACGACCGATGGATTCGGCATCGATCTCGATCTGGATGATTTTCTGGTCATCCGGCTTCGGGTAATGCGGCGGCTTGTGGATGGGAGTGAAGGTGGAGAACTTGCAGCCCACCGCCAGCACCAGATCCGCCTCCTGGCCGACATCGATGGCCGCCTGCCCGGACACCAGGCCCGCGGACCCCAGGGTATTGGCATCCGCCGGATCCAGCACCCCGCGACCGTTGGCGGTGGTCATTGCCAGCATGTCCGTGTGTGCCACCAGGTCGCGGAATGCCTGCACACCGCCGGAGCGGGCCACACCGCCACCGGCAATCAACAGGGGCCGGCGCGCACCCCGCAGGGCGGCGGCAACCCGCTGCAACTCCTCCCTGCAGGGCACCGGACGCTGCAGCCGGTAGGGCGGTGTCTGGGCAAGATCGTAGCGGCACAACTGGGTGCCGACATCGCAGGGGATATCCAGGTGCACCGGTCCCGGGCGCCCGGAACGGGCAATGTGGACCGCCCGCTCGAACAGTTCCGGTGCCCGTTCGGGATGGTGCACGATGGCATTCCACTTGGTGATTGAGCGGAACAGGCCGATCTGGTCCGCGGACTGCAACTGGTCGATACTCGGGTCTATCGCCCGGGCCTGGTTCTGCCCGGTGATCACCACCATGGGGATGTTGTCCGCATAGGCGGCGGCAACACCCGGGACCAGGTTGGTCGCGCCCGGTCCCACCGTGGCGAAACAGACCCCCATGGTATCGGTCACCCGGGAGATCGAGGCCGCCATGTGGCCGGCGGCTTCCTCGTGCCGGGTGGTGATGTACACCAGATCCGGGTCCCGCGAGGCGCCGTGCATGATGAGCCCTATCTGGGCCGCGGGCAGGCCGCAGATGTACTTGACGCCGTGCTTTTTCAGGATGGCGAGCAGCATGTCGCTCACCGTGCATTCGGTAATCATTGTTCGGGACTCCGGAACAGGGTTGTCAGTTGCGTTGCGAATGTCTGGAGGGCATGCCCGCGGTGGTGCCACCGTCGACCAGAAACGTGGTGCCGGTGATCATGGCCGACTCGTCACTGGCCAGGAATACGACCGAATTGGCAATATCCGCCGCCGTCGCCAGCCGCCCCAGGGGCACATTGTCAATCATGCCCGCCACCATCGTGTCCCGGTCGCCGACCGCTTCTGCAATCGGTTCCAGCATCTCCGTGTCCACATAGGTCGGGTGGATGGCGTTGCAGCGAATGCCGTAGCCGCGCTCGGCGCAGTCCAGGGCCACGGACTTCGACAACAGGGTGACACCCGCCTTGGACGCGCCATAGGCGGGCAGGTCCGAGGTGCCCAGCAGGGCACCGATGGACGAGATGTTGATCAGCGAACCGCCACCGTCGGACTGCCTGATGGCGCGGATGCCGTGCTTGCAGGCCAGCATGGTGCCGGTAAGATTGACCGCCAGCACCCGGTTCCACTCCTCCAGCACCATGTCTTCAACAGTGCCGGTAATCCCGATGCCGGCACAATTGACCACGATATCCAGGCGTCCGAACAGCTCCAGGGCCCCGGCCGTTGCCGCCTCCCAGTCAGCCTCGCTGCTGACATCCAGAGCGTGGCTGGCCGCGGCCGCGCCGATGCGCTCGGCGGTTGCCTGTGCTCCCGCGGTATTGATGTCCGCGACCAGCACCCTGGCGCCCTCCCGTGCCAGCGCCTCGCAGGACGCACGCCCTATGCCCGAGGCACCGCCGGTGACCAGCGCCACCTTGCCCTTCAGTCTGCCCATCACAACCTTCTCCCTGCCGGCCGGTTTCGTTTCACGTTTCAGAAGTTGAATCGTCCCTCGACACCGACCCAGCGGGGCTGGCCCAGGGTCTGCTCGGTGAAACCGTTGGACGCGATATCAAAGGCATAGCTGATGTACTCCTCGTCGAGGAGGTTGCGGGCAAACAGGGACAGCTCATACTGTTCGCTGGCAGAGGTGTAGGTCACCCTGCCGTTAAACAGTTTGTAGCTGGGAATATCGGTGTTGGGCGCGTTGGTCAGCTGCGAGAAATAGCCGCTGTTGTAATAGCCACTCAACTGTACCGAAATCACCCCCGCCTGCAGGGGAAAGTCCTGCACGATGGCACCGCTGAAGGTGAACTCCGGTGACTGTGGCGCTTCCCGGGTGACATTGATCGGATTCAGCGGATCCGTCCCGATCAACACGTCTTCCACCTCGGTATCCAGGTACGCGGCACTGAACATCAGCGTGGTGGTGTCCGTGGGCGAGATGGTCAGCTCGGTGTCCATGCCCTGAATCGTGGCATCGGTGTTGTACAGGGTGAAATTGATGCCGCGCTGATCGAAGGCCTGGTAGTCCCGGTAATCGTAGTAATAGGCGCTGATGTTCCAGCGCGCCCGGTTGTCCCAGAAGTCCAGCTTGCTGCCCACTTCCCAGGCATAGATATCCTCGCCGTCGAAGCGCAGGCCGGCAAATGGCGCGTGGCCGGCAAACCCGGCATTGTAGTTGAACGCCTTGTAGCCCTTGTTGAAACTGGCGTACAGCAGCCAGTCTTCCGCCGCGCTGTAGTCCAGCTGCAGGCGCGCGGAGACACCGTCTTCGTCATGCTCGTCGACGATGGGCCCATTGGTCAGCACTTCCTCGATCAGACTGCCGGGCGGAACGCCCAGGGGGGCCTGGCCGGGAATGGGGACGCCTCCCGCGCGCAGGAACGGCACCGCATTGTAGTCGTAGTCCTTCTCGTCGTAGGTCCAGCGCAGACCCGCGGTCAGCACCAGGTCCGGGGTCAGGTCGCGCTCCAGCTGGCCGAATACCGACCAGGAGGTGGTTTCCACGCTCCAGTTCGCGGTCTGGCCCAGGGACAGGGCCGCGGGGTCCAGAGCCGGCGGCGGGTTGACCCGCAGTGCCTGACTGTAGTCACCATCGATGTTCAGGTAGTACAGCCCGGTGGTCCAGCGGGTTGCGCCCTCCACCTGCTCCAGGCGCAGTTCCTGGCTGAAGGTGTCACTGTCGCCGGTCTGCCCGAACTCGATAAAGGGGAACGGGGTCAGGTCATTGTCCTCCAGATAGTCGGACTCGACGCTGTTGAGGTTACTCAGCGATACCAGCCTGACCCGGTCAAACTCATAGGCGATATTGGCGATGAGGTTGCTGGAGTCACGCTCCATGAACCCGGGCTGGTCGAAAGCGCCGCTGTAGAGGTCATTGTCGGGCTTGATGTAGCCGAGAATGGTGTTGTTCACCCCCGGTACGTTGAAGCCGAGGCCGGTCACCGGGTCGATCGCCGCACCCTGGGTGTGGGCGCCGCCGACATTGTCCACATCCATCTGGTAGATATCCGCGCTGAGCAGGATATCCAGCCGGTCCGAGGGAGTGATCTGCACATGCAGGCGCCCCGCCAGGGTGTCGTCCTCCAGCTGGTCGGGGCCTATGGCGTTGTCGATATAGCCGTCGGCCTTGCTGTGGAACAGCGCCAGCCGGGCCCTGACCGTATCCGACAGGGGGCCGCTGATGGCGCCCTGGACACTGTAGGAGCTGTAGCTGCCGGCGGATGCCTTGAGATAACCTTCCAGCTCCTCGGTGGGCTTGTTGGTGATCAGGTGGATCAGGCCACCGGTGGCGTTGCGCCCGAACAGGGTACCCTGGGGGCCGCGCAGCACCTCGGCACGACTGATGTCGTACATCTTGATGGAGTTGGTGGAGATGGACGACTGGTAGACCTCGTCCAGGTACAGCGCATTGGGCGATTCGATATGTCCGGCGAAGTCGTTCTGGGCCACCCCGCGGATGGATACCAGGCCCACCAGTGGCGCCCCGCCGCCGTTCTGCAGCATCAGGCCCGGAGTCACCATGGTCAGCATGTCGGTATCGGTGACATTGAACTGCTCCAATGCGGCACCGGACATGGCCGTGACTGAAATGCCGGTGTCCTGAAGGTTGATTGCGCGCCGGGTCGCGGTGACCACAACCTCCTCCAGGGTATTCGCCATTACGTCGGCATTGAGCAGCGCCAGGATCGCTGCCGGCAGGACACAGGTTTTCTTGTACATGGGTACCCTCCAGATTGTGGCCTTCACGTGGATTACTGTTATCGCGAAGGTTGTTCGAACGAGACCGCCTGCTGGCTGTTACTGACGATATCCGCACAGGCACTACAGCATTGCGATCGAGTCTAGGCGCGCGGCAGCCGAAACGGGATAGCGAGAATTACTCATTTTTGTATATACTTGAGGCATAAAATGATGACCCATGGTGGCGGAGTACGAGTCCAGGATGCTCCGCCCGAGGTAACACATAATGGTAGCGCTGCATACGCGGGACCTGCGGGACGTTGTCGACATAAGCCACAGGGCCCTCGACTGTGACAATATGGAGGAGCTGCAACAGGAGGCTCTGGCCTCCATGGAGCGCGCCATTGGCGCGCGCAGCAGCGTCTATTGCCATCTCAGCCTGAGCCAGCACCAGATCTGCATCAGCGAAGGACAGGAGCGCGGCGTGCCAGCGGGCGCGATGGCGCGATGGTGTGCGGGCTATCACCGCCAGGACCCCTTCATGCAGAGCTATCTCACCGGTCTTTCGACATCACCACGGAATGTGATTGTGTCCAGCGAGGTCATCCGCCACCAGGACTATGTGACTACCCGGTTCTACAACGAGTTTCTCAAGCCGCAGTCGATCTATCACGTCATGATCATCGGCCTGAAGCCGCAGGGCCGCGCCCCGTTCGGCGTCATCGGGTTGCACCGTTCTGCCGATGAGCGGGGATTTTCCCGCCTGGAGGTCGCCAAGGCCGACCTGATGGCCCCCTGCCTGCGCGGCGCCGTCGAGAGGATCCAGGCGCGGGAGCTGCTGGCGCGGCACGAGCATGTGCAGCCACGGGGCGTGGACGTGGTTGCCACTGACGGCAGCACGACCCTGGAACAGCGCATGGAAAAGTTTGGCCTGTCACGACGCGAGAAGGAAGTGGTGGAACTCCTGCACCAGGGCCTGACCAGCCTGCACATCGCCGACCGGCTCAACATCAGCGTCCGCACCGTCAACAACCACCTGCGCTCGGTCTACGACAAGAGCGGCGTGCACAACCGCACCGCCCTGCTCTACCAGCTGACCTGCTGACAGGTTCAACACCGGCGGTTGTCAGCGCCGCGGGAAATTTTGCTATACTCGCGCCCGCGCCGGTGTAGCTCAGTTGGTAGAGCAGCTCATTCGTAATGAGAAGGTCGTAGGTTCGACTCCTATCTCCGGCACCACTAGATCAATAAAATCAATTAGTTAGACGGAAATTATAATCTATCCCTATATTGATCCCCACTAAGCGAAAATGGTGCATCAGCACTCCCGGTAACCGCGTTGCCGCCCTCACCCCAAACTCAACCTACGGAATCAATAACGCGGATCGGCTCGTCAGCTGAACTACCTGGGGCCGCCGACAGGCCCACTACACCCCTTACCCGCTCTCAAGCCATACCACCTCCCCGACTGGCTCTAGCAATGCTGCATTCTTGTTCCGGGAATTGCCGACAGCCGACGTCAGCGAGTGTAGGGCTAACGGGAATTTCAGTTCCGCACGAAATAGCGGATCGACGGGTGGTATCTCCTCAGTATTGTCCAGCCAGCGGACGCACTCCTCCCGCGACAGCATCACTGGCATTCGCGAATGCCAAGGCTGGAACTCCGGGGCAGCTTCTGTGGTGACCAGGGTGCAGGACAGCAAGGCCGTCGGCTGACCTCGCCAGACATCCCACAGTGCCGCCACGGCCAGGGTGCTGTCTTCGTTGGTTATCAGCCACGGCTGCTTGTGACCCTGCTCTGTGCGCCATTCAATGAAACTACTCATCGGGACAATGCCACGCTGGCTCTTGAAGGGACCGCGGAATGCCGGGCTTTGGGTCAGCGACTCGGCGCGGGCATTGAACATGCTGTATTTCGTGCTGATCTCTTTGGCCCATGAAGGGGTGAGCCACCAGCGAGCCAACTCCCCCTGACTGCGTAAACCGCTGAAGCCTGCCACCCATTCCACGTGAAGTCTGCCACCCAAACCGGAGCAAAGCTGCCACCCATCGGAGCGTAGCGACGCGGGGTTTGCATTGTTACTCGGAACCGGTGGTGCTCGTCAACTTGGCCTGGCGTTTTCGCAGTTTAAACGCCTGCGCCGTCGACTGTCCCGCGCGAATGCGTGGCTAAAGGCTGTTGCTCGGCGTGCCCCAAGGCTTTTTGTCCACTGGCAGTATCAAAGCTGGATGACAAGAGCCGTATGAGTCGAGAGGCTCACGTACGGTTCTGTGAGAGCCTGGCGGGGTGGTTCCGCTGGGCTACTCGACCCTGCGCCGAGAGCTTCTTCCATTCACTCAAAGTGGAGGCAGTTCATGGTGAACAGATCGGCACCCGGGAGGACATGAGACAAACGGTATTCGAGTACATCGAAGTGGACTACAATCGAGACCGCCGACACAGCGCCAATGGGAATATCAGCCCGGCAGCGTTTGAGGCAAAACTGGTCGCTTAGGGACGTGTCCACTGTTGGTGGGCAGGATCAGTCAGTTGACGATATTTTGGAAAAAGTAAAACGAGCCCGATCAACGCTCGATAATATACGGTTTAATTAGGACACTACACTAGCAACACTAGCCAAAGGTACCTCAGGATGACATCAGAAAACTCTCGCGTGACAGCCGTGCAATCATCGTCGCAACTATCTAAAGAGGACTGGATATGGGCGGCGCTGAGGAAGCTTGCGAGTAAGGGCGTCGCAGATATCAACGTTGAAGTTCTCGCACGCGAGTTGGGCGTAACAAAAGGGAGTTTCTATTGGCATTTTGAGAACAAAGAGGCGCTGCTGAAGGAGACGCTATCATTTTGGCAAACCAAGTTTACACATGAAGTTGCCGAGCTTGCTGCGGCCACCATCGAAACCCCCGAGAAGCGAATTCGCTTCCTTTATAAATTGACAACTGAAGATCGGGATGAGATTCCCGGAGGAAGGGTAGAATTTGCTTTACGGGAGTGGTCCAGAAGATCAGAGGTGGCCAGACGGGCTATCGCTGAAGTAGACATCGAACGAACCAGAGTCCTGGCGAACAGCTATGCCGACATGGGCGTCCCGCGGTCACGAGCAGACAGAATGGCCATGTTACTTATGTCTCACATTATCGGGATAAATATGATGCACAGCGATCTCAATGACAAAGCTATGAAGAAGCAAAGAGACGACAGTTTCGAGCTATTGATGAGCTACGCCAAAATGGAGCGAGTGAAGCCATAGTACTGATATGGCCTTTTTCTGTTAACCGGCCGCCTTCTCCAGTAGGACACGAGCCTGAAGCGGGTGGCTGAATCCTGCGAGAAGCGAGCCAGGTAATCCCCCCGCGCAAAGTAGCGGGACCCAAAGTAGAATTTTCTCGTAATCTAAGAGCTGGACCCCGTTGATGGGACAGCCATTGCAGAAAGATAAGTGCTTCCCTCAAGATGAGCGTGATGCTCTGGAGAGAAGCGATGAGACGCAAGAGACGGACCCACTCACCGGAATTCAAGGCCAAGGTCGCACTGGCGGCCTGCCAGGGTGATCTGACGATGGCAGAGATGGTAAAGAAGTTTGACGTGCATGCCAACCAGATCACGGACTGGAAGAAGCAGCTGCTCAGCGGCGCACCAGACGTTTTCGGGAAAGGTGCACAGAAGGCAGAGGCGACCGAGGAAACCATTGAACAGCTTCACGCCAAGATCGGGAGGCTGACGATGGAGAACGATTTTTTAGAACGCGGGCTCGAAAGGATTCACGGGCCCAGAGGAAAGAAATGGTAGACCGGAAGGACCCGTTGCCGGTGGCTCGCCAATGCGAGCTGCTGGCTCTACCTCGATCCACGTTTTACCACGTTCCCGAGCCGGTCTCTGACGAGGAGCTGGAGCTGATGGCATTGATTGACCGGTGCCATCTGCAGTATCCGTTCTATGGCAGCCGCCGGATACGGGATTGGCTGGAAGACCAAGGGCATGTGGTGAACCGTAAACGGATCCAGCGACTGATGCGCACTATGGATCTGGTTGCGCAGTATCCGAAGCGCAATCTGAGCCTCGCCAATCAGGCACACAAAGTCTACCCCTATCTGCTGCGGGACCTGGTGATTGATCGACCCAATCAGGTATGGGCGACCGATGTGACCTACGTTCCGATGGCACGCGGTTTCGTATACCTGGTCGCTGTCATGGACTGGTATTCGCGACGGGTGTTGTCATGGCGGGTATCCAACACCCTGGATGCCAGTTTCTGTGTCGATGTAATGGCCCAGCACTTTCTGCTCAAGTCAGGCCGCTAATGCGTGCGCCTCAGCGGGTGTC
>CAXBCH010000046.1:0-29013 GCA_963974125.1 uncultured Haliea sp. | reverse complement strand
TGTATCTTTCATGAGGACAAGGCTAATCTACCCACTCGATTTGGTGAAGGCCCTAAAATTATTCTCCATCTGGAGAGGCGTTGCGTACGGGAGCCAGCTGATTATTGGATCGATATACTCTTCTATCTCAGCAATAAGCTCGTTGGGCTCAAGCTCTCGAGCCGCGAGCCCCTTATTTGACTCCATGTATCCAACAATACTGCTCAACAGCAGCAAATAAGCTTGAAGGGCCACATTTGTACAAAGATGCCCCTGGCGGCCCATCTCCCACTGTGTCGGGTTTGCACTGGACAGCAACTGGAAGTATGAATTCAACACCGACCTAGCACGTTCTAACGTCTCTGCATCAGAGGTCCCGCATAATGCCCCAGGTGAGTATTCCTTGTTCTTCATTATTGAGGATCCAACAAGGCCGGACTTCCTCAGCCCATCTTTTAGGGCAGGGACCGTTAGGCACGTCTTCTCTGTAGGCGGAATCCCTTGCTGTGTTACCCTGCCGTAGAGTGGCTCGCCAATATCGCCATTGAGCAATCCGACGAGTCGAGCGCTTATAGCTCCTATTCGTTCGCTGGGCTTGTCAGAGCCCCACTTTAGTTCGCCCTCAAGGTCATCAAGCAGAGTCTTCGGCACTGATTTTTGTTCGTGATTGATGGTGACGAATAGGTTTGCTTCTTCTTCCTTCTTCAGTTCTTCAAAGGCCACTACCATAATATTCTGGTTGAGGAATTTTTCAGAGAGCGGAGCGTAGCCATACAACCTATGTTGACCGTCGATTATCCAAGCGCTTCGGTATTTATTGGGTAAGTGGAGGTTACCAAAGACGACACTCGTATCGTCATCCCTAGCAACGGACTCAAACCGGCACTTGGCAATGAAGTTGACGAGAATGTTTGTGGGGAAGTAGCCTCCATCGTAGATGAATTTTGAAATCTGCCTAAGGCGGCTTCTGCTCACCAAGCGCTGATATGCTGGAGCGCCGGATGGGTCATTTAATGAACGATGGTTAACAAACGCAATTTTGAGCATCTGGCGTGGCGTAGATACAAAGGAGTAAAATGTTTTCCCGCCGAGCTTTCCTCGCACAGCCGGAACCTTCACTCCCTCCATTTCTGGAATTTTCTGTCCTTTCAAGAACTCAGCTAGGAATTGAAATCTAGCAGCAGATCGAAGGTGATCAGCAACCTGCAGATAGTACCGCAGTTCTTTTTCAGTAACGATGTGGATATTCGCACCGGCTGCCCTTTCTCGATCTGGTTTAGACCACACGATGTTGCTAGTGAAGAAAATCCAAATAATTTTTAGCTTCCTCTGAGAGCCATAATGCATTTTAATAGCATTTGATATCGGGCCCTTTAAGCTCGCAAACTCTTCGATATCTTTCTGAAGGCTGCGGCGAGAGATTTTTTCGGAGGATTTGCACTCTGAAACTACAACAGTTTCATCATCTTTGGCCAACACATCTATTTGTTTATAAAACGGCCCTGCACCCTTCCTAGCGATGCGAACTTGAAAGTTCCTTCCTTGACTAATTTCTGGATAGCCTAACAAGTAGTGAAGGTACCAGACTTTGTTCTCAAGTTTCTCGTCGTGGCCGAACGGCTTCCGCATTTTGAGTTTTCTTACCAACTCTCGTTCTAACTCCCAGTTTTCAGTCTCATAGTCCTCACGCAATGCCTTTGGTATGGACTCCTCTTTATTGGGCTTACGTCGCTTGGCAGCCTCTCGCTGAAGCTTCCTGACGTCAGATGTAATCTCGTTTAACCACTGGCGAGTCGGCATGTCCGATAGCGTCCTTTCTTATTGACTGGCTTATGGTACTTGCTCGTTGTTCGATTGGTAAGAGTATCGCACGGCAGGCTGTGCTTAGTAAGGAAACGAGAAATGCATGCGCGTCTCACTTAGGTTGAGCGCAAGCCATAGTAGGAGGCACATGACTACATAAATTCTCTACTAATCTGCGCCTTCTGTCGGGCCCGCCTGAGCCATGTCCGAACCTCTTTGATTCCTTGGAGAGCCGACTGGAGGCTCATACCTGATTCTACAGAGGAGAGGTCTGCCAGGGTTGCACAGAGGCCACGGAATATTGCGCAGGCATTGAACGGAGGGCAGGGGCTGATGGTTGACAACATGTCAACCTGGGTTCAATAGGCATCCCTACCGCCATCAAACGCAACCCGACTATTTGCAGACTATGGATAACCACTCGGCGGTCATCATCCCCGAAGCAATTGCCCAGTCCGAACTACTATAACTAGGTGCAAAAAAGAATATCGGTATGACCGGCTTGCCTCTTCAAACTACAGTCTAGCGTCGCTATCACGGAGAATACAAGCGCACCAAAACTGAAGAAAAACGCCCCGCGGATGCACCGCACCCGCAAGGCGAGAGGGACCTAGCTGAACTCGCGGATCAGGCCGCCGATGCTTTCCTTGGCATCGCCAAACAGCATGCGGGTATTTTCCTTGTAGAACAGCGGGTTCTCGATGCCGGCGAAACCCGATGCCATGGAACGCTTGAGCACGAACACGGTGCGCGCCTTGTCCACGTTGATCACCGGCATGCCGTAGATCGGGCTGGACTCCACTTCCCGTGCGGCGGGGTTGACCACATCGTTGGCGCCGATGACGATGGCGACATCGACGGTTTCCATGCGCGGGTTGACCTCGTCCATTTCCAGCAACTGGTCGTAGGGTACGTCCGCTTCCGCCAGCAGCACGTTCATGTGCCCGGGCATGCGGCCCGCCACCGGGTGGATACCGAAGTTGACCACACAGCCGTTCTCCTCCAGCAGCTCGGCAAGCTCCTTGACCACGTGCTGGGCCTGGGCAACGGCCATGCCGTAACCGGGCACGATCACCACGTTGCTCGCCGCCTCCAGCACGTAGAAGGCGTCTTCGACGGAAATCGGCTTGATCTCGCCTTCCACCACTGCCTGCTCGGTGCTGACACTGCCAAAGCCGCTGAACAGGACATTGCTCAGGGAGCGGTTCATGGCCTTGCACATGATCTGGGTGAGGATGATACCGGAGGCGCCGACCAGAGCACCCGCCACGATCAGGATGTTGTTGCCAATGGCGAAACCCGCCGCACAGGCTGCAAGCCCGGAGTAGGAGTTGAGCAGGGAAATCACCACCGGCATGTCAGCGCCGCCGATGGGGATAACCACCATGACACCGAACAACAGGGACAGGCCGATGATCAGGTACAGCCACTGGCTGTTCTCCGGCTGCAGGCAGAACATCACCGCGCTGACGAGTATGCCCAGCACGATCAGGCTGTTGACGATCTGCTGGCCCCGGAACTGTACCGCGCCGCTGCCAATGGTTTCACTGAGCTTGCCGTAGGCCACCAGCGAGCCGGTAAAGGTCAGGCCGCCGATCAGGATCGACAGGACAATGGTCACCAGCACAAAGGTGCCGCTGGCGGTGGCCAGGGCCGCAGCGCCGACCAGCAGGCTGGCCATGCCGCCGAAACCGTTGAACAGGGCCACCATTTCCGGCATGGCGGTCATTTTCACCAGCCGCGCAGCGCCGGCGCCGATCACCCCACCGAGCACGAAACCCAGCAGGATCCACTGGTACTCCACGATGCCCTGGTCCAGCAGTGCCGCGACGATCGCCAGCAGCATCCCGGTGGCGGACAGCAGATTGCCCTTGCGCGCGGTTGCCGCCGAGCCCAGCAGCTTGAGGCCGAAAATAAACAGGGCCGCGGCGATGACATAGGCCATCTGAATGGCCAATCCGGTTGCGCCCATGATTACTTACCCCTCTTCTTGAACATTGCCAGCATGCGGTCGGTCACCAAGTAGCCGCCGAACACGTTGATGGAGGCCAGCGCTACCGCGGCTGCGCCCAGCCAGTTGGACAGATCCTGCTGGCCGGTGCCAGCGAGGCCGATGGCCCCGACCACGGTAATGCCGGAGATCGCATTGGCGCCCGACATCAGGGGGGTGTGCAGCGTTGCCGGTACCTTGTTGATCAACTCGAAGCCCAGGAATATGGCCAACATGAGGATAAAGGTCAGAAATACGGCTTCCATATCAGTTGCCCCCCGCCAGGACTTTCTTGATGGTTTCGTTGGTGACTTCACCGCCGTGGGTGATGATGCAACCCGGCAGGATGTCGTGTTCAAAATCGATCTTGAAGCGGTTGCTGTCCTTGTCCCAGGCGTCCTCCACCAGGTTGAACAGGTTGTTTGCATACATGTGGCTGGCGTCGCGACACACTTCGTTGGGGAGGTTGCCCTTGCCGATGATGGTGACGCCCTTGACCGTAACCACTTCGTTGGGCACCGATCCTTCCACGTTGCCGCCGGTCTCCGCGGCCATGTCGACAATTACCGAGCCCGGCTGCATGCCTTCCACCATGTCCCGGGTGATGATCACCGGCGGCTTGCGGCCGAACACCTGGGCCGTGGTGATGACCACATCGGACTCGGCGATGGTGGCCTTCTGGGCTTCGCGCTGCTTCTCGATCTGCTCCGGGGTCAGCTCTTTGGCATAACCGCCGGCGGCCTCGCCGGTTTCGCCCAGGTCGATATCGAGGAAGGTCGCACCCAGGGAGTGCACCTGCTCGGCTACCACTGGCCGGGTATCAAAGGCGGTGACTCGAGCCCCCAGGCGCTTGGCGGTGGCAATGGCCTGCAGGCCCGCAACGCCAGCACCGATCACAAACACCTTGGCGGGCTTCAGCGTGCCCGCGGGCGTCATCATCATCGGGAAAATGCGCGGCAGGTGGGTTGCCGCCTGCAGCACCATCACGTACCCCGCCAGGTTGGCCTGGGAGCTCAGGGCATCCATTTTCTGGCTGCGGGTGGTGCGGGGAATCATTTCCATGCTGATCGCGGTTACGCCGTGCTGCTGCAGCATCCGCACCAGTTCGTGCTCGTTGAAAGGGTCGAGGTAGCTGATGTGGATGCTGCCCTTCTTCATCATCGGCACTTCATCACGCCGTGGCTTGCGCAAGCGCAGCAGCAGGTCGGCTTCGCGGAACAGGGCCTCCCGATCGCTGGTCAGTGTGGCGCCGGCTGCGGCGTATTCCTCGTCGGCAAAGCCGGATCCGAGACCCATGCCATGCTCGATCACAAGGTCAGCGCCCAGACGGCACAACTTCTTGGCTGTCTCCGGCGTGACCGGCACCCGGTTCTCTCCCGGATGTGTCTCCCTGGGAATTGCGATGCGCATAGTGCTTCCTACCCCGTTAGTGTAAGCGTGTCGATTGTGGATCTTGTGTAGGCCGTCCCGCTGGCGCTGCTGCTGCAGCATCTTATAGTGACCGTGATCCCTCGCCGGCGACGGACTGTAGCACAGAGACCGCCAGTGCGGAATTATGTCTGTTATTCACCATACGGATGCACGCGTCACAGACATCATTCGAAAGAATGGCATATTGCCCCCCGCGAGCGGGCCCCGGCATCCCGCAAACCGGGTATGAAGTCGAAAAAAAGCCCCCGTCAGGGGGCTTCTGGTTCAACCCGCATGAAGCCTCAGGAAGGGGTTCATCCAGCGGTACTTCCAGCCGGTAAATTTAAGCGGCGCATCCAGCACCGCAAGGCAGATACAGTCTTCCGACTGCAGCGCCGTGGGGGCGTGGGTGTCGCTCGCCTCGCGGTAAATGAAGTCGCCCTCATGGTAGCTGCCAGCGGCATCGGAGAAACCGCCCTGCAGCACCAGAGTCATTTCCGAACCGCGGTGGTTGTGCTCGGGAATCCTGCCGCCTGCCTTGATGTGGTAGAGGGCAAACTCGAAGCCGGGATCGCCGGTCTTCAGGTAGCTGATCCGCAGGGACGAGGTCACCTTCTTCCATACCAGCTCGGTAAAATCTCCCCGCATCAGCCGCTGCAACACGGCTGGCATCCGCCCCAGGGAGAGGTCGTCGACGCGACGGTAGCTCAGGGGCGGCTCCTCGTCCAGGCGCGCCAGTACCGAGTCCAGCATGGCATCGCCCACCGGCACCGGACTCAGGCCATCAAACAGCACTGCGCCGAGATCCTGCATCCGCGCCGTGTGCTGCTGACACTGCTGACAGTAATTGAGGTGAGCCGAAACACACGCGGACTGCGCCAAAGGCAGTATTCCAGCCGTATATTCAGTGAGTAAATCCACACTTGGATGAAACTTGGCCATAATGATGTCTTTCTTACCTGTCTATCTGAATTTGCAATTTCTGGATTGCCAGTCGCACGCGTGACTTCACGGTGCCCAGGGGCAGATCCAACTCCGCCGCCGCTTCCGCGTGCGACTTCCCTTCCATGTATACCTTGGCCAGGATTTGCGCCTGGTCCGGGGGCAGGGTCCCCATCAATTCATGGATCCTGTCGCGGCTGCGCCGGCTCTGCAGCATGGCGAATGGCTCCGATGGCTCCTGGTCCGGGATAAAATCGTCAGCGGCCAGAGGCGTGTCGAACTTTTGCAAGCGCCGAAACATGTCGGTCCGGCAGTTGCGCGCAATCGTATATACCCATGTACTCGCCGCGGCCTTTTCCGGATCAAAGGCCCTGGCTTTTTGCCAGACTTTCAACATCACTTCCTGCACCAGTTCGTCGGCATGGGTCGCCGACAGGCTGGACCCGGACAGTGCGAAGGCCTTGACCAGAGGGGCAAAGTGGCGAAACAGACGCGTGAAGGCCGCGCGATCCTCGTTGGCCGCGATCAGGGTCAGGCACTCGCTCCACTCATCCGTACGCCGCCCCGTGGGACCCTGCCAGCCGGACGTCGCGCCTTTGTCCTGTTCTTCCACAACCGGTCTCCGCTACTATTCATTGGTGTCTGGCCAGTATACGCTTGCTCTCAGGCGGCGGATCAACCAGCCATGGAAAGAAGTCGAAATGATCCGGCAGCCTGTGGCGGGCGTAAATTGGGCAGCAGAGACAGGGACACCGGCGTGCAGTCACTCCAGCGATGTCCTCACACAGACGCAAGCCCGGGAGGAGATCCGCAGTTGGACATAGCAGTTATCGGAGCGGGCATTTCCGGCCTGGCAGCCGCCCACTACCTCAGCCAGACGCACAGGGTCTCCGTATTCGAGGCGGGCAGCCAGATCGGTGGTCACACCGCGACCGTGGACGTCAAGCTGGGCACCCGGCGCTATGCCGTGGATACCGGATTCATTGTTTTCAATGACTGGACCTACCCCAACTTCATCGCCCTGATGGAAGAACTGGGGGTAAGCAGCAGGGCCACCTCCATGGGATTCAGCGTCAGCGATGAGAAATCCGGACTCGAATATTCGGGGACCAGCATTGATACCCTGTTCGCGCAGCGTCGGAACCTGGTATCCCCGCGCTTTCTGGGCATGGTTCGGGATATCCTGCGGTTCAACCGCGAATCCGTAGCCGATCTGGAAGCCGGAACGCTGGAAGATGGGGAGACCCTTGGTCACTACCTCCAGCGCAAGCACTACAGTGAGGCCTTCACCCGCCAATACCTGGTGCCCATGGGCTCGGCCATCTGGTCCGCGGATTGCGACAGCATCAGCCAGTTTCCGCTCGAGTTTTTCCTGCGCTTTTTCCGCAACCACGGCCTGCTGTCGGTCAATGAGCGACCGCAGTGGCGGGGCATCGAGGGCGGCTCAAGGGAATATCTGCGCCCCCTGTGCCAGCGCTTCGAACAGCGCATCCACACCGGCGCCGCCGTAGCCCAGCTGCGGCGCAATGCCCAGGGGGTCGAGGTCGTATTGCAGGACGGGCGCAGTTTTCGATTTGATCAGGTCGTCATTGCCACCCACTCGGACCAGGCGCTGGCCATGCTCGCGGACCCGAGCACCGAGGAAAAGGCGGTGCTGGGTGCGCTGCCCTATCAGAACAATGAAGTGGTACTGCATACTGATATTCGGCTGCTGCCACAGAATCGCAAGACCTGGTCCAGCTGGAACTACCGCCTCGGTGTGGACGAGCAGCGAGCAGTGGTTACCTACAACATGAACATCCTGCAGGGGCTGCAGGCGCCGGAAACCTTCTGTGTCACTCTCAATGACACCCGAGCCATCAACCCCAACAAGATCCTGGGCACGTTCAACTACGCCCACCCGGTGTTTTCCCTCGCCGGCATCGCCGCCCAGGCTCGCTGGCACGAGATCAACGGCCAGCACCACACCTGGTACTGCGGCGCCTACTGGCACAACGGCTTTCACGAGGATGGCGTTGTCAGCGCCCTGCGCGTGGCGCAAGCCATCGGCCAGGCCAACAAGGCAGCCGCGTGAAATCACGGCTCTACCAGGGCTGGTTGCGCCACCGTCGCTTTCTGCCGCGATCACATGAATTCAGCTATCGCGTGTTCATGCCCTGGATCTGTCTGCAGGAGCTACCGGAGCTGTTCCACGGTAGATGGTTCTGGTCCGCTACCCGCTGGGCACCGGCCCGTTTCCGCCGCAGCGACTTTCTCGGCGACCCCAACCTGCCGCTGCAGGACGAGGTACGGCGCCGCATCCGCGAGGAGACCGGTGCCAGCCACAGCGGCCCTATCTACCTGCTGGCCAATCTTCGCTACTTCGGCTACCTCATCAATCCGATCGCCTGCTATTACTGCTACAGCGAGGATGAGAGCCGGCTTGAGTATATTGTGGCGGAGGTTACCAACACCCCCTGGGCCGAAAGCCACAGCTACGTGCTCAGCGGGCCCGGGGACGGCCGCTGGCTACAGCAGGACTTCGCCAAATCCATGCATGTCTCGCCCTTCAACCCGATGGACATGCAGTATCACTGGCGCAGCAACACCCCCGACGAACAGCTGTCCATTTACCTCGCCACCACTACCGGGGCGGGCAAGGTGTTCGACGCCAGCCTGTCGCTGCAGGCGCTGCCAATGACCGCCCGCAATCTCAATCAGTTTCTCTGGCGCTACCCGCTGATGACAGCAAAGGTTGCGCTGGCCATTTACTGGCAGGCCCTGCGCCTGTTCATCAAGGGTGTGCCCATCCACGCCCACCCCGGATCATGAACCTCTGGAGTGCAAGATGAGTAATACCAGTGTCAGCCAGGTTCGGCTGCAAACCAGGGCCCCCAGCCGCTGGTCCAACACCCAACTGGCCCGCAAGCTGCTGCTGCGGATGCTGGACAATTTCACCGTGGGGAGCATGACCATCCACGACGGTGGCCAGGTTTTCCGGGTTGGCCACCCGGACCGGGAAGGAGAACCCCACGCCGAAGTGTATGTTCACGATCCCGCGGTTTACGGCAAATTGCTCGCCGGCGGCACTATCGGCTCCGGCGAGGCCTATATTGAAGGTGACTGGAGCACGCCGGACCTCACCGCAGTGACCCGCCTGTTCAGTGCCAACATGGTGACCATGGAGGCAATGGAGGCGAAGCAGTCCTGGCCTGTGCGCCTGGGCCTGAAGCTGGCCCACAGCCTCAACCGCAACACCCACAAGGGATCGCGCAAGAACATTGCCGCCCACTATGATCTCGGCAACGATTTCTTCCGCCTGTTCCTGGACCCGACCATGATGTACTCGGCGGCCGTGTTCGACACCCCGGATGCAACGCTGGAGCAGGCCTCACAGGCCAAGCTGGATGAGATCTGTCGCCAGCTCGAACTGACCCCCGATGATCACCTGCTGGAAATCGGCACCGGCTGGGGCGGGATGGCGATCCACGCAGCCACCCGCCATGGCTGTCGGGTGACCACCACCACCATTTCCCGGGAGCAGTACGACTATGCCCGCGGGCGTGTGGCGGAGCTGGGCTTGTCGGACCGCATCACCGTACTTTGCGAGGACTACCGCAAGCTCACAGGCCAGTTCGACAAACTGGTTTCGGTGGAAATGATCGAAGCGGTTGGCCACCAGTTCTACAGCAACTATTTTGCCCGCTGCAGCGCACTGTTGAAGCCCACCGGCAAGATGGTTATCCAGGCGATCACCATCAGCGACCAGCGCTACCGCCGGGCGCGGGATACGGTGGATTTTATCAAGCGCTTTATCTTTCCCGGCGGCTGCCTGCCGTCGCTGGCGGTCATCGCCGACCATATTGCCCGGGACACGGACATGCAAATGGTGCACCTGCGCGACATCACCCAGGATTACGCCCGCACCCTGGCCTGCTGGCGCGAGCGCTTCACTGACCAGCTCGAGGCCGTGCGGCGCATGGGCTTTGACGACCAATTCATCCGCATGTGGGAGTTTTACCTGTGCTACTGCGAGGGCGGCTTCCGCGAGCGTATTATCGGTACCGTGCAGCTGGCGTTTGCCAAGCCGGGCTACCGCTTGCCGGGCGCGGTATAGTTCCGGTAGGACCACCAGGGCGGCAACAGGGCACGGCAGGCGGGGTCAGCGTAGCGGCTGTCAATCAGCAGTGCCTTGCCGCGGTCGGTCTCCGAACGTACCACCCGGCCGATCGCCTGGCTGACTTTCTGCAGGCCCGGATACTGGTAGGCGTGGGCAAAACCGGCGCCGTAGCGGCGCTGATACAGCTCGCGCAAGCGCTCGTTGGCGCTGTTCACCTGCGGCAGACCCACGCCGACCACCACCACGCTGCTGAGCTGGTCTCCCGGCAGGTCGATACCCTCCCCGAACGCGCCGCCAAGAACACAGAAAGCGGCGACATTGCGCTCTTCCGCAAGCAATTGCAGCAGCTGCTCACGGCCCTGGGGGGCCCGGCCCTGCACCCAGAGACGGCGCTCCTGCGGCCAGCCATTGGCCTCCATGGCCTGCAGGCAGGACTGCAGGTACTGATAGGACGAGAAGTACAGCAGACAATTACCCGGCTCCGCCAGCAGCCACTCCCGCAGCAACAGTGCCAGCTGCGGCAGACTCGCGTGGCGCTGCTGGTAGCGGGTGTCGACATGCGTTGCCAGCAGCACCTGCAGCTGGTCACCGGCGAAGGGCGACGGCGCGCGCCAGGCCACGGTCGACGCATCCAGGCCCAGCGTATCCAGCGCCCACTGCTGCGGCGACAGGGTCGCGGAGAATACCACCAGGGCATGCAGCGCCTGTTGGCGCAGGGCCAGCATCCGCGCCGGGTCCAGGCAGTGCAGGAGCAGCCGCAGGCTCTGCGGCTCGCGGCCGCGTACCAGCTGCAGGGAAAACTCCTCGCCCCACAGCTCCAGCACCCGCAGGCATTGCAGCACAGCGAAATAGCTGTCCCGCAATGCCGGGCGCGACTGCAGCAGGAAAGGGTCCTGTGCCAGCGCAGTCGCCACCGCCTCGGCGCATCGCTCCAGGCTCTGGCCGAGTGGCAGGGGCACCGACTCCAGCCAGTGGCTCTCGGGTTGCTGCCAGTCCAGCTTTTGCAGCGCCAGCAGCTGCCGGTTGAGCCCATCCAGCGCCCGTTTCAGCTCCGCCGGGGCCTCCCGCCTGGCAGCCATGATCATGGCCTTGGCCAGTTCGGCGCCGTACATCTGCCGGGCCCGGTCCGGCAGGCCGTGGGCCTCGTCCAGCAACACGGTCCAGCGCCGCCGGTCCGCAGTGAGCCGGTCCGCCAGGTTGGCCGTGGGGCTGAAGACATGGTGCACATCCGCCACCACGACGTCGGCCCAGGGCGCCAGATCCAGGCTCAGCTGATAGGGACAGACTTCATGCCGGCGGGCGATCTCCGCCAGCGCCTCCGGGTCGAGCAGGGGCGTCGCCAGGGCATCCTCCAGGGCGACCGGCAGGCGATCATAGTAGCCGCGGGCATAGGGGCAGTCGTCGCCGTGACAGGCGCGGCCGGGGGACAGGCACACCTGCTCTCTGGCCATCAGGCTGAGCGAGTTGCCGGCATAGCCCGCGGCGACAAAGCGCGCCATCGCCTGTTGCGCCGCTCGCCGGCCGCTGATCCGGGTCGTGGCGAACACGATGCTGTCGTGGCGGTCAGTAGCCAACGCCTTCAGCGCCGGATAGAGCACAGCCGCGGTCTTGCCTATTCCGGTGGGCGCCTCCAGCAGCAGGCGCCCCGCCTGGTGTATGCACTTGTACACCCGTTCGGACAGTTCGCGCTGGCCGGGGCGAAACTGCGGGTGCGGGAAAGGCAATGTCTGCAGGCTCAGGTCACGCGCGGCACGGCGCCGGGCCACCAGTGCCAGCCAGGCGCCATAGCGCTGCAGGCTTTCCTCGAGAAAGTCATCCAGCTCGGCGCGGGTGTACGCCTGCTGCAAGGCAGACTCCTCGCCGGTATCGAGCTGCAGCCAGGTAAGCTGTACCGTCAGCCCCGGCAAATCCTCCTGTACCGCGATCATGGCGGCGTAGAGCCGCCCCTGGGCCAGGCCCAGGCGGCTTGCCGCCTCCGGAATGCGCACCGGATCGATACGGCAGGTCTTGATCTCCTCCACCAGCTTTTGCTCGCGGTCGTAACCATCGGCCCGTCCGCGCAAACGCAGGGCCGGCGATCCGGCGGCCGGCGCGCCCGGGCGGCTGAATTCCACGGCGAATTCCCGCTGGTAGGAGGCTGGCCGGTGCCGGTAGATGTGCTGGTGACCGGCAATACCCTCCTGTCCGCTAGGCGAGGGAGTAAAGCGGTGATCAATGTCCCCGCTGCGATGGCAGAACAGCGCCAGCTCGCGCACTGTAAGCAGGTACTCAGACATTGGCCCAGCTCACCCGCGCCACGCAGGCTGGAATCCCCTGCTCGTCAAAGAAGCGCAGCCAGCGCCGCTGGCCGTGCTGCAACTGGTCGCCGGGGCCCTTCACCTCAACCAGGCACCAGGCCCCGGGGGCGTCACCCAGGGCAATCAGGTCGGGAAAGCCCCGGCGGTTCTCACCCGGGTCGAACAGCATCCGCTGCCAGATCGCCAGCAGCTGCTCCCTCGGCACACAGGCCAGCACCTGCTTGAGCAGGGTGGCCGACAGCAGCTGCCAGTTGACCCAGCGACACTGGTAACCCTGAAACCGGTGCAGCGCCGCCAGCAGCTCCGGGTAGAGGTCGACGCTGGCGAGCTCGGCCAGGCGCGCATCGAGCAGATCCTGGCGGCGCTGGTAGAAACCCTGCTGGTACATGTCGGCGGGGACACTCTGAAAGGCATTGTGGAAAGCACCCGCCACCGGCGCAAAGATCTGCTCCCAGAAAGCCAGGCCGAAGAGGCTGTTGAACAGGGCATTTTCCACATAATGGATCGACTGCCAGTCCGCGGCCAGGTGGCTGGCCACCGCCAGTTCCACCCCGCCCTCCACCCGCGGCAGGACCAGATCCAGGGTGCGCACCGGCTCCCGGCGCCTGGCCGGCAGCGACTGATCCAGCTGCCGCAGCAGCCGGGGCAGTATCCGCTGCGCTGCCTCGAACTCTTCCTCGCACCAGGGCTGGTCCAGCAGCTGCCGGCACTGCTGCAGCGCCTGTTCGCAGTGGCCACTGTTCTCCAGTACCCGCACATGCCGTTCCCGCGCCGGATGCAATTGGCTGCGCGCATACAACTGCGCCGCCAGGGCCAGCTCACCGCTCCGCTCCAGATTGCGTGCCAGCCGGTTACAGAGTTTCCAGTAGCGCCGCTCGCTGGTGGCGAAGCGCGGAGGAGTATCCAGCAGCAGCCCGGCCAGGGCGGCCAGGCCGTCCGTATCTCCCGCCTCCTGCAGGAGCCAATGGGCATCCGCCAGTTCTCCCCAGTAACGGTATTCATCCACCGCTTCGCGACAGCTGAACAGGCGCTGCCGGCGGTCCAGCGGATACGGGTAGTAGCGGGCAATACCCAGGTCGCTGAGGACAAAATCCGTCAGGCCCTGGCCCCGGTTGCCAAAGAAAAGCAGCTGCAGCAGCTCCACCGTATCCGCGCCGAGGGGAGCCACCAGCTGATCGCCCGTTACCGCCAGCAGCCGGTCGAGCAGGTCGGCATCGGGCCACTGCAGCCCGGCGATCGCGGCGAGCAGGTCACGCTTGGTCCGGGGCTGCGGCGAGGGCAGCTCCGCGACGAAGGCCCGACGCCATTCCGCCACGGTAAACAGCCGGGCCAGCTCATCCAGCCCGATGTCCCCTGCCGTGGCCAACAGCTCTGCTGCAGACAGGTCCGCCAGGGCGCCGGCAATATCGGTTATTTCCGCATAGGCAAGCTTGCCGCTGCGGAACCAGGGACCGACCCGGGAAACCAGGCGCACGTACAGGCACTGGGCAGATTCGGGGAGATCGCGCCAGCGCGCCAGCAACGCGCGCTCGGCGGGATGCAGCAGATCGCCGTACAGCGCTTCCACGGCGTTGCCCAGCTGCAGGAAGTTGTCCCGGTAATAGCGGGGCGGGAGCGCCGCAGGTGCAGCTCCGCCCGGTCCTGCCAGTTCCACTCAAGCCTCCCGCGCCGGGGAGCCCGCCTGCTGCAGCAGCACCCCGGGAATGATCAGCGCCAGCCCCACCAGGGTGGCCGGATGTATCGTTTCCCCCAGCACCGTCGCAATCAACACCAGCGAAAACAGGGGCGAGAGAAAGATCAGGTTGCCGATGCGGGCAACAGAACTGGCCAGGCGCAGGGCGCTGGACCACAGCGCGAAGGTGATGCCCATCTCGAACAGGCCCACGTAGAGCGCCGCGGTCAGGCCGCGCCAGCCACCGGTTGCGGCGCTGGAAAATATAACGCAGACCAGCCAGGCCGCCGGCACCGCGAGCAGGAAATTGAGGCACAGGCTGACCACCGGGTCACCCTTGTTGCGGGTATTGAGTATCCAGTAGAGGGCCCAGACCAGGGTGCTGCCCAGCGCCAGGGCCACTCCCGGCAGACTGGTAAAGTTCATCGCCAGGGGCTGCCCTTCAGTGGCGATGATCACCACGCCACTGTAGCCGAGGGCCGCGGCGAGCAGATCCCGCCCGCCGAGGCGCTGGCCCAGCAGCGGCACCGCCAGCAGCGCCAGGGTAATGGCCCAGGTGTAGTTGATGGTCTGCGCCTGTTGCGCGGGCAGCAGGTCATAGGCGTGCAGCAGTACCAGGTAGTACAACAGCGGATTGATGGCGCCCAGCAGCAGGAAAAAGCCGGGACGCGCACGCAGGGAAGACCACAGCAGCCCCTGCCGGCCCTGCCAGCATACAATCGCCAGCAGGGCCGCGGCAGACGCCGTCACCGACCAGGCCACCAGCTGGAACACATCCAGTTCCCGCAGCGCCAGCTTGAAAGCGGTGGCGGCGGTGGACCACAGCAACACCGCGGCGAGGCCCAGCAGCAGTGCCTTGCGGTCGTTGCTCACAGTGTTCGGATCATGCACACGATCTCCGTCGCGAAAGGCCGGCAACTGTACCCGCCGGGTATTTTAAGGCATCCTGCGGCCCTGAACCCGACCATTCTGCGGCGCGCCGCACAACAAGAGAGCATCCACACTTGAGTGCCGAGTCGCCCTCCCAGCCCCTGACTACCACTCTGGCGCTGGCGCCTGTCGTCTTTCTCACCCTGCTGCTGGCAACATCGGTCTACCTGTTCGGCGCGGACTCCTCCTACGGCGCCAACCAGATTGCCCTGATCCTGGCCAGCTGTGTGGCGGCCCTGGTGGGGAAACGGATCGGCCTGTCCTGGCACACAGCCCAGGAGGGCATTGTCCAGGGCATCGCCACTGGCCTGGCCCCGACCCTGATCCTGCTCGCGGTAGGCATGCTCATCGGCACCTGGATTCTCTCCGGCACCGTGCCCGCCATGATCTACTACGGCGTGCAGATACTCAATCCAGCGGTATTCTACGCAGCGAGTGCAGCCATTTGTGCCGTTGTTGCGGTCAGCATCGGCAGTTCCTGGACCGTCGCCGGGACTCTCGGCATTGGCCTGATGGGCATCGCCGGCAGTTTCGCCCTGTCTCCCGCCATCACCGCAGGCGCCATTATCTCCGGCGCCTATTTTGGCGACAAGCTGTCGCCCATGTCGGACACCACCAACCTCGCCGCCGCCGCTACCGGCGTCGACCTGTTCGATCACATCCGCCACATGCTGTGGACCACGGTGCCCGGCTTCAGCCTGGCGATCCTGATTTTCCTGCTGATCGGTGGCGGTGCGGCGGCCACGCCGGAGGAAATAGCACGCCTGCAACAAGGCCTGACCGAGGAATTCAACATCGGCCTGCACCTGCTGCTGCCGCTGCTGCTGATGCTGGCCCTGATTTACCGCCGCTTTCCCGCGTTCCCGTCCATTGTCGTCAGCGCGCTGGTCGGCGCCGTGTTTGCGATCCTGTTCCAGCCCGAGGCAGTGCGCCAGCTGGCCGAAAACGATCCCGGCCTGGTGCAGCCCCTGCTGCTGCTCAAGGGGATCTGGATCAGCCTGTTTGACGGCCATGTTTCCAACAGCGGCAACGTCTTCCTGGATGAACTGCTGAGCAAGGGCGGCATGAGCAGCATGCTGAACACGGTCTGGCTGATCATCTGCGCCCTCGGTTTTGGCGGTGTGCTGGAGCGCACCGGCATCCTCGATCACCTGCTGCAACTGATCCTGCGGCGGGTGCACAGCGCTGCTGGCCTGGTCAGCGCCACCGTTGGCACCTGCATTACCACCAATATCCTGGCGGCGGACCAGTTTATCTCGGTGGCGCTGCCGGGGCGGATGTTCAAGGATGAGTACCCCCGCCGCGGCCTCTCAAGACTGAATCTGTCCCGTACCCTGGAGGACTCCGCCACGCTCACCTCGGCGCTGATACCCTGGAACACCTGCGGCGCCTACATGTCCGCGACCCTCGGTGTGGCGACTTTTGCCTACGCACCGTTCGCTTTCTTCAACCTGATCTGTCCGCTGCTGGCTGTACTCTATGCCCTCTTCCACTTTGCCCAGAAGCCCCTGGAAACAGGCGCCAGTGCAGGACCAGCGGCGTGAGCATTGAGCCGGCAGGCTGGGACCGTCCGCAGCCCTTTACCTTGCGTACCCGGGTCGGCGCCAATGATATCGACGGCCTGGAACACACCAACAACACCGTCTATGTGAAATGGTGCGAGCAAGTGGCCTGGGCGCATTCGGTGGCCCTGGGCCTGGGTCTCGAGGCCTACCGGCGCCTCGACCGGGCGATGGCCATTACCCACAGCGAGTATGACTACCTGCAGGCGTCGCGGGAGGGTGATGAGCTGGTGGCGGGGACCTGGATTACCCGCTGGGACCGCAAGCTCACCATGGAACGCCAGTTCCAGATCCTGCGACCCGCGGACGGCGTCACCCTGTTGCGCGGCATGATGCGCTTCGTCTGTATCGAAATCAGCAGCGGGCGGCCGCGGCGGATGCCACCCGAGTTCATCGCCGGCTACGGACCCGCAGTGTTCGACTAAACCTCAGCTGCGTTCCCAGGAGAAGGCCAGCAGGCGCCGGATATCGGTCTCCCCGGTCGCCAGCAGCAACAGCCGGTCTACCCCCAGGGCGACCCCGCTGCAATCCGGCAGGCCGGCCGCCAGTGCCGCCAGCAGGGCCTCGTCCAGTGGTCGTTGCAGCAGGCCCCGGGCCTGGCGACGGCGGTTGTCGTCCTCAAAGCGCGCCCGCTGCTCCGCGGCGTCACCGAGTTCATGGTAGCCATTGGCCAGCTCGATGCCGTCGACATAGAGCTCGAAACGTTCGCCCACTGTGTGGCCGTCGCGCTCCACCAGGCGGGCCAGGGCGGCCTGGCTGGGCGGGTAATCGTAGACGAAACAGAGGCCCTGCCGCGCCAGCCAGGGTTCCACGGCATGGGTCAACAGCAGGTCCAGCCAGAGGTCGCGGTCGCCAGTCAGGGCACCGACGTCGACCGTCTCATGCACCCGTTGCCGCAGGGTTGCCAGGGAGTCGGCAAAAGGGTCGACGCCGATACTTTGCCGGAACAGGTCCCGGTAGCTCAGCGCCTGCCACGGCCGCTCACCCAGGCAGGTGCAGACCAGGGCGGCAACTTCCGCCATCAACTGGTGCTGGTCCATGCCCGGCCGGTACCACTCCAGCAGGGTAAACTCGGGGTTGTGCCGACTGCCGGCCTCGCCGTCGCGAAAGGCCTTGCAGATCTGGTAGATCGGTCCGCTGCCCGACGCCAGCAGGCGTTTCATGGCGTACTCGGGGGAGGTCTGCAGATAGCGGGTGCCGGCGCCGACCGACAGGCCGCCACTCACCAGCAGCGGCTCGATCGCCGGGTCGGTTATGCCGTGAGAGCAGAGCAGCGGCGTTTCCACTTCCAGTACGCCGCGTCCGGCAAAAAATGCGCGGATGGCGGCCAGCAGTGCCGCGCGTGCCTGCAGAGCGTCCTGCCCGACGCCCGGGCGCCAGTCAGTCACGATGCCGCCGGGCCAGGAGCCTACTTGCTGACCCGGTTCTGGTATTCACCGGTACGGGTATCGACCCGAACGACCTCACCGGTGGTCACGAACAGGGGCACCTTGACCACCGCACCGGTGCTCAGCTTGGCCGGCTTGGTGCCGCCCTGGGCGGTATCGCCCTTGAGGCCCGGATCGGTTTCAACAATTTCCAGCTCGACAAAGTTGGCGGGAGCCACCGCCAGCGGGCTGCCGTTGTAGAGGGTAACCTCGCAGTTGTCCTGGTCCTTCAACCAGAGATAGGCATCCCCGACCGCCTTGGCATCGGCCTGATGCTGCTCGAACGTATCCGGCTCCATGAAGTACCAGAACTCGCCGTCGTTGTAGAGGTACTGCATGGTCCGGTCGACCACGTCGGCACCCTCCAGGCTTTCGCCGGACTTGAAGGTGCGCTCCCAGACCCGCCCGCTTCTCAGGTTGCGCAGGCGCACGCGGTTGAAGGCCTGGCCCTTGCCCGGCTTGACAAACTCGTTCTCGAGAATGCTGCAGGGATCGCCTTCAAACATGACCTTGAGGCCGGGCTTGAACTCATTGGTGGAAAAATTCGCCATGACAGGTTATACACCGGATAAAGAGTGGGTGGCCATGATACCGCACAGTGGGCGCGCGGGCGATATTCCGGTAGCGATTGCCGTCCCGGATAGGCTACTCTTGCAACAAACAGGCACAAGCAGAAAAATCGCACAGGGAGATCTGGGTCATGACTGACAAGGCACCCGTCAAGCTCAGGATTCCGCGCCAGGATCTCGACACTCACAGCCTGTTTACCCCCACCCTTGAGGGTGCACAGGCATGGACCAGCGCCCTGCCGGTGACCAACACGCGCGAGGTCGCGCAGCAGCTGCGCCTGGCCATCGGCGAGCTCAACCGGGTAACGCTGCCCGCGGAGCAGCGCCATGCCATTATGGAAGCGATGCGCCCCAACCTGATGGTGGCGACAGCCAGCCTCTCCCGGCGCTTCATCAATCAACCACTGGTACTGCCCCCTGAGCCGCAACAGATGGCCGAACTGGCGGATCAGCTTTCCGGACTTGCCAGCACTGCCTACACCCTGGTCGCCGTTCACGCCATTCGCGACCGCGAAAGTATCCGCAACATCAACCCGGCACGCCTGGTGTGTGAGTCGCTGCAACGGGCGATCCACTTTGCCGGCCAAAAGATTTTCCAGCGCTTCCAGCTATTCCAACCGAGTGAGAATCGCGCCTGGAAGACTCTCCACCAGCTCTATGCCCTTGCGGAGCGACAGCAGCTGACACAGCTGCGTATCGACGGGGTCACGGCGGAACCCACCACGATTACCGCAACCTGGCTGCAGCCGCTGCTGCTGTCCTGTTGCAAACCCAACCAACTGCGCCAGAGCGACCTCGCCGCCATTTTCCAGGGTCTGCGGCAGTGGAGCGGGCTGGCAGCGGTATCCACCGAAGGCGCAGGCCTGTTTGCCGTGGATCTGAGCGGCGACCAGCCGCCCGCGTACACCCACAGCATCAGGGTCACAGCCAACCCGGACCTGCGCATGATCGATACCGGGCCGCTGGTCGCACACCTGGGTGAGCTGGCGGAGTCAGGTGAAGGCAGCACTCACCAGGATATCGTGTTTGCGAATGATGTACGCCTGCACCACAACATCCTGCAGCACATGATTGCATCCCTGTCTTCCGTCAGCACGCGCAACTTCAGTCGCCATAGCCTGGAGCAACGACTGCATGTGGCACTGGGACTGAACAGCACCCACTACTTTGTCGCCGGGGGCCAGACCTTTGCCGAGGTACTGCACGGCAAGGGTTACCAGCCGCCAGCAAGTGAGAGGGTGGTGACCAATCCGTTCCTGATTGAACGCAAGCGGCGCGACCCCTGGCTGGAGGCCAACGCGGATGACATCCACAGCGGGGAAGAACAGCCGACCCCGGACGACAGCAGCGATCCGCACCAGGTCGACGTCGACGAGGACACGCGGGCGGTGTTGCTCGAAGATCATGAAACCCTGCCGCCGCAACAGCGGGAGCAAGAAGAGCTGTACCGCGAGTATCCGGCGAAGGCAATCAACGCCAGCCCCGGTGGCTACTGCCTGGAATGGGAGCATGAGCAACCGGGTGTCATCCGCAGCGGGGACATTCTCTGTGTCCGCGAAGAGCAGGGCGAGGCCTGGGTCATTGCCTCCATTCGCTGGCTCAGTCAGCTCGAGGGCAGGAGCAGCATCCTCGGCATAGAACTGCTGAGCCCGCAGGCGACTGCCTGGGGAGCGCGCATCCGCAATCCGCAGGGGGGCTTGTCAGAACCGATCCGGGTACTGCTGCTGCCGGGGATCAAGCTGGTAGCCCAGCCGCCAACGTTGATCACCCCGCGCAGCGGCTTCCGCGAAGGCCAGAGAATCACCCTGGCCAGACACGGCGAAAACAGGAAAATCCGGCTGCAGCGGCAGGTGGCCGCCACCGGCACCTACAGCCAGTTTGAGTTCCGCGAGACTGGCAACCTGGCGCCGGACAAACCCCGGGAGGAACGCGAATTGCCGGGCTCCGCGTTCCGCTCCGTGTGGTCAGATATCTGAGCGATCGCCGCCGGGCTGGTAACGGTCGGATATCCCGAGCAGGTAGAGAATGGCGTCCAGCCCCAGTGTGGAAATGGACTGCTCTGCCGATTGCTGCACCAGTGGCTTGGCACGAAAGGCGATACCGAGCCCCGCAATACTGAGCATGGGCAGGTCGTTGGCGCCGTCGCCCACCGCGATCACCTGCTGCAGATCGATCCCCTCGCGGCTCGCGAGCTGACGCAGCAGGGCGGCCTTGCGCTCGCCATCCACGATCACCCCGCTGACCTCTCCGGTTACGGCGCCGTGGGCGATGTCGAGCACATTCGCATGCACGTAGTCGATGCCCAGCTCCCGCTGCAGCCGCTCGGCGAAATAGGTGAAGCCCCCGGAGAGAATGGCAGTCTTGTAGCCGAGCGCGCGCAGGGTGGAGATCAGATGTCTCGCGCCCTCGGTAATGCGCAGGTTTGCCGCCACGTCCTCCAGGGCGGATTCGGGCAGCCCCTGCAATAGCGCCACACGTTGGCGGAAGCTCGCGCCAAAATCGAGCTCGCCGCGCATGGCGCGCGCGGTTATCGCGCGGACCTGGTCACCCACTCCCGCCAGCTCTGCGAGTTCGTCGATGACCTCCGCCTCGATCAGCGTGGAGTCCATGTCGAAGGCCACCAGGCGCCGGTTGCGGCGGTACATGTTGTCTTCCTGGAAAGCGAGATCCACTTCCAGGGCACTGGCCACCTCCAGCAGTTCCTTGCGGAAGGCGGCGACATCGGACAGCGGACCGCGCAGGGAAAACTCGACACAGGCCTTGCTCAGGGGCGGCAGCTCGCCCAGCGGAATGCGGCCCGACAGGCGCGATATGCCATCGATCCCCAGCCCGTGGCGCGAGAACACGGCGCTGACCCGGGCCAGCTGATCGGCGGTGATCTTGCGTGCCAGCAAGGTGGTGATATAGCGGGCCCGGCCCTGGGCGGATACCCAGTCACCATAGCTCTCCTTGCTGATTGCCTCCCAGCGCAACTGCAGACGCTGCTCGCTGGCAAAGCCCTGCAGCGCCTGCTCCAGGCCACCGCGATCGGCATCCGCGGGTATTTCCAGCAACAGCCCCATGGAGAGCGTCGCGTGAATAACCGCCTGGCCAATGTCGAGCACGTTCACTGCGCGCTCCGCCAGCAGCCCGGTGACGCCGGCAGTAATTCCCGGGCGATCCTCACCGGAGAGAGTAATCAGGACGATGTCGTTCACGGAATGCAGTGTCCAGCAGGCGGCAAAGCGCCGTATTCTACCCCCGCTCCCGCTGCGACGAAACAGTCGGGGCGCGCAGCGGCATCGGCCATGGTTTATACTCGAGCGCTTTGATTACAGGGAAGCGCACCGGCGTGAGCAATAGATTCCGCGACTCCAGTCTGAGCCACCAGCTGGCGCTCATCGCCGCCCTGGTCTGCCTTCTCATCTCGCTGGCGCTGGTCGGCCTCGCGGCCACCTCCAGCCGGCACATGCAGGAAGTCCAGCAGGCCAGCTTCGGCAATGCCCTGGCACAGCAGATTGCCCGGCGCATCAGTGTCGCGCTGGAAACCGGGGATTTGCTCAATGTGGCTGCCTCCCTGCACCGCTTCGTGGAATCCTCCTCCGCCGGCAAGGTGGCAATCTTCGATGTGGAGGGCAGGGCTCTGGGCCAGGCCGGCACAGTGGAGGGCGATTCCCGGCGCGAGTACCGCGCCCCCGTTCTGATCGAAAGTGATCTGGCCGGGGAAGTGGTGATCACTATCGGCACGGACCTGGTTGAGACCGCTCGTACGCGATTTCTGCTCAGCCTGCTGGGGCTGGCCATACTGCTGAGCCTGGCCGTCTACGGCGCCACCCGACAGCTGGGCCAGCGGCTGCTGGCCAGCCGGCTGCAGCGGCAGGCCAGGGCGATTGCCCTCGATGACAACCGCGCCACCAGCCTGCCAGCCAATGAACTGATGCAATTGCAGTATCACATTGATGCATTACCCATGGACCTGCTGCGGGCCCGCACCGGCACCGGCCCGAAGGAGGAGAATTACCGGGACACCGCGGTGCTGTACCTGCACCTGATCAGCCTCACCGGGTATATCGACACACTCGACGAGCGCTCCCTGCACCGCTATACCGACCGCCTGCACCAGATTGTCTATGCCGCCGCCGGCTTTTACGGCGGCCATTTGCAGGTGGTACGCCAGTTCGGGCTGGGAGTCTTCTTCAGCGGCAACACCAGTGGAGGCAGTGCCGCCTTTCGCGCGGCATCCTGCGCCTGGCTGGTGCGCGCCATCAGCAAGGAGCTGGAAAAAGAGATGACCCTGTCGCTGAACATCGCCATGGCGGTAGCCCAGAGCGAGCTGGGCCGCGGCGATGAGACCGACATCTATCCGGGGCTGTATATCCAGTCTACGCTGGATGAGCTGCAAACCCTGTGCGCCAGCAAGCCGCCGCAGGTCATGCTCTCACCCGCTGTGTGCGAGGACATCGATGTCAGCAGCCGCCTCGAGCAGCGCCCCAGTGAACTGGGCGACTACTGCATCCTCGAGGAGTTTCTCAATCCCTGGGACGACCTGCTCGAGCGGCAGCTGCGGCTGACACTCAAGCGCCTGGGGACGCCGCTGTAGCAGTGCGATCCCCGATGCAGTGTCAGGCCGCCGCGGGCGCCAGCATGGTGCCCGGGCAGGCACCGGTGCCCTGCTGGCCGTCGAAGGTCACCTCTCCGTTCACCATGGTCAGGCGCATCGGGGCCGGGTCCCGGCTCCAGCGCCAGGTAAAGCCGCCCTTGCCGTCGGGGACGTCGAAGACACGCTTCATGTCCCGCTCCTGCACCTCGTCGAGGTTGAAGACTGTCAGGTCCGCCCGCTTGCCGGCAGCAACCACACCCCGGTCATGAAAACCGAAATGGTTTGCCAGCTTGCCGGTCTGGATATGCACCGCCTCTTCCACTGACAAATCACCAGAGCGCACAAAATCGGTGAACAGCTTGATATTCTCACCGCCGCCGCAGAGCATTTGTCCGTGAGCCCCGGCATCGCTGATGTTGCCGACGGAGTAGGGGTCTCGCATAAGTCTCAGCACCATATCGCGATCACACTCGAAAGGCGGCATGGTCACGGTGGATTGCAGGCCATTGGCCAGCAGCCACTCGGCCATGGCGTCGGAGGGGTGGGGAGCGCCAATCTGTTCCTGGTACTCGCCCAGGGTGAGGTGCGTGGGCCCTACGCCATTGTCCGTGTTCATCAGCAGCAAGTTTCCGGCGCGCCCCGCGGGAAAGGGCGAGAACTCGAAGGCCTTGCTGTCCCAGGATTCGCGGGCCCGCTGGCGCCAGTCCGGGTCGCGCAGCACCGACTCCTTGGCTGTATCACCCTCGGCGGTGACCACTTCGTGCCAAACATAGTCGTTCGACTGGGCAAAAATCAGGGAGCTTTGCACGCTCAGGGTGGACGTGACCGCGATGTGCGCATAGCCGGTCCAGAAGTCGCGACCCTCGCGCTTGAACTGCTCGTGAATTTCCACCAGCGGCGCCTGGATACCCATCATGTCACGCTGGAATACCAGGGTGGGCAGGCCTGCCCACTGCACCCGAATTGGCATGCCCTCCGCCAGCCGGCCTATCCGAAGCATGGTTTCCGGCGCGGTCATGTTGCGGAAGGTGTCCACGATCACCTGCAGGGTAGCGCCCGGGTGGCGGCTGATCACTGTCATCAGCGCCTGTAACTCGGCGTCGTCGGCCTGCAGCGAGGGCACGGGACGGTCGCGGCCATCGTGATCGAACAGGTTGGAGGACATACCCAGGGCACCGGCGCCCAGCGCTTCGTCCAGCAGATGACACATGGCGTCAACTTCGGCCGCGGTGGCCGCGCGCTCCCAGGCGTCCATGCCCATGACTGCCAGCCGCAGGGCGATATGGCCACAGAAAGCCGCGTAGTTGGCGGGGAGCTTCACATTACGGACCATGGACTCCTTGTACTCCGGCCAGCTGCGCCAGTCCCAGGGCAGGGAACTGAAAAAAGGCTGCTCGGGAATGTCCTCGAAGAACGAGAAAATACCCACGACTTCACGCCGTGCTGCCTCGTCATCGGATACCGGTGCCACGGAGAAGCCGCAGTTGCCCATGACCAGCGAGGTCACGCCATAGCCCGGCAGTGGGTCCAGCTCCTGGTCCCACCACATGGCGCCGTCGAAATGGGTATGGCTTTCGATGAATCCCGGTGCGACATGGCAGCCGCTGGCGTCCACCACATCCTCGCCCGGCTCCGGCTGCAGACCGGGCGCGACCGCCGTGATCACGCCATCGCGGATGCGCACATCCGCGGCAAATGCGGGGGCGCCGGTGCCGTCGACTACCGTGCCGTTGCGAATTATGGTCTTGTTCATCGGTCGCTGCCTCGTTAATTATCATGTCGTGACAAGGGAAGTCGACCGCACAGGACTCAGCGCGAAACCACCCCACCAAAACCAGTGTAGATATTTTTAATAACCTTTTCCATAATTATTTTCGCGCCGCGTCCATGTACTGCTCCAGCCCCGCAACCAGGGACTGGAAACCCAGCTCCAGCACATCTTCCCGGCGCACCCGGGGCAGTTGGCGATTGAGGGCCGCGAGCCAGTCCCGGTCATCGCCCACGGTGTCCAGGGGGCCTGGACCCAGGCGCCGCGCGGGCTCGGCGAAATCCTCGATATAGATCAGACCCATGGCCTGGCTGGTGATCCAGGCCAGCAACAGGGCGGCCTGGGCCTCGCGCACCTCCAGACTACGAAGGACTCGCAGCAGCGGGGTCATGATGCGCTGCCAGGCGGGCGTGGTGCGCCCCTCGATGGATACAATGCGCAGGGCCACCGGGTGGCGCTCACAGTGCCGGGCCAGTTCCCGCAGCCAGGTCAGCAACTCCTCCTGCCAGGGCCTCTCGCCGCACATGTCGGGCAGGTGAAACAAACCGAAGGTGTGATCGGCCGCGGCCTGCAGCAGTTCGCTGGTGTTGGGGAAATGGTTGTAGAGAGACATGACCGGAATACCCAACCGGCCGGCCACATCCGCCATGCTGATCTCGTCGGGCCCGGCTTCTTCCAACAGCCCCATGGTGGCCTCTATGACCTTGCCCCGATTAATCTTGGGCGGGCGCCCGCGGCGGCGGGGAGAGGGAACGGGTTTCTGGATCGACATCGGGGCTCCTGACCTGGGATCAAGTCTCGCTTGTGGCGGCAAGCGTACCATGGACCCGGCGGTAGGCTACCTGCAAATCCCTGGTGAGCAGCGCTTCCATGGTATCGAAATCGCTGTGTCTGCATGGCCAGCAAATAACGACCGGGGAGCTTGAAAAAAGCTCCCGCACACCCGGATCCCAAACGTGTTAACAATTGCCGGGGTTAATCGGAACCCTCTCGCAATACCTGCGGACTCTCAGTGGATCCACCTTCAACCAATGCCGCCTCAGCCATTTCCCGGTAGCGCTCTTCCAGCGCCGCTCGCTTTATCTTGAGCGTATGTGTCACCAGGCCATTCCCGGTGCTCCACTCGTCTTTGGATATAATTAGCGCCGCAATGCGGGCATGTTTCTCCAGGGTCCGGTTTATCTCTGCCGTCAATCTGGCAAGCGCACGACCCAGCTCTTCAGGTTCAGCTGCCCTCCCCTCTGCAGAGAGCTGAACCAGCAACACGGTTTGAGGCAAGCCCGACCCTATCAGACATATCTGCTCAAGATTGGGGTTGGAGGAAAAGCGGCTCTCTATCGGCAATGGGGCAACATACTTGCCCTTGGTGGTCTTGAAAATCTCCTTGACCCTGCCGGTGATTTTCAGGAAGCCGTCCTCATCCACCTCCCCCTTGTCACCGGTATGAACCCAGCCGTCGACCACGGTCTCGGCAGTTTTTTCAGGTTCATGGAGATAGCCCTCCATCATCGCCCGGGCCCTGATCAGTATCTCGCCATCTTCAGCTACTCTGACCTCGGTGTTGGCGGTGGGCTTTCCCTGGGTGCCTGGCTTGCGGTCCCAGGGCAGGTTACAAGTGCCGGAGAGAACTTCTGTTTGCCCATAGATCTCACACAGCGGCATGTCCAGTGCTTCAAACCAAGCGTGCAGGGGAAGCGGTGTTGGCGCTGATCCTGTGAGCAGAATACGTGCCCTGTCCAGGCCAAGGCTCTGACGAACCCGGACCTTGATCACTTCCGCGGTCGCGGGTTCCGAGAGCAGGGCATCCAGAGATTCCTGGCCACCGACGCTTTGCAGGACGCTTTCCTGGAACTTGCTCCACAGCCGCGGAACACATTGGAAGAAAGTTGGCCGAACCTCACGCATATCGGCGCCGAACGTGGCCTGATTCTCGTTAAAGCCTATGGTGGAGCCGGTGTAGAGACTCATGAAGCCCACTGCACCGCGCTCAAAGCCATGTGCCAGCGGCAGGTAGGAAATGAAGTGATCGCTCTCATCCAGTCGGAATGTCTGCCCGATGTTGCGCACGATATGTCTTGCGCCCTCAAAGCTGTAAACAACACCTTTGGGCTTTCCCGTGGAGCCGGAAGTATAGACGGTAGTAATTTCATCGCCAGGCGCGCGCTGTGGATTACCCGGCAATGGCTCGTGACTTTCAAGCAACTCATCCCAACTGTGGTGCGCACCCGGCACTTCCACATCGGGTAGCGCGATTATTCTAACTCCATCCGGAAGATCCTTTCTGACAAGACTCCAGTTATCTGACTGGCCGACAAAGATAACCCTGGCGCCACTGTGATCCAGGCAATATCGAACATCCTCGGGAGACATTGTGGTAAAAACGGGCGCACTGGAAAACCCGCCCATCATGATCCCTATATCCGCGATCAGCCAGTGGGCACAATTTCTGGACAGTATCGAAACTCTGTCTCCGGGGCTCAACCCCATTGACCGCAGCGCCGCGGCAATACGGCGAGCCTGGTCTCCGACCTGCCTCCATGAATACTCAAACCAGACCTGATCTACCGGCTGTCTCAGGTAGGTTGCGTCGGGCTTCCTTTCCTCCCACTCATAAAACATGCCGAGCAAGGTCGTGGCAGTTGAAACTCCTGTCATTGACGGATCCTTTCAGGTTTATCTTGCGCTACAAGAATTCAGTCTCTTTTTCCAGATATAGGTCGTGCAATCAATGGAATCGAGTACCAACCAGCGCCAGGTCATCTCGCAACCTCTTGTGTCATGGCACTCGAAACCTGACATGGGTTCAGCTCAGAACCGATAGCGTCCCCGCAATGCCAGCGTACGACCCGGCTCGACTCCGACAAAGTGGCTGTCGGGGAAAAGTGGTACATCGTTGGCATAGGAGAAGGTTTTCTCATCCGTCAGGTTGCGGGCAATTAACGACAGATCCCACCTGTCATCAACAGGCGCAAAAATGACGCTGGCGTTGTATTTGGTATAGGATCCCTGGACAGTATTCTCATCCAGGTCCGGAGTCGCGTAATATTCGTCGCTGTAGTTCAGGTCAACAAGAATCCGAATATTATAGTTATCCGCAACCGGTTGAGTGTACTGCGCCGCCAGACTGCCAGTCCACTCGGGAACATCCTGGTTAGTGCGGCCCGAGAGATCATTGATACCCAGGGCGGAACAGTCGGCACCGGTTTGACCAAGTCCCGCCTGGGCCATGTCGTATATCTGCCGTCCCGTACAACCCGCAGTCAGGTATTCGTCAAACTCAAAATTGATATAGCCCAGATTGCCGGAGAGCAGAAGCCGGTCGGTTATTGCCCAGCGTCCGTCCAACTCCAGACCCTGGCTGGTCGCCTCGGCAGCGTTGCCAACCACGAATCCGGTGTTGCCGGTAAACTGTGTGGTCTGGATGTCGTCGAAAAGCATGTGGAACAGGGCGATATTCAATTCGGCCGCTCCGCCAAGAAGCGACATCTTGCCACCCACCTCATAAGACATGGCCTCTTCGGGATCATAAACCGCCGCGTCTGCATCTCCCGTCAGGGCAGTGGCGTTGAATCCACCGCTCTTGAAACCACGGGATATGGAGGCGTATAGCATGACCTCATCAGAGACATCCCACTGCAAGCTGGCTGTCGGGGAAAAATTGCTTTCATCGAGCTTCAGTACATTATCATGTGCACCCTCACCCATCTCGATCAATGGGTTCAGGGCAGCGACTACCGGGTCGGGCAATTGCGTACCATCAACAGGCCGATATTCCTCTGTGCCAGGCACCTTTGCATACAGAAATGCGGCCTGGCGCGCCTCTTTTTCCTCCTCGGAATAGCGACCACCCAGATTCAACCTGACCGCGTCAGTAATATGCCAGGTGAATTGACCAAATACGGCCCAGGTATCGGCGTCCTGGTCAAGAAAATTGGCTCTTCAGGAAAATTTGTGGGTAAAAAGCAGCCCAACGAGGGCTGAGATTC
>CAXBCH010000045.1:0-34039 GCA_963974125.1 uncultured Haliea sp. | reverse complement strand
CCTCGATCGCCTGACCTATCTGATGAATGATGGCGCCGCGCTCGGCGCCCGGCCGCGCACTCCAGGCGGGAAACGCCGCCCTCGCCGCCGCAACCGCCTGCTCGAGATGGGCCTCGGTCGCCTTCGGGCACTGGGCCGCAACTTCCTCGGTAGCGGGATTGATAACCGGAAAAGTGGCATCGGACCCCACCTTCTGGCCGTTGATGATCATCTGGTACTCGCTCATAAAAACTCCGTCCATGCTTGTCTGCGCACTAGAAATTGTAGGTCACGGTGGCGCCGTACCAGCGCGGCGGCGCAAAGACTTCCTCGCTGATCCCGAGCAAGCCCAGATCCAGGTTGTACAGGCGATACTCTTCGTCCCCGGCATTCTTCACCCAACCGGCCACTTCCCAGGTGTCGTTCGCATCGGCCCATGACAGGCGCGCGTTCCAGACCAGATAGGAGTCCTCGGCCGAGATATCGGAATTGGTGGCCTCGATGAATTGCTTGTCGTTCCAGACGCCATCCACCTGAGCCGCCAGCCTGCCGCCGAACGCATCCCACTCGTAGCGTACCAGGCTATTGAAGCTCCACTTGGGCGCATTGGGGAACTCCGCCTCAACCGTGCCCCCGAAGACATCGGGTACTGCGTCCACGCTGGAATTGATGTAGGCCGCACCGAACAGGAGATCCAGTCCCGGCATGGGATTGATCGTCAGCTCCACTTCGCCGCCATTGGAGTCAGCGTCCGAATTGGTCACCTGCGGCGTCAGGCCGAGAATCGAGAACGCCTGGTAGTCCTCGTAGTCGTAGTAGTAGATCGCCGCGTTGAGTCGCGCAAAGTCCGTCAGGTCGGTCTTGATGCCCAGCTCCCAGGACGTCAGGACTTCCTCGTCATGCTTGAGGTTGCCCGGTTCGATGGCAGCCACCGTGCCCAGTGGATCGATGGACCAGTTGCCGCCCTTGATACCACGGTTCCAGGAACCGTACACCAGGGTGCCGTTGCCGGTCATGTAGTTGAGCTGCAGCCGCGCGGCGACATCGTCGTACTCGATTTCATCGAGGCCGGCAATCGGCACCGCGGAAATGTCAAATACCTGGGTCAGGGGAATCCCGGCGTCCGGCTCAACGTACTGCTGCAGGAACTCCAGGTCCTTGCTGTCATCGGACCAGCGCAGGCCTGCAATCAGGGTCAACTGCTGGGTAAAGTCATACTCCACCTGGCCAAACACCGACCAGTTGCTGGAGTCGAGCGTGTAATCGGTGAACTGCGCCGCAGAATCGGAGATCGCTCCGGACCCTTCGAGGATAGCCGCACCGCGAACGCTGGAATTGTTTTCGGTGGTCATGTCCAGATAGTAGAGGCCGGTCTGCCAGCGCAGGCGATCGCTGCCTCCCGACAGGCGGAATTCCTGCGAGAAGGTCTCGAAGTCGGTGTTGTTTTCATAGGGGAAGAAGAACAGGCCGCCACCGGCGTCTTCCAGGTAGTCCTTGTCCAGGTCCATGTAATTGGTGATGGACACCAGTTCCATATCCGCCGACAGGTTCCAGGTCAGGGTTCCGGTGACTGCGGTGGAATCGCGGCTGTAGCTGCCCTCGATGGAGGAGGCATGCTCAAGCCCGTCGGTGAGACGCCCGGGCACGTCGACGCCGAGGCCGGTCTCGGGGTCGAAGTCGGCAAAGTTGATGGAGTAGGTGCCTGAAGGCACGTCGTCATCCTTGGATTTCGTCACCCGCAGGTCGAACAGCAGATCGTCGGTGAGATCCACCTGCACTGACCCGCGCAGGGTGTAGCCATCGGCACCGTGGGCGTCGCGGATACCCGGCACCACGGACTCCGTGTAGCCGTCATTTTCCTCCCAACGGCCGGCCAGCCGACCGCGCACGGTGTCACTGAAGCCGCCACCGATGGCGCCTTCCAGGGCGCGCATGCCGAACTCGCCGCCCTGCACGCGCAGGTAACCGTTCAACTCCTGATCCCTGGCCCCGTTGGTCAGGTAGTGGACCAGACCGCCGGTAGTATTGCGCCCGAACAGGGTCCCCTGCGGGCCCCGCAGCACCTCAACCCGGTCGACATCAAACAGCTGGCCGGCGATCGCATTCATGCTGGGCACGTAGGCGCCATCGACGTAGACCGCGACCGGTGCCTCAAGGTTGTCCTGGAAATTGTTCTGGGAAATCCCGCGCAGGTTGATGATGGTAAAGGCGGGCGTAAAGGTCTGCAGCTGCATCGCGGGCACCTGCTGGGTGATATCCACCGAGTTGGTCATCCCCAGGGCATCCAGCTGGTTGCCGTCGAAGGCGGTGACCGAGATCCCCACGTCCTGCAGGTTCTGCTCCCGCTTCTGCGCGGTGACGGTCACTTCCTCCAGCACTTGTGCCTGAACGGTCGTGGCCAGCAGACAGATGGCGGTGCTACCCACAACATGTGACAAGGCCTTGGGAATGGGTCGTCTGGCAGTTTTCATGTGCTATCCCTCTCAATGGTTATTCTGAATTCCTGTAACCTGTCATTAAAACAGACCTGCCGGGAAGACGTTTGCGCGCCAGCGAAGTCATGGCTTGACTGAGCGCGAACCGCCACACCCGGCTATTGGGTCAATCGACAAACTATGAGCCCTGCTTTAGACTCTCGCGATATCCGCCAACATATAGCAGTTCACCTATGGATAATCAATCGCAGCTGAAAACCCGGGGCCAGGGCGGCACCAAACGCGGCACGGCCATACGCCGGTCTGGCCGCATCACTGCACAGCGGCTGGTCCATACCGCGCGCGACATGCTCACGACGGAGAACCTGGAGCGCTTCACCATGCGTGCGGTCGCGGACCGGGCCGGCGTCGGTCTCGCCAATCTGCAGTACTATTTCCCCACCAGGAAGGACCTGGCACGGGCCCTGTACCTGGACGTCGGAGAGCGCTACGAAGCGGCCTACGCCGCTTGCCTTGCCACGGCGCCGGAGGAACCACTGGCACGCCTCACCGCCGTCCTGCGGTGGAACATGGAAGATATCAGCCAGCGCTCCACACAGCGATTTTTCATCCAGCTCTGGGCCCTGCTGGGGTCTCTGGACGATTTTGAAGGCGACTACATCAGGGAGCTCTATGCCATTGACATCAGCCAGCTCAGCGCGCACATCAGGGCCCTGCACCCTGAGCTGTCTGCGATCGAGATCCGACAGCGCGCCACCTTGATCGCGGCACTTACCGAGGGCCTGCTATTGCTGATCCGCGACACGGACAACGATACGGGGCGACGGCAGGCCCTGCTGGAGGCCTGTGTCCAGACCGCACTGGCTATTGCCACCGGTACTGCTGCGACTAACCCAACTCAAGAATCTGCCTGACTGCCCGCTCTCCTTCTGCCACCGCGCCTTCCCACATTTGCGCACCCTCCAGTTCCGAATGAGCGAAGCGCACTCGGCCATAACCCTCGCGAACAATCTCTCTCGGTGCGGGTTTACCATCCTTGCCAAACTGGAACCCAGGTGGACACACCACGTAGGCGTGACCCTGACGATTGACAACAATCCCGGCAATATCCCGCTTGGCATCGAAGCCATAGGGGGCAAACATTTTGGTAAACTGATCAACGACATTTCTTTCGATGTCCTGATACGACATGCCGAACAGCTGCATCCGTGCAGCTACCGTCTGTTGCTCCGGCGATAATCCCGGGTTGCAGAAAGAGTTGTACAGGGTCACCACTGTCGGCTTCGATGGGTCGAGAGGCATGGGCGCCTTGCCATCAATGATCATCTGCCGCCGCAGGCTGAAGAACCAGCCAAACTCACCAAACCAGCGCACCGCACTGGCTCCAAGCTTGTCAAGGAATTTCCAGTTCCGCAGCGCCACATTCACGGTTGCTATCGGCGCATGCATGAACGTATCCATGGCCTCCAGCAGCTGGGGTGGCAAATCGCTGACAATACGCTTATTGAGATGCTGCTGACCGGCGACAATGACATTTTTCCCGGTCAGTCTCCTGAGTTGACCATTGTTCTGATAGGTCACGCTGACGGTTTTCGCTGAATCCGAGTGGCCTATGTGCCTGACATCGACAACCATGGAGGACAGGCGAATGCGCACCGGCTCATTGGCCCTGTCCAGGTTTTGCCACTGCACGGAACCAAATAGCACATCAGTCAGACCCATGCCTCCGGGGAACGCCCCCGGAATCAGGTTCTTCACGATGTAACGCAGCTGTCCCGTGTTTCCACCCGGAAAGCTTGCCAGCCAAACGCGGTCCGTAGGATCAGAGAACGGTGGACCCGGGTAGCGATCATAGGCAACCACACCGGGCTGCAAAAATCGATAAGCTGAATAGGCGGATGCGACATCCGACCCAAGCCCGGTACCCATCGCCGCCATCTGTGGGTTCAGATAGGTATGCACATCACTCTTGATACCCATTTCATTGACCAGGAAATCCTTGTAGGTCATTGAATCAAGCCACTGCTGCCAATCATCGCGTTGCGGTGGCTGCCGATAGGTCTCCATCCAGATCATGTCCTGCTTCTGCTGATCAGGAATAGGTGCCTCAGCAAAGCGGTTCTGCCAGGGATTGAGCACGAACCCATGATCATCATAGAAAAATGCCTGGTCCGCGCTTTCCCACGACACGTGCATGGGACTGTACACATCCATGGGGATCGTGATTTTTCTGGAGAGGCCCTCTGCATCCTGCCACTCGAACTGTTCCGGCAAATTCAGTTCGCGCCAGAGAGGTGCCCCGAAGCCTGCATCAATCGCCTCGTCGATCGGGTACACGTTTCCATTTGATCCCTGGGGCCCCCAGAGACGATAGCCATCCACTTCGAATTCGTTTTGTCTGGCCTCGCCTCCAAAAATGGGGGCAGCATCAAATACAATAACCTTGCTGTTCGGGCGCTCTGTGCGATAACGGTATGCAGCCGCGAGCCCGGCAAAACCGGCACCAACGACAACAAGGTCGTATACCTCACCCGTATCTTCGGCCGACCGCACAACCCGCTTGAAATCGCGGTTTCGAATAGTGTGTGCGGCGTTTACCAATTCATGCGTGTTGCCGTTCGCATCCGCATAATCACCGATGCCGCCTGGCCCAGTCCAGTCAGGACCCAGGCCGGTTAACGGCATGGGCATGGACCGTCCCAGCTTGAATTGAGTGCCTTGCGTCTGCGCGAGAGCACTGGGGGCCTTCATCGCCAGCAAGGAAGCCCCCGCCCCGACCAGCGTTCCACCGACGAAGTCGCGCCGTGTAACCTCGGGACCAAGCTCCCGGTTTCTATCGGCTTTTTTGTCGCTCATGGCATAACCCTCCAATTGTTCGCAGCCTGGGTCACCAGTGCAGATCAAATCACTGTGGGTTCAGAGCCTGGCGCTGCGGGGCGCCCGCAACATCAAAAGCACCGAGCACATACATATCACCCTTGCACCACCACTCGCCGTCAATCCTCTCCCACAAAAACAGTATCTTGAAGGAGAAGCCTTCGGCTTGGGGGTCCTTGGGCACGACGTGGAAATTGGCCCAGTCCCAGCCTGCATTACCATTGACGTAGGTATGCACCGACTCCACGCTGACATTGAAATCCTGCACAAGTCCCTCGTAGAGTGGCCGGATTTCAGCCCTGCCAAACAGGGTTTTGCCTTCGTTATCGGTTGCGATCACATCGTTAGTATAAAAGTTTTCGATGATCGGCGTGGCGTCAGCAGCGGCGAACGCTGCCTCTTTGAGGGTGTATTTTACGTCGATAGCGGCCCTGAAGTCCGCCAATGCGGTTGCCTCGTCAGCGCGCAAATACGGGGAGGACAGCAGCCAGATCAAGATGAAGGACTTCGTTATTTTCATGTAAGGCACCACTCAGGTTTTGTTTAAGGAATTTCGCACACCATTTTTTGGTCGATTGACCAACAATAATATGGGCCTGGATTCCTGCCGTCAAAGAATATTTCACTCTAAAATGAGCCCAGGCTATAACCGGGCACATGACGATCATGATTACCGGGTCGCCACTCACCAGCTCTCCGGGCTGCATGCGCACATCGGCCTGGGCCCGCGCGGGCTATTGAGGAGAGCCTGGCCTGGGGCAAGCCCGGCGTCGCGACAGTACTGTGGAGCGGTCGAGCCAGGTCCTGGCGATCGTGGAAATATTATTCGGTGCCACGCTGCCCGATTGCCCCCACCACACGCCGGACTCCCTGCAGGTAAGCGGCGCTGCGCAAGGTAATGCCCTCGGCTTCCGCCAGGTCCAGACAACGACGAGTCTCGCGCCCCAGCCGCTCCCGCAAGAGCTCGTTCACGGTGTCGGCGGACCAGTAGTCGCCGGTGCGGTTCTGTATCCACTCCATGTGGCTCACAATGACCCCGCCGGCGTTGACCATCACGTCCGGCAGTACCGGGATGTCACGGCGCTCGAGTATCCTGCCTCCGGCGGCATCCACCGGCCCATTGGCGATCTCCAGGATCGCTCCCGCCCGCACCTGCTCCGCATTGTCCGCGGTGATCTGGTTCTCAAGCGCCGCCAGCGCCAGCACATCCACGTCCAGTGCCAGCAGGTCGGCATTGGAGATTCTGTCGATCTCGGCTTCCTCGCAGACCGACTTGTCGCAGTAGACCATGCCCTTGAGCTCGCGGGACTCGTGCTTGTGTTGCCACATCGGTTCGGGATCGAGACCGGCGTCGGAATATGCCGCGCCGCGGGAGTCGGAAATGGCGATCACCCGATACCCTGCCTCCGCGGCCAGCCGGGCAAAATGGTACCCCGCGTTGCCAAATCCCTGTACCGCGACAGTGGTGTCTTCAGGCTTGCGCTGTCGGCGTTGCGCCCAGATATCGAGCACCTGCAGTGCGCCGCGCCCGGTGGCCTCCACACGACCCTCGGACCCCCCCAACCCCAGCGGCTTGCCGGTGATGACGGCCGGTACCTGGCGGCGCGCGATCTGTGAATATTCGTCCGCCATCCAGCCCATTACCGCGGGGTTGGTATTAACGTCCGGTCCCGGTATGTCCCGATCGGGTCCCAGCACGTCGCTGAATGCGCGCATGTAGCCGCGCGACAGACGCTCCAGCTCCATGGGCGAGAGTTGCTTCGGGTCCACGCAGACCCCGCCCTTGGCACCGCCGAAAGGCAGATCGAACACCGCACACTTGATCATCATCCAGAATGCGAGAGCGGTGACTTCGTCCTGGGTGACGTTCCCGTGAAAGCGGATGCCACCCTTTAACGGCCCGCGACTCTCGTCATAGTGAACCCGCCAGCCCTGGAAAGTCCCCAACGAGCCGTCGTCCCTGCGCACCGGAATGCTGGCCTGAACTGCCAGGCGTGGCTTTGCGAGTCGCTCGCGCAGGTCGTCGGACACGTGCAGTCGTTGATAGGCATCCTCAAGGTGCGACTGGGCGTCGTCCAGAATATCGGCAAGATTCTTCATCGGCGTATCAGGGGCGGTCAGTAATCGCCAGGGCCAGCGACGGACAGGCCGCCATGTTCGCGCCGAAACTGCACCGGTGACACCCCAAACTCCGCCTTGAAGACACGGCTGAAGTGAGATGCGTCCTTGAAGCCGAAATAGTAGGCCACTTCAGCCACCGTAAAGTGGGCAAAGGCGTTGTCTGCCAGCGCCTGGCTGCAGGCCTGCAGGCGCAACTGCTGGATGTAACGGCAGATTGAAACGCTCTCCGCCTCGAACAGCATGTGCAGGTAACGGGTTGAAATATTATGAGCGGCGGCGATCCAGTCCGGAGTCAGGCGCTGATCACCGAGGTGCTTGCGAATGAACTGGCGTATCCTGTTGAGGTATTCCTGCCTGACGCCATTACACAGCAGATCGCGGCGCTGGGCTTCTCCGGTGTAACCGAGGGTGGTGGCCAGCAGATCAATCACGTTGGCCTCGAGGCGCTGGGCCAACACACCGTCCATGCCATCCAGTTTTGCCGCGATGGAAGTCACGAACTGCGAGAACAAACCGTTGGCCCCGTTCTGGGCAGCCATGCGTACGCCGAGGTGCCGCTCTGGCTGGTGTACGCACTCTTCCATCAGCGCCGAGGGAATAGCCAGCACCACCTGGGAATACTCGTCTGCAAAATGCAGCTCGTAGGGCTCAGAGCTGAGGCAGAGGGTAAAGTCTCCGGGCTGCAGGTGGGCCTCACGGCCGCGCTGGATAATCTGGCTTTCGCCCGCCACCTGCACCTTCACCAGGTAGATGGCATCTGCCACCTCGCCAATATGGCTGCGGCGCCGATAAACGTCCAGGGGGGTGCTTTTGACCGCGGCAAAGCCGAGTTGGCCCAGCTGGCGTGAATTGAGCAGGCCGCGGAACTCGCCGGGATAATCCCGCGCCAGCTCGCAGTCCATCGGAAAAAACGCTTCCCTGACCTGGTCATCAAAGCGTTCCAGAGATGCGGTAGTCGTCAGCATTGCCAATCCGACCCTTGTTTCGCTCCCAGTCGGAGGCTCAGTGTTTCGCCACCGATGGAGACCGGCCCAGCTCACCAAACTCGGAGCGTACCAGCAGTGAATGATAATTGCTCCGATCCACACCCGCTCGTTCGGAGTTGTCCAGCCAAGATACTACAGACATCACCAGTACTGCCAGCGGCAGGGTGAACAATGCCGGGTAGTCGTAGGGGAACAGGGCCCGCTCGAACCCGAGCACTGATACCCACACCTGGGGGCCGACAACGATCAGCGACACAGAAGACACCAGACCAACCAGGGCGCCGGCAATGGCCCCCCGGGTGGTGAGACCCGACCAATACAGCGAGAGAAAGAGAATGGGGAAGTTCACGGAAGCGGCCACCACCATGGGCATGGTGGCGATGAAGGCAACATTCTCATCCTGGAACAGGATGCCCAGAATGACAGCAATGACGCCGATGACAATGGTGGTTATGCGGGTGAGCTGCAATTCCCGGCGAGCATCCGGCACACCCTTGCACAGCACCTCCGCATACAGGTCGTGGGATATCGCCGCGGCTCCGGATACGGTGAGCCCCGCCACGACCGCGAGAATGGTGGCGAAGGTTACCGCTGACATGAAGCCGGTCAGCAGGTTGCCGCCAACCGCGGTTGCCAGGTGAATCGCAGCCATGTTGCTGCCGCCAATCAGCTGGCCATCGTCGGCGAAAAATGCGGGATTGCCATGGACAAAGGCGACCGCGCCAAAACCCACTATGACCAGAGCCAGATAAAAGTAGCCCATGAACAGCGATGCGTAGAAAGCGGATTTCTTGGCTTCGTGCATATCGGGGACCGTGAACAGGCGCATCAGGATATGGGGCAGCCCGAGGGTTCCGAACAACATGGAGACGAGGATGGTCGCCACCTGCACCGGCGAATCGAACAACACACCCGGCGCCAGAATGCGCTCGCCGCGGGGGTGTTGTGTCACCGCGTTTGCAAACAGGGTTTCCAGGCTGAAGCCACTCAGGTACATGACCATGAAGGCGGTGATGGTGACCCCGGTGATCAGCAGGATCGCCTTGATGATCTGGACCCAGGTGGTGGCCAGCATGCCGCCGAAGGTCACATAGGCCAGTACCAGCACGCTGATGGCAATGACCGCCACTTCGTAGGGCAGCCCAAACAACAGTTGTATCAGCTTGCCGGCTCCCACCATCTGGGCGATGAGATACAACACCACCACGACGATGGTTCCGCCCACCGCAACCAGGCGGATGCGGGTGCGCTCGAGGCGCTGGGAGACCACATCGACAAACGTGAAACTGCCGAGGTTGCGGACCCGGCGCGCGAGCAGGAACAGCAACAGCGGCCAGGCCGCAAACGCGCCCATGGCCAGCACCAGGCCATCGAAGCCACCCAGGAACATCAGCCCCGTTATCCCCAGGAACGAGGCCGCGGACATGAAGTCGCCGGCGATGGCGGTACCATTCTGGAGCCCGGTTATCTGCCCGCCGGCGGTATAGAAGTCCTGGCTGCTGTGGGTGCGGCGGGAGGCCCAGTAACTGATGGCGAGCGTCGCAACGACAAACACCAGGAACATGCTGATGGCGACCGCATCCACCTAGGTTTCCTCCCCGGAACGGGAAGTCGCCTGATTCAAGAGCAGGAAGACCAGCTCCAGCAGGATGAAAAAAACGATCAGCGCAGCAAACATGAGCAGGGAGCCGGTAATATGGGACGCTCCCAGGCGCTCGCCAAGACGGTCGCCGACTGCGGTCCAGTTGAGGACAAAGGAAAAGTACAGTACCAGCGTGACCAGGGTAAACACGAAGCGGCGTCGTGTTCTGGCCCTGATCACCTGGAGTTTGGCAGCGGTATCCATGCGGCGCCCCGGGGGTTTAGGGTTATAGGTTTCAGTCCGCGGGGGAATATACCAGCCCAGCCCCGGCAGCCGTCAACGATTCCCTGCAATGAATGCTCGCTCAACGCTTGATCTGGCTCTCCAGCATTTTCGCGATCTTCTCGCCGTAGGGCGGCAGGGTGCCCGCCAGCCTGGCAATGTTCACCCAGCCTTCCTCGTAGACACCGCGGGCGTGGCTGAAGGTGCGGAAGCCATCGCGGCCCCGGTAATTGCCCATGCCGCTGTGGCCGATGCCGCCGAAAGGCAGGTCGTCGCAGCCCACCTGGGTGGCAATCGCGTTCACCGCCACGCCACCGGAGCTGGTCCGGCCCAGCACCCGCTGCTTTTCCGCCTTGTCGGTGCCGAAGTAGTACAGGGCCAGCGGTTTTTCGCCGGCATTGATGTAGTCGATCACCTCGTCGATAGCACTATAGGTCTTGATGCACAACAGCGGGCCAAAAATCTCCTGGGTCATGCAGGCAAGGTCGTCCGCAGGATCAATCAGCAAGTGCAGGGCAATCTTGTGCGCCGCCCTATCCGACAGGTCTTCGCCCGGCGGGCACAGCGGCAGCACCCTCACGCCCTGCTCTCGCGCTTCCTCGATATAGCGACTGATGCGGTCGAAGTGGCGCTCGTTGACGCAGGCGACAAAGTCCGGATTGTCCTGGATGGTGGGAAACATTCCGGCCACGACCGCCTGGCACTCGCGCACGAACGCCTCGAGCTGATGCCGGGGTACGAAGCAGTAGTCCGGACTCACGCAGAGCTGGCCACCGTTCATTGCCTTCCCCGTAATAATGGTGTCCGCTGCCTTGCGCAGGTCCCCCTGTGCCGACACGATCACCGGTGACTTGCCACCCAACTCCAGAGTCACGGGTACCAGATTCTCCGCGGCCGCGCGCATGACATGGCGACCGATGCCGGTGGCGCCGGTAAAGATCAGGTGATCCAGGTGCAGACTGCTGAAGGCGGCGCCGACTTCTGGTCCGCCGGTGACCACACAGATTTCCGAAGGCTCGAAATAGTCGGCGAACAGGCGCTGCATCAGTTCGGCGGTGGCCGGCGTGAATTCGGACGGCTTGATCATGGCGCGGTTGCCCGCCCCCAACACGTCTGCCAGCGGGCTGAAGATCATGTTGATCGGCACATTCCAGGGCGTCATGATGCCGACCACACCCTTGGGCTGATACTGCACATAGGCTTTCGCACCGAGAAAATTCATCGGCACCAGCGGCGTGCGACGCTCGGGCTTCATCCATTTCTTCAGGTTTTTCTTCACATGCTTGAGGCTGCCGACGGAGTTCATCACATCCATCATCAGCGTCACGTAGCGCGAGCGGCAGCCAAAATCCTGTTCCACCGCCGCACAGATCGCATCCTTGTGATCCACCAGCAGGGCAATGCAGCGGTCGAGACGGTCAATGCGGGTGGCGAGAGCAACCTCACCTTCGGCGCGAAATGCCGCGCGCTGGTTGTCCAGTAGTGCCTGCAGTGGCGCAGCCACCGGTTTCGGGGCGAGTGCCTGGTTCATGATGCGAATTCCTTGCTGAGAGCAGTTGGGACATGGGTGAGCACCCCGGCATCCTGCAAAATCATGTCCGCGGCTTTCTCGGCGATCATGATGGTCGGGGCATTGGTATTGCCGGAGACAATGGTGGGCATGACCGAGGCATCCACCACCCGCAGGCCATCGATGCCGCGCACCCGCAGGCGTGCGTCCACCACTGCCAGCGGGTCGCTGCCCATCTTGCAGGTGCCTACCGGGTGGTATACGGACTCTGCGATCTCGGCGACACAGGCGAGAATCCCGGCGTCGGTCTGTACCCGCTCGCCGGGCTGGTACTCCCGGTCGCGGTAACCGTCGAAGGTAGCGGCGGCAAAGATCTCCCGCACTTTGCGCACCGCAGCGATGATGGCCTGGCGGTCGTGTTCGGTATCCAGATAGCGGGCGATGATGGCCGGCGCCATCTCCGGCAGACCGCTGCGGATATGCACGCTGCCGCGACTGGTGGGACGCAGGTGACAGACGGTGGCGGTGGTGCCCGGGCGGGTTTTCATCACGCCATTGGCGTCGGGCTCGCCGGCGGCAGGGGTGAAGTGAATCTGGGCATCGGGGCGGTCCTGCGCTTCCGAGGTGCGGAAAAAGGCGCCCACCTGGGAGGCGGGGTGCGCCAGCAGGCCGCGACCGGATGCCAGGTATTTGGCAATATTGGCCGCCAGTGCCAGCGGACGGCTTTCCTCGTAGAAGGTTCTGACCCCGTGCAAGCCCTGGATCACATTGACGGTGAGATGGTCCTGCAGGTTCTCCCCCACTCCGGGCAGATCCTGCACCACCCTGATATTGAGCGCATCCAGGCGCTCGCTATTGCCAATGCCGGACAGTTCCAGCAACTGCGGACTGTTGATGACACCGCCGCAAAGCAATACCTCGCGATGGCTGCGCACCCGGTGGGTCTGCTCTTGCTTGCGTTGTCGGGTTTTATATTCCACACCCACCGCACGCCCGTCCTCGACCAGCACCCGCTGCACCTGAGCGCCGGTCACCAGGGTCAGGTTGGGACGCGAGCGGCACAGGGCCAGGTAAGTCCTGCTGACACTCTGGCGCCGACCCTTGCGGGTATTCAGCTGGTAGAAACCCACACCCTCCTGCTGTGGTCCGTTGAAGTCGGCGTTGAAGGGTAAACCCGTTTCCATCGCCGCCTGCACGAACATGTCCGCCGGCAGCATTTTATCTGCCGCGGCAACCTCCTCCACCCACAGCGGTCCACCGGTGCCATGGAGTTCACTGCCGCCCTCGGCCTTGTGCTCGGCCCGACGAAAATACGGCAGTACGCTGTCGAAGTCCCAGCCATCGCAGCCGCCATCGGCCCAGCCATCGTAGTCTTCGCGCTGGCCGCGCACGTAGATCATGCCGTTGATCGAACTGGTGCCGCCGAGCACCTTGCCGCGGGGCCAGGCGATGCGACGGTTGGCCAGGTGCTGCTCCGGATCGGTCTCATAGCACCAGTTCACCGCCGGGTTCTTCATCAGGAAGGCAAAGCCCAGCGGGATGTGGATCATGGGATTGCGATCCGCGCCGCCCGCTTCCAGCAGCAGCACCTTGCGGCTGGCTTCCCGGGACAGGCGCAAGGCCAGGGCGCAGCCGGCCGATCCGGCGCCGACGATGATGTAGTCGTACTGTTCTGTTGCCATCGGCTCAGGCCTCCGGGTCGAAGCGGATGTGCATGTCCTTCATGCCATTCACGAAAAAGGACTGCACATAGCGCGGCGGCGCCACGAACTGCGGATTGCGCAGGCGCGGGATGATTTCTTCCAGCATGAGACGCAGCTCCAGCCGGGCCAGGTGCGAGCCGATGCAGAAGTGCTGGCCGATACCGAATGAACGCAGCTGGTTCGACAGGTCCGGCTGACGCTCGGCGCGCCGCACATCAAAGCGCATCGCGTCGTCGCCGAACACCTGCTCATCGTGATTGATGGTGTGGTAGTGGAGCACCAGCTTGTCGCCCTTGCGCACCTGCTGGCCGCCGATCTCGACATCCTCCATCGCCGTGCGCCGCATGGCGGTAAAGGCGGTGTTGTAGCGCAAAATTTCCTCGCAGGCGTCCGCGATGCGCTCCGGGTTGTCGACCAGGTACTGCAGCTGCTCCGGATGCTCCATCAGCAGACGCATGCCGTGGGAGAGCACGGTGCGGGTGGATTCGTTGCCTCCTACCAGGATCAGGATGAACATCCAGCCGAACTCCTCTTCGGTGATGGTACGTCCCTTCACCTCGCCCTCCAGCAGGTCCTGCAGCAATCCCGGCCGGGGATCCAGGCGATGCTTTTCCGCCAGCTGCATGGCGTAGCCGATTACCTCCGCGGAGGCGATCTGCCCAGCCTCCTCGGATACCGACATCTCCGGGTCATCGGCGAAGATCATGGTATTGGTCCAGGTAAAGAACTGCTTGCGGTCCTCAATCGGGACACCGAGCAACTCGAGGATCGCAATCAGCGGCAACTCGGCGGCGACCTCCTCCACGAACTCGCACTCGCCGCGACTCGCAACGGCATCGACAATGCGTTTGGCGTGGGCGCGCAAACTGGGCTCATGGGCGGCAATCTTCGCCGGGGTAAACGCGGCGCGAACGATGCGGCGCACGATCTGGTGCTCCGGCGGGTCCATGCCAATGATAGTGCGCCGGTGCACCTCCTCGACCAGCCAGTCGTCATACTCGGTCGGAAACGGTGAACGCTCGGCAGAGGAAAAGCGCTGCGGGTTCTTGCAGATGTCGTCCAGTTCTTGCTGCCGCGTCACCACCCAGTAGGGCACCCCGGTGAGAGGGTCATCCAGTTTTACCAAAGGGCCCGCCTCCCTGATCCGGGCCAGTTCCGCATAGGGCATGCCCTCGACGTAGGTGGTGGGGTCGAGGAGGTTGACAAAGGGACAGCCTGACATGGGGAGCTCCATTTCCGATAAACAGTGGCATCGAGACAATGCGACATAATTGCACATTTGTATAGTCTTGTGGAGTGCAATACTGGTCCAGGCGGGTGTTTAAGCGCCTCTTAAGCTGGCGCGGCTACTCTCACTGCAGTCAAACGCCAGCCCCGGAGTCAAAGTGCCTGTACCACCCGCCACACCCGCAACCCGCATGCTGCTGCACACTTTGGTGCTGGGCCTGTTGCTGCTGCTCACCGCCCGGCTGGGCCTGGTGCTGTGGCAACTGGAGCGGGTCAGCGCCTCAAACCTGCTGCCGCAGGTGTTCCTGCACGGGCTGCGCGCGGACAGCATCATGATGAGCCTGATATTGCTGCCCCCTGCGCTGCTGCTGCCCCTGGCCTGGTGGCGGCGCAGCTGGCCGCTCTGGCGCCTGCTGGCGGCAACCTGGCTGGCGGCCTGTATGCTGCTGCTGGTGTTCATGGAGGCCTCAACCCCGGCCTTCCTGGGGCAGTACGAGGCACGCCCCAACCGGCTGTTCTTCGAATACCTGGCCTGGCCGGCCGAGACCCTGCGCATGCTCTGGGGCGGGTTCCGGCTGCAATTGCTGGCCAGTAGCGCGCTGGTTGTGCTGGCGGCAGTAGTGGCGGTCCTGTGGCTGCGCCGTACCCTCGCCAACGTCCCGTTCCAGAAACCCGCCTGGCACACCATTGCCACCTGGCCGCTGTTGCTCCTCGCCCTGACCATGGGCGTCCGCTCCACCCTGGACCACCGTCCTCTCAACCCGTCCTGGTTTGCCTTTGCGAGCGACAACCTGGTGAACCAGTTGATGCTGAACTCCACCTGGTCCCTTGCCCATGCGGTGTACAACCTGCGCCACGAATCCCGCGCCGGCGAGCGCTACGGCTCAATGACCGAGGCACAAATACTGGAGACAGTGAAAACCACCGCCGCGGACTATGGCATCACCGGGTTTGCCGGTCACCCCGCGCTGCCGACACTGCGCCAGCAGACCAGTGCTCGCACGGATCAACGGCACTTGAACCTGGTCATCATTCTCGAGGAAAGCCTGGGAGCGACCTATGTAGGCAACCTCGGTGGCATCGAGGGCCTGACCCCGAATCTGCAGCAACTGGGCACCCAGGGCTGGTGGTTCGAGAACCTCTACGCCACCGGCACCCGCTCCGTGCGCGGCATCGAGGCCGTGACCACCGGCTTCCTGCCCACTCCGGCCAGGGCCGTGGTCAAGTTGCTGGGGTCTCGCGGCGGATTCTTCACGCTGGCGGCCCTGCTTGGGCGGGAGGGCTACCAGAGCGAATTCATCTACGGCGGCGAGGGACATTTCGACAACATGGCGAGCTTTTTCCTCGCCAACGGCTTCGACCAGGTCATCGACGAGCGGGACTACGAGAGCCCCGTTTTCCACGGTAGCTGGGGAGTCTCCGACGAGGACCTGTTTGCCAAGACCGATGAACGCCTGCAGCGACACCATCGCGCCGGCCAGTCATCCTTTACCCTCGTGTTCACCTCGTCCAACCACACCCCCTTCGACTACCCCGAGGGTCGCATCGAGCATTACGATGAACCGGCCGCCACGGAAAACAATGCCATTCGCTACGCCGACTACGCCCTCGGACAGTTCTTCGCCAGGGCCCGCAGCCGCGACTACTGGCAGGACACCGTGTTTGTCGTGGTGGCGGATCACGACAATCAGGTGGTGGGCGAGAATCTGGTACCCGTGGAGCGCTTCCATATTCCGGCACTGATTCTGGGTGCCGATATTACCCCGCGCCGGATTGCCACCGTCGCCAGTCAGATCGACCTGCCGACCACCGCCCTGTCGCTGATCGGCGTCAGTGCCAGCCACCCGATGCTGGGCCGTGACTTCAGCACGGTCGGTGACCAGGAAGACGGGCGCGCGATCATGCAGTTCGGTGAGCGTTTCGTGTGGATGGAGAACAGTGAGCTGGTGATCCTCGCGCCCGAGCAGGCGCCGGTGTTCGCACACTACGATGCCGCAAGCAAACGGGTAACGCCTGTCGCGGGAGACCAGCCGCAGGCACACCGACGCGCCCTCGCCCATGCCCTGCTGCCATCCTGGCTGTACCGTTCCGGAGGCTACAGCCTGGAGCCGGTCGCCACTGGGGTCCCGACCGTGACCAGTGGCGGCTGAAGGCCTGCTCAGCGCCAGCAGTCGGCGCGCCTCACGCGAGCAGGATTCGCAACCCGATCAGCACCAGCACCACGCCGCCCAGCAATTCGGCCTTGTTCTCCAGCCAGGTACCGCTGCGTATACCGATGAACACCCCGGCCCAGCTGAACAGCGCCGTGGCCACGGCGATCAGCAGGCAGGCCAGCAGCGGACCGACGTCCAGCAGGGTCAGGGCGAAGCCTGCGGCCATGGCATCTATGCTGGTGGCCAGCGCCAGCAACAGCATCACCCGGTGGCTGACCCGGCGGATATCCTCCTCCACCCCGTCGCCAAAAGACTCGACAATCATCTTGCCGCCGATGACCGCCAGCAACAGGAAGGCAATCCAGGGCGCATACACTTCCACCCAGCCCAGCACGCTGGTACCGGCGAGGTAGCCGATCAGCGGCATCAAGCCCTGGAATGCACCGAAGTAGACTGCGCACAGCACAGCGAGCCGGCGCGAACTGCCGTGGGGCCTGGAGCCGAGACCGATGGCCACCGCAAAGGCGTCCATGCTCAGGGCAATGGCGAGAAACAGGACTTCGATCAAGGACATACCCGACAGCGGCAAAAGGGGTGGCAATTGTAGGCAAGCGCTGCCGACCATGCCATGGCACTGACGCACTTTCCGCCGGTATGATGGCACTCCCGAGGCGATACCGCGGTGGCCAGTGCACCTGCCCGAGACCAGTCGAGAACTCACAGCGCTTGAGCTGACCAACCCCCGGGTTCGCGACCTCGCCTGGGCCTGCTTTGGCCCTCCCCTGCTGCAGATGGAAACACTGGCGTCCGCCAGCGGAGTCACTACCGCCAGCCTGACGCTGACTGCTGCCAGGGCGCGCTGGTTGCAGCAGCTGGACCGGCAACCACAGCCACTGCTCGCCTGGCTGGAGGCACTCCCCGCCACCCGCCTGGGCCTATATTTCGAGCATCTGTGGCACTTTTTCCTGCAACAGGATAGCGACACCGAGCTGATTGCCCACAACCTGCCGCTGCGCAGTAGCGGCAGGACCGTGGGCGAATTCGACTGTTTATACTACTGCCATGAGCGGAGGCGGCCAGTGCATCTGGAACTGGCGGTGAAGTTCTACCTGGGCTACCGGCGCCCGGCTGCCGGCGCTGACCAGAACGCGATGGTAACGTGGCTGGGGCCCAACACGGTGGATCGCCTGGACCTGAAGCTGCAGCGCTTGCTGCAGCACCAGAGCAGATTATCCCTGGATCCGGCGGCCCGGACGCTGCTGGCGGACCGGGGCGCGGAGCAGCCGCTGCGGGAGATCGCCCTGCGCGGGACCCTGTTTCAGCCGGCCCGGGACCGTCTGGCGCCGCCGCCGGGCTACAACCCTGCCCTGCCCCTGCTGCAGTGGCATGCACTGCCGGCCTGGCGAGCGCTGGCGCCAGCGGCAGCGCGGTTCGTCATATTGCCGCGGCTGCGCTGGCTGTCGCCACTGCTGCACGGCACCGGAGCGCTGGCGCCGGAAATGCTCGCCACGCAAATGGCACACTATTTCTCGCGTGGCGGTCGGCCGCAACTCATCGCCCAGGTAGACGAGCACGGCTGCGAGATCACGCGTTTCTTCCTCACCGATTGCGATTGGCCTGGAATCTAGTCGGCCACAGGCAATGCGGCCACGTGGCGCCCCGCCAGACGGCCGAAGAAACTGCCGTCGCCGAGGGAGATCCCGGAACAGTAGCCCTCGCCCCAGCGCGGCAGACCGCAACTGGTGCGGCCGGCGGCGAACAGACCCGGCACCGGCTCGCCATCGGCATTCAGCACTTCGCCGCCAGGTCGCGTCAACAGTCCGCCCAGCGTGAAACCGGTTGCCGGGTAGTCGTCGGCGCCAAAGCTCAGGGCGGCAAAGGGCGGCTCCACCAGCGGCTGCATCCACTTGGCGTCCTTGTGGAATACCGGGTCCTCGCCGGCAGCGGCGTAGCGGTTGTAGGACTCCACCGTATGCACCAGCTCACCCGCGGGCAGGCCCAGCTCCGCCTCCACTTCCGCCCAGGTCTCGCCCACCGCGGCGATGTGGATATCCGGGTTGAAATCCGGGCGCGCGAAAATCGCGTTGTCCATCAACAGCCAGGCGCGGCCGTTGGGCTGGCGCATCAGGTAGCGGGTGGCGCGCCCGTGGTACACATCCTCGTTGATGAAGCGCTGGCCGCGCTCGTTGACGAAGATGCCGAACACCATGTTGTCCGGGGGAAAGGAGGGCTTGGTGGCGAAGAATTCTTCCATGTGGCTCACCGCGCCGCCGACCGACATGCCCATGCGGATGCCGGAGCCGTCGTCGTTGCCGCCGGTGGTCGGCAGCCCCGCCGCCTCCAGGGCCGCGGGGGCAAACCGCTGCAGCATCTCCGTATTGCAGATGAAGCCGCCGGCGCAGAGGATCACGCCCTTGCGCGCACGCAGATAGCGCACTTCCCCGTCGATACGCGCCACCACGCCGTGGACCGCGTCCACCGCATCCGCCACCAGACACAGCGTGCGGGCGTTGAACCGGGCCTCGGCGCCCGCTGCCAGCGCCCTCGCCGCGAACGCATCCATGACGATGCGGCCGGCACCCATCCCCTCCATCTGCGCTGCGTGGGCCCGCGGTGCAGGTTTCGCCGCCGTCGAAAACGGCCAGGCGGCCTCGCTGCCGGACCAGATCAGGGTGTCATCCGTCACCGGCTCCAGCCACTTGCCCGGCAGGAACGTGCCCTTGAACGGAACGCCCTGGGCCCGGATCCACTCGAAATGATCGACAGCGCCATCGGCATAGAGGCGCACTTTCTCCGCATCTGCGCCCGGGCCGCCGCTCAGCAACAGATACTTGAACAACTCTTCCGGGCTGTCATCGAAGCCAGCGGCCTGTTGCACCGACGTACCGCCACCCAGGTAGAACTCGCCACCGGACAGGGCGGCGCTGCCACCGTGGGTGCCGGCAACTTCGAGGATAGTGACCTGTGCTCCGGCGCTGGCCGCTTCAATGGCGGCGCAGGCGCCGGCGATGCCGAAGCCAACGACGATGACATCGGTTTCAGTATCCCACTGCGGCACCTGGTCCAGGCGGCAGGGAGTGGCGGCAGAAAATCGGGGAGACACAGTCACATTCCTTTCTTGTCGGGCGAGGTTGGTGGGCAATATGGCGTCAATGCCCGCTATTTGCAAAGCTGCGAAGCAACCGGCTGGCGCCGGTTCAATATGTGATTCCGAGACGCTGTCACAGCGCTAGCGCCGCCCCCCCAATACCTGTTTGCCAATGTGTACCAGACCCCGGGCCTGGGCCAGAAACTGCGACAGGACCGGGCCGCCACTACCCGCCGCCTGCAGGCGTTCACGGTTGAGCTGGGCCGAGCGCGCCTGCCCGGCTGCCTCCAGCAGCAGTTCCTGCAGCACCTCAATATTCCAGGACGGCTGCAGCGGGGGCAGCGCAATCGCCAACGCGGGCTCCTCTGCATCGAATCCGACCGCATCATGGCAGTATTCCAGGGCTTCAAGAATCGCCGCGGCCTTGGGGTTGTCCTCTGCCGCCAGATCATAGGGCGGCTCCCATTCTCCCCGCGGCGGCAGCAGATCGTTGTGGGTTGTCACCAACAGCAGTGGCGGTGGCCTCCGTCGCGGGTTGGCAGCACACCAGTCACGCCAGCGCTGCAGGAACTGATGGTCCAGCGCCTTGGCCGGTTTGTTGGCGGCGTTAACCCAAAGCAACAGGTCGGCCTGCACGGCGGCTGCCAGCAACCTGTCACTCGTGGTCTCACTGCCGTCCAGGCCCGGGCTGTCAATCAGCACCAGCTCCGTAGCGTTGGCCAGCTGCAGCGGGTAGCGCCGGAATCCGTCGGTACTGGGCAGGCTGTCAACTTCAGCCACTGCTCCCGCGCGCAGGGCGTTTACCAGCGAGGATTTGCCGGCATTGACCTGTCCCAGCACCAGCACCGTCAAAGGCTGCAGGGTTTCCGGCTCCGGCGCTTGCTGCTGCAGGCGCCAGGCGGCCAGCTCCCGCTCGGACAGCTGCAGGTGACCACTGTAGAGGTCAATCGCGACCTGGGTTACCTGCTCCAGCAGGGTGATCTTGAGGTTACGCTGCACATGCGCGCTCAATTCACCGAGCATGCTGCCGGCCAGCCGGGAACCGAGCTCACGCAGGATGCCCTGGGCCGGATTCAGGCCGACACCGGCCAGGCGCAGCCAGGGCGAGCTGCGCTGGTACAGTCGATGGGCCCGTTCACCCCGGCGCCAATACCGGCGCAAATCTGATATGCGCAGGCGCTGGGCCATCGGCAGCTGTGCCAGCACGTCGGCGCGATAGCGGTGGCTACAGGTCTCCAGCATCAACAGGAATTCTGGCGCACTGAAGGCATATTCTGCCTCGGTGTCGTCGGCATGGTAGCAACGGGCCACGAAAAACAGCTGCTCCATGGCCAGCGCGGGCATCTCTTCCCAGGCAACTGCCGCAAGATCCAATTGCACAATGCGCTGCCGCGCCCTGTCCCAGACAGCCTCGTCCCGGGCGGCCCAGTCGGGCCGGGGCGCCAGGTGCGTCACTGCGGCTGTCGAAGACGACGCGTCATCCTGCCGGGGCCGCAGCAACCAGCGGCCCCCAAGCGTCAGCAGAGCCAGCAGGAACAGGCCGCCGCTGAACCACAGCATCCAGCCGTTCTGCCACAACCAGACCAGTCCCAACGCCAGCAGCACCAGCGCCGGCAACAACCAGAGCAGCAGTGCCGCGAGGTAAAGCTCCGCCCGGCGCTCACCCAGCTGGGTCCACAGTGTGCGCAGCCAGTTACTCTTCATGCCGGGCCTGCTCGGCCACCGCCGATCCCTGTTGCCGGCCACTGGCCAGGGCATCCCGGTACAGTGCCTGCAGGGCCTGCGGGTCGGTTGCCAGCCCATGCTGGCGCTGGTACAGGTAATAGCAGGCCGCACGACCGATTGCCCAGGTGCTGGCGTAGCTCACGGACATCGACAGGGCAGTTCCCAGCAGTTGGCCGTAGCCCGGGACCAGCTTGCCCAACTGGCGGGCACCGTGGCCAAGCGCGTACTTGAGCGCAACGCTGGACCCCAGGGCCCCGGCAAATTCCGAAAAGCTGCGCCGGTCCCAGACGGTGCCGTAACGGCGCGCAAGGCTGTGCAACAACTTGCCCTGCACCAGCGGCACGGAAGCCAGACCGATGACTGGCACTGCATCGCTCGCAGCCGCGGTGGCCGCGTACCAGTGGACTTCCGGACGCAGGCGCTGGAAATTGGCCTGCTCCTGACTGCCGGCCTGCTGTTGCTGCAACCACAGTCCCAGTTGCGGCAGCTTGTCCGCCAGCAGCCCCCGCAGCTCAGCGGCGCCGTTGTCCGCCGCAATATCCTCGCCTGTGTCACTGAAATCCACCAGGCAATGCGCCACCGGCGCGCCCCAGGCCGCCTCCAGTTCCGACTGCTGATGCGCCAGCGTGCGCGCGCGTCCGGCACCCGCGACAAGATCACGGCCGGTGTACACGGCCACAATGGCGTCGGCGCCAATGTGTGGGAAACGCTTGCGCATCGTCCGCAACAACTGCAATACAGTGCTCTGCTCCGGATCATCCAGGCGCACCACGACCAGCAGGGCATGACTGCCCGTGCCCAGCTCGGCGACATCTGCTTCCGGGTCGTACCCCGACTCCCCCAGGCCGCGGGTATCAATGAATCGCACGATCGGGTGCGCAACGGGGAAGTCGTAAGCACTCGCGGTCGAGGTACAGGGGCGAAAACCGTTGCCGATCTCGGCGCTGCTGTCTCCGGTCAGTTGCCGGACCACCGACGTCTTGCCGGCCCCGGTCTTGCCCAGCAGCCAGATAACCGGCAGTGGCAGGACGTCGTGCACCGCCTGCAGGGTTGCGTCCGCCGGCGGGTTGACGATGGCGGCGTAGAGACGTTCGGCAAAGCCCCTCAAAGCGGCGCCGTCCCTGCCGCCAGCAGGGTTTCCAGGTGCGTCTGCACGCTGCTCGCCAGCGCCTCCAGGTCATAGCCCCCTTCCAGGCAGGACAGTATCCTGCCGTCGGCACTGAGGCCGGCCTGTTCCGCGAGCCGTGCCGTCACCCAGCCAAAGTCGGAAGCCTCCAGCGCCATGCCCGCCAGCGGGTCGGCCCGGTGGGCATCAAAACCGGCAGATACCAGCACCAGCTCGGGAGCGAAGGTGGCCAGCCGGGGCAGGCACTGCTCCAGCATCGCGGTACGAAACCGCGGTCCATCGCAGCCCGCCGGCAATGGTACATTGATGACATTGGGCGCAGCCGGGCCAGTACCTGAATAGGGGTAGAGCGGGTGCTGAAAGGTGGAGCAGAACAGAATCCGCTCATCCCCCGCCACCACGTCTTCGGTACCGTTGCCGTGGTGAACATCGAAGTCGACAATCGCGACCCGCTGCAGGCCCCAGTGCTCCAGCGCATAGAGGGCGGCGATGGCAATCGAACTGAACAGGCAGAAGCCCATGGCGCGCTGGCGTTCGGCGTGATGCCCGGGCGGGCGGACGGCGCAGAAGGCCGCGCCTGCCTCGCCCCGCAGCAACAGATCCACCCCCAACAGCGCCGCGCCGACGGCCCGCCGGGCCGCGGTCAGAGAATGGGGATTCATGTGCGTATCCGCATCCAGGGGATACAGGCCAGAAACCGGGCTGCAGGCCTGCAACCGGCGCAGATAGCTCTCGGGGTGGGCCAGGCGCAACTGCGCATCGGTGGCCAGGGGTGCCTGGCGCTGCTGCATGCGAGCGAGCAGCCCGCTCTCCTCCAGCCGTCTGTGAACGGCGCGCAGCCGGGCCGGTTGCTCGGGATGGCCGCTGCCCATGTCGTGCAGCAGGCAGTCATCATGCGTTATGTACACCACGGTCAAATCGGCAGCCTCCCGCCGTCACGGTACAGGTTGAATACTTCCTCCTGGCGGCGCTCGATGTCGCTGAACACCTGCGCTGCGATCTGGCCGTAGTGCCTGGTCAGTTCCGACTTGAGGGCATTTTTCTCGGCCTCGATCGCCGCCAGCAATTCCGCGCGCATGCGGGCCCGGTTGAGTGCCTCGTCAACCTCATTCAGTGCCAGGTCCGTTGCCAGCCAGGCCGTGCCCGCCAGCGCCGGGATACAGGCCCAGGCCATGGGGCCACAGAGCGCCCCGGAACTGCTGGCCTGCCCCGCCGTCGCCGCCCTGGCACCGGTTCGGGTCACCACGCCCGCCAGCAAGCGCCGTACGCCCACACGGCTGACCGCGGCTGCACCCAGGCCCGCAGCGACACGCCTGGCAACGATTCCCGAGGCGGCACCACCTCCAACCCAGGACTTCTCCGCCAGCCCGGCCAGCCCCGTATCCGCTGGCGGCAAGCTCAGGCAATCCGCTGCCGCGAACCACTCTGTGACAAAGGCCTCCTGCCCCGAGTAGATCGCGCTCACCCGGGCCTGCAGTTCTGCCTCCAGGTCAGCACCAAACACAGCAAGTGCAGGCGCCATCCGTGCGTGTACCTGCCGGTCCACCTGCATCCCGACCCGATCCGCGAGGGACAGGTCGGTCACCCCCGCAGCCAGCACCCAGGCCAGCTGCTGGTACTGTCCCTTGAGGCTGAAATTCCAGTCGAGAAACTGCTCCACGCCCTGCCCGGCAACGGCGTAGGCAGCATCAATACGGGTATTGACGAAGCTGTTCATATCGCCATTGAAGGCCTGTTCTTCCGCCTGCAGGCGATCATTGGCGTCGGCGATGAACCCGGCCTGCTCAGCCTTGCCCAGCACCTGGCACGGATCGACCAGCGCGGCAAACTGGCGCAGGTCAATACGGACATACCCGAGATAGCCAACACCCAGGGACGCCACGACCAGCGCAAATGCCAGCAGCGTGGCGCCATCCCCCGCCGCCTGCCGCGGTCGCTCCTGCAACCGCGCTGCCAGGGTTACAGCCCCGAGCAGCAACATCCAGACCGCAGCCACCTTGAGCGCGCTCCAGAGCAGGACGCCCACCCAGGCAACAAGGTAAACCCAGCGGTTGCCGCCCGCCACCGTGGTGGTCACCTGCATCAGGTGCCAAATGCCGGCATCCACGGCGTAGGCAAGGCCCAGGGCCTGCCCCACCAGCGGCATCACGGTTGTCGCCGCACCGCGTTCGAAGCCACTGCTCAGCACCTGCTGCAGCGTTGCATGACGGGTCGCGGGAACTTCCAGCCAGTACAGCTGCCACAGCGCCAGCACCACGACCAGCAACACCACCGTGCCCCGGCTGGCCCAGCGCAGCGCCAGCGGAAAATGATATCGTGGCGCCAGCTGGCTGCGCAGCAGGCGCGAGGCCAACAGGAACAGGGCCAGGAACAGGGGCACGCTGGCAAGCAGGAAAAGCCATTCCTGGGGCCTGATCGTGGCGCCATACAGGAGTGCAATCACGGCAGACACCAGCGCCGCGGCTACCAGTCTCAGGCGCAGGAAGAACCCCTGCCAGAACCAGCGCCTGATCCAGCTCTCCCGCGTGGTCAGCGCGGCCAGGTAGGCATGCCGCTGCAGCAGGCGCAGGGGCTCGAGATACTGGTAAATCACCCAGCCCAGCGCCACCACCACCAGCGGCAAAGTCAGGGACGTCATTTTCTGCAGCGGGTAGCAGTAGAGCAATGTCAGCGCGAGAGCCATGCCCAGCAAAGCGGGCAACGACAATGTATGCCGGTACCCGGGGTCAGCGGCTGGTGGGCTCTGTCGCATACAGCGCGCGCTACCTCCGTCAGCCGGACAGCTCGTCCGCGAGCGCGCGCAGCAGCGCCCCGCCATCTCCCTGCCAGGCGCTGCCATGCATGCAGGCCAGAGTGGATGGCGAGGTGGCGGCGAGACGTTCGAGCATGGGTCGTGCATCGGGAGTGTGGGAGAAGTAGTCCATGGATTTGCGGAACGCTTCGCTGGGGCCGAGGATATCGGCGCCGGTAAGCGCCGGCAGGTCAGTCCCGCCCTGGGTAAACAGATCCCCGCATAACAGCGTATTGGTACTTTCCTCGCTGAGAAATCCACATTCCCAGGCGTGGGGAAGGTGGGGCGTGTCGTACCAGCGCACCGCATGCGTACCCAGCGCCAGCACCTCCCCGTCTGCCAGCGCTCGAGGCTCCCTGTCAGCCAGGTCGGCAATCGACACCATGGCAGCCACCTGCCCGCACAGCGGTGTGGCCTGCGGCGCCACCGCCAGCCACTCGTTGAGCGAGCCGCATTCGTCCGCCTCTACATGGGAGAAACCGATGTGACGCAGGCTCGCCACCGGCAGGACAGTGGCCACCGCCTCGCGCACCAGCGGAAACAGCTTGCGCGGCCCCGTGTGGAACAGCAGCGGTTCGTCGTCGACGATGAGGTACTGGTTGAAGGAAAAACCCGTGGTTCCCGCCAGTGGCACAGGCGTATTGATCCGGAAAATACCAGCCGCTATCTCATACACGTTGGTACCGCTCTGGCTGTTGCTGATAATCATGGCGCTGCTCCCCTCAAGCCCTGTAAATTCCCCGCAGTAACCGGTCTGCCAACAATAGACCAGCGCGCGCCCGGGCGCTAACCTCCTGCCAGCTGGCTCCATGGCGTTACTCACCCCGCGGCAAGCGCCCGGTACCATCCCGCTGGATCCACCCGATAATAGTCCTGCAGCAATGCAAACAGCTCGGGATGCCGCTCCCTCAGTTGATCCGGGAGCTCAAAGAAAGTTTCTGTTATCACCGCGAAAAATTCTGCCGGCGCGCTGGCCCCATAGGGGTCCAGCAAGGTGTCCTCGCCGCGGTCAGCCGCCGCAGCAAGGACCTCGTACTCACGCGTCATCACTCGCACCCACTGGTCCGAGTCGGCGGCAGACAGCACTGGGGTGCCGTTCTCGCTGCCACTTTCGCTGTCGAGCTGGTGAGCGAATTCGTGCAGGACGACATTGAAACCGTCGCCGAAATGATCGAGATCGCGATCGACATCCTCCCAGGACAGGATCACTTTGCCAGCGTCCCAGGATTCCCCCAGCAGTTCGCTGCTGACCTCACTGACGGTGCCGTCCTCGTGCCACTCCTCGCCCTCGCGGACAAAGGCGCCGGGATACACCAGAATGTGTTGCAACCCTGGGAACACACGGGTTCTGCGATTGAGCAGCAGGAGACAGGCCTGGGCGGCAATGCACACGCGCATGTCCTCGCTGACCTCGAGACCGCCGCAACCGTGAAAGTGCTTGCCGGCGAGAAACAGGCGCACAAGATCCTGCAACTGCTGCCGCTCCACCGGCGCCAGCCCTGCGTAGGGTTCCAGGCGCCGGGTCAGCAGCGCATCCCAGGCGGGGGGAAAGGGAACAGCCAGGGTCCGTCGACGGCGCCATGCGGGCAGGACAAAGATCAGCAGGGTAGCCAGTACCACGACCAGAAGTGCCGCCAACAGGTTCATGCAGCTGCAGGTCCGGGCAGAGCTCCGCGCCGCTCAGTAGCCGGCATCGGGATCGACCCGCCCGGCCAGCGGCTGATCGCGCACAAAACGCTCCAGGTTGGCGAAGAACAACGCCAGCACCCGCTCCAGCGCCGCCGGCTCACACCAGGAAATGTGCGGGCTCAGGCTGACACCGGGATGCGTGTAAAGCCAGTGCCCCGCGGGTACCGGCTCCGGCTCCGCGGTGTCCAGGTAGGCATGGGCCACAATGCCCTCGTCCAGGGCCCAGCGCAGGGCGTCGTGGTCGACCAGGCTGCCGCGGGCGACATTGATCAGCCGCAGTCCGGGCTTTGCCCGGGCGAGCCGCCCACGGTCGAGAAGATGCCAGGTAGCCGCTGTGGCCGGGGCCGCCAATACCAGGAAATCACTGTCGGCCAGCAGGGACTCGACATCGGCGGCGCACTCAACCCCTGCCGGCAACGCTCTGGGCGTGCGCACCAGGGCACTGACCGACATCTCGAAGGCCAGCGCGCGCCGGGCCACGGCCGTGCCGATGGCGCCGAACCCCACCAGGCCCAGCCGTTTGCCCGCCAGCGCGTCAAGCGAGGCGAAGTACCAGTGCGCGGGGGGAGCGTCGACCCAGCTGGACGGCAACTGCTTGGCATCCGCGAGCAGCATCGCCAGCACCCACTCGGCGATGGCTGTGGCAGTGGACCCACGGGAGCAGGTCAGCTCGCGGTCACCCACCAGGTGCAGGGGAAACCCGTCTACGCCGGTGCCGTAAAGATGAATCCAGCGCACACCGACGCCCGGCGCCAACAGCGCTTCCAGGTGTGGACCGGGAATGCCGGTGGTGAACAGGGCATCGCCGCGCAGGCCCGCGGGCACGCCGACCTCGTTATCAATCTGGACCACTTCGATTCCCGGAGCAACAGCCTCGATCCGGGCCGGCAGATCCGGGAGTCGCAGGTCTGTGAGCAAGCGCATGGGGGTCTCCTTCTCTAAACCGCGCCCAGTGTAGCGCAAGCAGCGCCCCGCGTGCCTGCTCGTCACCCGGCCGGCCGAGTGTTAAGGTTCGCTCACTGTTACCGCCATCCGCCGCGAGGGAATGCCTGTGAATAACCGCCTGTCACTACTCACGCTGGCCGCAGGAGTGCTCCTGGTTGCAGCCTGTGCCAAAGAGCAACCGCCGGTCGCCGCCGAAACCGCAACCGCGGAGCCGGCCCGGATTGACGCCCAGCGCCTGTCCGGGCACGTAAGAATACTGGCCTCGGATGAGTTCGGGGGGCGCGCGCCGGGGACACCGGGCGAGGTGAAAACCGTTGCTTACCTTGTCGAGCAATTCGAAGCCATGGGCATCGAACCCGGCGGCCCGGACGGCAGCTGGACTCAAACCGTGCCGATGATCCACACGCTGCTGAATGCGGAGGGCAGCCTCGCGACCAGTCAGGGCGGGAACCGTCGTCTGCTGCAGCAACCCGACGACATTGCAATCAGCACAGTGCGCGCAGACCCCGCCATTGCGGTCGACAAGGCCCCGGTGGTCTTCGTCGGCTTTGGCGTCTCCGCGCCAGAGCGCGACTGGGATGACTTCGGGGACATCGACCTGACCGGCAAGATCGCCCTGTTCCTGGTCAATGATCCCGACTTCGCCGCCGCTGCCGATGAACCCGTCGCCGGCCGTTTCGGCAACCGGCGCATGACCTACTATGGCCGCTGGACCTACAAGTTCGAGGAGGCCGCCCGCCGCGGTGCGGTGGGAGCGCTGGTCATTCACGAGACCGAGGCTGCCGGCTACGGCTGGAGTGTTGCGTCTTCTTCCCCCGGCGAAAACTATGCTCTCGCCGACGCCGAAGCCCCATCGCTGGCGCTGCAGGGCTGGATCCACGGCGATACCGCCTCACGCCTGCTCGCGGGGGCCGGTCACGACCTGGCGCAGTTGCGCGTCGCCGCGCGCCACCCCGACTTTGAGGCCTTCGAGTTGAACGACACGACCTTCAGCGCCGATTTCCAGGTACAGGTCCGGGAAATTGTCAGCGAGAATGTGCTCGGCCTCCTGCCCGGCAGCACCCATCCCGACGAGGTACTGATGGCGTCCGCTCACTGGGACTCCTATGGCCAGGGCGCGCCGGATGCGGAGGGCCGCACCGTGCGCCCCGGCGCCAACGACGACGCGCTGGGGACCGCGGGTGTGCTGGAACTGGCCCGGGTTCTCAAGGCCGGACCGCCACTGCAGCGCAGCGTGGTGTTTGCCCTCTGGACCGCCGAGGAAAGTGGCTTGCTGGGGTCGAAGGCCTACGCCGGCAATCCCGTGTATCCGCTGGAGACCACGGTCGCCAATTTCACCCTGGACATCCTGCAGACCGCCGGCCTGGCCCGGGACGTGATCCTGGTGGGCGAGGGCCAGAGCGAACTGGAGGACGCGCTGGCGCGGGTTGCCGCCACCCAGGACCGTGTCGTCACCCCGGAAAGCCTGCCGGAGAACGGCCTGTTCTACCGCGCCGACCACTTCTCCATGGCCCGCGGCGGAGTTCCGGTATTGCTGCTCATGGCCATTGCCGGCGGCAATGATCTGGTCGAAGGAGGCCGGGCAGCCGGCGACCAGTGGGTCGCCGACTATGTCGGCAACTGCTACCACCAGACCTGCGACGCCTGGGACCCGGACTGGGACCTGGCCGGTGCAGTCCAGGACATTGAGCTGTTCCAGCTGCTGATCGAAGACCTCGGCAACTCGCGGCGCTGGCCGGAGTGGAAGGCGGGGTCCGAGTTCAAGGCGGTGCGCGACGCCAGTAGCACTGCCAGACAATAAGCTGCCGGGCCCGCAACCCGTTGGCCTCCAGCGGCACCACAGGGGAAACGCAATGTGAGTAAAATCAGCGAGCCGGCGGTCAGCTATACCGACATGCAGGATAAAGTCGCCCTGGTCACCGGCGCCGCTTCCGGCATTGGCGAGGCCTGCGCCCGCCAGTTCCTCGCCCAGGGGTGCCGCCTGGTGCTGCTGGACCGCGACGGTGACAGGCTGGCGGCGCTGGCCGCGGAATTGGGCGCCCACGCAATCAGCGGCGATGTCACTGCGGAGCAGGCGGTCGCTGAGGCAGTGGCCGCCTGCCAGACACGCTTCGGCGGCCTGCACTACGCAGTCAACAGCGCCGGTGTGGCGGGCGCGCCAGCGGCGCTGGAAGACACCACCCTGGAAGAATGGCAGCGGGTGACCAGCATCAACCTCACCGGCGTGTTCCTCTGTCTGAAGCACCAGCTCAAGGCAATGAAAGCGGCCGGGAGCGGCGCGATCGTCAGCATCTCCTCGGGCGCCGGCCTGATCGGGACTCCCGGTCTTGCCCCTTACTGCGCCAGCAAGCACGCGGTGCTGGGCCTGACCAAGACCGCCGCCATGGAAGTGGCGCGCACCGGGGTGCGGGTCAACGCGGTACTGCCCGGGTCCACCCGCACGCCCATGCTGGAAGACGCGATGCGCCAGGGACCAGAGCTGGAGACGATGATTCTCAACAGTATCCCCTGTGGCCGGCTCGGAACCGCGGATGAAATTGCCGCCGCGGCGCTGTGGCTGTGCAGCGCCCAGGCATCCTATGTCAACGGCCATTCCCTGGTGGTGGATGGCGCCACCATCGCCCGCTGAACCTGCAATCACAATAGTAAAGAGGACCAGCCGTGAATCAGTTTGACTACGTTAAGACCCGCCGCGAGGACGTGGACCCTATCCCCAATCAGGGCCTGGTGAAGGTGTTCATGCGCTGGTTCACGCGCCTGAATGTCTGGGTATTCAAACTCAGCAGAGGCAGGCTGATGAAGAATTTCCCCGGCGGCCACCCCATCTGCGTGGTGGGTACCACCGGCCGCAAATCGGGGAAACGCCGCGAAATTGCCCTGATCCACCTGCCCTGGAAAGACAGCATCCTGCTGGTGGCCTCGCAAGGCGGCATGGAGCAGAACCCGGTGTGGTACTACAATATCAAGGCCCACCCGGAAATCGATGTGATGATCGGCGGCCAGCGTCGGAACCTGCTCGCGCGCCAGGCCAGTGACGAGGAAAAGCGGGAACTCTGGCCCCACCTGTTGAGCCTGTACCCGGATTTCGATGAGTACCAGGCGCGCACCGACCGCAACATCCCGGTTTTTATATGCTCGCCGCGGTGAGCTCTACTGACCACAATCCACTTCCGGCTGCCAGGAGAACAGGGACATGAATGCCCGTGCAGGAGTACTGCAGACACTGTGCCCCCATTGCGGCACCATCAACCGTATCGAGCAAGCCCGTCTCGGGCAGAAACCAAACTGCGGACGCTGTCACAAGCCGCTGTTCACCGGCACTCCGCTGGCGGCGGATGATGCCCTGTTCAGTCGCTTGCTGGCGAAAGAGGAGCTGCCGCTGGTGGTCGACTTCTGGGCCGAATGGTGCGGTCCCTGCAAGATGATGGCCCCTGTCTTTGCCGCCACCGCGGCGAGCCTGGAACCGCAGGCCCGGTTCGTGAAAGTGGACACGGAGGCGGCGCAGCGCACGGCTGCCAACTTCAATATCCGCAGCATCCCCACCCTCGCGATCTTCCACCGTGGCAAGCAGCTCGTCCAGCAGGCGGGAGCCCTGCCCCAGCAACAGTTCAGCGCCTGGGTGCTGCGGAACCTGCCGGACTAAGTGCTGGCCCTGCGATTCAAACTCCGGCGCAGCCGTAAGCGATGGCCAGCGTCAGTACCAGGCCCAGAACAAAGAAGCTGAAATGGGTCACCGCAGCACGGAAGCTGGTCAGTAACTTGATCTCCGGAACCAGATCGGAAGCGGCAATATAGATGAAATTCCCGGCGCCAAACAGCACCAGCCAGGCCACCTCGAAATGCCGGGAGACGGCGTAGGCGATAAGGGCACCTGCGGGAAAGGTCAATGCCGAGAGAAGGTTCAGCAGCAGGGCCCGGCGACGCGGAAAGCCACCGTGCACAAGAATGCCGAAGTCACCCAGTTCCTGCGGCACTTCGTGCGCCACCGCGGCGATCCACGCCACGAAACCGGCCTGCGGATTGATCAGGAAGGTGCTGGCGATGCCGAGCCCGCCGATGAAGTTGTGAATCGCGTCACCGATGAGTATCAGATAGGCCGATGGCTTGCGAAGTTGGGCCGAGGCCTTGTGCGACTGATGCCAGTGCAGAAACTGTTCCAGCCCGAGAAAGGTCGTGAATCCGGCAACCACCCACACCGCTGCGGCAAGCGGGTCCAGAGCCGCGGTGCCCTCCGGAATCATGTGGAAAAAGGCGCCACCAAGCAGCGTCCCCGCAGCCAGCGACACTACGGGCAGCAGCAGCCTCTCAAGCGTTTCCGCGCGCATCAAGGTGGTCAATCCGCCCACCAGCGCGATCGCGCTCATCAGAAAGCCACCGGTTACGATCCACCAGAAACTGCTGACAGGATTACCCCCCCTGGGATAGCAGCGTGCCCGCCGAACCGACACTGCACAGCCTGGGTATCACCCACTCCCCAGCTGCCGTCGTACTTCCGCGTCGCCCAACCCCGTTATCTCAATGATTTTGTGCTGTGAAGTTCTACCGGCAACGACCTTAACCGAGCCAGTCGGCAGGTCAAAGGCCCTGCAGAGCATAGCCTCAACCGCTGCGTTTGCCTTGCCTTTTTCAGGTGGCTGGGAAACCCTGACTTTCAGGCTGTCACCAAGCCAGCCTGAAATCCCGGTACGAGAGGCGCCCGGCACTACCTTGATCTTCAGCCTTGCAGTGACTCCACAGGGATTGTTCATGACCGCCTGGTTCCGGGACTATGGGTGGAACTGCTCTCGACAAACCGGAGTTTCTGGTATTTATTATATACTGATCGCGTTCCGGTGAGCCCGACTGACTTCAGGAAACCCCAGCCATGAAAACCCTGCCGATAGCAATTGTGTCCGTCTCACTGCTGTTCCTGTCAGCCTGTGGCGGTGATTCCAGCGAGCCGGCAGCCAGCAGTGCAAACACCGATGCGACCGCAGCCAGCCCCGATGCTGCAGACACGCTGGCGCCCGACACCGCGAGCAGCAACAGCTACAGTGGATTCGACATCGGCGGGCTCTATCTCGGCATGTCACCCGAGGAAGTAACGGCAGCATTGAAGGCCCATGATCCGGACATCGTCATCAAGCAGGATGCCGTCAACTTTACCTACACTGCGCTGAACAAGCGGCACAGGACAGACTCCTATGTGAACTACATGGGAGGGTCCGTTCCCGGCGGCGATGTGTCTCTGGAGGTGCGCTTTTCCTATCCGCCGGAGCCGCTTGCCGCAGTGGCTGTCTACCGCCGCCATCGGCAGAGTGTCGAGCCAGTATCACAGGCCCTGTACGTGGAATCCCTGATTGAAAAATACGGAACGCCCGCGCTGGACAGCGGCACTATCAAGACCGGATCGACGATTGAGCGCACCCTGGACTGGCCCATCGGCACTGGCACCGTTCAGTGCATGCCCGGAGGCGCTGAAGTTCAGTCGACCCCCCCGGTCCTCGACAGAATTGAACGCCAGATTCCGGGATCAAGCGCTGAGTCGGTGGCGACCTGCATCTCGACCCTGCGCTACGTGCTGCGGGGAGATCCGGTATTGCAGGCAAACGGCGGCATGATGGATGTAGCCGCCGCCGCCAAGGCGGAATTCGCATCCCGGGCCTGGATACAGTCATTGGTCGACGAGAAATCCAGGGCTGGCACCGAGAAGCCCAAGCTGTAAAGCCGGGCTCCTGACCACCCCGCAAATGCAAAAGGGCCCGCCGGGGCCCCTTTGTGTTTAGTGGCGGTGAGGGAGCAAGCCAACTGGCACTACAGATTGGGACGGGTTGCCATCAA
>CAXBCH010000044.1:0-36869 GCA_963974125.1 uncultured Haliea sp. | reverse complement strand
CGATATCCGGCAGTCCGTTTTCGTCAGGCAGGCCGGTGGTTTCGGTATCGAGTACGATGTAATCGCCCGGGAGTTGGGTGAATATCCACAACAGTTCATTATACATTGCCATTACCTTCTGCCACTGCCATCCAGGGGTTCAACATTCACGACTGACCCCTGTTCATAGTGGTATCGCAGATATCGCCAGTGGATGGCATCCGAGAGCGCCTTGGGTCGCATTACCCCATAGCACTCCCCTTTCGCTCTCACGCTTTGGTAGTGAATGCCGAAGCTATTGGCAGCCCTCAGCGTATCGCCAAGCTTCTGTGCTTCACTGTAATCATTGGGATCGTAGATAGCGTTTCCGACCAGGTGCCGTACATCGTGAAGGGTTGTCGGCCCCAGCTGCGCGCGGAGAACGCGCATCTCCTGGGTGGTCTTGTCGATTCTGGATTCACGTAGGAATCGTGCTCGATGGAAGGATGATTCGGCGATCGCCACCGATTCATCGGAGGCGCAATAATAGATACCGAAACCCCGATTGAAGCGGCCACCACGTCCATCCACCGGCGGGTGAGTGAAGGCCGCCATGATCCAGGATGCGCCATCGCCGTACACCCGGTCTTCCGGTGGCACCAGCCGAATATCTCCCACTTTATCGCGCAACCTGGGGTTAGTCAGGGACTCGACGGCATAGAGCACGTCCCAATCCTGCGGATTGGAGACGCGTTCAAACAGGTGGATCTGCGGATAGCGCGACAGAATGACCCGATAGACCGATTCATCTGCCTTGCTACTGGGTAGTGTATCGATATCGATCACCACCCACCCCGCTCCGAATCGAGGAAATCTCTGACTACGGCCAGGTCCACCACCTGCCCGGCCAGCAACCGATCGAGCGGTGCCGTACCATTGAACAGTGGGTTGTCATTGGGGGTTGCCAGCCACTGATCGGCCAGACCCTCGTCAGGCAACAGAATCTCTAGGGATTTGTAGATACCCAGGATATAGCTGGCCCGTTCCAGCAGATCCCGCGTCAGCTTGGCCTTTTCAGGCTGGCTCTTCCAGTTGTAGAGGGTCTTCTCGTTGCTGAGCCCCAACAAGGTCATCTGCTGGGCGCCAGTCAGACGCCACTGGCTGAAAATACGAAAAATCGCCGGCAGCAGGGAACTGGTGACACTGGAACCACGTTGCAGCAGTTGTTCGGCTTGCGCGATCATGATTACCTCCTGAACAGCATTTAGACTGTATATTTACAGTGCTCAAATACAGCCTAGCAAACTGTAATAATACAGTCAACTGTGTCAGAGATACTTCTTGAAGGTACTGGCCGTGATGGTCACAGCGAAGGCAAAGGCCAGAGCGAACGGCAGGATGATCCAGGACGGGTGCAAGCTGAACGGCAGCGCCAGGTAAAGCACCCAAGCCATGATGATCAGTGGTATGGCGGCTTTCTTGGCGTAGTGGTAGACGAAAGAGCTTTCCCGGCCGCAGCCCCAACGCCGCAGGTCCCGCCGCACCAGGCCATCGACCAGTGCCACTAGGGTGAACAGTCCAAATACTGGCGTGGCCAGAACAAGAATAGCCAGGCGCACCGCAAAGACCTGGGCGATTTGCATTCCAGCCAGGACAAAGTCAGCTACCGGTCGGTAAAGCCGATGGAGCACCGGGCGCACGCCGGATTCTTCAATAGATGGAGCCTGCGTAATCCACTGGAGGAGATCGACAAACCCGGTCCACTCAAAGGCGAAGTAGTAGAAGCGCTCCGACAATTCACTGGCGAACTGCATTGGATGCTCGGTCAACCAACTGCGATGAAAGTCCGCGCCGAGGAACTGCAACTCATTCACCAGCATCTGCCGGCTATGCGCTAGACCCTGTTCCTCCCACCAGAACACCATGCCAATCCACTCGATCAAAACGGAGAAGACCAGGGAGAGCAATAGCCATTTAAAGCACTGGGCGATACCGGTGAGAATCCGGGAGAACATGCCCGGGCTTGCTACAGACCGGCGGGGATCGGTCGGTTCCGCCATCTTAAGGTGAATCGACCTGTTTAGATGAATCCGGTGTGGTCTCAGATACCGCGTGCCACCAGTGATCGGTCACCCGATACCAATGATCGTTGGTGATGTAGCTGCGCCGCATCGCGTCGGCCATCGCTTCAAAATCGCTCGGTATGGCGGCATCGGCACGGCTATCCGGCAAGGGAATACGGAGTTTCCAGAGCTGACCGCCCTCCAATAGCGCGAAGGCCTGCCCTTTGGGTAGCGTGACCATATCAGCAGCGGTCAGCATGGGCACTTCCGAGACACTGATCCGATCTTCGTTACGGGACTTGAAGTCGACACCAGACCCGGGGTCCGATGAATCATCGACGCCCGAAACACTCATCAGACTGAACACTTCGACCCTGGGCAACTGTTCGGTCAGCATGTCTGCCGTGTCCAGCTCCTTCACCCGCAGCATCAGCATCGTATTGAAGTTACCGGCCACCTGTCCCGCCTTGGCCTTGCTGCCAATCCGCGCCTCCACATCCGACCAGGTCTGGGTATAGGCCGTTACCTGAAACCCTGCTCCGCCTGCTTTGTTCAGCAACGGTACGAACTCATCACCGATCAGCTCATTGAACTCGTCGGCATGTAGGGAGATGGTCGGTAGTGTGGACATGGAGGACTGTCCGGGGCCGTGTCCGGACGCGTCCAGGTCGCCGCCCCGCGCGTGTCCAGCCTGTTCGGACGCCACGCCGTGTTTGTAAATATGGCCCGCCACTGACACGAGATCTGCAAACATGGAATTGCCCACCGCACTGGCCACCGTAGTATCGGTGAGTGCATCAAGCCCCACGTAGACAATCCCTTTGCGGCGCACCACATCCATCCATTCGAAGATGGGTCGTGCATCCTGCTCGTCTTGATAGTCCGGAGAAATCAATGAGGCGATGGTACCGGTCGTGAGTTTTTCCATCAGCGGGCCGACGGAGCTGACGATCTTGTCGAAGTAAGTCTTGTCGTACTTGAACGCGGAAATTAGGCCATCCAGGACGGGGTCGTAGATGGCTCTCTCCTGCAACAACCGCATGCAGGCGATGGCTTCCATCGACCTTCCGCGCAGTGCATTGGGCAGATTGCGCTCCTTGATATCCGCTGCGCGTTCTTCGACCAGAGACGCCCAGGCGTCGATACCTGCAATCGCCGCACAGTAGCCCGCATACTCCACAAACAGCGGTTCGATGTCGTTGATGTAACGGCGGATCTGTTGATAGTCCGGTCGGCGTTTCAGCGCCACCAACGCTCGGGCAATAATATTGACGAAGCGCCAGGCGAACTCTTTGAAAGCGGCAGAGTTACCCTCGTTGGGCAACTGGTTGGCAATACGGGTTGCGACCTCTGTGATGCGGGAGAAATTCCCTATCGCATTGTAGCGCGCCGATAGCTCGGGAAAGCCCAAATGAAACAAATAGAAGTCGTCCAGACGGCCAGCTCGCTTGGCTTCGGCATAAATGCGGCGCAACAGATCTGCATCGCCTTTGGGGTCGAAGACAATCACCACATCCCCGCGGTGGATGTCCTGGGTAATCAGCAGTTCCGCTAATCGTGTCTTCCCGACGCGGGTGGTGCCTAACACCAGTGTGTGTCCGACCCGTTCACCCAGATCCATCCACACGGGTTGCTCAAGGGGTTCAACCGCGTGTAGAGCGGGCTTGCCGCCCACTGGCGGTAACGGCGCCAACAGGTTCCAGCGGGATCGACTGCGCAAGAGCCTCGCCAATAAGGTCAGCCCCGGTATCGACTCCCAGGCGACTTCCTTTTGCCGCGCCCAATGGTAAAGCGCACCCGGTTGAACGTAACGCTGAACCTCGGGTTTCAACGTGTCGCGTAGCCGCTGGGTGTGTTGCTGGGTCCAGCGAAAGCCTTTGCCTAAAAATAGTTTGTGCTGACTGACAGGGACCCGATCGGCCGCTATTCGATACTCGGGTAAGCGTTTCAGGTGACGCTGATAGCGCAACACACGCCAGGCTTGATGGCCCCGCCAGAGGCCAAACCCAAAGAAAGCCAGGCTGCTGGTGGCAGCAATCCCCGGCGGCATCATCAGGCCCCACGGTGCAAGCAAGGCCAGTAAGCCTGCAGCGATCGCCGTGAAACAAGACCACAACTCGACCGGCGGTCGAAGCAACGCCTCCATAGGATGGGCGCTCATTGCGTGATGCCGTCGCGGGTAATGAGTACCGGGTACCGATCAATACCCAAGGCACTGGCCAAATCGATGCCAGATCCGAGTGTGATGGAAAGGCCCTGTGAAATCTCGGCGACATTCCGGACATCTTGCTCGGTGTCAGCTTGCACAAGCATCCCCACCGCACCAAGCGATTTAAGGGTGTCTCGATGGGTTGCCAGCCACTCCAGCGATTCCCGGTCGGACCCGATCAAGAAAAAGGGACGCGGATTGCCCTGTGCCAGACGCTCACGGACATCAGGCTTGAGTTGCCTTCCCGCAAGATCACCGACCAGCAGGCCGGGAGAACGCACCGGTAGAAAATTGCTGAGAGTAGCGCCATCCAACACTTTCTGGTCAGCGATATCCACAGCAGTGCCCGGATGGTCCTGCAGCCCTTGATCCGACACAAAGGGCTTCAGGAGGGGCGCTATCGGTTTCGTGTGACCCGTATCATAAATGACAGTCAACTCGGCGATTGCCGATACACTTGCGAACGCACCTATGAAGACAACAAGTAGAAACTTGGGCAAACAGTGACGACTAGGGATATTCAAACCGACCCTCCGGCTCAATGTCGGCATGCTGCGTCAAATATTGTTGGACGCGACTGGCGTAAGCCTGCGCTCTCGTGCGATCGTTGGGTGCGTGGTAGCAGCCGGCAGTCTGCATCCAGTTAGCATGCTCATTGAGGCAATCTCGCAGAATCGCCGCCGCGACGCGCAAATTATGGTAGGGATCCAGTGCTTGCCATGCTGAACCCAGTGCGGCGCCATGGTAGCGCCAGTTGATTTGCATTAACCCGATATCGACAGAACTGTTCGTGTGTATCAGGGCCGCTTGCAGCATCTGCAATGCTTCTTGTCTTGAGGTGAAATAGTGTCCTTCACCATTAATATTGAGCGCCCAGGGCCAGGGACGAAACCGACCTTCGCTGAGTGCGCTCTGCCCGCTCTCAGTCAATGCCACCGCGTAAAGCAACGCCGGGGGCAAATCATACTCATTCGCCACTCGCTGATATCCGGCCGGTATGGACTGGGCCTCAAAGACGAGGGACCCACACAGCAGGCCGAGAATCCACGCGACAATGGATTGACGATGCATCGTCATGCTCTTCAAAATCGCCATGCCGGCAAAGGCGTGAACTGGTCTCCCCTGCGTAACACGAGCACGGGTAATGCTTGGCCGTCCTGCCCAGTGTGCGCGGCGACTCTGTCCCGCGCACCTGCGTCGACATTCAGCGTAACCTTGTGTTCTTTGACCCATTGCGGACTGATCTGTTTCGACGCTGCCCATTCGCGTATCAGGGATTCCTCACCGGGGGACACATTGATCAGGTACACATCGATGCCGGAGAATTGCGCTAACTGACTGACAAGACGCTCAAGTACAGCATCGCACGTCGGACATTGCGTGTCGGTAAAGAACAGCACGCGGTCGGCGGGCTGCCACGCCAATTGTTCTAACGCCTCATGGTCTGTCTTGTGGGCATTCAGCATACTGGCGTCAATGAGTAAACCATTGGGATATAAACGTCGCTGGGCTTCATCGTACGCGCGTTGAAATGCCAAAATACGCTCGGCATCCTCACGCATCATTACGGCCCATTGCTCGGCGTACCGCCGCCGCTCTTCGGTACTCCGCGAGTGAATGCCGAGGACTTCTATGGGGGACAAGGTTGCGGCACTCACACTCCCGCGAATGCCCTGCTTCAGCACTTCATAACGCTGCCATTCGTTATCATCCAGGCCCCACCGTGCAGCGAGGGAGGCCTGATGGTCTAACTGCTGTGTTGCAGATGCTTCGGTCGTATGTTGTGTAGACACGTGTGAATTCGATTGTTCTCCCGCTCCGGCGAGAGTGGATAAGGCAGTAAGGATAGCGAACCCGACAATCCGAAAAACACGGCCGCGTCCTCTGGCGCTACTGTTCATCGTCAATGACCCTCTGGTCGAGTGGGAAAGTGAGATCACGCTGGGTAATGTGTTCGACCCATGGATTACAGAATTGATCCGAGTGTTTGCGAGTTACTGGGTGAACTTCCGATTCGGATGAAACATTGGAAGAATCTGCTTGATCCTCACGCTTGCTATTTCCTGCTCCAAAAGCCATTACAGCAAACAGCACGAGAGCGACTAAAAAGACGTCCATTACAGCTCTCCTTGTGCCTGTGAAGAATTCTGTACTGTGTTACAACGCTCAAATGACAACAGACGATGTAACGGGTCCTGAACGATGTGAAACTCAGGGCCAACCATAAGTGCTAGCACCTCTTTCAGCGGCATCAGCCCTAGTCGTCGATGGGCTGCGGGTAACGGCAGTTTGAGCATCGAATGTACCTCAGGAGGAATGACGGAGTCGGCGGCGAGGCGGTAGCCCGAATCACGCAGAATCCAACGCAACGCACCACCGAGGCTGGCGATGTTATTGGGTATGGAAACGGCTACAGTCACAGCAAGCAGATCGCGCTGCTCCAACGTCGGCCCAGCTGTCAGTTCTGAATAGCGATCAACCTGGGAGACGGTTTTGCTCGAGGTTATGGGTTGCGCTGCTGCCAGCACTGCATTGTTTGCTATCGCAACAGCCAGGCCGCCCAGCAGCATCAACCTTTGCGTAGAGAATAGACGATGGATTCGCATGGTTTGGCCCTGGCTATGGTGAGGAGCCTCATGATCGCCAAATCGTTCGCGTGCGTGAATGCGTAATCCATGCTCGGGGTGCTGTGCTTTTTTGGGCTTACTTATCGCCCAAGATACACCTTATGGAAGGCTATATATAATGCAGAGCTCGGCATAAACATGAATCTTGACCGGACCCCAAATTGACCGTCAAAAACTGGATGAAATGTTTGTGTTCCCCTTCCCAGTCGATTGCTTGTCCCTTTAAAGGCAAATCAGCGTGACAAGCTCACCAGAGTTGCAATCGTGTCCGCTCTGAGCATCTTGAATCGACCCTGCAATTCGTCTCCCTGGCGCAGCCGCTCGTGCAGAGTTTCATTAAGGCAAAAGGTAACCTCCCCGTTGCCATGATCCAAAGCTTGGATTGAGACGGCATCGAAACCGAAGAAACCCCGCACCAGTCGGTAAGCCGCCTTGAAAAAGCTCTCTTTCACGGAGAATAGTACGGTGAACAATTGTCTACGGGATAGGCCGCTGCACTCCAACAAGTGAAGCTCGTCCGGATTAAGAACCTGTGATTGGGTTTCGCGCATGGCGTCATCCCCTATTATAGGCTCTATGTCCGTACCTAACCCTACTAGGTACCTATCATCACCGATCACCGCAATCGCATGGTCCTCGCTGTGGCTGATCGACCCAAGCAGGCCGTTCGGCCAGATCGGACTGCGATCAGGTGCATTGAGAATAACGAAATGCCTTAATTCAAATGCCTCCAAGGCCTCGTGAGCACAGTACCTCCCAGCGAGATAACCCGCCTTCCGTTTGTCCACGGCACGAAGCATATCGGGAGGACAATGCACCTGGTACTGGCCGAACAGCTGGTCGTGGTAGTGCTTGGGTGAAAACTCGCAGTGGTATTCACTCAATCCCTGTCCCGGCCACACTTGCCCTCGCCCCTGGGAAGTGAAAAACGCGGCGCTTTCGGCAAGCTGCGATATCACGCGACTGTCCGTACCACTAGTTTGCTGTAGTTAGCCGAGAAGTTTGACAGGATACGCTGCGGCGGTTCTACCAGCTCCAGACGCATTTGGCTGTCCAGCAACTCCTCCAGCAGCAGGCGCAACTCCATTTCCGCGACATGCTGACCCAGGCAGCGATGGATACCACTTCCGTAGCCCAGGTGTTTGTCGGCGTTGTGGCGCAGGATATTGAAATCCTCCGCATCTTCAAAAACACGCTCGTCCCGGTTTCCAGAGCAGTACCACATCACTACGCGAGCGCCTTCAGGTATGACCTCATCGCCAAGCTGCGTTTCCTGCGTGGTAGTGCGGCGCATGTGGATAATCGGCGATTGCCAGCGCACGATCTCCGATACGGCGTTGTCGATCAGTCCCCGATCCTGTTCCAGCAGCGACCACTGCCCGGGTGTTTGGTGAAAGGCGACAATGGAACCGCTGAGGGCGCCGCGAGCAGCCTCGTTAGCGCCGGCAATCAGGGCAACCGTGCCGACAAGGCGCATCGGGTTATGATTCATCTGTGCCGTGTCAGGACTGTGACTCAAGGCGGCGATAACATCCTGGCGACGCGTATCCTCTCGACGGTCGGACCACAGGTGCAATAGTCGATCGCGGAAGGCCTCGACCACAGCCTGGCGCTCTTCCCAACTCTGCACGAGGGCGCCTGGTTCTGGAGTGGTGACCAGCACCTCGCACCAGTAAGGCAGCCGGGAGCGGTCCTCGGGTGCGAGATCAAACAACTCGCCGACCATGCTATTGGTAACCGGGCTAGCGATTTCCTCCACCCAGTCGAATTCCCTGTCACGAGGAAGCCCCGCCAGCAGGGAACGGATTTTTTGCCGCATCCCCACTGCCAGTACTTGCAGTCGTTTACGTGTGAACGAAGGCAATACCGCACGCCTTTCCTGTGTGTGCGTGGGCGGATCAGATGTAGCGAAAGCGCGGGTGACGTCAAACTCCGGGGAAACGTCGCCAATAATGATATTGTTCTCCGACGAGAACAATTGGTGATCACGCTCTACCGCCAGGATGTCCTGGTGGCGAGTGACCGACCAGTAGGGTCCATAGGGACTATCCGGGCAGAAGTGCACGGGAGCTTCACGGCGCAGCGCCCGGAACATCGCGGCGTGTGAGTTGTGTTGGAAACGCTGGGGCAGGCTGGGATCCGACGCCGCAAGCGTTTTCGAGGTCCACACTGCTTCTTCGTCGGCCCCGGATGGCATCTTGCTCACGGTGAATTCTGTTCCTCTTGAGATAGTTGCGGGCCCCAGTGCAAATGAAGCTCAAGCATGGCGCCGAGTATCCCGCTGCTCATACGCGGCCGTGTCTGCTCCGGTGGCTGAAACCCCGGAACTCTCGCCAACCACTCACGAAGAAATATCTCCAATTCGATACTGGCCAGGTACGAACCAGGGCACAGGTGAACACCATTGCCAAAGCTAAGGTCAGGTGAATGCTGTCGCTTGAAATTCACTGCCATGGGATCGGTGTAAATACGCTCATCCAGCCCCTGCAGTGGCGGCAGGACAATCATATCCCCCTCCCTCATCTGTATACCGTCAAGCACCTGGTCACTCTTCAGCTCCCGCGCCTTGGTCATGATCGGAAAGCGCCTGATCAGTTCGGGGACTGCGGATGGAATCCTGTCGGGGTTTTCTATCAGCCATTGTTGGTGGTGCGGGTGCTCGGCCAGGAAGCCGATAATAAAACCGAGCAGGGAGATGACCGTATCGATGCCTCCGGTGAGCATGGCGGTGGCGACATCCAGCGCTTCATCTTCACTGATGTCCTTTCCATTGAGCTGGCCGCTGACCAGCTGGCTCAAAAGATCGTCACCGGGGCGGGCCTGTCGCTCTACTACCCAGGGCCGCAGAAAGCGGGCAAAACGCTCCATAACAGGGACATCTGAAGCATTGGGAGGTTCCGCGTAACGCGGGATGTCTTCGACCAGTTCATCCGGCATCCGCGCCATATGCAGGAAAATCCGACCGGGAATCAGTAGAGCGACGTCATTGATAAACTCGCATCGGCCTTGCAATCGCACTCTCTCGATAGTGTCGATGATGATGGCCTTGATCGCAGCTTCACTGGCTTGCACCCTGGCCCGCGACAGCGCAGCGGTCATGAGTTTGCGATACGGCCGGTGCTCTGGCGGATCCAGCGTGGTCGGGCGCAGAGGAAAAAGCTCACCCCACTTCTTCGGTACAATGGTAATACGGGAGGAGTAATGCTCGTGATCGGCGTAGATTCGCGCAATATCCTCCCCGTCCATCGCCAGCCAGTGACCACCGTTGTGGGGTGTCCACAGCAAACGTTGCGGGTATTGCTCCCTGAGCTTTTGCCAAGCCCTGTGGAGATCACTGTCTCCGCCGGGGATGGCGTATATGTCGATATCTGCGATGCGTTCAGCCGGCACCGGCGTTCTGTCGCTTGCATCGGCCGTCATACCACTTTCCCCCCTGGCCCAGAACGATACGGCAGGGCTAAAGCTACACTAGTCGATACTGCAGTGGTAGAGTTTCGTTCCGTAACGTTTTATGGCCTGGTAAGTTCCCTGTACAGGAGCAGCCTTGTTCTCACGCTAGGGGGAAAAAGTTGAACAGCAAGAATAGGTCCGGGTTGAAAGAGCGTCGCCTGGAAGTCGCCACGCGGTCACGGCAGCGGCTGGTCGCGCATATTGCTGCTGGTGGTACCACCGATATGGCCGACGCGGCCATGGAAAACGATAGCTCGGCCTATTGCGACCCCCAGCGCGACCAGCGGGAGAAGTCGCGCCTGTTCCGACAGTCTCCGATTGTCGCCTGCTTTTCCTCCGATGTGGCTAGCCCAGGGGACGCTTTCGTGTTCGACCTGCTAGGTACTTCGGTTCTACTGCTTCGATCCAGCGATTCGCGTTTGCGCGGCTACCTTAATCGCTGCTCACACCGGGGTACCCGCCTGATTGCCACCCGATACGGCGCCTGCCGCCTGGAGTCAGGGCGTATAACCTGTCCGTTTCATGCCTGGAGTTATGATATTGAGGGTAAGCTGAGTCACGTGCCTGGCGCCGAGGGCTTTGAGCAGCAGATACTCGAGCAACGGAATCTCACCCCGGTTCAGGTGAGCGAGCATCTCGGCCTCGTGTTTGTCCAAATACAGGGCCAGATCGAGGATTGTGGCATCGCGGCCTTTTTCGGTGATTTCCATGACGAAATCGCGCAGTTGGAGCTGTCGTTGCTGCAACCGGTCCACAATTTTGCCCTCGACGCCCAGAGCAACTGGAAATATGCAATGGATACCTACTGTGAGGGCTACCACTTTTCGGTGCTGCACCGGGACTCCATAGGCCGGGACTTCTTCTCCAATGTCGCCGTTTTCGACGACTTCGGCCGCCACTGGCGTCTCTGTTTCGCCGAGCGCGCCCTCGCAGCATTGGTCGACAGGGACCAATCCGAGTGGCCCGAGGTGGCCTTCAGCGGTATACACTTCCTGTTTCCCAACACACTGCTGGTGGTAGGCACCCTGCCACAGGGGGAAATGTGCGTGAGGATGTTCCAACTGCTACCTGGCCATGACGCCGGTAGCATGACCTGCCTGATCCGGGTGTATGCGCCCGGCTCCGTGGTAGCCGATGAAGAGCGCCTGTCTCGCGAGTTTGCCTACAACGACGCCACCAGCGACATTACCCGGGAGGATTACGAGGTCGCCGTCGAAGGTTATCGTAACCTGGCCAACGCGCCGGATTCATTCAGACTGGTCTACGGCAGGAACGAGCCCGCACTACAGGCCTTTCATCGGGCCCTGGCCAGTGCCATGTTGGAGCCCTGAACGCCCCTCATCCCGGTAACAGAAGCCGGTCGACGCTGATTGCGGCCCCCTGCGGCACACTCAAACGCGGCATGCGGGCATGTACCAGTTCGCGCAGGGACTGCAACACCACAAAATCTTCCCGTTCCGGGATAAGCAGTATTGGTTGCGCACCCTCGCCCACTACTCCGGAAAAGTGCTTGCGCAACTGGTCACAGTAGCGCTGATCAAGTTCACTCTTGCTGTGGGCGAACAGGTGATAGGCGGCGCGCAATTGAACCTGGTATCCCGCTTCAGGCAGTTCCAGTACACGCTCTCCCGTCTCCAGATCCTCACGAACCTGGGATTGCCAGCTGTCTGGCAATGACTCTTGGATCAATAAATCGCCCTGGGTAACGACACCATCAGGGCCGTGAACCCTGGCCCTGCCCACAACGAGGCCGCCCTCTCCCCCTGTCAGCAGCGCTGCGCGAACCCTGCTGTCATTTACCGAGCACAGTCTATACTCTCCAGCCCGACTGGAAGCTTCCGCGCCGCGGCGCTCGGGCAGGCCGTCCTGAATTTGCAGAGCGGCACGACACAGCTCAAACCAGCGATAAGAAAAACTTCGGCCGTCTTCGTACTGGGAAAAGGCATCCATATATCCGCGCAGCACCCCTTTTCCCGGCACGCCAGAAGTTTCTACCCGGCCGACTTTCTCCTGATCATCGCTACAACTCACCCACAACAGGCGGTTTTCGCCATAGGATTGTAAGGCGGCGTACAGGCGTAAGATCAGCACCTCATCCAGATCACCGGGATCTTTGCGCAGAAAAATTTTTTCGCCCGAACGCAGGTCGTCGAGCATCTTACGCGCCAGCCATCGTAATACCTTTGTCTGCTGTGCAAGCAGTGCATCGACATCTACCTGCCCTGCGGTTTGAAAGGTGTGGTAGCGAAAGCCGTAGCGCGGTACGACAACGATGAGTTCGTTATTGCAGGCAGTTTCCAGCTCGATGTCCCTGGGGTCTTCAAAATCCCTGAAACCGTTCTCCAGAACCGCCAGCAAAGCCTCGAAATCGCTGTTGTTAAAGCGGAAGAAGCCCATTTGGTCAACGCCAACAGCGACCTGTACCAGTCCAAACTCACAATTATCACCCAGGCTTTCGAAGCGCCTGAGGACATCAGTCTCGAACCAGTGACTGGGAGCACTTTCGTGCGTATCTCCAAGACCTGGTAGATCAGCTTGCATGCAGGTGCGCCCCGATATACTCCACCAGGTCGCCAATGTTCGACATACTGTCGACTTCACGGCTGTGAAACTGAATGCCAAAGTGTGATTCGATCACCAGGATCAATTCTATATGACGCAACGAATCCCAACCCTCGATGTCTACGGCGCTTGTCGTCGGCGTGAGGTCGATGTCCTCAAGCAGAAACTGCGCACGAAATATCCCGTTGAGCGTGTGATACACATCGGCTTCGGTCACGAGCCCTCCTCGTATACGGTCGCCGGGACAGGTAAGGGGGTGAACTGCCCAAGCTCGAGATCAAAGCGCAACTCACCGGCCGGCGGTGAGGGCAGCGGCGAGAACCCCAGTTCGGAATAGAGCTCCCGCACGATGGCATTTCTGTCGCTGAGCCGGTACCTGCCGACCAGCCGTGTAGCACCCCTTTCCAGTGCACTACTGGCAAGCACGTTCAGGATGGCCTGTTCCACGTGCCGCCCTATCACCCGGCAGCTAAGCAGAAAGGTATCGATATGCATCGACCGGTCGTGTTGCAGGCTTGCTATCACGATGCCGATGATGCCATTGTCGCCAAACTTGTCCTCCAGGCGAAACTGCAAGCCAAGTGCTCCTGGCAGATTCATCACGTCTTCAAGCTGGTCCCGGTCGTAACGCTGGGTGGTCAGGTTGAACTGGTTGGTCTTGTGTATAAGTTGCACCAGCCTGTCTATATCAACCGGGTTGAAGCGCTGCCAGCCCAGGCGCATATCCAGTTCATCCAGGTAGGCCGTGAGATCCTGGTGATGATCGCGTAGCTCGGCTCGCTGCCTGTTGGCCTGGTAGGCCGCGCCGCGTTTGAGGTCATCGTCCGTCAACGCCACACTCTCGAAGTAACCCGCGTCAGCCAGCACACGACTGTACAGGGCCGGCTCCCGGGGCATCTCGGGTGTCTGCACCATGGGCAGGCTTCGCCGTACCAGTTCGCGCTCGAACACACTGTCATCGATAAACACCATCGAGTCGAGCCCGATATTCAGCTCCAAGGCAATATCCCGCAGGTTGTCAGGTTTGGGTTGCCAGTTGGCCTTGAAACTCGCAATATGATGACGCTTGAGACACATGGATGGGTGCGAGTGGAACATCGCTTCGGCGACCTGCTGATCGTTTTTTGAGCACACGGCCAGGATCACGCCCCTGTCATGCAGCGCCAGCAGGTAGCGCTGAAAGCGTTGAAAAGCTTCTCCTGCCGCGCTGCCCGGGCCCAGCGTTACACCCTCCGGCCCGGTCTCGCCGACTTCACCGCCCCACAGGGTATTGTCCAGGTCCAGCACCAGGCACCTGGCCGAACGCCCCTGCCGCGCCGCTATCACCCGCATCAGCAAATCACCGAACAGGGGCACAGCAAGCGGCGAGACTTCCATTCGGGCATGTAACCACAGACGGGGGTCATGCCATGCCGACAGCCCGTCACGGGCTACCTGCCGGTCGAGTGACAGCAGGTCTACCCCTTCCTGCCCGGCGCAGTCCCTGATCTCCATACAGAGCTGTGACAAGTAGTCCACGGGGGAGCCGGGCAAGCTGTGTTCATTGTTGCCCATCAGGTTATCAAACACAGGCAGGGGTAACTGCTGGATCAGTTGGCAGGTATGGCGTTGCCTCAAGGTCTGCCACGCCGAACGAAGACGATTCAGTAATGCCTGTATCAGGCGTTGCCGTTGATGGGCGGTGCTGGCGACACCGAGTCCCGCTGCCAGGTGTTCGGCATCCAGTGCCAGCAGGATCGCATTGGGGCTAAAATCTGTGATCGCAGCATCTGGTTCCAGTATCGATTGCCAAAACTGGCCGTAAGTGCCTTCGTGAACCTCTACATGCAGACCTCGCCGCAGCCCTGCCACACGAACCCCTGCACCCAGGTGTGCTGTCGTGGAAGAAGCAAGAACAGCCAGCCTGACGTCGGCCGACGTCGCGGAACAGCCAGGGTGCGACAGGGCACGGGATAGCGCGCGGTCGAGATGGCCGGTTTCGGTGCCTTCCAGCTGATAAGAAGCCAGCGCGCGCAATTCGGCCAGCGAGTGAGCGTCGCTTTCCTGTAAGCTCGCCAATCGCGCCTGCCAGTCCCCGGGCGTTTGCGGGAGCCAGGAAAGCCCTGCTCCTGCTGAAGTGGCTGTGGCTGTGGCTGTGGCTGTGGCTGTGGCTGATTTCACTGTGGGTTGAGTCACTGTAGTTGGAGTTACTGTCGTGAAGTTACCGTGATTAAAATTACGACGTTAGCCAAATCCAGTACAAAAGCTGCGAGCGCCAGACGAAAGCGCCAGTATCTGGAGGGTAGCCAGGCAATTGTCGCGCAGTATATCAACTGAATACACTACAGCGTATATTTGACCCTGCATCATTCGATGGATCCTGCACACATGCAACGCCAACCGGTATCTTCCACGCAGTCACGAGCAGCCCCTGCGCCCGGAAGTACTGTCGCGTCTATCCAGTTTCTCGGTAACTATAGCCAGTCGCCCAGACTGCACGGGGTGACCCGGGAAAAGGATCATTTCCCACTGTCGGCACATGATGTGGAGATCAGCAATGCACGCCTGTCAGGCAGCCCTGCCTCCCTGGATGTCAACGGATTCATCCTGCTGCAGAACTCACCTGCAACTCACTCCGCTGACTTACAGGAAATCACTCGCCAACACGAGCAGGAGTGCCGGCGGTTGCTGACTGAGCAACTGGGGACAACTCAGCTGTTATTAATCAATTCGGTGATTCGTCGCAGCGAACAATCAGCGGGATATCTCGCAGATGGTACGACTTTACCTGCCCGCTTCGCCCACAACGACTTCGGTGCCGGAAACATCGAATTAGCGCGCTGGGTCGACCGTTTCAGCGACATCGGCGCTTACGAGTCCCTGAAGCGGCGACGGATCGCGGCCTATAACCTCTGGCGGGTGATCAGCGAACCGCCCACGGATGTACCCCTGGCGCTGTGTGACGTGGCATCAGTGAACCCGAGAGACCGGGTCGGGGTGGAGTTCCACGAGCAGATGCCCCCCGAGACTGATTGGGTCTTCGAAATGTCGGCTTTTCAATTCAACCCGGCGCAGCACTGGTGCTACTTTCCCGATATGCACAGTGGCGAAGTGCTGGTGTTCAAGGGCTTCGATTCAGATACTTCCAGGGCCCAACTTACTCCCCATGCGGCCTTTACCTTGAACAACACCCCTGAATCCACACGACCACGCGAGAGTATAGAAAGCCGCTTCCTGGTCGTATTCGAGGATTGACTGCAGCGTCTAGGCGCTTTCGTCCTGGCGCTCCATCTCCTTACGCAGGCTCAAGGGGCGCATATCGGTCCAGTTTTCATCCACCCAGGCCATGCAGGTGGCTTTATCTGCGTGAGGCCCTACCTGGCTCCAACCCTCCGGGACAGCCAGGTGGTCCGGCCACAGCGAGTACTGTTGCTCCTCGTTGACCAGCACAAAAAACCGGTTATCTTCATCGTCAAAGGGATTTATCACGCGCTGTAATCCTCATGTCTTTCCAGGTCCGCGGCCACAGGTGTGTAAAGGGTAAGGTACAGACCATTCGTGACAATACTACTCCAGATTGCGACGGCGCTGTTGACGCGCTGCTTGAGTACATCCTGCTGGTTGGGAGCTTTCTTGCGGTCCCTGTCACTTAATTGGGTCCAGCCACTGTGGTCTTCGATAATGCTACTGATCTCCATGGCCAGGCTACAGGTTCTTTCAAGAATCTTTACGTAGGTCAGTACAAAATAATTGTAGTCAGTTTGCGCCGCCTCCGGCCGAAGATGCAGTCTCTGCATACCGCCCTGAGCACTTGCCGGTTCATTTTCAATACTGAACCGCTCTGGCCCGATCCAATGCAGGGCCTCGTTCGAAGCTAGCAGGTCAGCCCTGCTGTCAATGGTCTTCAAGGAGGGTTTGATATTGGAGAAATGGTACTTCAACGCGGCGACGGATTCCTCCAGGCCCGATATCTTGCGGGTAATGCCTGAAAGATTCTCTGTGTTGTCGGGCAGCAGCGCGGGCAGGTGAACGATGGTCTGTTCGTTAAAGTTAGCCAGCGCGACGGTGGCCTTGAGCAGGTGCAGTTCGAACTGGCTGTTGATAACAATTTCCCCGGGGTGCTCTACTTCATCGGGATTTTCCGCCGCCGGGCCAAAAACATGGAGCATGTTTTCCGTATGTTGGGCCATCCTGTTGATACTCCCCAGCAGAACATAGGCCAGTTGCTGCCGGGTTTTGCTCCAGCGTCGGTTTTCCCAGAAAATCAGGAGTTGTCGCAGGATCAGGGAGACCAGAACGATCTCCACGGCCATGAGGATTATCCCCGACTCGAGATTAAGGACAAAGTCCCGGTCGGTGAGGTTAATCCCCCTCACTACCTGCCATAACCCTTCCCCGGGCTCGTTCATCGACATGTTACCGGCCTCCCTTCCGCTACTGCTGGTGGCCACGTGAATAAATCAATTGCCACCAGGGTATCTACCGCGTTCCCGCTAGCAATAATATGCCGGCGCCTTGCGAAAGCTCGGTGCGCGGCGAATGTCGTGGGGTATCCACATATCCGCGCCCGTTTCCTCGGCAAAAGCCTCCAGCTTGCAGCGGCTCTCGGTAGTCACGGTATTGCTGACATGGTTGACAAAGTCCGCCGCTCTGCCGATCTCATCGTAGTAGTGGTAAACATCCCCGGTGATCAACACGGGACCGGTGTCATGGAGATCAACGAACAGCGACTGGTGACCCGCCGTATGGCCAGGTGTGTACTTGATTACCACGCGGCCATCCCCGAATACGTCGTAGTCACAGTTTTCAATCACCACGGTTCGGGCGTCTTGTAACTGGTCAAAGTACTGTGGGTCAGGGGTGACTGGCCCGAAGCGCTCAAAGTCCGGGGTCTGGTCGAACATGGCATCGCGCTCGGCCCTTTGCACCAGCCACGTCTGACCGGCAAACATGTTGGCGTTTGCCACGTGGTCATTGTGGTAGTGGGAGAAGGCAAGAAAGTCGATGTTGTGCGGACCATAGCCTACTTCCGCGAGCAGTTCGCCCAGTTTACGTGAGGCGCTGAAGGTCCGCTTGCGGGTAAGCTCGCCGTCATTCTCAATTTCCGTATCGGGAATCTCGCCCGTATCCCACAGCAGCACGCCGCGCGGATGAACGATCAGGTAGCAGGGGGTTGTCATACTGCTGGGCAGCGTTCCGGCCTCGAAGCCGAATTCCTCGGAGGTCACTGTGTCGATGACGCCGCAGTCGAACACGTAGAGCCTGAGGGCCTGCTCACCGGTGTTGCCCCTGGCTTGGGTTTCAGGGACGGGGGTTTGCTCAGACATGTTCAATATTCCTTTATTTCGCCCCGCAGTCGAGCGGGTACCTCACCATGCAGACGCCGGCTCACGGCGGACTCATCGCCCGTGTACAGTCGTGTGGGCAACCGTTACCGACAATACTATCAAGTATATCCGCCGTCTATTCGAATCCCAAGTTACAACCGTGTTACAGGCAGAAGCGTCCATCACGCAGCAGTGGTAGCACCGCGCTGTTATCACAAATGGCATCGACTTCCATAGCCTGGTCAGCCAGCACAAGATCGATTCCGATACTGCTACAATTGGCGCCGGGGCGAGACTCCAAGTGTTCAGGATAGCCCAGGGTCACATGAACGCCACAGGCCCTGTTCATCATCGGGGCCAGGAATCCGTCCGCGGGCGGGACCATCTCCGGAACTCTCTCAACCAGGCCAAGCTGGCCCAGGCGCGCCGCATTTTCATCCGCCTCCAGCAGAGAATCGAGTAGCTCCCGCCCCTGGCTGGCAGACACATTGCTCACTGTTCCATCACGAAACTCGAGTTCCAGGTTGCGCACACTGCTGGCGCCGAGGGTCACTGGCTGTCGCACGCGAAGTACGCCCTGGGTGCCGGCCCCTTGTAACAGGCAGTGCACCCCGGTGGCCGGTAATTCGGGAAGATACTCGATACCCTCGGCACTGACCTTCGTACCTCCGAGCCAGCCGTTTCCCGGCAGCAGGTCTATGCTCAGGTCCGTATCCTCTCCGCGCAGGTGCAGACGTGTTATCGGCAGCGTGTTGAGCCAACGGACCATCCTCTGTTGGCGTTGCAGGCGTACGCCCTGCTCTCCCGGCGCAGCATCCAGGCCAATACCACATAGATGAAGAATATCGTGCCACAGCACCGCCTGTGCGGCGCCAGGTTCGAGCTCCGGGCGTATCCATGTCGCCCAGTCCCGTGTAGCAAAGGGTAGCGCGCAGCACACCTGGCCAGTGACGATAGGCCGCTCGTGGGCCGAGAACAGCTGGTGAAAGTCCAGCAACTGGTCGGCCGAAACCCCCTGCAGCAGGCTCGGTTGCGGGCCAGCAATACGTAGCTGCGCGCAACTGGCAGTAGTGGCTACCGGTCCAGGCAAAGACCCGGAGGGGGTATTGCGAACCTGCTCCGGGTCCATAGTGTCCACAGCTATGCGCAACAGCTCCGGGTCTTCAAAGACGCACCGCGCGGGACCGCCACCGGCTTTGTAGGCGGATTGCACCACATAGCGCACCAGTGCCTGTGCTTCTATTGGGGCGTGAATAAGCAGGGGCTGCCCGGGTTGCAGGTTCAGGCCCTGCTGTACGACAAGGCGGGCCACGGCCGCAATCGGTTGTTCCGTCAAGTCCATGCTTACGTCACTCCCGCGAGCATTTGTGCAACGGCGTCAACACTCAACATGGTCTGGTGTTCGGCATCGATATCAATGACCCGCAGTCGGCCCCCAGTCAGGTGTCGCCAGTCATCGGGCGATACGGAAGAGCGATCCTGTCCCCGGGTCTGGCGAATGGCCCGGTAAAACAGCAGGTCGCCCGGGTAGTGACCGGGCCGCGCGTCGGCCAGTACGTCACTGTTCTGCCGCAGATTAAAAGCCATGGATTCCACGGTAGCTAGAGGAAGACGCCTCAACAGGTTGTCCTGCTTTCGGGCGAGCGCCGCAATCACGGTTGAGTCCAACTCACCTTGTGACTCGTCGAGCTGCAGTCCGGCGCCCAGGGCCACGTCGCGCCAGAGTCTGTCAGTGCGAGAGTAATCCGGTCGCGCATGGGCAGGCATGGGATAACTGTCGATCAAGGTCAGGGAATCAACCGATTCGCCGTCGGCCAGCAGGTCCGTGGCGACACAATGAGCGAGCATTCCGCCGAAGGACCAGCCCACCAGGCTGTAGGGCCCCTGTGGTCGGATCGCCTGAATCCCTTGTCGTGCCACCCGCACCAACTCCGGGAACGACATCGCGGGCTCCACGGGCCCAGTTCGCAGATTGTGCGCCTGTATGAGGTAAACCGGACGATCGCGATCGACCAATGGCAGGAGGTGGGCATAGGCCCAGCCCAGGCCGGTGCCGGGGTACAGGCAGAACACCGGCACCCCTGAACCTGCACTGCGCAATGCTACCACTTCAGCCAGCGGATCGAGCAGTTCCGATTCCCTGGCCGGGTTGAGCAGGTCGATCAGGTTTGCAACCGTGTCCTGCGACAGGATCTCCACCACACCAGGTGCGGGTTCACACAGGAATTCGAGTTTTGCTGCCAACCGCGCCGCGCCCAGAGAGTCCATGCCACAGCCGGCAAGCTGGTCGTCCAGCCCAACAGCGGGCAGGTTAAGTACTTCTGCGATCTGTTGGCAGACAGCGATTTCCAGCGGCGATTGCGGCGCCCTGTAAGCGTGCGTATTCCCGTCGGGTACCGATGAGTCAGGTGACGCGTCGATATCCAGTTTACCGTTTACCGTCATCGGCATTTGAACAAGGGATATGTATACGGAAGGCACCATATAGGTGGGCAAGCGCTGACGCAGCATGGGCATGACGGTTTCAGCAAGCGAGACCGGAGTTTCCTTGTCCTCAGCGGGTACAACGTAGGCCACCAACTGCCGAGTATCGCTTGCCCCCGCCTGATTCGCCTCGCGTTCGAGGATGCGCACCACGGCCTGTTCGACCAGGGGGAGCTCGAGCAGGGCCGATTCGATCTCGCCCAGTTCAATGCGAAAACCACGCAACTTGCATTGCGTATCGTCGCGGCCCCTGAATTCCAGTCGGCCCGGTGCAGACCAGACTACCCGGTCGCCGGTGCGATACATCCGCTCACCGGGGCCACCGTGGGGATTTGCAAGGAAGAAGGAAGCGCTGAGCCCCGGACGGTTGAGGTAAGCTGTTGCCACACCCTCGCCCGCCACGTATAGCTCCCCTTCGACACCTACCGGACAGGGGCGCAGGGCTGAATCCAGCACATAACCCTTAACATTGGGCAAGAACTCACCCAGCGGCGGCGTTCCCTCCGCCAGGTCCAGCGGCCGACTCAGGGTGGTAAAGATCGTGCACTCGGTGGGGCCGTAGACGTTGCGGATACGGGCCCTGGGTGGATGAGCGGCGATACGTGATGCCGACCAGGCCTCCCCCCCTACCAGCGCCAACCGTATCGCCAGCTCTGATACGCGCCCGGAGCGGGACGCCTCAACCATGAGATTGGCATAGGAGCCGGGGGTAATATTCAGCACTGATACGCGTTCATCTATCAACAGTTGCATTAGCCGACGCGGTGAACGGGCAACCTCCTCCGAGGCCAGTACCAGCTGACTGCCACTGGCAAAGGCCCCCCATATTTCGTACACCGAGAAGTCGAAGGCGTAGGAGTGCAGCAGAGACCACACACCTACTTCTGCCAGTGCCGGGTCGCCAAGGTTCGTGCGCACGAGACGCATAACATTTGCATGGGTGGCGAGCACACCCTTGGGTTTACCGGTACTTCCGGAGGTATAGATAATGTGCGCGCCGTACTTCGGTGTGAAATGCACAGGGACGAAGTCCGCCGCGGCATCCAGCAGGCTACGTGCTTCCTCGTCGAGACACAGTATTTCACCCGAGAAATGTTCGGCATGAGCCGCCGTCGTGAGCGTCAGGCGCGGTGCTGTGTCCTCTTCCAGTAATCTCTTGCGCGCCCTGGGAGTACGGGGATCAATCGGCAGGTAGGTCGCACCGCTATACAATACTGCAAGAATCGCCGCCACCATGGTCACAGACACCGGCAGACACAGCGCTATGATGTCCCCGGGAACCGTGCCCCGTGTCTGCAGCAGGCTCGACATACCGAGAGCCTGTGCCTGCAATTGAGCATAGGACAGACGCGTGCTGCCATGCACAAGTGCCGTAGCCCGGGGTTGCCGCCTCACCTGCTCGGCGAACAACTGCGGCAGGGTTATTTCCGGACAATCTTGCTCCGTTGTATTGTTCAGCCGCAACTGCCGGTATTCCTCGGCACCGGCAAACTCGACGTCACAGACCCGCAGCGTAGGGCTCTCTACCAGTTGTGTCAAAACGCGCACATAGCGCTCGACTAGCGCCGACACATCCGCTTCGCTGAAATTGCCCTCGGTGTACTGCACCTGCAACTCAAGCGACTGTCCCGGTATGGCTATCATGGACAGGGGGTAGTGTGTGCCGCTGAAGCCCTCACAAACTTGCAAGCCCTCCCCGTGACCATCTCCTCCGGGGTAGTTCTCGTAAGTAAACAGTGAATCAAACAATGCCCCCTGGCCGTGGGCGCGCTGAATATCCACCAACGGCGTATGCATATAAGGCTGCACCGCGCCCAGAAATTGCTGCAATCCGGTGATGCGCTCCATCAGCTGTGATCGCGGTGACCAGTGCAGGCACAGGGGTACGGTCTGCACCAGCATACCCACCATCCTGTCCACACCTTCCAGCGGAACACCGCGACCGGAGCCCACCAAACCTATGCAGATTTTTTCATGACCGCGCTGGTGCCCCAGGACCAGGGACCACACACCCCCCAGCAGCGTCGCCGGTGTCAGTGAATGAGAGCGCGCTAGCGCTGACAACCTCCTGAACGAGTTTGCCGTCAACGCATGTTGATACAGCCGTACTTCACCCTGTGCACGCAGTGGAGCCGGCGGTTCGTAGCCAGTGAGATGGGCGGACCATAGCGCAAGCCCGTCGTCGCAATGCTGTGCTGCGATCCAGTCCATATAGGGCTCAACGGACACAGGGCCGGGCAGGTCGCTTGGGCCGGTTGCACTGATCGCCGTGCTGAGTTCCTGTAACAGCACTTCCCCCGACCAACCGTCCGCAATGAGGTGATGTAGAGTCAGCAGCAGGTAGGAGCGGTCACCGCAATCCAGATGGCAACCACGAACCAGTGGGGATTGCTGTATATCGAAGCCGTTAATGCGGTCCTCCAGCATCACCCGCTGCCGTTCATGCGCCTGCTGCTCGTGTTCATGGCAACCCAGGTCCAGGGTTCGCCAGCCCGGTGTGACATGACGCCTGACCACCTGCACAGGACGGGCCTGGGCATCGCGGGTAAAGTTCGCACGCAATGCCGGGTGTCGCTGCACCAGCCAGCCCAGGGCATCCCTGAGTTGCTCGGGCGAGTGACGGGAGTCGAGCTCGAGCAGCAATTGCACACAATACGGGTCATGCCCTGCTGTGTTGCTGAGAATACCTTCCTGCACGGCTGTCAGTGGCCAGATGGCCTCCAGGGCACCATAGTCCTGCTCCAGGGCTGTCAACTCACCCGCATTCAGGTACAGGTGTTGATTACAGCGAGGCCATTCCAGTGGCGCTGTCACCTGCCCCGCCGCATCGACCAGTGCAGCCAGGGCACGCTCGAATTCGTTGGCGACGAACTCGACCGTGGCAGGATCGATTACAGCGGGCGCAAATCGCCAGTTCAGGGCAAGCTGTGCGTTTTCTCCACCACCGGAGCTGGACGCCATCAGCGTAAGCGCGTGTGTCAGTGGCATGTCCTCAGCTGCGACACCGGACAGGGTCATCCCGGCCTCATCCGCCAGCCGGGTACCGGGACTTGCCCTGCCGAGGTAATTGAACGCCACAGCGGCCGGCAGGTGTCGAGAAAACTCGTCGGCACAACTGCCATCGAGATAGCGCAACACGCCGTAACCCAGGCCACGGTCGCCGATACGACGCATTTCCCAGGCCAGGTTACGCAGGCCCCGCAGGATGCTCGTAGCATCAGCACTGTTGTTTCGTTCCCGGGCTTGCAGGTCAAGCGTCAGTGGATGGATGGCGGTAAACCAACCCACTGTCCGGCTGAGATCGATCCCCTCCAGGTCCGGGGGCCTGCCGTGGCGCTCCACATCGATGCGCGCGGCAAAAGCGGATTGCCGAGAGGGTCGTGGCAGGGCCTGCAGGGCGAGGAACAAGGCGGTTAACAGCACTTCATCTGCTTTGACCCGCAACTGCCTGGGCACATCGTTCAGCGCTGCCTCTACCACCTTGCCAGTAATGCGCGAAGCATGGTCCCGCGCGGTTCCAACCCGGTCGCGTGAACGTTCCAGGGGTGTTTCGAACAGTTCAGGTACAGTGCGTCCGCCGTGCCAGCGCCACAGGGGAAGATCTGCATGGTAATCGGCACTCGCAGCGTACAGCTGGCGCGCCCAGTGACGAAAGCTGGTGCTGCGGGGCAGGTCCGGCCCGGGTAGACCCGCGCGCCCTGCCTCGAGCAACGCCATGAGGTCGGATTCCAGGATGTGCCAGGAAACGGCATCGACGGCCACATGATGGGCAACCAGTAGCAGCATACCGGGTGCCGGGGACGCATCTACCCAGCATGCCGATAGTACCCGCCCCTGGGCTGGGTCCAGCTTTGCCGCCAGTTTAACCTCGAGCCGTTGGAAATCGATTCTTTCCGAGTGGAGAAGGGTTTCAAGGCAGCTACTGGCGTTAATGCTGCCTGCAGGGAGGGTGACCATTGTCTGCGCGTCGCACCAACGCGAGCGCAGCATGGCATGGTGATCAAGCAGTGCTTGCAGCGCGCCTACCAGGTCATCCCGGCTCGTGCCGGGAGGTAGCGACAGCCGGATTGACTGCGAGAAAGCCGACACAATCCCCGCGTTCGCTGCCAGCCAGCGCATCACCGGGTTGGTGGGGAACTCGCCCACCGGGTTGCCGAAGTCTATGTCAGGCTGCGCCCGGTAACGCGTGAGATTGGCCAGGTCGCGCAGGACTGGTGCGACAAATACATCCTTGGCGGAGATGGTGATACCCGCTTCGCGGCCCAGGCTGATCAGTCGGATAGAGCTTATGCTGTCGCCGCCAAGGTGGAAAAAGTTATCTGAGCTCCCCACTCCTTCGATCCCCAGTACCTGCTCCACCAATTGGCACAGCAGCCTTTCCTCAGGATCGTTCGGCGCCACTCTGTTTTTGGCCACCGGCCATGCAGGTGCCGGCAATGCGCGGTAATCGATCTTGCCGCTGGCGGTCATCGGCAAGTGATCAAGCACCACATATGCGGCCGGCACCATATAGTCGGGCAACTGCTGCTCACAGAGTGTCCTGGCCTGCTCCCCGAGCCTGCGACGCAGTCGCGACATCAACGGAAAATTGGCCCGAGCCTGGTCCTGGCGCAGGCTGAGGCGCTCCAGGGAGGTCCAGCGAATCAACGGCAAGCCCGATCGCGCGCGTCTAAGGATGACGTCATAAGCACCCTCAGCTGAAAAAGGATGCAGCGCGATATCTGCACAGTATCCGACGGATTCAGCCAGGTCCCACAATGTAGTGGGGTCAATTCCGTCGGTTGTTATGCGGCCATTGGGCAAGTCCCGCCATACCACGGCGTCGCTGTTTTCCCGCAGACGCTGTTCAAGTTCGGCAAATGAGCTCACCAGCGCGCTGCTCCCGAAGGATTCATCGCTCACCGTATCACGCTGCCCCAGGTACAACACCACATCATAGCGGTAGCGGGTCATCTCGTTGTCGTGACGGGCCAGTTTCGGCACCACCGCTACTGAGCTGAACACCTCGTCGCTGGCGGACAGGCAGTAAAAATAGGCCGGGTCCAGGGCCAGTTCGCTGGCCTTGCCCTGCCCCATCGCTGCCGGCCCCTCGAGGCCAACCGCCCTGGCCAGGGATTCTTCCAGCGCCGGCAACAGTGCCAGGTTCCTGACGTCGCCGACGAACAGGCTGCCATCGTTCCCCAGGTATTGTCGGCTGAGGTTGCGCAGCACGCGCTGTAAATACTGCGTGCTGGGGAAGTACTGTACGACGGAAGTGAGAACCACCGTGTCAACGTCACGCACTTCATGTTGCAGCGCCCACTGTTCATCCAGGCGATCTGCCGCGGCATGTACAAAGCGTGCGTTTTCAAGTCCCGGGAAGTCACCCTGCAGATCGCTCCTGGTCTGCAGGGTTTGCAGGCGTTCAATGTTTGCCCGGGCCAGGTCGGTCCCGGTGTACTGCAGTTCTTCCTGCAACAGCCGCAAACCGACCAGGCCGGTACCACAGCCAACCTCAAGCACGTGGCGCGGCGCCAGTTGCCTGATCCGCGCAACCGTCGACTCGACGTACTCGTCGATTTGCGACGCTGGCAGGGGCTCACCGGTGTAGCTACTGTTCCATCCCCGCAGGTCGAATACCTGCTCTTCTGAGACCTGGGAGCTGGCGCTGAATCCGGTTTCAATCTCGTTCCACAGCTGCACCTGCTCCGCTTCCATCGCTGCGCGCTCGGTGCCGTCCAGGGCCACGGTGAGATAAGCCACCAGCATGGGGGCCTGCTTGGGTGACTGGCCCAGGGTAACTATAGCCTCACTCACTCCCGCCACAGCGCTCAGCACGCCGGTAATTTCCGAGGGCTCTACCCTGTGCCCGCGAATCTTGATCTGGCGGTCGTTACGGCCCTGGAAACACAGGGCGCCGTCAAGGTCGAAGTAACCCAGGTCACCGGTGAGATACAGGCGTGAGCCTGGTGGTCCCAGTGGATTGGCGATGAAGCGAGTGGCTGTAAGCCCAGTCTGCCCAGTGTAACCACGGGCGATGCCGGGACCAGTGAGACAGATCTGCCCGACTACCGAGGGAGGACAGTGCCGCAGCTGTGAATCGAGCACCAGGACGTCGGTCACGCCAATGCCTTCACCGATCGTGGGTAACTGGTCCCCACCTTTCCAGGGGCTGCTCATGGTGGCGCAGACCGAAGCTTCGGTAGGCCCGTAGGCGTTGATAATGTCACAGGACCTTGCCCAGGGTTGCAGGGCCGCACTGGAAACACTTTCCCCGGCGGAGATCAGTCGCTGCAAAGCACCTTCGCGCGGTGGGAGTGTCGCCGCCAGCGCCGTCGGTGTGAGCGTGGCATGCGTGATGGCGCTGTGGATCAGGCGATCAGTGAGAGCCTCTCCAACCCGTTCATAGTCCTGCGCGATCACCAGCTGCGCTCCGCTGACCAGGGCCATGGCGATTTCGGAAATCGAAGCATCAAAAGAGAAGTTGGCCAGCTGCAGCACACGTGACCCGGGCTCTAAGGCCATGCGGCGGGCCTGCTCACAAGCCAGCTGCGGCAGGCCCGCATGGCTCACCTCAACCCCCTTGGGACGGCCGGTGCTGCCGGAAGTATAGATGACATAGGCCAGCATCTGTGCGGATACGGCCATCGGCACAGGACTGCCGGATAGCACAGCGCGGCACGGCTGCAGGGTATCCAGTGTAATTACGGTTATTCCCGGGGAGGAAAGCTGTCGCGCCAGGCTCGAGGTGCAAAGCAGCACGCTGCACTCTGAATTTGCGATTACGCGCTGTAATCGCTCTTCGTTACCGTGGGGGTCGAGTGGTACGAAAGCAGCCGCTAGCCGCCACACACCCAGCATCGCGGCTATCGCCGAGGCCTCTCGCGGCAACAGCAGGGCCACTCGCTGCTGCGGGCCAACGCCATGGGCCTGTAATTCATGACTGATCTGTGCGCTGCGCTGCCACAGCTCCGCATAACTCAAGGTACGTTCGGCACCGGTAACCGCCGGCGCATCCCCGTGGCGCAGGACGGCGTCATGAATCAGCTTCGGTAGCGACTGGAAAGTGCTGTGAGCACCGATCTCAGGAGGCGTGTATGTGTCATCCGGTAACCAACTATGCAGCTCGCGCACGGCCTGGCCCGGTGCGGCAACCATCTGGCGCAGCAACAGTTCAAGCCGTTTCAACCAGGCCAGCGCCTCGGGAGCCTGGAATCGGGTCTCACTGTAGTGCAGTCGCAGTAACAGCTGTGTTCCGGGGATGACCGCCAGGCTGGCGGGATAATGATTACCATTGTGTCCGCGGATACCGACCAGCGGCAGGGCCTCGGGATCCGCCCGATCAGGCGCCGCCTGCAACGGGTAGTTCTCATAGGTGAACAGCGTATCGAACAGCACATCGTGGCCGGCGGCCTGCTGGATCCGGGCCAGCGGTACATACTGGTGGGGAAGTCTCTTGCCGCGGTCGCTGTGCAGCTTGTGAAGCAGCTCCCGCACCGTCAGCTTGCCGCCTAGCTGTACCCGCACCGGCACCGTGGTGATCAACAGGCCGACAATCTCTTCAATGCCGGGGACCGGTGCCTCCCGCCCGGAACCCACCGAGCCAAAGCAGACATCGTCGGCCCCACTCAGAAGCGCTACGAACAGTGCCCACGCAGCTTCCAGTACACTGGCTTCTGTTATCCCCTCCCGCCTGGCCAGGCTGCGTATGTTGTCTCGCAGTTTATCGTCCAGCTCCAGCTCGGTATGCGCCATCGGTGCCAGCCGTTCCCGGCCGCGTTCCGCTTCAACCAGGCTCGGCGCCTGGTAGCCCGCCATGTGTGAGCTCCAGAACTCGAGGCTGGCGGTCATATCCTGCTGCCCGAGCCACGACAGGTAAGCGGACAGACTGACAGCGGGTTCGAGATGTTGGTGTAAAACAGTGCCTTGTGCACCCTGGGCCCGGTACAACTCGAACAGTTCGCGGAACAACACGCCACTGGACCAACCATCGCCCAGCAAGTGATGTTGGCTCAGTATCAGTCGTTGGCTCTTCTCGTCGAAGCGCAGTAATTGCGCGCGTAACATGGGCGCCTGGCGAAGATCGAAGCGCCTGCCGCGATCCTCTGCTTCGATCTCCTCAGCTTTTTGCATTTGCTGCGCAGGGTCGCCGGCAAGGTCAATCACCTCAAAAGGAACCTGCAGGCCAGGTACGACCTGCTGGAAACCCCGCCCGTTGTCGTCGCTGTGAAACGACACCCGCAGGCTGGCGTGCCGATCGACGACCGTTTGCAGCGCCTGCTGCAAACGCCCTGCGCTCACTGGCCCGTCGAAATCCAGTATGATCTGCACGTTGTAGGGATCGTCGCCCTCTGGTTCAAAATGCGCGAGAAACCACAGTCCCTCCTGTAACGGGGTCAGCGGCCAGCCCTGCTCGTCATCGACGGCAAACCGCTGCGCCCTCGGAGCCTGGCCAATCGCCGGGCTCACGCTCCTGGCGGCTGCATCGTCACGTGTCTGTTGCGTCGTGTCGGCCATCTGGCACAGCGCGGCCAGTTCTGCCAGGACCGGCCTGTCAAATACATCGCCCGGAACCAGTTGCCACCCCAGGCTTGTGAGGTCGTTTACCAGGCGCACCACGGCAATACTGTCGCCACCCAGGTGGAAAAAGCTATCCGTCGCCGCGACATTGTCCAGCCCCAGCCGGTTCGCCACCATGGCGCAGACCACGATCTCCTGCGGTGTTTGCGGCGCGCGGGATTCTCCCTGCGCCGACACGATTGAATCTGCAAGGTCTGCAAGCACAGCGGCCAGCGCCTTGCGATCTACCTTGCCGTTGGCGGTCAACGGCAGCGACGGCAATATGCTGAATGCCGATGGTTCCATGTAGCTGGGCAGGTGCTGGCTGCACCATTGCCGCAGCTGGTGGTCGGCATCGGCGTGATCCTGTGCCAGCACCATGGTTTCATCGGCGATAACCGCTGCGACGATCTTGTGCTGCGTGTCCGACTGCACCACCAGGGCACTGGCCGCCTTGACCGCCGGGTGCGACTCCAGCACCTTGTCGATCTCCCCCAACTCGATACGGAAGCCACGGATCTTCACCTGGTCGTCCTCGCGACCCAGGAAGCGGATCACACCCTCCCCGTCGCGATACCCCAGGTCACCGGTGTCGTACAGCCGCGCGCCTGTCTGCGGATGCCGGATAAAACGCTGCGCCGTCAACTCAGGACTGTGCCAGTAACCCAGCGCCAGGCCCTCGCCCTCGATATACAAGCGCCCCGCCACGTGCAGCGGGCACACCGCGCCATCGTCACCCAGTACATGCCAGGCCTGGTTGCGCAGCGGCCTGCCGTAGGGCACCGACAGCCACTGCGGGTCCAGTTCGCTGACCGGGTAGTAGATCGACCAGATCGCCGCCTCCGTGGCGCCCCCCAGACTGACCAGCTGTGCCCCCGGCGCCGCGGCCTGCAGCGCCGGCGGCAGGCCCAACGGGATCCAGTCGCCACTGAGCATCACCAGGCGCAATGACGCCAGCGCCTGCCGCGCCTCCCCGGCCGCCGCCAGCATCAGCTCGGCAATCGCCGGCACCGAGTTCCACACCGTCACACCGGCCTCGGCCACCGCCTGGCTGAACACCGCCGGGGTCGCCCGCGCATCCGGTGGCGGCAGGACCAGGGCGCCACCCACACCCAGCAGCGCAAAGATGTCGAAGATAGACAGGTCGAACTCGAAGGACGACACCCACAGGGCCCGGTCGGACGCATCCAGGCCGAAGCGCCCCTCCATGTCCGCCAGGGTATTGCGCGCCGCCCGGTGGGCGATGGCCACGCCCTTGGGCACCCCGGTGGAACCCGAGGTATAGATCACGTAGGCCAGGTCATCCGGTGCGGTGCGGCGCGCATTCTTGAGTTGTAAATCATTCAGCGCGACATCCGGCAGGGGCGCAGCATCGCTCCCTTTCGCCAGCAACGTTGTATCCGGCAGTTCAGCACACACATCCAGCAACACCACCTGCGACTGCCACGACCGGCCCCGGGCCAGGCGCGACTGGGTCAATGCCAGGCGCACACCGGCCTGATCCAGGATCGTCGCTATACGCGCATCGGGCTGGCCGGCACTGATCGGCAGGAATGCCCGGCCCAGCCGGAGGGTCGCCAGGGCCGCAATGATCTGCTCGACCCCCTTCTCCATCACGATGGCGATCAGATCATCCGTCGGCTGTAACTGTTGGTCCATCAACAGTGCCTGGCGCGCCACCAGCTCCTGCAGCTGGCCGTAATCGATCACCCGCTGCCCCTCAATCAGGGCCGGCGCTTTGGGCGCGCGCGCCATGGCGGCAAACACCGGATCTGCCAGGCCGTCCTCGGGACAGGGGCCCGCCGTGGCATTGAGACGCTCCATCAGCGCCAGCTGCGCCGCCGGCACCAGCGAGCGATCCGTCTCACGCCAGGCGCTGTCCTGCCCGGCCAGGCGTTCCAGCAAACCGTGGTAGGCCGCAATCATGTCATCAAGCAGACCGTCCGGGAACAGGCCCTCGGGGGCATCCCAGTCGATGTGCAGCGCGCCGTCCTCGCCGCTGTAGACCTTGTTGTCCAGCCAGGTCTGCGGCGTCTGGGTAATGGCATCCACCTGGCGCAGGCCGTAACGGCCCGCGGCGAAGCCGTCCTCGCCCAGCAGGCTGGTAAACACCACTGGCAACAGCCCGGCCTCGGGATTGCCCGCGCGCTGCGCCAGGGCCCGTTGTACCTCCACGCCACTGAAGGCGCGGTGGTCCAGGTTGTCCGCCAACTCCGCCTGCTGCGCCTGCGCCCGGCCCAGGAAGTCACCGCTGCGCGCCGCCGTCACCGCCAGCGGCACCAGGCTGGTGAACACCCCGAGCATGCCCGCCACGTCCGGGTGCAGCAGCTGGCGATCGCCCACGGTCAGGTTCAGGGTGAAGGCGCCCTGCCGCGTCCAGTTGCCCAGCACCTCGCTGTAGGCCGCCAGCAATACCACCGAGGGGGTCAGGCCCCGGGCCGTGGCGCCCTGCTGCAGCGCCGTCCACTGGGCCGCCGTCAGCCGGCAGTGCCAGCGCACAAAGCGCGGCGCGCTGTAGCGCGACGGGTCTACCTGTAACGGCAGGGCCGGCGCCGGCGGCAGGCTCTCAAGGCGCGCCGCCCACCAGGTCTTCGCAGTCTCGCGGGCGGCGTCCTGGCCCTGCTGCTGTAATACGTAATCGCGGAAGGCAAGGGCCGGGGGCGGTACCTGTGGCGTCCTGCCGTGGTAGCGCTCGAACACCTCGGTCAGCAGCAGCGCGGTGCTCTCCCCGTCCAGGATCAGGGCATCCAGGCTCAGGTGCAGGCGCCAGTCGCGCTCGTCCAGCCGCGTCAGGCGAACCTCGAACAGGGGCCAGGTCTCCGTCTCCAGCACCTGGTGCGACAGTGCACCAGCGGTAGCCCGGGCTCGCGCCAGGGCCTCATCGGCCGCCAGGGCGCGGCAATCGTCGACCGGGATCTCCAGCGCCGGCACCTCGGCCAGGACCTGCTGGTAGCCGTCCCCGGTGACAATGGTGCGCAGCGCCGGGTGCGCCGCGATCACCTCGCGCCAGGCCCGGGTCAGGCGCTGCGCATCGACATCGCGCAGGGCGTACTGCGCGTAGGCGTGGCAGGCAAACTCGCCCAGTGCCACCAGCCGCTGGCGCCCCAGCCAGTAGGCCTGTTGCACCGGTGTCAACGGGAAGGGCTCGTGGGCCCGCGCCGGGTCTGCCACCAGGTCCTGCTCACCCTGTTCTGTTTCCAGCGCCGCCAGGGCCGCGGCGATCTGCTCAAGGCCCGGCGCCGCAAACAGGGTCTTCATCGGCAGCGCCCGGCCGGTGGCCTGGCGCAATTGTGCGATCAGCCGCGCCGCCGCCAGCGAGTGTCCCCCCAGGCGGAAGAAGTCATCCGTGACACTGACCTGTTCCAGCCCCAGCAACTGCGCACTCAGGCGACACACCAGTTGCTCCTCGGCCGTGCGCGGTGCGCGTCCCACCGCACCGGGCGAGACCGTATCCGGCAGCGCTAATGCCGCCCGGTCCAGCTTGCCGTTGGCGGTCAGCGGCCAGCGTGCCTGCCAGCGCATGCCCGACGGGATCATCGCCCCGGTGAGCCGCCCCTGCAGGTATTGTTGTAACTGTGCCACGTCCGGCCGCGCCTGGCCCGCCGCCGCCAGCAGCCAGGCGTACAGGCGCTGCTCCCCGGTGCTGTCCGGGCGGGCCAGCACCACCGCCTCGGCAATGGCCTCGTGCGCCGTCAGCGCCGCCACCACCTCAGCCGGCTCGATGCGGTAGCCGCGGATCTTGACTTGTTCGTCGCTGCGACCTTCATACACCAGCTGGCCGTCGGCCCGCCAGCGCGCACGGTCACCGCTGCGGTACAGGCGTGAGCCCGTGGGGCCGTATTCCACACCAAAGGGATTAGCGATAAAGCGCTCGGCGCTGAGCCCGGGGCGCCCGTGGTAGCCCCGCGCCAGGCCCGGACCGGCCAGGTATAACTCCCCCGTCACCCCGTCGGGGCACGGCTGTAAGCGCTCATCCAGGACCAGGGCTGTGACCCCGCGATAGGGCTGGCCGATGGCCTGGTCCTCGACGCTGGCCAACTGCGCCACCGCGCCGATGGTCGTCTCGGTGGGACCGTACTCGTTCAACAACCTGGCCCGCGGCGCCCGCTGCTGCACGGTGGCGACTTGTGCCGCCTGCAGCGCCTCGCCACCGACGATAACCAGTGCAAGTTTAGGGTTGCAGTCCTCGGGCAGGGTATCGAGCAAGGACAGGTGCGTGGGCGTCAGCTTGACCATGCGCACCGCACTGTCGGCGCTGAACACCGCCGCCAGGGCCTGCGCCGGGTCGCCCTCCGGGTACAGCTCCAGGCAGGTGCCGCTCAACAGCGGCAGCAGCAGGCTGGTCAGCGACAGGTCGAACACCAGCGGGGTAAACAGCGCGACACGTTCGAGATCGTTCTGCTGCACCACGTCCTTAAGCAGGACGTCCAGGTAGTAGGCGATGCTGGCCTGGCTGATCACCACGCCCTTGGGGCGGCCGGTGGAACCGGAGGTGTACAGCAGGTAGGCCGGGTGCTGTGGCAGCAGCGGCCGCACCCGGTCGGCGTCGGTGAGCGGCGGCGCAGGTTGTGCCGGGTCCTGGGCCGGATCGGCGGGCAGACTCTCCAGCACTAGCTGCGGTACCTGGCTGAGCCGGGACAGGGGCGCGCCCTGTGCGCTGTCGGTGACCAGCAGTCGCGGTTGCGCCTCGGCCAGGATCGCCTGCAGGCGCGCCGGCGGGTGGTCCGCCTCCAGCGGCAAGAAGGCGGCGCCGGCCTTGAGCACACCCAGTACGCCGATCACCAGGGCCGGGGAGCGCGGCAGCGCCAGCGCCACCACATCCTCCGGGCCGATACCCTGCCCGATCAGTTGCCAGGCCAGCTGGTCGGCCGCCCGGTGCAGTTGCGCGTGGCTCAGGGTCGTCTGACCCTGGACCAGGGCCGGGCCGGCCAGGTCGGCATGGGCCGATAGCTGATCGGTGAGGCACCGGGCGGGTTCCGGTGCTTGTTCGGGGGCTTGTTGCTGCGCGGTTATTGCCGCCGGCACCAGGCGCTGCTGTTCATGGGGCAGCAACCGCGGCAGGCTCGACAGTCGTGCGGCCGGGTTGTCGGCCACCGCCTCGAGCAACTGCACCAGGCGCTGGCACAGGGCCCGGGCGGTACTGGCCTCGAAGCGCTCGGCGTTGTACTCCAACACGCCCTCTAACACACCCTCCAATGTTCCCTCCCGGGAATCCCCGGCGTCGGTCGTGGGACTGAAGGCAAACGACAGGTCGAAGCGCGCCGGCAGCACCGGGGGCGCGAGGATATCGACTTGCAGGTCGTCAAAGCGCGGTTCGGAGCGCGCCTGGTTGTGCAGCACCAGCATGGTCTGGAACAGGGGCTGGCGACCGGGCACCCGCACCGGGGCCAGGGCCTCCACCAGGTGTTCAAAGGGCAGCTCCTGGTGACTGTAGGCGGCCAGCGCCCCGTCCCGGGCCCGCCCCAGCAAGGTCTTGAAGTCCGGGTCGCCGGCACAGGACAACCGCAACACCAGGGTGTTGACAAAAAAGCCGACCAGATCCTCCAGCAGGGGCGAGGCGCGCCCCGCCACCGGGGCGCCCAGGGCAATGTCCTGCCCTGCCCCCAGGCGCTGCAGCAGGGCCGACAGCCCCGCCTGCAACACCATGAACAGGCTGGCCTGTTCATGCCGCGCCAGTTGTACCAGCCGCGCGTGCAGCGACGCCGGCAGGGTAAACTCGATCCGGCCTGCACGGGCCTGCGATCCCGGCGCACGGGCATGGTCCGCCGGCAGGGCAATCTCCTCGGGCAGTCCCGCCAGTTGTTGCCGCCACCAGCTGAGCTGTCGCGCCGCCAGGCTGTCCGGGTCCTCGCGATCGCCCAGCAGCCGCGACTGCCAGTGGCTGTAGTCGGCGTACTGCACCGGCAGCGGCGTAAAGTCCGGCGCGCGCCCGGCGCGGCGCGCATGGTAGGCCTGCGCCAGGTCCTGCAACAACGGCGCCAGCGACCAGCCGTCGGCAGCGCTGTGGTGCACTAACAGCATTAGCCGCTGCTTGTTCGGCGCCTCATCACTGGACAACAGCAGTGCCCGCAGCGGCAACTCCCTGTCCAGCTCGAAGGGGCGCGCGGCGTGTTGCGCCAGGCATTGCTCCTGTTGGTCCGGGGGCAGCTGCTCACACCGCAATGACACCTGCGCCTCGGCCGCGGGAACGATGCGTTGCTGCGGGGTGCCGTCGGCGCCGGCCTGCAACAGGGTGCGCAGTGACGCGTGCCGCGCCACCAGGTCCTGCAGCGCCGCCGACAGGGCCTGCTCATCGAGCTCGCCAAGCAGCTGCAGTACCAGCGGGATGTTGTAACGACCGGAGGGACCGTCGATCTGTTCGAGCAACCACAGGCGGGCCTGGGCAAAGGACGCCGGTATGAGCGTGTCGGGACTACCATCGGTCTCTGGCGCGGCGACCAGTGCCGGCGCGGCACGGTGCGCAGACACCTGCAAGCGCTCCGCCAACTCACCCAGTTGCGGGTGCTCGAACACATCGCGAATCGATACCTCGCAGCCCAGTTGCTGCTGCAAGCGGACCACCAGTTGCGTCGCCGTCAGGGAGTGCCCGCCGAGGGCGAAGAACTGATCCGCCAGCCCCACCCGCTCCAGTCCCAGCAGCTGCGCCACCAGGCGGCACAGCAGCACCGCCTCGGGTGTCTCGGGGGCCACGTAGGCGGCCTGGGCCAGGCCTTGGCTGAACAGCTGCTCCAGCAGCGCCTTCCGGTCTACCTTGCCGTTGACCGTCAGAGGCAACTGCTCAAGCTCCTGCACCGCCGCAGGCACCATGTAGTCCGGCAGCTGCTGTGCGCACCAGGCGCGGTAGTCGGGGGACGAAGCCTGTGTAGACGGCCCTTGCCAGGTCTGGGTCTGGGCTTCCGTGACAGGGCCCGCCAGCATGGCCAGCAGCAATTCATTGTCGTGGCATGTGTCGTGGCATGTGTCGTGACAATTGTCCTGGTTGCCCCGGGAAAGCAGGGCCTGCATTATGGCCTTGCTGTCCGTATTGCCGATCAGGCAGCTGCCGATAGCCAGCCCCGGGCCCTGCTCCGCCAACAAATGCGCCATGGCGCCGGCCTCCATCAGGCAGGCGTCGCGGCTCCAGTCGGCGTATGCAGGTTTAACGGCAGGCCAGTGGGCCACCAGGAACAGGGCGATGCGCGATTGCGTGGCCATAGAGAAGTTGTCATGGCCAAAAACCGCGTCGTCCATACTCTGTTGCTTTACCAACGCCAGGCGATGCTGTCGCGGATCGTATAGATAGGTACCTGCCTCGAGGCCTGCCACGGCATCGTCCTTGAGCTGCAGGTAAAGACGTACCGGGTACAGGCCTCCGGCGGAAGCGTAGCGCCTTTTCGGCAGCGTTGCGTCGGGCAGTTGCCGCGCCTGCAGAACCGACAACCACTGCGACAGACTGTCTGCACCCAGGGGCGCAGTCAGGAAGTTACGGTAACTCTGTCGAGCAATACTGTGCCCCAGGCCCTGCGCTACCGGCGCACTTTCTGGCAGCTTGATAATGTCCGTGCCAGATGCCATGTCGGGCAAGCCGCGCTGTTCCAGGGCGAACAGGGCTTTTTCCCGTTGCGTCTCCTGTACAGATTCATCGGCGATAACCGCTGCGACGATCTTGTGCTGCGTGTCCGACTGCACCACC
>CAXBCH010000043.1:0-39392 GCA_963974125.1 uncultured Haliea sp. | reverse complement strand
GCTCCGACGTCACTGACCTGGGTGGAAGGGGGCGGATGCAGGGGCGCTTACGGTCGTCGAGTTCGGCATTCAGCGCCGCCTCGACGGTGATCTTAGTCAGCATCTGGCTGAACTCGTTGAGATCCTTCTCGGTCTTGAGGGTTTTGGCAGCCTCCCGTGCGAAGGCTTCCAGTTCTTTCCTGTTCATGTGGCCTATCCTTACCCTGTCAGGGTGCAATGATAGGCGGTTTACACAGTTTTATTTACAGGCTCACAATTTCATCAGATCGTCTTGCTGAGTTGATTCAAAATACAGTCTATGAGACTCAGCGCGGATACATCTTCTTGAAAATATTTCTGACAAATTCATGAATTTTGTCAGACTGGTAGACTCTGTCCCACATCAGGCAGTAGGTAAACCCCACGGCCGGATTCATTGAACCAATAATTTTGCAGGAAAACTTGTCGGCAAGTTTCTCCGCAAGCCCTCTTGGCATGAGAACAACCGAATTCGTCTCCTCGGCTAGCATTGGCAATAGAGACCACTGCTGTATTCTCAAGTCAATTTTCCGACCCTGCTCAAACTCTGCAATCACCTGCCTGGTGATACTTGAGTAACGTTCATAACCCACGTGAAAGGTGGCAAAAGATACTTCCGGCCGCGTCTCAATTTCATCTGCGCTGAGTTCGGCCAGGGGATTGGATTCATGAACGAGGTAAACCATTTCTTCTTCAAACAGGGGAATGTACTTGAAATCCTGAAATACCGGTGAGTGGCATATTGAATCGGGCACAAGATAGAAATCCAGCTCGTTTTCCCGGTTTATCAATTCCTTTGTTTCGACCACATCCACATACTGTACACTGATTCCTGGCGCACTCTTCTGGAGCTCATTCCGTAATCTGGAAGCGGTAAGGGCCGTGCCGTAATCGGTAGTACCAATAACAATGTCCCGATTTGCACTTTCCGGTGAGGAAGACTCCAGCAGCCACAGGCGATCAACAGCGTCGAATATATCGTTCAAGGGCTCACGCAGACTTTTCGCCTTGGTAGTAAGCTCCATTCGATTCCCCACACGCACCAAAAGTGTGTCGTCGAATTCCTCTCTGAGCTGCTTGAGAGCCGAACTGAGCGTTGGCTGGGAGACTCCAAGCAAATCTGAAGCACGGGAAAGATTTGGCTCTTTAAGCAGTACGGCCAGGATGCGAAGTTGGTTAAGATTGGTCTTACGGCCCGCCATAGATTTTCCTGATCCCGACCCTATCAGACTGCCTGCGGCACTTCCAAATTAATCACAGGGACTTGGCACTGATCTTACATTATCATATACAAAGCGTGAAGCGCTCCCCTATCCATAACCATAGACAGGTCAACGCGGGCCAACCAATCATGGATTCGGTTATTGCGCTATGGTTTCAGTAAACCAGAAGTCATTGAACAGTAATGGAGTTTACTGATGATGTGCAGGGATGTCGAAATGCTCCATTGACAGCGACGGTGGGTACGATACCGAAAGAGAGAGACGGCCTAGAACGTGGCAGCCATGAGATTACCGAAAAGTCCAGTCTCCATGGGAACGGATCTCCCCGAGGCCCTTGCGCACGCGGGGCGCCGCTTCCTGCTCCAGCATTTCCTTCGGTATATCCTGTATGGGCAGTTGATAACCGATTGCGATTACAGAGACAGGCCTATACAGCTCGGGAATGTTGAAGGCTACACTGAGAGCTGATGACTCAAAACCTGCCATCTGGCGAGCCATCAGACCCATTTCCGTCGCCTGAAGACAAATACTCAGGGCGGCGCTCCCCGCATCATAGGTCGCCCACGGGTTCTCTCGATCAGATTCGATAAATCTGGTACGGGTGACTACCACAACAAAAGTCGGGACGTGTACACACCACTTCTGATTCAATTCCCACAGCGAATCGAATACCGCCAGCCTGGCATCGGGTGAGTCCTCTCGAGAACAAATGAGGAACCGCCAGGGCTGCTCATTGTTACAGGAGGGTGCCCACCGGGCTGCCTCCATCAGCGACTCCAGCTGTCCGAGTGTAGGTGCGCGCTCCTGGTCGAATGCTCTGCCGCTCCATCGCCGTGTCAGTAGTCCGGCGACTTCTGCTGACGTTTCAATAGTCTTCGCAAACATCGTATCTTCTGTCATCAAAGGACTTTTTCACAGATCTCCAAAAACTGGATATCAGACAGCAGCTTGCGCTGTATGCGACCCTCGAATTTTACTCTTTCCGTGATTTCCGTGACTTGGTCCTTGCTGGCTTGCAGATCAAATTTCTCTAGAAAATATGCAATCGTCGAACGGCCACTATTCTTTCCCAGGACAGGTTGCCCGTCAGGCTGTCCGACCAAAGAGGACGCGAAGGCACCAGTTACTTCCGGTACTTCAAAGCCGATGGCGTTCAGTTTGCGCATGATGTCGACACCAATACCAGACTCGGAATCAAACAATCCTCTTCCTACCACGGGCTTGTTGCGCGGTATAGTTTGATTGGTGATGTTTTCAACCAGGATTGAAGTGGCCATCAGTTTGTTCAAGCGCACACCGGTATCGACTCCAGCCAACACCTCCAAAAGAACAACAATCTCTTCCGTAGAAGCGTTCCCCGTCCGTTCTCCAAGGCCGTTAATTGATGTATGAACCACTTCTGCGCCCGCAGCCACCGCCTCCAGGACACCTGCGTTCGCAATACCGAACTCATTGTGATTGTGGTATTCCAGAGTGGTGTTTGGCAGCCATTCCTTGAATTGCCTCACCAGATATCCCGCTGAACGAGGCAACGCGCAACCCAGGGTATCGACAAGCACGACTGATTCCAGCGAGCATGCATTGGAGATCTGGGTATAGACATCTTCCAGATATTCGAAATCGTCTGCACGGGTTAGATCCCAGCCCATGAAAGTCGTCTTAAGCCCTTTTTCCCGAGCATAGCTGATAACATCGATACAATTATCAATAACCTGTTGCTTGTCTATACCATAAGCCTGCTGGATCAGGTACGGGTTCATGATGTGTTCTACTATCACTGACTTCACGCCGCACTGTTCTGCCAGGTCGACGTCGAGGCGGTCCGTACGACAGAATCCCACCAGTTCGGATTGCAGGTTCATGTCCACCATTCTGCGAATACCCTGGCGAACCTCTTCCGAGATTATCGGCATACCCGCCTCGATTCGGCCCACACCCAATTCGTTCAGTGCCTCCGCAATACGGATTCTGTCCGACACGCTAAACGCCAAGTTTGAGGTCTGTTCACCATCGCGCAACGTAACATCGTGGATCCGGATGCTACGACCATCCAGGCCCATGTTGTTGTCACCCATGAAGTTCAATGGAGAAGCCCAATACTCCCCTTCCTTGAATGATCTTTGTTGCTTTAGTCGTTCAATATCGTACATAACCACTTTCCTCCAATACAACGTCTAGACGACGGGAAGAGCCGTTGGGTCCGCTGCCGCTTCCGCGGCCTCCAAACAGTCGGCGTACGGCTTGCCAGAACGAAATTCCCTCAGCAAAGTATCAGGGTCAAATGCATTACCGATAGGGTTAGCAAGATATTCCCGGGATGAGAATACCGCTTTCGATTTTTCGGGAGTTGGATGATTATCCAACTGCAGCTCAACCTCGGTTCCATCTGGATCCGAGTAGTAAAGTGAGGTGGTGACCCAGTGATTGATCGCCCAGCGTGGCTTGATACTCCGTTGTTTTAACCGTTCGTAGGTAGAGAGCAGATCATCCGCTGATGCATAGCTGAATGCATAGTGCGCGACCGCCGGGCTCAGCGGGTTCTTGTCAGGGCAGTTTGAAGGCAAGTTCAGAAACGCAAAGCGGTGATGCTCATCGTCAAAAGTCATGAAAGTCAACTTTTCACTGGTGTACATGACCTCTGCATGAAATACGATCTTGTACCACTCTATCATCTCTTCATAACGCTTGGTTTGAAATACGATATGGGCCATGTAGGCAGGAACAATTTTTCGCTCTTTCTCATTCACGATAGGTCCTCACTAAACTCTTAGGGTGATTCAATAATTACCGGGATGACGGTGCGCTTGAGGAATTTCCATCCGCCTTCTGTATTGACGAAATCATCCTGAAACTCCGCAACACCTAGAGGTCCAGACACTTTGGCAGGTGATTTTCCATCACTCTCTGCCTGATAAATTGTGCACTGAGTTACCGAACTGGCCTTGTTGTGATCTATGCTCAGGAAAAAGGGTACCCCAGGCAAATGCCTGGTAACGACGGTGACTGGCCTGCCTTCCCAAATCGCGGAAATTTCTGCATGCCCAGTCCTGACGCCGTCCGGTCGGACAAACCTTCCTTCCTCGGCAAAAAGGGCTACTGCGTCTGCAAATTGGCGATGATCTACAAAGTAAGCAAAAGCATTGACCAGTTCAGTGCAATGTTGGACTGCTTGCTGTATTTGATTATTCACTTTGTTCACTTTGGGCCAAACCTATACGCTGCCAAGAGCCTTGAAATCGCATGAGGCGATAGGTCCCGTACAGCCGTTATTGATCCTGAACATGCACGCAACACAAATCCTGATGAGGAATACGCGCACTTTTATTGATACACAATATCTTGGGCGAATCGTTCAGTAGCACGCAACCCAGATATTCCAATAACAGCTATAAGCGGACTTGGTCGTAAGCGTCAAGTTGCGCTGCGTACAATATGACCGCTCATTTTCCCGTATTAACGAGTACTGTGATGACACTGGCGTGGAACCTCAATGAAGCATTGAGCGATGATAAAAAAGAGTGGATTGAGTCGGTTGACTATATCCTTGACGCATTCGGGGAGGACGGTGTTCGGGAAATCCTGCGCGGCTTGCAGGACCACGTACTTTCCCAGGGCGTAAAACTCAACGAAGCTACGCTCAATACGCCTTACATCAACACAATATCGGTGTCCCAGCAGTCCAAATATCCTGGCGACATCGCGCTGGAAAAGAAAATCGAAAACATCATCCGCTGGAATGCCATGGCGATGGTATTGCAGGGCCGTGATCAAGATACCGGAGTCGGCGGACATATCGCTACCTATGCGTCAGCTGCCACTATGCTTGAGGTTGGTTTCAATCACTTCTTCCGTGCTCGCTCAGAAAGCTATGGTGGAGATATTGTGCTTGTACAACCCCACGCAGCTCCCGGGGTCTATGCAAGAGCGTTTCTGGAAGGCCGATTATCAAATGCGCAGCTGAGTAATTTCCGTCGGGAGCTGCAGCCGGGCGGTGGGCTTTGCTCATACCCACATCCTCGGTCGATGCCGGATTTTTGGCAGATGCCGAACGCCTCAATGGGGCTTTCTACACCTGGTGCGATATACCAGGCGCGGTTCGCGAAATACCTTGAACGCCGCGGTCTTAAACCAGACAACGGGGGGAAGATCTGGTGTTTCATCGGCGATGGTGAATCCGATGAACCCGAGGTACTGGGAACCATAAATATCGCGGCCAGAGAGGGCTTAGACAACCTGGTACTGGTGGTCAACTGCAATCTACAGCGTCTCGATGGACCGGTTCGGGGTAACGGAAAGATCATCCAGGAGCTGGAGCGCACATTCCGCGGCGCCGATTGGAATGTTATCAAGGTTATCTGGGGTAGCGGCTGGGACAGTCTGCTGGCTCGCGATTCCCAGGGCGTATTGCGTAGACGCATGGAGGAATGCGTCGACGGAGACTACCAGTACCTCTCGATCCTCCCGGGCAATATACAGCGGGAACATTGGGTGGAAAACAATCCGCAGCTCTCTGCGATGATGGACTCCCTCACCGACGCTGAAATCAAGGCGATCAAGAGAGGCGGCCAGGACCCGAAGAAGGTTTTCGCGGCCTTCGACCGAGCTGCAGAATCTAGTGGAAAACCTACAGTCATCCTGGTAAAAACCGTAAAGGGAGACGGCATGGGCGCCACATCCCAGGGGCGTAACACCGCACATCAGAAGAAGGACCTGACCCCCGAGGAACGCCTGGCTATTGCGAGGAACTATGGCATTCCCCTTAGTGATGATGAAGCAAAAAGCGCAACATTCTATCGCCCAGCGGAAGACAGCCCCGAGATCAATTATCTACAGCGTCACAGACAATCTCTCGGTGGTTACTTGCCATCACGTTCCGTCGAATGTCCGACACTGGCGGGCCCGTCGCTGGAAGAGCTAAAGAGTTTTCTTGCAGGTTCTGGTGAGCGGAACGTTTCTACGACAATGATCGTCGTGCGCATCCTCTCTAAATTGCTGAAAAGCAAGACTCTTGGGAAGTATATAGTGCCTATCGTTCCCGATGAGGCGAGGACATTCGGGATGGATGGGTTATTCAGCCAGGCTGGAATCTACTCTCCGCACGGACAAAACTACACTCCGGTAGATCACGAGAGCCTGACTTACTATCGTGAAGCTGAAGACGGACAGATTATGCAGGAGGGAATCTGTGAGACTGGTGCAATCGCTTCGTTCATGGCGGCGGGTACCGCTTATGCGATGCACGGTATACCAACGATTCCATTTTATATCTTCTACTCCATGTTTGGATTCCAGCGTGTGGGAGATATGATTTGGGCCTGCGGCGACATGATGTGCCGCGGCTTCCTGTTGGGTGGAACGGCTGGTCGAACAACTTTGAATGGTGAAGGTCTACAGCATCAAGACGGCCACTCCCACATAATGGCGGCGACCATTCCCAACCTGAAATCCTACGATCCTGCCTTTGGCTATGAACTTGCGCTAATCATCAAGGATGGTATCCGGCGCATGTATGCGGAAGGGGAAAATATCTTCTATTACCTTACAGTGTACAACGAGAACTATGCCATGCCGGCGATGCCGGAGTTAGAAGACATAGAGGAATCCATACTCAAGGGCGGATACTGCTATCGCAGGTTGCGCGGCGAAGGTGCCACGATCAATTTACTCAGCAGCGGATCGATTATCCAGCAGGCTATCCTCGCTGCGGATCGACTCCATTCCTCGGGCTTCTCCGTAAACATATGGAGCATTACCAGCTTTATTGAACTGGCCCGCGAGGCAGAAGAATGTGAACGCCTGAATCGTCTTTCGGCCCCCGATGGATCACACAAGCCGTTTGTAGAGGAGCTCTTCAATAACGAAGAGGGCATTTTTGTCGCGGTCACGGACTATATGAAAGCCCTGCCTTACATGATTGCCAAATGGGTTCCGGGACGCTATCTGGCCCTTGGTACAGACGGCTATGGCGTAAGTGAGTCACGCCCCTGTCTCCGCGATTATTTCGAAATAAGCAGCGAATATATCGTCCACGCGTGTCTAACCGAGCTGTACGCTCAAGGCACCATAGACCGTGAGCAGTTGGCCAAACTGGCTTCAGGTTTGAGCATTGATCCGTCCAAGCTCAACCCTACTGACAAGTAATCGGGAAATCACAGCAAGCCATGACCTCCATACCCCTTATTCTTCCACCACTGGGCGATGATGCATCAACGTCTGGAGAAATTATCAGCATTTCCGACCTTGGTGCCACCATACAGGTCGGCGAAATTTACATGGAAGTCGAGACAGACAAGGTAGTTGTCGAAGTACCGGCGGAGATAGCCGGCGTGATTACCCATCTGTCGGTCGCGATCGGCGATACCGTCACAGGTGGTGAAAAGATCGGCGAAATAGTCCCCGACTCTGATGCTGCCGTAGCCGAAGTTGAGTCGACTGCGGTCTTCTCCGGCGAAGCCGAAATTCAGGAAACAAACCGGACGGAGAACATATCGTCGTATAACGATCGCTCGTCCGACGATCAGCCCTCGGCAACTACTCATCAAACGGCGTCACCACTTTCGAGAACTCCAGCCGGACCTACTGCGCGCAGGCTTGCCCGCGAACTCGACGTCAAGATCGAAGAGATAGCAGGGACCGGTGCGCGAAGCAGAGTCACCAAGCAGGACGTCATTCAACATGCCAGAGCAAAGATCATGGCAACTGGCGAAGCTTCCAACGCACATCGAGCGCTTTCCAGGCAGCTACCGGATATATCGCAGTTCGGCAAAGTATCCACACGGAAATTAAGTGGTATCGGGAAGGCTACGGCACGGAATATGCAGTTCGCGTGGAGCGAGATTCCTCATGCGTGGGTTCAGAGTGAAATCGATATCACTGAACTTGAAATTTTGCGCAAACAGATCAAGGCACAGTCCAGCGCACCGATGCCCCTCACTATCACCGCCATAGTGTGTAAAGTGGTCGCCACTGCACTGCACAGATTCCCAAACTTCAACGCCGTTTTCGATCAAGGAAAGGAGGAGCTGATTCTTCGCGACTACATCAACCTCGGGGTCGCAGTGGATACACCAAGGGGATTAATGGTTCCGGGCATAAGGAACGTCAACGATATGAGCGCTATCCAGATTGCTTACGAACTCAAGGATATTAGTGATAGAGCGATCGCCTCGAAACTCTCCGAAAAAGATCTCCAAGGTAACGGTTTTACGATATCCAATCTTGGCGGTCTTGGAGTAAGCGGCATGTTCCCTGTAGTGAACTGGCCAGAAGTCGCGATACTCGGCGTTTCTTCGGGCCGCGAACTCTGCGCCCTCAGGGAGGGGCAAGTGACGACTCGCCTGGTGATGCCGGTGACCCTGGGCTTCGACCATCGTGTGATCAACGGCGCTGACGCCGCACGGTTCCTCGGATTCATAAAACGCACTATCGAGCAGCCGATGACACTACTGATCGAAACCTAGAATTTTAAAAATTAGACATTGGAATTGTTTTTTTGTGGTCTGTTCCACCCGGAATTTCAGAACATTGAGGTCGTGGTCAGCAGGCAAACCAATAACCGAGGAGATGGCATCATGAGAGATTCGAGCTTCGATACACAAGTACTCATTGCCGGGGGCGGGCCTGTAGGCATGGTACTTGCGCTCGAACTGGCCAGATACGCAATACGCTCCATCGTGGTTGAACAGAATAAAACAACCACCCGACACCCGAAGATGGACCTGACCAACGGACGCAGCATGGAGCTCTTCCGCCGCCTGGGCATTATCGATGAATTTCGCGCAGTCGGTGTGCCGGAAGACCAGACAATGGACATTACCTACGCGACCAGCGCGACTGGTCACCTTCTGCACACTTTCGATTACGGCACACCGAAGGAACACCGCGCACTCTCCCGCGCCACCAACGACGGTACTATGACATTGGAACCCTACATGCGAGTTTCGCAGGTAGTACTGGAGCCCGTACTCAAAAAGGCAATCGACGAAAGCCCTTACGTGGACGTTCGGTTTGGCCATAAGTTCGAAGACTTCACGCAGGACGCAAATGGGGTCACAAGCACCATTAGTCACAACGATGGCCATTACACTTTGCGCAGCCAATACCTTGCGGGTTGTGACGGGGGTAGCAGCAGGGTCCGGCACAAGGCCGAAATCGACCTTGAGGGCGACTTCGGTATCGTCCCCATCTACATGATCCACTTCCGGTCGACAGACCTGGAAGTGTTGGGGAAATTCGGTGCTGCCTATCATCTGCAAACAGGGTTCGGAACCTTGATCGCCCAGAACGGCAAGGATACCTGGACGCTGCATGTTGTGCTCGATCCCGATACTGATCCCGCAAGCATCACGCCGTCAGAATTGCTGGAGCAATTCGCCGGTACAAAATTCGATTATGAAATTCTTGTCGCGAACCACTGGACGCCTCACCTTGTCGTGGCGGAAAGATATCGGAATGGTCGTGTCCTGCTCGCGGGTGATGCGGCTCACCAGTTTATCCCGACCGGGGGTTATGGCATGAATACCGGAGTATGGGACGCAGCAGACCTGGGCTGGAAACTGGCTGCTGTTATCGATGGCTGGGGCGGCGACGCACTTCTGGACAGTGTAGAAGAGCGTCGCAAGATTGCTCTACAGAACCGTGATGCGGCCGTCAGACATATGAATGATCGCTTCGCCATCGAGGGGTTCATTCGGAAGAAACGTTGTGAGGTTGATATTGAGGCAAAAGAGACCGAATCCGTCCGAAAAGAGATCGCGGATGAGATCAAGAGGGTCGGCAACGCGGAAAACGAGAGTTGGGGTATAGAACACGGCTATCGGTATATCGGGTCAAATGTGATTGTGTACCCCAAAGACCGCAGCGATGAACCCGAGTTCGACCCCCTGCACGCGCAGCCAAGTGTCTGGCCGGGGTCTCGTTTGCCCCACTACTACCTTTCTGATGGTCAGCCACTATACGACAAACTGGGCAAAGGCTTTACTGTTATCAGACTTGATGGTGCAGACGCCTCCGCGCTCAGCGATGCGGCTCTCGATCTTGGCATACCGTTTGATATCATTTCAGTTTCAAACGATGAGAATCTCTCTAAACTAAGAAAGACCTTTATCCTGGTTCGACCGGATCACCATATTGCGTGGAGTGGCGATGCACTGCCGGAGGACTGCGCTGAACTCTTGAAAACAGTGGTAGGTCGACAGGAAGGGCTATCGTGAATTCTAATATGCAGTGAGAGGCAATTGGGCAGCTGATCAGTTCCAGCAACGGTCGAAATTTCAACAAGTTACCAGTGTGACCCCCAACGGTAACGCCTACCGCCTTGCTGCTGACAGCGCCACGCTCGCGGTATTTCGCCTGGGTGGTATTCAGTCAGCCTTGTTCCGCCATTGCTCGCTTCCGATTATCCACAACCATAGGCTCCGCGCCTGCAAAGGCCTGGTCCGCTGCCAGCAACAGCCATCAGTCCAGCGCAAACGCTGAGTAGCGCCCGGTGACCCGCATCTCGCCCCCGGGGAACACCACGGTCTGCTGCCGCAGGCGCGGCTGACCTGACGTCTGATTGCGAAATATAATCCCGTCTAATTGCCTATTAGTAAAGCGTCCACTTTAGTCCTTTTATGCCGTCCATTTGCAAGGAACGCTTTCCTGGAATTCACACGATCACGGCAATATCCGCCAGATCGCCCTTGCTTTCCAGCCAGGCCTTGCGGTCGCCGGCGCGCTTCTTTGCCAGCAGCATGTCGAGCATGCTGTTGGTGCCGTCGTCCGCATCCAGCACCAGCCGCACCAGGCGCCGGGTATCCGGGTCCATGGTGGTCTCGCGTAGCTGCAACGGGTTCATTTCCCCCAGCCCCTTGAAGCGCTGGACGTTGACCTTGCCCTTCTTCTTTTCCGCCTCGATACGGTCCAGTACGCCCTGCTTTTCACTCTCATCAAGAGCGTAGTAGACCTCCTTGCCGACGTCGATGCGGTACAGCGGCGGCATCGCCACATAGACATGCCCCGCCGCTACCAGCGGCCGGAAGTGGCGCACGAACAGGGCGCAGATCAGGGTGGCGATGTGCAGGCCGTCGGAATCGGCATCCGCGAGGATGCAGATCTTGTGGTAGCGCAGGCCGGTGAGGTCGTCACTGGCCGGGTCCATGCCGATGGCGATCGAGATATTGTGCACCTCCTGGGAAGCGAGGATCTCCTGGGAGTCCACCTCCCAGGTATTCAGGATCTTGCCGCGCAGGGGCAGGATGGCCTGGAACTCGCGGTTGCGGGCCTGTTTGGCCGAGCCACCGGCGGAATCGCCCTCGACCAGGAACAGCTCGCCGCGGGTCGGGTCCTCGCCGGAGCAGTCCGCCAGCTTGCCCGGCAGGGCGGGGCCGGAGGTGACTTTCTTGCGGGTCACCTTGCGCGCGGTGCGCAGCCGGTTCTGGGCGCTGTTGATGCACAGCTCGGCAATGCGCTCGGCCTCCCCGGTGTGCTGGTTCAACCACAGGCTGAAGGCGTCCTTGGCGACACCGGAAACAAAGGCCGCGGCTTCGCGTGAGGACAGCCGCTCCTTGGTCTGGCCGGAGAACTGCGGGTCCTCCAGCTTCACCGAGAGGATATAGCAGCAGCGGTCCCAGATATCGTCCGGGGCCAGCCGCACACCCCGGGGCAGCAGATTGCGCAGCTCGCAGAATTCGCGCACCGCGTCCAGCAGTCCGGTGCGCAGGCCGTTGACATGGGTGCCCCCCTGGGCGGTGGGGATCAGGTTGACGTAGGATTCGGCGACCACCTCGCCGCCCTCCGGCAGCCACTGCACTGCCCAGTCCGCCGCCGCGCTGCTGCCGCTGAAGCTGCCGACAAAGGGCTGCTCCGGCACACAGGGATAGTCGATGGTGGCGTCGCAGAGGTAATCGGTGAGCCCGTCCTCGTAGTACCACTCCTCGGTCTCGCCTTTCTTCTCATCGAGGAAGGTCACCCGCAGGCCCGGGCACAGCACCGCCTTGGCCCGCAGCACATGCTGCAGCCTGGGCACCGAGAAGTTCACCGAATCGAAGTACTGCCCATCGGGGGTAAAGCGGATGGAGGTGCCGGTATTGCGCTTGCCACAGCTGTCGATAACCGCCAGGTCACTGGTTTTCTCGCCCCCGGCAAATTTCATCCGATAGACATTGCCGTCGCGGCGGATGGTGATTTCCAGCGCCTGGGACAGGGCATTGACCACGGACACGCCAACCCCGTGCAGGCCACCGGAGAACTGGTAGTTCTTGTTGGAAAACTTGCCGCCGGCGTGGAGGGTGCAGAGGATCACCTCGACCCCGGGCTTGCCCTGGCCGGGGTGGATATCCACCGGCATGCCGCGGCCGTCGTCGCTGACGCTGATGGCACCGTCGCGATGCAGGGTGACGTCGATCCGCGTGGCGTGCCCGGCCAGGGCCTCATCGACGCTGTTGTCGATGACCTCCTGGGCCAGGTGATTGGGACGGGTGGTGTCGGTATACATGCCGGGGCGCTTGCGCACCGGCTCCAGTCCGGTCAGGACTTCGATATCTTCCGCGGTGTAGTTGCTCATTCCTGCCTGGGGTTCCCTGAAGCTGCGTTAATCGGAGCGGGGCCATTGTAACCCAGTGCCGGGTGCTTGCAGACTCCTGTGCAGGGATGACTATAAATAGCCGTGGGAATCCAGGTCCACCTGGAAGGAGACGTCCTCGACACGCGATATGCCGGACTCGATCTCGCCATCCGCGCGCAGCTCAAGCCAGCGGTAGCCGGGCGCTGCCGCGTCGGCCTTGAACACATCGCTGCCGGGGGCAAACTGGACGCAGGTGGAAGGCGAGGCCATCAACTTGCGCCCCTGCCAGACGCGATCAACCTGCTGGTGGATGTGGCCCCAGAGGATGCCGCGCACACCGGGGTATTGCGCGAGCACCGCAAACAGCGCATCGGCATCCGCGACCATCTGCTCATCCAGCCAGCGGCAGCCGATGGCTACCGGCTGATGATGCAGGCAGACCAGGCTGAACAGCTGTTCGCGGGCAGCTTCATCCAGCGCCTCCCGCAACAGCTGCAGCTGGCCCTGGCCCAGCCGGCCACCGACCTGCCCGGGGACCTGGGAGTCCAGCATCACCAGCTGCCAGCGACCGAGGCGGATATCGTTGCTGAGCAGGGTGCCGTCGACATCGACCTGGTCCATTTTGCCGCGGTCGTCGTGGTTGCCCGGCAACCAGAACTGGTCCGGGCACAGCTCCGCAAAATAGGCGCGCAGGCGCTGGTAGGCCTCCAGGTAACCGTGGTTGGACATGTCGCCAGTGCCCAGCAGGACATCAATTTGCGGCTGTTCGCGGCGGGCCAGGCCTATTACTGCCTGCAGGGAATGGTCGGTATCCATCCCCAGCAGGCTGCCGCCGCGTTCGCGGCACAAATGGGTGTCGGTGAGCTGCAATACGCGCACCCTATCGCCACTGACAGCGACACGGTGACAGCGACGACGAGCGGCGGACGCGGTCATTTCTGAAGCCGTCAGGAACCGGCGCGCCGGTGTAGCACCGGATGTTGCGCACGGCCATTGGCGAGACAGTGCTCCAGCCAGTCGCCGAGAAACTGGTTTTGCTGCAGCTTCTCGTCCTGCTGGAACATGTGGGCATTGGGATAAACGTAGCGCGGCTGGATCCGGTGATGAGCCTGAAAAGACCCTACTTCCAGCATGCCGGCATCGTGATAGGCGCGAACATCAATGACAAGGCGCCTGAGCCAGCGCGCCTCGCCGTGACTCTGGTGCAGGCGGAAAAAAGTCGTGTAGCGGCTGCGCTCAAGAACCTCAAGGCGGATGCGGGCTTCTGCGACAGCAAACTCGCGGGCGTTGCCCTGCTCATAGTCGGGGAAAAGGCGCAACAGGCGCGCATAATTGGCCTCGCACAGAGAATGCAGGCGCGCCAGATCCATCTTGTAAGGCCGTTTTCTGGCCCTCTGTACGGTCATTTTCGTTCCCGTGTTGTGGGGAGGCAATACCGCTGCCGGACAAGTATCGACTACCGACCTGACCCACAACGAGAACCGAGTGTAGCATTTGTGATGGCAAAAACAGCGAGTATAGTACCCGTTTTGCGACGTGGTTAACGCATGCCAAGCCGGACGCGGGCTGCTACACTCGCATTCGAGATTTACCCCCGAATATTTGAGGATTCAGGATGAACAAGACAGGAGCCGCACTGCTGGTGCTGGCACTCTCCCTGGGTATTGCCCCGGCAGGGGCTGAATCCCTGCGTGACATCTACGAACTGGCGCTGGCCAATGACGCCCAGCTCAAGGCCGAGGAGGCACAATACCGGGCCAACCTTGAGACCGAGAAACTCGGTCTGGCCGGACTGCTACCGCAGGTAAGCGCCAACTACGACTATACCGATCGCGACCAGAGCAATATCGGGGAAAGTTTCTCGGTGGATGGCGGCCTCGACGGCGGGGTCACCGCGGTGCAGACCCAAACCGACATCGACACCAGCCGCGAAGGCTACCAGATCAGCCTGAACCAGCCCCTGTTCGACCTGCCCGCCTGGTTCACTTTCCAGTCCGGCAAGGAATTCAGCCGTCAGGCAGAGGCAACTTTTGCCGCCAACCAGCAGAACCTGATCGTACGGGTGGCGGAAGCGTACCTGCTGGTCTTGCGGGCACAGGACAACCTGGAGGCGTCCCGGGCACAGGAGCGCGCCTTCGACCGGCAGCTGGAGCAGACCCAGCAGCGTTTCGAGGTGGGCCTGATTGCCATCACCGACGTCTACGAGGCGCAGGCTGCCCGCGACCTGGCCCAGGTCAACCGTATCGTTGACGAGAACAACGTGGCGGTTGCGCTGGAACGGCTCTCGGTATTGACTGGCCGGGAGCACAGCAACCTGCATGTACTGGAAGAAGACTTTACCGCCACCCTGCCGGAACCCGCCGAGCGCACGGCCTGGGTAGATTTTGCCCTGGAAAACAATTTCAACCTGCAGGCTGCACACTACGCGGAAGAAGCTGCGCGGCAGCTGGCGAAGGCCAACCAGATGGAGCATGCGCCACGACTCAGCGGCAGTTACAGTTATTCCGACTACGATACCGATGGCACCCTGCGCCGGACTCCATCAACCGGCTTTGACACCTCACCCAACAGTGAGCTGGATGAAAATACCTGGCAGATCCGCCTGGATGTGCCGCTTTTCAGCGGCGGGGCAGTCAGTGCCAATCGCCGCAAGGCAGCACAGGAGTTCAACGTTGCCCGCGAAAACCGCATCAACCTCTCGCGCAACACGGTCACCAATGCGCGCTCGCTGCACATGACCGTGGTCAGCGATGTGTCGCGGGTGGCGGCCCGGGCGCAGGCGATTGTGTCCTCGCAGAGCGCGCTCGATGCCACCCAGGCCGGCTATGAAGTCGGCACCCGCAATGTCGTGGATGTGCTGAATGCCCAGAACACGCTGTTCGCGGCCCAGCGCGACTACGCCAACAGCCGCTATGACTACATTCTCAATACCATGCGCCTGAAAGAACAGGCCGGCCTGCTGAGTCCCGAGGATATCCAGGCACTGGACGCAGTACTGGTACCGCCGCCGGCGCCCACCGCAACCACCTCTCCCTGATCAGGCACAGGGCCGGGCCCGAGTCCGGCGCACAACAACCCATGATTGCAGATCTTCCCACCGACATTGACGCCATCAAGGGCTTTCTGCTGCCCGCGGAAGCCGACGCCCTCCATCGCTGGGCGCTGGCAGCGAGTAACAGGGGGCCGCTGCTGGAAATCGGCAGCTACTGCGGCAAGTCCACGATTTACCTGGGCCTGGCCGCGCGCCAGCACAACAGCACGGTCTTCGCCCTGGACCACCACCGCGGTTCAGAGGAGCATCAGCGCGGGGAGATGTTCCACGATCCGGACCTGTACGATGGGGAGCTGGCGATTGTCGATACCTTCCGCGAGTTTCGCCGCAATATCAGTCGCGCCGGTCTCGATGAAGTCGTGGTGCCCATTGTCGCCGGTTCCGCCGCTGCGGCCCGACACTGGCAGACGCCGCTGTCGATGCTGTTTATCGATGGTGGCCACAGCCTGGACGCCGCGCTGACCGATTACCGCTGCTGGGCCGGCCACCTGCAGCGGGACGGAATCCTCGCCATTCACGATGTCTATCTCGATGCGGCCACGGGCGGGCAGGCACCGCGGGCTATCCATCGCCTGGCATTGCAGTCCGGGTTATTCACCCATTGCGAACAGGTCGACAGCCTGGCCATCCTGCGCAGGCTCTGAAAGAGCGCTACTGATCCCGGCGCAGACGCTTTTCTGTCGCCCCCGAGGACGCCTGCAACAGCTCGACCCGGGTAAACAGGTTGGCGGCGCCGGTGAAGCCGGTGAGGGCATCGGCAGCCAGCAAAATGGCCGCGGCGGTCCAGGTCGGCTGCTCATCCGGCCACAACAGATCCTCCGCGAACTGATAGCCGGTCCAGTAGGCGCCGTCATCCGTGCGCCACTGGTGCAGCCAGCTGTACAGTTCCACCGCCCGCGCATGGTCGCCCGCGGCCAGCAGCGCCATGACCAGCTCGCAGGACTCCGCCACGGTAACCCAGGGTTCGTCCGCCACGCAGCGGCAACCGAGGCCGCTGTGCACGAATTCGTCCCAGCGCGCCGCCAGCCGGACCCTGGCCGGGGCACCCTGCAAGGCACCGCTGAGCACCGGGTAGAACCAGTCCATGGAGTAACGCGCCTTGCTCTCCCAGGTGCGGTCAAAGCGCTCTGGCCGCGAGCGCAGGGCCGCACCGAGGCTGCTGCGGGCCGGGTACCAGTGCGGGCGCTCCTCACCGAGGGTAACCGCGATATTGCAGGCACACTCGAGGCTCTTGTAGATCGAGCTGCAGCCCGTGACCAGCGCATCCGGCAGCGGCTTGCCCGCGGTATCCACCGCCCAGTCGATCTCGCCGTGCGCGCTCTGCAGGGCGAGCACAAACTCTATCGCGCCATCAACCACCGGCCACATTTCGCGCAGAAAGCCAGCGTCACCGGTTATCAGATAGTGATGCCAGACCCCGGTGGCAACATAGGCGACAAAGTTGGTTTCCCGGCGGTGGTCGTTGTCGACGATCGCGCCCCGGTAGGATGCCCACCAGCTGCCATCGGGCAACTGCATGCTTGCCAGCCACCGATAGGCACGCACCGCTGCCGCGTGCTCGCCGCCGATGGACAGGCCCATGGCCGCCTCGACATGGTCCCAGGGATCAGTGTAGCCGCCACTGAACCACGGGATCTCGCCGCTGGGTTTCTGGGTTGCCAGCAGGAAATCCACCGTGGGCCGCAGAAACTCCTGCGGGAACAGGCCACGGCTGAGATAGAGCCCACTCACAGGCTGGCCTGCTGGCGAAAATAGAATACGACACTCTTGCCCATGAACGGGTTCAGCAACTTTTCCAGGGTCCGGGTCAACCACGGCGCGCGCAGCAGGTCCCAGACCAGCAGCCGGTGATATTGCCGCACCAGCCACTGCTGCTCACCCTCGCGCCAGAACAGGCAGCGCAACCACCAGTAGGGGCCATGGAGGGCGTGGGCACCGTGGCGGTGGAAACCGACGAAGCCCAGCTGCTCGATCTCCGCCCACAGGCGCTCGGCGCGGAAGATCCGCAGGTGCCCGCCCCGAGTCTGGTGATAGCGCTTGCTGAGAGCCCAGCACAGGCGCTCTGGCCAGCGCCGCGGCACACTCACACAGAGCTGGCCGGCTGGCTTGAGCACCCGGCGGATTTCCCGGAGGGCGGCGCGATAGTCGGGAATGTGCTCCAGTACCTCGGAGCAGATTACCTTGTCGAAGCTGGCATCGGGAAAGGGCAGTGCCAGCGCCGATGCCACGGTGAGATCCAGTTGCTTGAGCCCATTGCCCGCCTCCTCGATCCCGGCGAACCGCGCCTGCGCTGTTGCCAGGTCCCCGGGTGACAGGTCCACCCCGACCGCATGCACCTCGCCCAGCACGTAGGCGGCGATTGCGTGTCGGCCCTCGCCGCAGCCCAGATCCAGGACACGCTCCCCCGAATGCAAAGGAAAGTACCTGAAATCAACGGTTTGCATAGGCGATAACCTTGCGATAGTAGTCGTCCATGGCCGCTGCACAGACCTGCCAGCTAAAGCGCTCCAGGATGCGCTGGCGCCCGGCGACTGCCAGCTGTTCACGGCGCTGCGGGTTCTGCAGCAGGGACTCGATCGCCTGCTCCAGGGCGCTGGCGTCACGGACCGGAACGATGATGCCCGCGTCGCCTACCACTTCCGGCAGCGCACCACCGTCGGTGGATATCACCGGCACCCCGCAGGCCATGGCCTCGCCCGCCGGCAGACCGAAGCCTTCATAGATGGAAGGAACCACGGCCATGCAGGCTTCGGCGTAGTAGCGGACCATTTCCGCAGTGGATATGCCACTGACAAAGCGAATATTGCCGGCGATCCCCAGGCGCTCGACCAGGCGCTCCGTGCGCCCGCCAGGCTCGGGCTTGCTGACCAGCAGCAGTTCCAGCCCGGGGTGGCGCGGCAACAGGCGGGCAAAAGCCTGCAGCAGGTAGCGCAGCCCCTTCAGCGGTGCATCGGCGGATGCCGTAGCCATGATCCGCAGGGGCTTGCGGGACACCTCGGGGAGGGGGCGGAACTCCTCCGTATCAATGCCGTTGTGCACCAGGGCGATGCCGGCCGGCTGCAGGCCAAAGTCCCGGGCGATATCCTGGCGCGAGTAATCCGAGACCGTTACCACATGGTGCAACTGCTTGATCACCTTCCTCTGCATCAGCAGGAATGAATGCCAGCGCCGGATCAGCAGGCGCTGGTACCAGCGCGGCGCAGCACTCAGGGCAATGCGCAGATCGCTGGTGATGGGGTGGTGTACCGTGGTCACCAGCGGCAATCCCATGGCCTGCAACTCCACCATGCCGTGGCTGAGGCTCTGGTTGTCGTGGATCAGGTCGTAATCCTCGCGGTGACGGCGCAGATAGCGTACCGCGCGACGCCCGAAGGTATAGGGCTCGGCGAAGCCCCCGGTCAGCTTGCTGGTCCATTCGATGATATTGCTGAGTGATCGCAGATGCCGTGGCCGCAAGGACCAGAGGCCGTTTTCATACAGGTCCAGGCTCGGCAGCTTGATCAGCCGCACCCGGGGATCGACCTCGGGGTAGGGTGGGCCGGAAATCACGTCCACGCTGTGCCCGGCATCCACCAGCGCCTTGCTCAGGTACTTGATGTACACGCCCTGGCCGCCGGCGTGCGGCTTGCTGCGATAGCCCAGCAGCGCAATGCGCAGCGGAGGGCGCTGCCGGGCCAGCGCCGCCGGGATGGGTGGAATGGCCTCCGCCACCGCGCTGGCAGCCGAATCACTCACTGCTGTGTCCAGATGCCTGATAGCGGCGTCCCTTTTTGTCAGACGGAGAGGGTGTGGGCGGGAAACCGCGCAAGGTAGACAAATGCGCAGCGCCCAAGACCGGAATTCTAGCAGCGAAATGCGCCGCAGCACCAGCCCCGCAACCGGTTACCAGAGCCCAATGGCTGCGGCTTATCGTAATTTGGCTGCCGTTTCCCGTATAATCGCCGCTTTTCCATCGACCGGGGTTGGTATGGAAACGACCAGGTACAAAGGCATTATCCTCGCGGGCGGGTCGGGCACCCGGCTGCATCCGCTGACCAGCACCGTCAGCAAGCAATTGATGCCGGTGTACGACAAGCCGATGATCTATTACCCGCTGGCGACCCTGATGCTGGCGGGGATCCGCGACGTCCTGATCATCACCACGCCGCGGGACCAGGCCGCCTTCGCCGATCTGCTGGGCGACGGCAGCCGCTGGGGCATCAACATCAGCTACACCGTGCAGCCCAGCCCCGACGGACTCGCCCAGGCATTCCTGCTGGGGGCGGACTTCATCGGCCACAATCCGGCCGCCCTGGTCCTGGGCGACAATATTTTCTACGGCGGCGGCTTCACCCAGAGCCTGCGCAGCGCCGCCAGCCGGGAACACGGCGCCTCGGTGTTCGCCTACTATGTGCAGGATCCGGAACGCTACGGTGTGGTCAGTTTCGATGCCGCGGGCGTAGCGGTCGATATCGAGGAAAAGCCGGCCCGACCCAAGTCCCACTATGCCGTGACCGGCCTGTATTTCTATGACAACGATGTCATCGACATCGCCCGCAGCATCCGACCCTCCGCCCGCGGCGAACTGGAAATCACCGACGTCAACAAGGCCTACCTGGCCCGCGGCGACCTGCGGGTGGAGGTGATGAGTCGCGGCACCGCCTGGCTGGACACGGGCACCCACAACTCCCTGCTGGATGCCGCCAACTTCATCCGCGTGGTCGAGGAGCGCCAGGGCCTCAAGATTGCCTGCCCGGAGGAAGTCGCATTCCGCATGGGCTACATTGACGCCGAGCAACTGCTGGCGCTGGCGGTACCGCTGGAAAAAAGCGGCTATGGCCTGTATCTGCGGCAGCTGCTGGAACAGGATGGAGTCTTGCGCAATGACCTTTGAGCCGACCCCCCTGGCGGGCCTGTACCTGCTGCAACCGAAAGTATTTGGTGACGAGCGCGGCTTTTTCCTGGAGAGCTGGAACGCGGAGACCTTCCGCCAGGCCGGTTTCGACCTGGACTTTGTGCAGGACAACCACAGCCGCTCTGCCCGGGGCATCCTGCGCGGCCTGCACTTCCAGACCGAGTACCCCCAGGGCAAGCTGGTGCGGGTGACCGCCGGCTCCGTATTCGATGTCGCGGTGGATCTGCGCCGCTCATCAGCCACTTTGGGCCAGTGGTACGGAGTGGAGCTGAGCGCGGCCAACCACCGGATGCTGTGGGTGCCCCCCGGGTTCGCCCACGGTTTCTATGTGCTGTCCGAGTACGCCGACTTTCAATACAAGTGCACGGACTACTATCACCCGGCCAGCGAAGTGACCCTGGCCTGGAACGACAGCGCGGTGGACATAGCCTGGCCCGTGCCCGCAGGGGAACAGCCGCGGCTGTCGGCCAAGGATTCAGCGGGACTGGCCTGGGCGGACCTGCCGCTGTTCGACTGACACCCCGGCAACGACTTGCCGTACCGAAACCGAAAAGGAGCCATCATGGTCAGGGATTATTTCCAGCTGCAGGGCAAGACCGCGCTGATTACCGGCGCCTCCAGTGGACTCGGCGTGCACTTTGCCAGGGTACTGGCCGAGGCGGGAGCAACTGTCATCCTGGCGGCGCGACGCGCGGACAAGCTGGCAACCGAAGTCGCTGCCATTCAGGCTACCGGCGCCCGGGCCAGCGCCGTGGCCATGGACGTCACCGATCCCGCCAGTGTCGACAGTGCGTTCGCCGAGATCACTGGCACTATCGGCAACATCGACATTCTGGTCAACAACGCCGGCGTCGCCGACGATCCGATCCGGTTCCTGGATACCGGCGAGGAGGAGTGGCAGCGGGTAATCGACACCAACCTCAACGGTGCCTGGCGCGTGGCGCGGGCCGGGGCCAGGCACATGGCCGCAACAGGCACCGCGGGCAGCATCGTCAATATCGGCTCGATCTACGGCCTGCGCACCGGAGCGATGAAGGTTGCCTACAACGTGTCCAAGGCCGGTGTCGTGCAGCTCACCAAAGCCATGGCCATAGAGCTGTGCCGGCAGCAGATCCGGGTCAATGCCCTGTGCCCGGGCTGGTTCCTGACCGACATCAACCGGGAATACTTTGAAAGTGAGCGCGGGGAGCGCTATATCAAGACCATCCCGGCGCGGCGGATGGGCGCGATGGAGGACCTGACCGCGCCATTGTTGCTGCTGGCGAGCAATGCGGCCGCTGGCTACATGACCGGCACCGTGCTGACGGTTGATGGCGGCATCGCCGAAGCGCCCATCTGAGCGACCTCGAACAACCATTCATTTCTCGCTTGTTGGCCGGTCTGCTTCTGCCCGCAATGACCAGCGCACGGCCACAGGCCCGAGCAACTCGAACACCACCGTGGATGCCAGCACGATGGTCAGCAACAGCTCGCCATGGTCGGGGAAGGCGTTGCTTGCGGTCAGGGCCATGGCCACGGCAACACCGGCTTGAGACAGCATGGCAATACCGGTTCTGGCGCCCTCCACAGGCGTGCGCCAGACTGCTCCGGTCAGGTAGCCAGCCGCAACCCGGCCGGCAATGCGCAGCAGGAAGTAAGCGAGCCCCACCAGCCCGCCCGCGAGCAGGGCGGACATTTCCAGGGACGCGCCCGCCAACAGGAAAAACAGCAGCAGAAAGGGCCACTTGATCCCCTCGATGGCGTGAAAGGGGCGTGTGTGGTGCTGCGCCAGATTGGTTACCGTCGCCCCCATCACCACCGATGCCAACAGGAAGGAGACCTCCAGCTTCATCGCCAGGCCCGAGCACAGGAACACCAGACCCAGTGCTTCGACCAGAATCGGCTCGCCGTCGCGGATGCGACCGGTTAGAAAAGCCATGGGGAGCCCGATTGCAACTCCCAGGGCCACAGCGCCACCGATTTCCCACAGCCCTGTCAGCAGGGAAATATCGGTGCTGCTGCTTTCGACGCCCGCGGCGATAACCATGCACAGACTGAAGATTATCAGCCCCCAGGCGTCGTCGACGGCAACGATACCCAGCAGCCGGCGCCCGAAGCGGGAATGCTCGCAGCCTTCCTCAAGCACAACATCAGTCGTTGCGGCAGGGTCTGTTGCCGTTGCCACCGCAGCGAGAAGGAGAGCCAGCAACAGACTCTCGCCCAGTGCCAGGATGCCGAACAAGACTACCGCAAAAGTGCCGGCGGCAATGCCGAGGGAAAGTACCAGAATTTGCTTGCCCTGCTCGCGAAAGAGCTGGGTTGTCATGGAGCCGCCGATAAGGAACCCGAGCATGGTTAGCGCAATGTCGGACACCATCGGAAACCAGTTCTCCCGCGCCTCGGCAAAAACATTGAGGACCGAAGGGCCCATCACAATCCCGGCCAGGATGAGAAGCGTCACGCGGGGCAGGGGTGTTTTCAGGCACAGCAGATGCACGCCCAATCCGACGAGGAAAAAGGTCGCAAGCGTCAGCAAGGTGTGAGCCACAACTCTCCAGTCCGTCTTTAACTAGCCATGCAACAGGGGCCGCCACCAGTCTTCGTTGGCCAGATACCAGTCGATGGTGCGGCGAATACCGGTCTCAAAGGTCTCAGCGGGGGCGTAGCCCAGTTCCCGGCTGATCTTGCCCGCGTCAATGGCATAGCGCCAGTCGTGGCCGGCCCGGTCCTCGACAAAACGGATCAGGTCCCGGGCGCTGCCACCGCTGGCAGCGGGCGACCGGGGATAGCGCTCGGCCAGCGCGCCTTCAGCACGGAAACGGCGGTCGAGCTCGTCGCACAGCAGCTCCACAATGGCCAGGTTGCGCCACTCGTTGTTGCCGCCAATATTGTAGGTTTCCCCGACGGTCCCCCGCTGCAACACCAGGTCGATGCCGCGACAGTGGTCCTCCACATAGAGCCAGTCGCGGATATTGCTGCCGTCGCCGTAGACCGGCAGCGGCAGGCCGCGCAGGATATTGGTCAGGCACAGGGGGATCAGCTTTTCCGGGAAGTGCCAGGGGCCGTAGTTGTTGGAGCAGTTGCTGGTGGTCACCTGCAGGCCGTAGGTGTGGTGACAGGCGCGCACCAGATGGTCGGACGCGGCCTTGCTGGCAGAGTAGGGCGAGTTGGGCTGATACTGCTGGGCCTCGTGGAAACCCGGGGCGTCCGCTGCCAGCGAGCCGTAGACTTCATCCGTGGACACATGGTGAAAACGGTGCGGCAGCGGCTGCGCGCCGCCCAGCCAGTATTCCCGTGCCGCCTGCAACAGGCTGTGGGTACCGACGATATTGGTTGCAATAAAGGCGTCGGGGCCGGTAATGGAGCGGTCGACATGGCTCTCCGCGGCGAAGTGCACCAGCGTGTCCACCCGGTGCTCCCGCAGGGTGGCAAGCACTTGCGGGTAATCACAGATATTGGCGTGCACAAAGTAAAAGTCCGGCGAGCCCTCCAGGCCGGCGAGGTTGGCGCGATTGCCGGCATAGGTCAGCGCATCCAGGGCGACGATGCGATCGCCGGGATAGCGCTGGCGCCAGTAGTGGACAAAATTGGCACCGATAAAGCCGGCGGCGCCGGTTACCAGCAGGGATCTAGCCATCGCCGTGTTCCTTGAGGTCCTGCAACATGGCGCGCAATTGTACCCGCCAGTGAATCGGCGCAATACCCAGTTCCTGCCAGCTCTGCTGCTTGTCCAGCACGCTGCAGGCGGGCCGCCGGGCCGGCGTCGGGTACTCGCTGCCAGGGATTGGCTGCACGGCAGGGCTGCGGGACAGCAGCCCCGCGGCCAGGCCCTCCTCCGCAATCGCGACCGCGAAGTCATACCAGCTGCAGACACCGGCGTCGCTCCAGTGGTAAACGCCCTGTAGCAGCGGCCTGTCCACGGCGGCCCAACAGGCCTGTGCCAGGCCCCGGGCCCAGGTCGGGGTGCCAATCTGGTCGCAGACCACGGCAAGACTTTCCCGCTCCGCCATCAGACGCAGCATGGTCTTGACGAAATTGCTGCCAAAACGCGAGTACACCCAACCGGTGCGCACGATCAGCGCCCGGGGATGCGCCGCCAGCACCGCGCGTTCCCCTTCCAGCTTGCTGCGCCCGTAGGCACCCAGGGGAGCTGGCGTCGCATCGGGCGCGTAGGGATGGCCGGACTCGCCATCAAAGACAAAATCGGTGGAGACATGCACCAGCCCGGTACCGGTGCCGGCACAGGCGGCGGCCAGGTGTCCCGCACCTTCGGCATTGACCTGCAACGCCAGTGCTTCCTCCCCCTCGGCCCTGTCCACTGCGGTGTAGGCTGCAGCATTGATGACCCAGTCCGGGCGCAATTCACCAAAGACACGGCGCACCTCTCCCGGTTGGCTGATGTCCAGCGCAGCACGGTCCAGGCAGATCAGCGTGACGCCCGCGGGAGCAGCAAGCTGCAGCTCGCGACCGAGCTGACCGCCGGCGCCGGTTATAAGGACAGTGGGGTTCACGCGAGCTCCTTGGTGGGCGCGACGCTGGCCGCGACGAAAAGCCCCCTATGGTAAAGGCTGACGCCAGGGATTCCCAGCTTCTGCTTCAGCGAGACCGCCAGCAATAGCGCCGGGTACCGCACAACCCCAGGGAGGCGTTGCTGTCTGCCTCGAATCTGCACGCAACAATTTGTGATTTCCCCGCTTTGTCGCTATTCTCATCGACGAAAAGTCAAAACTGGGGAAAGGCCATGCCAAATCTGATCTGCACTGCTTCCGGGCGCAGCGTGTACCGCTCACGGATCATTATTGGACTTGCCGCGCTGGCAGCGGGCAGTACCGCCTGGGCAGGCATACCCTCGGGCTCCATCACTCACGGCCCGCTGGCGGCGACCGCGGTACCGACAATGAGCGGCTTTGCGCTGATCCTGCTGGCGGCGCTGATGCTGCTAGTCGTGGTGCGGGTGATCAAGTCCAGGCAACTGAGCGGCGCCCAGTTCATGCTGGCAGCGCTGGTAACCGGCGCCATCGCCAGCGGTGCCAGCGGCATCAAGCTGGTGTCGGAAGCCTATGCCCTGCCGGCGTTCAATTCGGTCTCCCTCAGTGATCCTGCGGGCGGCACCCTGCCCCTTGATCCTGGTGAAAACTGCGTCAGCAACAACACCGGGATAGCCCAGCAGATTCTCGACATTCAGCTCAGTGGGCTGATTGCCAACAACGGCGGCCAGGCCAATGTCGGTGCGCCCAGTTTTGAATGCCCAGAAGCTGGCGTGGTCAACGCCGGCCTGGTGCCGGTGCCGGAGTGCTCCGACAGCCCCTCCACGGTACTGCAGCCCGCGGAAACCTGCGCCGTATACAATGGCGTCCCCCCAACCTGAGGATAGAGCGCTCCCGGCACAACCGGGAGCGCGATCACTGTCCCTGTGGCAAGCGGAACGTCATGTCATCGGTGGTGAACTGCCAGTAGTGAACCGTTTCTAAGCGCAGCTCATCAATCCCGCGATAGTCGGCCTGCAACCATACCGGACCCAGATGCGACAGGGTCAGCTCATCGCGATAGACCGGGTCACCATTGCGCCAGCCCTCCACCACCAGGGTCTCGCCCTCGGCCTGCTCCCAGGCGACGCCGAAATAGGCGCCGACAAAATCGAACAGCTCGCCCGGGCGCAGGCTGGTCACGGTGGCCGGATACCCGGAGCTGTTGTAACCGACCCCTTCGCCGCTGGCGAGCACATTCACATAGCCCGGGCCCCGATAGTACTGGTTATGGATGGCGAGCAGGTAGTCGAAAGCCAGGCCGCGATGGCCCACCGGCAGCTTTTCGATCACCGAGCGTTCCAGCCCGTCAAAATCCACCACCATTGGCGTCGGCAGCGGCGCGGCGGCGGCGCGGTGCCGATTGAGCGAGCCCAGGACCACGGGCGCGTCCCGCACCGCGAACCGGTGCAGGGTATCGCCGGCATGACCCGTTGCCGCTGCCAGCTGCCAGTCGCCGGTATAGGCCGGAAAGCTGAAACGACCCGCCGCATCCGCGGTTATCGCGCTGCGGTTGCCGTCTGGCGCCACAGCCACCAGTGCCCCGGCGTCCGCCGCCTGGCGGCCGCTTACCGCAAGCACCGGCGCCAGGCCGATGACCGGTGGCGGCGAGGCGGTGACCATCCCGGCGGGCGTGCCGGGGCGCTTCTCGAACCGTGCGCTGTGGAAGCCGCTGCCGCTGGAGACCTCCCAGCCCGGAGGCACCTGCACCTCAAAGCGGTAGTCGCGGCCGGGCTCGCCGATATCGGCGCTGGCATTGTTCAGGTGAACACCAAAGTTGGCGTAACCGTTGATGTTGGTGCGGGTCATGCGCAGGCTGCCATCGGGCCGTTCAAGCAGGATCGCGACGGCGGCCATCGGCACATCACCGGGGTCGAGTACACCGTCCCGGTTGCGGTCCCGGTAGGCAAAAACAGATATGTTCATGGTACCGGGGCTATCCTGCTCCCAGTCGCGGCGGGGGTACCAGTCGGTATCGCGACGTATATCGGCAACAGCAGCGGGAGCGGGCGGCGCGGTCACTGCCGGCGGCCGCTCGAGGAATACGTACCAGAGCAGGGCCGCCGAAGCGACGAAGATCAGGACAGCAATGATGGTTCGGGTCATGCCGGGCTCCAGGGCAGGGTTTGCATATGCGAATGGTAGCGTTCATTATCCTGCCCGAAAAAGCAGGGGACGGGTTATGGAAATAGCATCAATCAAGGACTTTTGGCAGCTGCTGGTAGAAGTCTGGCAGCAGGGTGTGTACGGCGTGGATTTCGTCCACATCATGGTAGCGATACTGATATTCCTGCTTGCTCTGGCGTTTCGCAACCTGTTCACGCGCCATGTACTGGGAGCCCTGCAGCGAGCGGCGGAGAGAAGCCATACCCAGTTCGACGACCTGCTGCTGGACGCCATTCGCAGGCCACTGCGCTTCGTGCCGGTTGTGCTGGGTGTATTCTTCGCCACCAGCGTACTCAAGGTGGATGAGACACTCGCCACCTTTTTCTACAACATCAACCGGTCCCTGGTTGTCTTTACCCTGTTCTGGACTTTTCATCAGCTGACTGGCCCGCTGGGCGAGGTATTGCACAGGGCCAATAGTTTCCTGACCCAGGCCATGATCGACTGGATCGTCAAGATATCCAGGGTATTGTTCATCATTGTCGGCGTAGCCACAATCCTTGAGCTCTGGGGCATTGCCGTCGGCCCCATCATCGCCGGCCTGGGGCTGTTCGGTGTCGCTGTCGCCCTGGGGGCACAGGATCTGTTCAAGAACCTGATCGCCGGCTTCTTCGTCATTGGCGAACGCCGCTTCCAGCCCGGAGACTGGATCAATGTCGAGGGGATTGTCGAGGGCACGGTGCTGCAGATCGGCTTTCGCACTACCACTGTACGCCGTTTCGACCGGGCGCCGGTCTATGTTCCCAACGCGAGACTGGCTGACAACGCCGTCACCAACTTTTCCCGCATGACCCACCGCCGTATTCGCTGGATGCTGGGGCTGGAATACAGGACCAGTCTCGAGCAGCTCAGGGAGATTCGCGATGCCATTGAGCACTACATTCTCAACAGCGAGGAGTTCGCCAGGCCCGAAGAAGTTGCCACTTTCGTGCGCATCGACTCCTTCAACGACAGCTCGATTGATATTCTCCTGTACTGTTTCACCCACACCACGGTCTGGGGGGATTGGCTGGAGATCAAGGAGCGCCTGGCCTGCAAGATCAAGGAGATTGTCGAGGGTGCCGGCGCCGGCTTTGCTTTCCCGAGCCGTTCCCTGTATCTGGAAAACCAGCCGGATGCGCCCGAGGTGTACCCGCTGTCACCGCCACCCGAGGCCGGGAAGTCAAAGTCCGGGAAGTAGCGATGGCGACCTGCCGCTGCGCTATTGCTCAGGCGGCAGGCGCTGCTGCAACCATTGGTCGAGATCTTCCAGCACCTGCAGACGTTCCGGCTCGTTGAAGATCTCGTGGTACAGGCCCGGATACAGGCGCAGGGTGACATCGGCGGAACCGACCCCCGCGCTGAAACCCTGTGAGCCGGCGGGCGCCGTCATCACATCCGCTTCGCCGTGCAGCAGCAGCAGCGGCAGGGTGATTGCCGCGCTGTGCACATTGACCTGCTCCATGGTGGCAAACAATTCCGCCACCAGCCGCGCGCTGACCTTGCCGTGGTGCACCAGCGGATCGGCCTCGTAGGCAGCGACCACCTCGGGATCCCGGCTGACCTGGCTGGCATCGAGCTTGAGCATGCCCAGTGTGGGCCAGAGACGGGCGAGCACGCGATTGAGCCACAGCAGCAGTGGCGATGGCGGCTCGGCTACCGCCAGGGCAGGTGCGGACAGGGCCGCGCCAGCGAACTGGTCCTGGGCATCCAGCAACAGGCGGGCGGCAATCAGGCCACCGAGACTGTGGCCCAGCAGAAAGCAGGGGGCCGAGGGATACCACTGGGCAATCAGCGCCCGCAGCTGCAACAGGGGCTGCAGAAACTCAGCAAAATTGCCGATATGGGCCCGGTGGCCCGGGGAGTGACCGTGGCCAAAATGGTCGGGGGCAACAACCGCAATGCCCCGGGGGCAGAAAAATTCTGCGAGCCCCTGGTAGCGCCCGCTGTGCTCGCCGAGGCCATGGGCCAGCAGGATAACGCCGCGAACACTGCCACTGGCGGGCCAGTGGCGATAAAACACACCATCGGCGAGCCTTGCTTGCTGATCATTCATGGGCAACCCTCGTCACTGCAGAGGAGACCACGCCGTCAGGCAACAGGCGTCAGCCACTCCGGGTGTTGCGGCCGGTTGCCGCGCACTGAATCAAAGTACATGGCCTGCAGCTTTTCGGTGAGCGGGCCGCGGGAACCGGTTCCGATCTGGCGGCCGTCGAGCTCCCGAATCGGCACCACCTCGGCAGCGGTGCCGGTGAAGAAGGCCTCGTCGGCGATATAGACCTCGTCACGGGTGATGCGCCGCTCACGGATCTCGTAACCGAGCTCCGCCGCCAGGGCGAAGATCGTGTTGCGGGTAATCCCGTCAAGGCAGGAAGTCAGGTCCGGCGTGAAAATATGGCCGTCGCGCACCACGAACACATTCTCGCCGCTGCCTTCGGCCACATAGCCCTCGTTGTCCAGCATCAGCGCTTCTTCCGCGCCGCTGTCCAGCGCCTCGCGCAGGGCCAGCATGGAGTTTATGTAGTTGCCGTTGGCCTTGGCCTTGCACATGGTGATATTGACATGATGGCGGGTATAGGACGACGTGCGCACCTTGATGCCGCGGTCGCGCGCTTCCGGATCCATATAGGAAGGCCATTCCCAGGCCGCCACCATGACATGCGTCTTGAGGCCGTCGGCCCGCAGGCCCATGCCCTCGGAGCCGAGAAAACACATCGGCCGCAGGTAGGCCTCGTTGAGACCGTTTTCCCGCACCACCGTGCGCTGGGCCTCGTTCAGGGTGTCCTTGTCCCAGGGCATGTCCATGCGCAGGATATGGGCCGAACGAAACAGCCGGTCGGTGTGCTCCTTGAGCCGGAATACGCAGGTACCGCGATCAGGGGTCTGGTAGGCACGCACACCCTCGAACACGCCCATGCTGTAATGCAGGGTGTGGGTCAGGACGTGGACCTTGGCTTCGCGCCACGGCACCAGCTCGCCGTCCAGCCAGATTACACCATCCCGATCCGCAAAATTCGGTGTTGCACTCATGTTCAGTCCCGCTGTCATGTTGGTTTGTACTGTGCCCCGAAGAGGCGCTGCCAGGCGGCTTCCACACTGGCTCTCTGCTCGCGGTACTCGTCCCCGGGCACCCTGCCCGGCAGTTGTTGCAGCGCCAGCTGGTGAGCGACGGACCGGAACGCCAGATAGGCCTCGATCAGGGCTCTGCTCTCGCCCTGCTCGAACAGGCCGGCCTCGGACAGGGTTTCCAGAATGCGGATGTTGTCCGACCAGCGCGCCAGCTCAGGCACGCGGTGGGACCACGCCAGAACCGCATATTGCACCATAAATTCAATATCAACGATACCACCTGTGCTCTGTTTGAGATCAAATTCCTGATCCACTGGCGGTTGCGACGGCAGCAGCTCCTTGCGCATGCGCTCGCGCATGGCGACCACCTCCGCCGCCAGCGCCGACTCGTCGCGGACCCGGCAGAGGATATCCCGGCGCACCGCATCCACCCCCGCGCCAACCGCCGGATCGCCGGCCACCAGCCGCGCCCGCACCAGCGCCTGGTGCTCCCAGGTCCAGGCGGTGTCCTCCTGGTAGCCGCGAAAACCCTTCAGGCTGCTGACCAGCAGGCCGGAGGCGCCGGAGGGCCGCAGTCGCATATCGACCTCGTACAGCTGCCCCATGGCCATGCGCGTCTCCAGTATATGGATCACGCGCTGACCCAGGCGGGTATAGAACTTGACGTTGTCGATGCTGCGCTCGCCGTCGGTGACGCCCTGCGCGTCCGCGTCATAAACGAACACCAGATCCAGGTCGGAGGCGTAGCTGAGCTCTATGCCGCCCAGCTTGCCGTAGCCAAAAATGGCAAAGCCATAGCCGTCCGAGTCGCGCCGGGGCTGGCCGAAACGGGCGCTGATGTCGGTCCAGGCCACGGCCAGTACCTGCTCCAGAATCACCTCGGCAATCCAGGTCAGCTTGTCGCTGACCTGCATCAGGGGCAGGCGCCCGACCAGCTCGCTGGCGGCCACCCGCAGCACATGGGAGGCCTTGAAGTAGCGCAGGGCATCCATCTGCTCCTCCAGATCGCCCGGCTGCAGGCGCGCCACCTGCTGGCGCAGCTCGGTCGCCAGCAGGGACTTGTCCGGCGCCGTGTAGAGACTGCCCCGGTCCAGCAGTTCATCCAGCAGCACCGGGTGCCGCTGCAACTGATCCGCAATCCAGGGGCTGGCATTGCACAGCAGGACCAGCTCCGCCAGCGCCGGTGGATTTTCCAGCAGCAGGGCCAGATAGGCGCTGCGCCGCAGCACGGCAGTGACAAAGGGCAGGGTACGCATCAGGGCGCGGTCGGGGTCATCCGCCTCGGCGCAGGCGAGCAGCAGCCGCGGCATGAATTGCTGCAGCCGCTCCTTGCCCTCCGCTTGCAGGGTCGCCACCCGGGTACTGTGCTGCAGGGTCCGCAGCCGCTCCAGGCTGGCGCTGGCCTCGCGGTAACCGAGGCCAGCGAGGGTTGCCTCGTCCAGGTCGTCACCCCAGGGCGGCAGCTCTTCAGCGGCCGTGTTCTGCTCGTCGTCAGGTACTGCGATCAGGTCGCGAAAGTGTGCCGCAACCCGCTCGCGGTGCTCGGCCAGCGCCTGCAGATAGCTGTCCCAATCCGCAAAGCCCATCACCGTCGCCAGCGCCAGCCGCTGCAGGGGGTCCGCGGGCAGCGCCTGGGTCTGCTGGTCCCGATAGCCCTGGATCGCGTGCTCGCTGTCGCGCAGGAACAGGTAGGCGGCGCGCAGCTCGGCAACTGCGGCAGCGGGCAGGCAACCGAGCTCGACACACTCCTCCAGCACCCGGAGCAGCTCGCGCTGCTGCAGGCCCAGGTCGCGGCCGCCGCGGATCAACTGGAAGCACTGGGCGATAAACTCCACCTCGCGAATGCCGCCGTGGCCCAGCTTGACGTCCTCCTGCAGGCCTCGCCGCCGCACTTCGCTGTTGATCATCTGCTTCATGCCGCGCAGGCTTTCGATGACCCCGAAGTCCACGTAGCGCCGAAACACGAATGGCCGCAACATCTGCATCATCTCGGCGCCGCGGGCGGGATCCCCGCTCACGGGCCTGGCCTTGATCAGCGCATAGCGCTCCCAGTCCCGGCCCTGATCCTGGTAGTACTCCTCCAGCGCGGCAAAATTGAGTGCCAGCGAACCACTCTCGCCATAGGGCCGCAGGCGCATGTCGACCCGGAACACAAAGCCGTCGGCGGTCACCTGGTCGAGGGCGGTAATCAGGCCCTGGCCCAGCTTGGTGAAAAACTCCGTATTGCTGATGCTGCGGCGCTCGCCATCGGTCTCGCCGGATTCGGGAAAGGCAAAAATCAGGTCGATATCCGAAGAGACGTTCAGCTCCCTGGCGCCCAGTTTGCCCATGGCGATGACGATCAACTGCTGGGCTTCCCCGCTGCGGTCGCCGCGGGGGATGCCGAAACGGGCCTCCAGCTGCTGCTGCAAATGCGCCTGGGCCAGGGTAATGCAGGCTTCCGCCAGCGCCGAAGTATCCGCCACGGTTTCCTGGGTGTCGGCGCTGCGGCAGAAGTCACGCCAGACAATGCGCAGCATATGCCGCGCGCGAAAACGCCGCAGCACCGGATGGAGCTCGGCTTGCGGTGGCGCCAGCCACTGCCGCAGCTCTGCCTGCAACTCGTCCGGTTGCAGGCTGCGCCGCAGCAGCCCCTCTTCGAGGAGCGCGGCCAGTAACCGCGGCTGCCGCCGCACCAGGCCGGCAACAAAGGGGCTGCAGGCCAGTACCCGGGCCAGCTCGACCCCGGCTTCGACATCTGCGGCGAGTGCCCTGGCCAGGTCGGAGAGTGCGGCGGCATCGTGGTGGTCTTGCACATGGCGCCAGGCAGTCGTGGCCGCGGCGGCCAGTTCGGGAGGCAAACTATCGGTAGCAATCATTGTCGCAGCAGGGTCCATGGCAGTTGTCAGGCGTCGAACATGGGCGCCACCCGCATGATCTCCTCGACGGTGGTCTGGCCGGAAGCAACCCGGGCGGCACCGGCCAGGCGCAGGGTGCGCATGCCCTCCGCCATGGCGACATTGCGCACCTCGCGCGCTTCCATCTGCGGCGTAATGCAGGCGGCCACGGCGGGGCTGTTGACCAGCAGTTCAAATATGCCCTGGCGACCCATGTAGCCGGTGTCGCGACAGGCCTTGCAGCCCACCGGGCGCGCGGTGCGTTCCGGCGCCGGCATTGTGAAGGGTTGCACCAGCTGCTCCCAGGCATCCAGATCCGTGGGGCCAAAAACCTTGCATGCGGTACACAGGATGCGCACCAGGCGCTGGGACATGATGCCGCGCAAGGTAGCCTTGATCAGGTAGGCGGGCATGCCCAGCTCCAGCAGGCGGGCCACCGAGCCGGGGGAGTCGTTGGTGTGCAGCGTCGACAGCACCAGGTGGCCGGTGAGGGCCGCCTGCACCGCCATGTGCGCGGTCTCCAGGTCGCGAATCTCACCGACCATGATGATGTCCGGGTCCTGCCGCATCAGCGCGCGCACGCCGGAGGAAAAATCCAGCTTGATACCGTGATTGACCTGCATCTGATTGAAACTGTCCTCTACCATCTCGATCGGGTCCTCGATGGTGCAGACGTTCACTTCCGGCGTCGCCAGCCGGCGCAGGGTGGAATAGAGCGTCGTGGTCTTGCCCGAGCCGGTGGGGCCGGTGACCAGCACGATGCCGTTGCCGGTGGCGGTCATCGCCTGCCAGCGGCGCAGGTCGTCGTCCTCCAGCCCGAGCTCGGCAAAGCTCTTCTGCAGCAGGTCCGGGTCAAAAATCCGCATCACCAGCTTCTCGCCGAATGCCGTCGGCAGGGTCGACAGGCGCAGCTCCACCTCGCCGCCACCGTGGGGCGAGCGGGTTTTCAGGCGCCCGTCCTGGGGCCGGCGCTTTTCCGCCACATCCATGCGCCCGAGGATCTTGATCCGGCTGGTGACCGCGGCACAGACCTGCTGCGGCAATTCGTAGACGCTGTGCAGGACACCGTCGATGCGGAACCGGACATGGCCCTGGTCACGCCGGGGTTCTATGTGGATATCCGAGGCGCGCTGCTCGAAAGCGTACTGCAGCAGCCAGTCGACGATATTGACGATGTGCTGGTCATTGGCATCGGGCTCCTGGGTCGAACCCAGTTCCAGCATCTGCTCCAGGTTGACGACGCCGGGCGCCGCGCCAGGCGCCACACCGCTAGTGCGGGCGCCGCGCACCGAGCGCGCCATGCTGTAGAACTCCGCCGTATGGCGAGTAATGTCGCGCGGATCGGCCAGTACGCGGCGGATACGCTTGCGCAGGACATGCTCCAGGTTGCGCTCCCAGCTGCGAATCCAGGGCTCGGCACTGGCCACCACCACCTCGTCCCCGGTGACCTCCACGGCCAGGATCCGGTGGCGCTGGGCGAAGGCCCTGGACATGACCTCGCTGATCGCGCCGACATTGATTTTCAGCGGGTCTATCTCGTGCACCGCCTGGCCGGTGCGCTCACCCAGCCAGTGCAGCAGGGCCTCCATGTCCAGGGTCTGGCCCGGGCGGGAGAGATCAGGAATCTTCTGTTCCGACAGAAAAACCAGCGGGTGCACACTGCCGATGCCGAGCCTGGCCAAACGCTCGCGATCCGCGTCCCCGAGACGTCCGGAGGTGTGCAGGTCCGTCACCAGGGAATACAGGTCAAGGGGTCGTTCGGCGTACTCCGGGCCGAATTTCGCGTTCATCAGTTGGGGCCTCGCGGGGTCCGTCTGCGACTGTTGGACCATGCTATCACAGCACGGCGGCCCGACGCGGGGCAGCTGCAGCCGGTGTGACAGACGCTCACCCCTCCCCTATACTTCGCGCCTGCATCCAGGGGAGTACCTCATGCCCAGTTCGAATCCGTTAAGCAGCCTGTTCGGCAGATCGCCGATCAGACCCATCCAGGAACACATGCAGGTTGCCAATGACGCCGCGCAACTGTTGCCGGCGTTTATCGAGGCCGCCCAGGGCGATGACTGGGATAGCGCCAGCGAGATCTTCAACCGCATCAGTGATGCCGAGGGGGAGGCGGACAAGCTCAAGCGCTCGGTGCGGCGTCATCTCCCGAACAGCCTGTTCCTGCCAGTCCCGCGCTCGGACCTGCTGGAGCTGGTCACGATCCAGGACCATGTCGCCAATACCGCCAAGGATGTGGCCGGCCTGATGCTGGGGCGACAGATGCAGTTCCCGGGAAAACTGGAAAAGCCGTTGCTGGAGTTCGTCAAGGCCTGCACCGCCACCTGCGAGCAGGCCCTGGTGGCGATTCGCGAGCTGGATGAACTGCTGGAGGTCGGTTTCAGCGGCCGCGAAGTGGTCCATGTCGAGGGCCTGATCAAGGAGCTGGACAAGCTGGAAGGCCGTACCGACAAGCAGTCACAGGCCCTGCGGGCGAGATTGTTCAAGCTGGAGAAGAAACTGTATCCGGTGGATGTGATGTTTTACTACAAGGTCATTGAACTGCTCGCCGGCCTCGCCGACTCCGCTGAGCGGGTGGGGCACCGCCTGCAGATCCTGATAGCAAAATAGGAACCAACGATGGAGATTATTGCGGAATACGGCACCATTCTGCTGGTCCTGGCCTGCCTGTTCGGGTTCTTCATGGCCTGGGGCGTCGGCGCCAACGATGTCGCCAATGCCATGGGCACCTCGGTTGGCTCCCGCGCGCTGACCCTCAAACAGGCCATCCTGGTGGCGATGATCTTCGAGTTCCTCGGCGCCTACCTGGCCGGCGGCGAGGTCACCTCCACCATTCGCCAGGGCATCATCGATGCCGAGTCCATGGAGGGCCGGCCAGAGCTCATGGTCTACGGGATGCTGTCGGCGCTGCTGGCGGCGGGCACCTGGCTGATGATCGCCAGCATCAAGGGCTGGCCAGTCTCCACCACCCACTCGATCATCGGTGCCATCGTCGGCTTCGCGGCGGTCGGGATCGGCGTCGAGGCGGTGCACTGGGCCAAGGTCGGAACGATTGCCGCCAGCTGGCTGGTCTCGCCCCTGCTGGCGGGCACGATCTCCTATGGCCTGTTCATGAGCGTGAAGATACTGATTCTGGATACCGAGGACCCCTTTCACCGCGCGAAAAAATTCATTCCCGTGTACATGTGGATGGTGGGCTTCATGATCTCCATGGTCACCCTGGTGAAAGGCTTGAAGCATGTTGGCCTGGACCTGGACCTTGGCCTGGGCAGCAACTTTGCCAACGCGCTGCCAGTCGCCGTGTTCACAGGCCTGTTGGTGGCCGGCATCGGCAGCCTGTTGCTGCGCAGGATCAAGGAACTGCCCAACCAGGAGCACCGCTATGCCAACGTGGAGCGGGTCTTCGGCATCCTGATGATCTTCACCGCCTGCGCCATGGCCTTTGCCCACGGCTCCAACGATGTCGCCAATGCCGTTGGTCCGCTGGCAGCGGTCGCCAACACCGTCCTGTCCGGCGGCATCATTTCTTCCCAGGCACCGCTGCCCTGGTGGATCCTGATGGTCGGCGCCCTGGGTATCGTGGTGGGCCTGGTGACCTATGGCTGGAAAGTGATCCTGACGGTGGGTCGCAAGATTACCGAACTGACCCCCAGCCGCGGCTTTGCCGCGGAACTGGGCGCGGCATCCACCGTGGTGCTGGCCTCGGGTACCGGCCTGCCGATTTCCACTACCCACACCCTGGTCGGAGCCGTGCTCGGCGTCGGTTTTGCCCGCGGCATCGCCGCCCTCAACCTGCGCACCATCGGCACCATATTCATGTCCTGGGTCATTACCTTGCCAGGGGGCGCGGGCCTGGCAATCCTGTTCTTCTTCATGTTCAAAGGCATGTTCGGCTAGACCCGGGAGCAGCGATGAGCCAGCACGAGCAACAGATCATCCGCCAGCTGCAGGCTCTGGTCGGCACCGCATCCGTGAGTTCCACCGACCCGTCCTGGGACCAGGGCAATCGCGCCGTAGTCGAGCTGCTGGCGGGCTGGCTGGGCGACCTGGGCTTTGCGACCGAAATCACCGACGTCTCCGAGGACGGCCGCAAGGCCAACCTGATCGCTACCCTGGGGGCCGGTCCCGGGGGCCTGGTGCTGGCCGGGCATACCGATACCGTGCCGTTTGACGAAGGCCGCTGGCGCTCTGACCCGTTGCAGCTCACCGAGCGCGACCACCGTCTCTACGGGCTCGGCAGCACCGACATGAAGGGCTTTTTCCCACTTGCCATCGCCGCCGCCAGGGCCTTTGTCGACGCGCCGCTCAAACAGCCGCTGATCATCCTCGCCACCGCCGACGAAGAGAGCTCCATGAACGGTGCCCGCGCACTCGCGGCAGCCGGGCAGCCGCGGGGGCGGGCGGCCATCATCGGCGAACCCACCTCGCTGGTGCCGGTGCGCCTGCACAAGGGCATCATGATGGAGTCCATCCAGATCACCGGCAGTGCCGGCCATTCATCCAATCCGGCGCTGGGGGTGAATGCGATCGATGTCATGCACGGCGTCCTGTCGGAACTGATGCTGTTCCGGCAGGAGCTGGCGCAGCGCTACAGCAACAGCGCCTTCGAGGTGGCCTTCCCCACCCTCAACCTCGGCTGTATCCACGGCGGTGACAGCCCCAACCGCATCTGTGGCGGCTGCGAACTGCACTTCGACCTGCGCCTGACCCCGGCAGCGGCGGCCGCTGGCGTACGCCAGGACCTGGAGCAGCGGCTGCAGCGCATCGCCGTCGAACGAGGCGCCGGCATCGCCCTGCGGCCGCTGGTGGAGCCGGTACCGCCCTTCGAGCAGGCCGCGGACAGCGAGCTGGTACGGCTGGCGGAAAAGCTTACCGGCCACAGCGCCAGGGCCGTCGGTTTCGCCACCGAAGCACCGTTCCTGCAGGCGCTGGGCATGGAGACGATCGTGATGGGGCCCGGTTCCATTGATCGCGCCCACCAGCCCGATGAGTATCTGGAGCTGGACCAGATCCAGCCCTGTATCGACCTGCTGCAGCAGTGCATCGCCCGCTACTGCCTGTGACTGGCCGCTGCGCGGATCATCGCCCGCGGAGCGGGCTCCCACATTGCTCCGGTAGGAGCGCGGTCCCCGCGCGATTAATCGCCCGCTGACAAGGTGAATGGCCGCGCAGCGGACAGAGAAGGTGGCCTGGGCCAGCGGGCTCCCACCGGCTGTGAAAATTGCATTAGTCGGACGGGGCCGCTTTCGGTACCCTTGACGACCATTGCCAGCAGAACCGGAAGCATCGACGTGACCACCCCCAGCCGCAATCATATTCGCTGGTTCAGGAATACGGCGCCTTACATCAATACCCACCGGTCGCGGACGTTTGTCCTGATGCTGGGGGGCGATGGCGCCCAGGATCCCAACTTTGCCACCATTCTCCACGACATGGCCCTGCTGCACAGCCTGGGGGTACGCCTGGTACTGGTTCACGGCAACCGGCCACAGATTGACGCCCGCCTGGAGCAGGCCGGCATTCCCAGTCGCTTCCACGACAACATGCGCATCACCGACAGCGCCAGCATGCACCACGTCACCGATGCCGCCGCCTCCCTGCGCGCGCAGATCGAGGCCCTGCTGTCCATGGGCCTGCCCAACTCCCCCATGCAGGGGGCGCGGATCCGGGTCTGCTCCGGCAACTTCGTTACCGCCAGGCCGCTGGGGATCGTGGACGGCGTCGATTACCAGCACACCGGCCGGGTGCGTCGCGTCGACCGCGAGGGTATCCAGCAGCAACTGGCGATGGGTTCCATTGTGCTGCTGTCGCCGCTGGGTTACTCGCCCACCGGGGAAATTTTCAACCTGATGCTGGAGGATATCGCAGTGCACTGTGCCGCCAGCATCGGCGCCGACAAGCTGCTCCTGTTCGGCGCGGCAGCCGGCATCAAGGGCGGCGACGGCAGGCTGCTGCGGCAGCTCACGGTGGCCGACCTGGCTGGCCTGGAAGTCCCGGACCCGGAACAGGCTCGGCTGCTGGCGACCGCGCGGCGCGCCTGCGTCGCCGGCGTGTCGCGCTGC
>CAXBCH010000042.1:0-39449 GCA_963974125.1 uncultured Haliea sp. | reverse complement strand
ACACTCGATTTTTGAACCCCGCAGAGTAGCGACGGCGCCGCTTGATGATCCTTGGAAGAGCCGCTTCGTTATCCATATCAGGTGCCCACTTAAGATAGGTGGGCACCTAGCTTACGCAGTTCGCGGCACTCGAAAAGATGGGTTTACCGGACGGTTACTGCCATGGTGCTTGCCCATCTCCTGCGGCGGGATGTGGTGCCCTTCTGCAAACAGGAAATGGCGGGGATACCGGTACTGGGATCGCTGCTGCAACAGGCGGGAACCATCTTCGTCGATCGCCAGGCGAGCAATCAGTCGGCGGTCCTGCAGGAAGCCCAGGCAGTGTTGGCCAGCGGCCGCTCCCTGGTCATTGCCCCTGAAGGCACCCGCAGCACCCTGGGCCACATCCAGCCCTTCAAGCACGGTGCGTTTTTCCTGGCCCGCAAGATGGGCGTGCCCATCGTGCCGATCGTACTGCACAACGTGAAAGACGCCCTGCCCAAGGGCGGCTTCCTGATTCGCCCCGCGACCATCCGCATCAGTGTGCTGCCGCCGCTGGAGCCGACAGCGATGGGCAGCGTGCGGGACACCTGCAGCGGCCTGGAGGCGCGCTACAGCAGCCTGCTGGGGCAGTCCCCGGCGGCCGCCCTGCCCCACCGGGCTGCTGTGCCAGCCTGATCAGCCGCGCTGGGCGCCGATCCAGGCGTCCATGCGCTGCTCCAGCGCATCCAGCGGAATTGCCCCGGCACTGAGCAGGTGGTCGTGGAAGGCGCGGATATCGAAACGTTCGCCCAGCGCCTGTTGCGCACGTGCGCGCAGCTCCAGTATCTTCAGCTGGCCGATCTTGTAGGCGAGAGCCTGTCCCGGCCAGCCGATATAGCGGTCGATCTCGTTGACGATATCAGCCTCGGTCTTGGCTGCATTGTCCTTGAAGTAGTCGATGGCCTGCTGCCGGCTCCAGCCAAAATAATGGATGCCGGTATCCACGACCAGACGCACCGCCCGCCACATGTCATAGGTGAGCTGGCCGTAGCGTGAATAGGGGTCGGTATACAGCCCCATGTCGTAACCCAGGCGCTCCGAGTACAGGCCCCAACCCTCGACAAACGCAGTCTCACCGCCAGTACTGCGAAACATGGGCAGCCCCTCCAGCTCCTGGGCCAGGGCGATCTGCAGGTGATGGCCGGGCACCGCCTCGTGTACGCTGAGGACCTCCATTTCGTACTTCGGCCGCACCTCGGGGCGGTGCAGGTTGACGTAGTAGTACCCCGCGCGGGTGCCGTTGGCGGCTGGACGACTGTAGTAGGCAGTGGTGGTATCCGGCGCGATGGTGTCCGGAATCGGGCGCACGCCGTAGGGCATGCGCGGCAGCTTGCCGAACAATTTGACCAGTTCCGGGTCCAGCCGCTTGGAGACCGCCAGGTAGCCTTCAAACAGCGCTTCCGGGGTGTCGTAGTAGAACTGCGGATCGGTGCGCAGGAAGTCATTGAACGCCTGCAGGTCACCGTCGAATTCAACGCTGTCCTTGACCTCTTCCATCTCTTCCAGAATGCGCGCCACTTCCGACTTGCCGATCTCGTGAATCGCCTCCGGGGTCATGTCGGTGGTGGTGAAATGACGGGCGAGATGACGGTACAGTTCCCCGCCACCCGGCAGGCTGCCGATACCCGGCTGATCACGACAGGCAGGCAGGTACACCGCACTGATAAAATCGCGGAATTCCGCCAGCGCCGGATTGACCTGGGTGCGAATCACCTGGGCAGCGCTGCGCCGAAGCTCCGCTGCCTGAGCGGCGGAAAGCTCCGGCGGGGCATTGCGGAACGGCCGGTAAAACGGGCTGTCCTCCGGTGGGCCTGCAAGCAGGCGATCGATCTGCTCAGGCACCCGCTCCATGACGATGCGGGCCTGGGTACGCTGCTGCAGAATGCCCTCCTCCAGCAGTTCCCGGTACTGCAGCAGCAGGTCGGGAAGTGCCTGCAGACGCACCAGCCAAGCGCGGTAATCCTGTTCGCGGCGAAAATCGATCTGCTCCGCGAGCGTATGCAAATGCTGGGGGCCGGAGCGCATGTTGACCGGCATCAGATGCAGGCCCAGCGCCTGGGCTGCGCGCTCCCCCTGCAGGCGCTGCAGCAACATGGCGTGGCTGAGCTGGTCCTGGTCGGACAGCGCTGCCACATCGATTGCCGCCAGCTGCGCCAGGAACTCACTGCGGCGGGCATCGCGGGCGATGTGTGCGGCGAGACTCATGTCCTCCCAGCGGTCGTTGGCGCTACTGTCGCCAAGCTGGGTGCGAAGCTGGGGGTGCTGCTGCAGATGCCATTGCCAGTGCGCATCGACAATGCGCTGGAAGTCGTCTGCTGGCGCGGCGCCGGCAAGGGTGGCGCCCCACAGCAGCAGGGCGAGGATGAATCGACTCATGGTGGCCTCCGGTAACTGAAAGGCCGCCATGATACCCGGAAATGGCGGGGCTTGCCGGGCCTCAGGCCTGCGGCAGCACGAGGTACTTCTCGCCGGTGGCGCGGCGATTGTAGGCGCCTATGGCGTCCAGGCTGAGAGCTTCGGCCAGGGACACCCTGCTGGTGTAGTGGCTGGCGAAGGTGGTCTTGATCTCCGCAGCGACCCGCGCCCGCATCGCGCCCGCTTTTTGCATGCCCACCTTCTGCAGGAACAGCGGCAGCAGCCAGCCACCAATGTTCCAGGCGAAGCCGAAATTGCGGGTGAGCACGGTCGGCCCCAGGTCCAGGCCCCCGTAGATGTAGAGTTGCTTGAACGTATTGGAGCCGTAGCGGTTGTACTCGGTCATCTTGCGGGCGGCGACGGCTTCCATGCTGTTGAGAATGGTGCCGCCCAGCTTGCCGCCGCCGATGGCGTCGAAAGCCAGGGTGGCATCGGTGGTGTCCAGCGCCGCCAGCAACTGTTGCTGGAAATCCCCGGCCTCGGAGTTGACCACGTGCTCCGCATTCTGTGACCGCAACAACGCTACCTGTTCGTCCTTGCGCACAATATTCACCAACGGGATGCCGTCGGCAATACAGAGACGGTTCAGCATCTGCCCGAGGTTGGAGGCCGCGGCGGTGTGCACCAGCGCGCCGTGGTTCTCCAGGTGGAGGGTTTCCACCATGCCCAGCGCGGTCATGGGGTTGACGAAGCAGGAGGCGCCTTCCTCCGCCGTGGTGTCGTCATTGAGCACCAGGCAGGCCTGGGCGTTGACACAGCGGTACTGGCCGAACATTTCTCCACCAAATACGCCTACGGTCTTGCCGAGCAGGGCCTGGGCGGCCTCCGAATTGCCGGCGGCGATCACCTTGCCGGCACCTTCGTTGCCGGCAGGCAGCGCCTGGCCGACCCGGGCCTGGACAATACGCATGGCCTGAGGGGGAATGTCGGCGGTCACCACCGGACGTTCCGGAGTGCCGCTGACCCGCGCTGTACTCATGTCGGCCGGGCCGAACAGCAGCGCCAGATCGGAGGGATTGATTGGCGCCGCCTGCACCTGGATCAGCACCTGCTCCGGTCCCGGCTGCGGGATGGGCGTTTCCTCCAGCCACAGGGTCAGGGTGTTGTCATCATTGACGCGCGTGCGCAACTGCAATCCGGTATCCGCCATGGTGTTTTCCTCTCTCGGTGTACTGGCAAGGGCCTGCCACTATAGCGGATACTAGACGTGTGCGCCGCCCCCCAAACCGCGCCAACACAGGAACGGACACCGCGTTGATGAACACACTGCAGGAACTGACCCGCATCGTGCAGGCTGCCGCCCAGGCGGACCAGACCGAGGACCAGGTCAAGCTGATCGTGGAGGCGATCCACCGTGCCATCAACGTGGACGTCTGCAGCCTGTATATCGCGGCCATCGACGGCACCATGGTGCTGGTAGCCAGCCACGGCCTGGATCCGCAGGCCGTTGGCTACAGCCGCCTCGCACCGGGCCGCGGCCTGGTTGGCCGCGTGGCCCAGAGCCGGCACCCGATCAACGTTGCCGAGGCCGCCTCGCACCCTGATTTCTGCTATCTCGCAGAAACCCGGGAGGACGAGTTCCGCAGTTTCTGCGGTGTGCCGGTGGTACGCGCCGGAGCCGTCATCGGCGTCCTGGTGGTGCAGTCCCGGGAAGGACGGGTGATGTCCGCGGACGAACAGGCTTTCCTGGTCACGCTCTCTACCCAGCTCGCCCTGGTATTGCCGCCGGAACCGCTGGCCGCCCATGCACCGGCCAATGCCCTGCGCCGCGTCCGCGGCGTCAAGGGCGCGCCGGGCACCGGTATCGGCAGCGCCTGGCTGTGCGAGACCGTAGACCTCTATGCGGTACCCGACCGGCCTTGCGAAGACCCGGCCGCCAGTATCCGCGAGTGGCACCAGCTGCTGGCCAAGGTCAGCGCCGATGTCGACAGCGAGCGCAAGGCGCTCGGCGAACAGCTGTCCGACGGTGTCGGTGCCGTATTCACCGCCTACCAGATGTTGCTCAACGATCCGGGCCTGCGCGTGGGCGTGGAGCAGGCCATCGCCCAGGGCCAGTGGCTGCCGGGGGCGCTGCGCCAGGTCGTACACCACTATGCCGAGGTCTTCCTGGCGATGGAGGACCCCTACCTGCGGGCCCGCAACGAGGATCTGCACCACCTCGGCAACAAGCTCTACCAGAGCTGGAGCGGCGCACCCGAGAACACGCCCGCTGACGATCACGGCCCACTGGTGCTGACCGGGGCCAAGGTCAGCGTGTCCGATATCGCCGCCTGCGACCCGCAGCGGCTGGTGGGTATTGTCTGCTACGAGGGCTCCAGCCTGTCCCACACCGCGGTACTGGCCAACGCCCTCGGCATCCCGGCAGTGATGGGCACCGGCAAGTTGAAAGGCATCGACAACGGCAGTCCGCTGATCGTCGACGGCAACACCGGCCAGGTCATTCTGTTTCCCAGCCCTTCGGTGCGGCTGGAATTTGAGCGCCTGCAGCGGGCGGAACAGCTGCTGCGAGGGGAACTGGCGGGACTGCGCGAGCAGCCGGCCACGACCACCGACGGCGAGCGTGTGCGCCTGCTGGCGAATACCGGGCTGCTGGCGGATATCTCGCCGGGGCTGGCCAACGGCGCCGAGGGCATCGGGCTGTATCGTACCGAGATGCCGTTCATGGTCAGCGAGACCTTCCCTTCAGAGGAGGAGCAGCTGCACATCTACAGCCAGGTATTGGCAGCCTACCGCGGGCGCCCGGTGTACATGCGCATCCTCGACATTGGCGGCGACAAGCCCCTGCCCTACTTTCCCATCCACGAGGAAAACCCGGCCCTGGGCTGGCGCGGCATCCGCTTCTGCCTGGACAACAGCTCGCTGCTGATGACCCAGGTCCGGGCCATGCTGCGGGCGGCGGCTGGCGGCGAGGAACTGCACATACTGCTGCCGATGGTCAGCAACACCGGCGAGATCAACGCTTTCCACGATGTGCTGCAGGATGCGCTGCAGCAATTACGCGACGAAGGTGTCGAAGTGCGGCGGCCGCAGGTCGGGATCATGGTGGAAGTACCCGCGGCCATCTCCCTGCTGCCCGCCTGGGCGCCAAAGCTGGACTTTGTCTCCATTGGCTCCAATGACCTGAGCCAGTATCTGCTGGCCCTGGACCGCAACAATCCACGGGTAGCCGGGGCCTACGACCATATCCACCCGGCGGTACTGCAGGAAATCGCGCGCATCACCGCAACGGCGACAAGGGCCGGGCTGCCGCTGAGCCTGTGTGGCGAGATGGCCTCGGACCCCGCAGCCGTTGTGTTCCTGCTGGGCATCGGCATCCGCAAGCTCAGCATGAGCGCATCCAAACTGCCGCGGATCAAGTGGCTGCTGCGTTCCATGGCAGCCAGTGACGCTGCCGCGCTGGCGCAGCAGGCCCTGACGCTGGACAACAGCGCGGACATTCGCCGACTGTTCGAGGACGCCCTGCACCAGCGCGGGCTCGGCCGCCTGCTCGGCAGCGAGTGATACAATGACGACAGATTGCCGACCGGATTGCACCATGACCCTACTGGACAAGGACAACCAGCCGCTGCAGGGCGAGCGCCTGCAGCGCCACATCGAGCGCGCCCTCGCCGTCACCAGCATACCCCACAATCGGGATGTGAAGATCGCCTGGCAGATCGTGCAACGGCTGTTCCGTCCCGTGGTGCGCGGCGTCGACAACATTCCGCCGCAGCCCTGCCTGTTTGTCGGCAACCACAGCCTGTTCGCCCTCGACGGCCTGGTAGTCGCCACCATCATGCACCAGCGGTACAACCGCTTCCTGCGGCCGCTGGGAGACAAGTTCCTGTTCACCCATCCGGCGCTGGAACAGGCGCTGCTGGCGCGCGGCGCGGCCATGGGCCACCCCGACGTCTGCAGCGCCCTGATGGCCCACGGCCAGGACCTGCTGGTGTTTCCGGGCGGCGCCCATGAGGCGGTCAAACCCAGCCGCCAGCGCTACCAGCTGCAGTGGAAGGAACGCTACGGCTTTATCCGCATGGCGGCGGAGCACGGCTATACCATCATGCCTTTCGGCATTGTCGGACCGGACGAGTTCTACAGCCACCTGATCGAGAGCGAGGACCTGCCCGATTCCCTGCCGGGGCGCCTGTTGCGGCTGTTGGGCCTGCTCACCGACGACACCCGCACCGATGCGCTGCCACCACTGCCGCTGGGAGCGCTGGGTACGCTACTGCCCAAGCCCCAGCGCTGCTACCTGGGTTTTGGCCAGCCGGTGAGCCTGGCCCGCTTCAGCAAGCGCAAGCCGGGCAAGGTGCAGCAACAGAAGATCCGCGACCAGGTGGCGGAAGAGATTGAAGATCAGCTGCGGCAATTGCTGCTGCTGCGGGAACAGCAGCGTCGCGAAGACGGTTTGTTGCGCCGCATCCTCACCCTCTGAGGACGGCCGCGCGCGCAGGTGTTACTCGGCCATGACCCGGGCCAGCCGCGAGGGCTTGCGCCAGGTCTGCCCCAGCAGGCGCCGCAGGTAGACGACGGCCAGGATCAGCAGCATGGCGACAAAGCCCCACCAGCTCGCCAGCGGCCCCACCCCCAGCGGCTTGATCATGATGTACTGGCTTACCAGCATCAGCACGTGCAGGCTCATGGAGGTATTCATCAGCCAGCGGGTATCCCCCGCGCCGCGCAAGACGCCGCTGGAGACGAGAATGATCGCGTCCGCCAGTACGTAGGTGGCCATGCCCAGCATCATGCGGCCGCCCAGCTCGGCGATCTCGCTGAAATCCTGCTCCGGCGTCGCGAACACCATCATCAGCTCCAGTCGGAACACCACAAAGAACACCGCCAGCACCAGGGAGTAGCCCAGCGCAATCACGAAACCCGCGGCGATTACCTGATTGGTGCGGCTCATGTCGCCGGCGCCCACGTAGCGGCCGATCAAGCTGGTGACCGCAATGTTGAGGCCGATCAGGGGCACGTAGTTGAGCATGTCCCAATTGAAGACGATGGCCATGGCCGCACCCTCTGCCACGCCATAGGACTGGAACAACAGCAGGAAGAAATTGAAGGTAGCCGCACCGACAAAAGTCTCGAATCCGGACGGCAGCCCCAGACGCACATAGCGTCGCAGGATGCCGCTGTCGTAGTGGAACGAGCTCCGCACCTTGAATATCTCGCGGTGTATGCGGTTGAAGTAGAACAGCGCATAAATGCCAATGCTGAAGGCGGTGGCAATCACGGTACCCAGCGCCGCGCCGCGAATACCCAGCTCCGGAAAGCCGAACTTGCCAAAGATCAGCACGTAGCTCAGGGGAATGTTCAGCAGCACACCCAGGGTATCGGTGATCATCACCACCCGGGTGCGGCCAATGCCGCAGAAATAGGCCGCGGCGCAAGCCTTCACCAGGGTAAAAATGGCACCCGCCATCATCACGAAATAGTACTGCCGCTCCAGCACCACCTGCTCGGGCGAGTGGCCCATCACGGCGAACAGCCCGCCCATGAGCCAGGCTATCACCAGCAACAACGGCTGGCAGGCCAGCGCCATCAGCACGCCCTGGGTGAGCACGCGCGGACACTTTTCCATCTGGCCCGAGCCGTAGTACTGCGCCACCAGGGCCGTGGCATAGGACATGACGCCGAGGAACAGGGACACGCTGACAAAGAACGTAACGCCGCCACCGAGAGCCGAGGCGATGTGCAGGGCATCGATGCGCGACAGGAACAGGCGGTCGGTGAAAACCATCAGGGCGAACGCGCTCTGTGACACCACCATCGGCAGTGCCAGACGAAACAGCTCGCGTGTTTGCCCGGTGCTGAGCATTACCCTTCCCACAAAGCAGATGCCAATAACCCGCGCGCGCCAGCTGGAACGGCGGCGCGGGTGCGGGGTCGAAAAAATCAGGCGGGCATTATAGGCTGACGGTGCCAAAACGCCAGCGCGCCGGCTGGTCCATGCTCACAGCTGCTACCCTGTACCGACTTCCACCGAACAACAGTCGAGGAGGTTTCGCATGAACAGTTCCGTCGCAACCGTATTTGGCGCCACCGGATTCCTCGGGCGGGCGATTGCCCGCGAACTGGCGGACGATGGCTGGAAAGTGCGTATCGCCGCCCGTAACCCCGAGGTGCTGATACCGGGTATCATCGCAGACCGGAGCCTCCGTTTGCAGACCGACATCCGCGACCAACGCTCGGTGCGGGCGGCGCTGGAAGGCGCTGATGTGGCGGTCAATGCAGTATCCCTGTACAAGCAGAGACCCGGCCTGCGGTTCCGGGACATCCACGTCGACGCTGCCGCGCAGCTAGCCCGGTGTGCCCGGGAGGTGGGCGTGGAGCGACTGGTCCACATATCCGGCATCGGCGCGAATCCACAATCCGCATCGGCCTATGTGCGAGCCAGGGGGCAGGGCGAGGCTGGTGTGCGCAAGGTGTTCGAGGGCGCCACTATCGTGCGGCCATCGGCATTGTTTGGCCCGGGGAGTGGCTTGACAGAGAGTCTCCAGGCCGTGTGCCGATTGCCGCTGGTACCTCTGTTCGGCCGCGGCAACACACGCCTGCAGCCGGTATTCGTCGACGACGTGGCCGCTGCGATCGCCGCGATACTGCAACGGCCGGGATCCGCAGGGCGAGTCTATGAACTGGGCGGGAAGGACCTGCTCACCTACCGTGAGATCCTCGGGCAGGCGCTGCGCGGAAAGGAACGGCAGCAGGTGCTGGTGCCGGTGCCGTTCGCGCTGTGGCGGCTGGCTGCGGGGCTGCTGGCGGTGCTTCCGCGCCCGCCACTGACCATCAGCGAGGTACAGCTGATGACCATGGACAACGTGGCGGATCCCGCGTTGCCGGGCTTCGCCGAGCTGGGTATCAGTTCGCGCGGGATCCTCGAGGCGCTTTAGCTGCGGGGCCAACAATAAAGAGTGCCAGCAGGAGCGCCGCTATCCGGGTCTGGAAACGGTATCACCGCAGCGCTATACCCAGCTCACCGAGGTTGGTCGCCATGTCCTGGGCGGCGGTGGCGGGCTGCACCGCGGTATCGATTTTGAGGATGGTGCCGTCAACACCGATGTAGAAGGTATGCCGCTTGGCAAACCCCATACCGGCTAACACACCGTAGGCCTCGGCAACGTCCTTGTCGGGATCGCTCAGCAGCGGGAAGTCGGCGCCGGTTTCCTCCGCAAAGCGCTGGTTTTCCACCAGCGGATCCACGCTTGCCATGAAATAGCTGACGTCGTACTCGCGGATCAGGTGACCGTTTTCCGCCAGGGACTTGCACTCGACCGTGCAGCCGGAGGTGAAGGCGCGCGGAAACCAGGCCAGCACTACCGCCTGCTTGCCCTTGAAGTCTGCCAGCGTATAGGTGTTGCCGTCACTGGCGGCGAGGGTGAAGTCGGGGGCCGGGTCGCCCACCTTGAGTTCCGCCGCCAGCGCCGGCAGGGCAAAAACGAGCGTCAATACCAGGGTCAGGGATCGAATGTGAGCCATGGGTTCTCCGGGGACAGGTTGGGATCCGGTTCAATACCGGATGCAGACATAGTAAGGTACGCCATTTTCGCTGACTGGATCACTTCCGCCCGCGTAGCTGCGCAATACCCCAGCAGTGTAACCGAAGGATGCCACTATGAAGCCAACTCTGCGCTCTTGTCTCTTGCTGCTGTGCAGCAGCCCACTGGTGGCGGTCGCCCCGCCGGCGACCGCAGACTCCGAGGCACCGGGCTGGGACGTCAATCGCCCCGCCTTTTCTGCAGAGCCGGTCAGTGCCGGGTTCGAGGTCAGCGAAGGCACCTGGATGAGCCTGGACGTCGCCCCCGACGGCCGCCACCTGGTCTTTGACCTGCTCGGCGATATCTACGAACTGCCTGTCGCCGGCGGCGAGGCGCGGGCCCTGACCTCCGGCCACGCCTGGGACATGCAGCCACGCTACAGCCCCGATGGCAGCCGCATCGCCTTCACCTCGGACCGCACCGGTGGCGACAATATCTGGACCCTGGAACGCAGCAGTGGCGACCTCAGGCAGATCAGCTTCGAGACTTTCCGCCTGCTCAACAACCCGAGCTGGAGCCCGGACGGGCAATACCTGGCGGCGCGCAAGCACTTCACCACCTCGCGCTCCCTGGGCACCGGCGAGATCTGGCTCTATCACGCCGCCGGTGGCGAGGACAATAGCGGCCAGCTGGTGGTACCGCGCCCCAGCCCGACCTTCCAGAAGGAGCAGGGTGAGCCCGCCTTCAGCCCGGACGGGAAGAGCCTGTACTACTCCCTGAATACAACCCCTGGCGACACGTTCATCTATCACCAGGACAGCAATACCGAACTGTTCCAGATCCGCCGCGTCGACCTCGCCAGCGGCGACGTCAGCACCGTGGCGGGTGGCCCCGGCGGGGCCGTGCGCGCCACCCCCTCCCCCGACGGCAAGCAGCTGGCCTACGTCAAGCGCGTGCGGGCGAGTTCGCGCCTGTTCGTGATGGACCTGGACTCCGGTGCCGAGCGCATGCTGTTCGACGCCCTGGACCTGGACATGCAGGAAACCTGGGCGGTGCACGGGCTCTACCCGAACATGGCCTGGACCCCGGACAGCCGCAACATCGTGTTCTGGGCCCAGGGCAAGATCTGGCGCCTGGCGGTCGCCTCCGGCGAAGTGGCGGAAATTCCCTTCAGTGTGCAGGATAGCCGCGACATCTACCCCGCCGTGCGCTTCCCGGTCGAGGTGGCGCCGGAGCAGTTCCGCACCCGCATGGTCCGCTTTGCCCAGCCTTCCCCCGACGGCAGTGCAGTGGTGTTCGAGTCCCTGGGCCAGCTCTACATCAAGCGCGGCGACAGCGCCCCCCGGCGCCTCACCAGCGACGACAGCAGCGGTTTCGACTATGCCCCGGCGTGGACCCCGGACGGCCGCGAGATCCTGTTCCTGCGCTGGAGCGATCGAGACCTCACCCGGGTGCACAGTGTGTCTGTCCGCGGCGGCAAGTCCCGCGCCCTGGACCACCCCAAGGGGCAGTACACGGAGCTCGCCATCGCCGCCGATGGCGACACCCTCGCCCTGCGCAAGCTGGCCGGCAGCAGCCTGCTCAATCCGGAGTGGGCGGTGCAGCCCGGGCTCTACCTGCTGGACCGCAAGAGTGGGGACATGAGCTTTGTCAGCGAACGCGGCCGCAACCCGCACTTCGGCCCCGACGGCCGCCTCTATGCCCAGGAGCGAGCGGACAGCGCCAGCGGTCGCGGCAGCAGCACCGCCAGCACCACCCTGATTTCCATGAGCCGCAGTGGTCACGATGTGCGCGAGGTCGCCAGCGCCGAGCTGGCAACCGCAATTCGCCTGGCGCCCGACGGCCGCCACATCGTCTTCGAGGACGGCCAGCAGATTTACCTGGCCGCCGCCACGCCGACCGGCAAGCCGCTGGCGCTGGATGCGGCCAGGCCGGCCTTCCCCACCGTGCGTCTGAGCAAGGTCGGCGGCGCCTACCTGAGCTGGAACAGCGATGGCAGCGCCGTGAGCTGGAGCACCGGAGCCGAGCTGAAAACGGTCACCGTGGATGCCGCCATGGCCCCGGGATTCGAACCCGGCACCGAGGGCGTCGACCTCTCCATGCGCGTGGACGCCGCGACGCCGGATACGCGCCTGGCCCTGACCAACGCCCGCATCGTGACCATGAACGCGGCCCGCGACGTCATCGAGGACGGCACCCTGCTGCTGGAAAACAACCGCATCCGCGCGCTGGGTGACAGCGACCTCGCCATCCCGGATGGCTTCCGCAGCGTCGATATGGCGGGCAAGACCCTGGTACCGGGCTTTGTCGACATTCACGCCCACGGCCCCTACGGCAGCAACGACATCATTCCGCAGCAGAACTGGAACCTGCTCGCGCACCTGGCGCTGGGCGTAACCACCGTGCACAACCCGTCCAGTCGCGCCAACCTGGTGTTTGCGGCGGCGGAATATGCCCGGGCCGGCAAGATCCTGGGGCCGCGCATCTTCTCCACGGCGGAGATCATCTACGGCGCCAAATCCACCGGCTGGTCCCCGGTCGACTCTCTCGAGGATGCCCTGGCCCACGTGCGCCGGCTCAAGGCCCAGGGCGCGGTGACCGTGAAAAACTACAACCAGCCGCGCCGGGACCAGCGCCAGATGGTAATTGAGGCGGCGCGACAGGAAGGCCTGATGCCGGTGGCGGAAGGTGGTGCGCTGTACCACATGGACATGAACCTGATCGGCGACGGTATCACCGGCATCGAGCACAATGTGCCGGTGCTGACCCTGTACGACGATGTCATCCAGTACTGGCGCCAGAGCCAGGCCGGCTACACCCCGACCCTGGTGGTGACGTTTGGCGGTCTGACCTCGGAGGACTACTACTACCAGGACACGGAAGTGTGGAAGCACCCGCTGCTCGCCAACTTCGTACCGCCCACCGTGTTGCAGCCACGCTCGGTACGTCGCCCGATGGCGCCGGAAGCGGATTACCGGGACGACGATGCCGCGGCCGCCGCCAAGGCATTGCTGGACGAGGGTATTCTGGTCAACACCGGCGGCCACGGTCAGCGCGAGGGCCTGGCCACCCATTGGGAGATGTGGAGCTTCGTCCGCGGCGGCTTCAGCCCGATGCAGGCCCTGGCCGCGGCGACGATCAATCCTGCCACCTATCTGGGCATGGACCAGGATCTCGGTTCGCTGGAGCCCGGCAAGCTGGCGGACCTGGTGATCCTGGACCGCAACCCGCTGGAGGATATCCGTCACTCCGACCATGTCAGCCATGTCGTGCTGAATGGCCGTGTCTATGAGGCGGAATCACTCACCGAGGTGCACACCGGCAGCAGCGCCCTGCAGCCCTTCTGGTGGCAGGGCCGCCCGGAGTCGGAGATTCGCTGAAACTGCTGTGGGAGCCGACTCTATTGTGGGAGCCAACACTATTGTGGGAGCCGACTCTATTGTGGGAGCCGACTCTATTGTGGGAGCCGACTCTGTCGGCGATAACATCGCCCGCGGACAAGGTGAATGTCCGCGCAGCGGACAGAGAAGGTGGCCTGGGCCAGCGGGCTCCTACAGGATGGAGCGGCGCCGCAGTTACAGGGTGGAGCGACCCAGCAGGCCGGTGAGGCGCCGCAGCAGCCACTTGGGCGTGGCCCGCGCCGCCAGGGTGGTGGCGAGATTGAGCGTGCCCGGCACAACAATCGCCTGCCCTTTCAAACAGGCCTGCCAGGCCTCCACCGCCACGTCCTGCACATCGGAGATCAGCATCGCCGGCAGATTCTGCAGCGCGCTGGAGCCCGCCTGGGCCCGGGCAACCATGTCGGTCGCGGTAATGCCCGGACACAGGGTGGTGAGGGTTACACCACTGCCGCGCAGCTCCTCCCCCAGCGCTTCCGACAGTGACAGTACGTAAGCCTTGGTGGCGGCATAGGTCGCCAGGCTGGGAACGGGCTGAAAAGCGGCGATTGAGGCCACGTTCAGGACTCTCCCGCTACCACGAGCCGCCATGGGTGGCACAAAGTGGGCCAGCAGGTCGGTGAATCCGGCGACATTGAGTTGAATCATGGCCTGGTGATCCGCGGGCGTCATCGCTGTAAACGCGCCGTGCTGCAGCACACCCGCGTTGTTGACCAGCACATCCACCGCCACCCCCTGCCGCTGCAGCGCCAGCCACAGCTTGCGGGCGCTGCCGCTGGCGGCCATGTCCAGCGGCAGCACGGTGACGGCAATGGGGTGACTCTCGCGCAGGGCCTCGGCCAGTGCCTCCAGCCTGTCCCTGTTGCGGGCGACCAGTACCAGATCGTAATCCTCCGCGGCAATCAGCCAGGCCAGGGTCTCGCCAATGCCGGCTGAAGCGCCGGTAATCAGCGCCGTCCTGCGCGTGGGGGCAGTATCCGTGCTTCGGGGCGCCGGCGAGCGGCGGGCCTTGCGTGGCTTTCCAGTCGTGCTCATGACACGGTCCTCCCGGTTTTGCCCTCAGCTGTCCCGTTGCAGGCACTGCTGCTCGATCAGCGCCGCCAGCTGCTCACGGCTCTCAGTCATCTTCCTGCCCCGGCGCAGGTCTGCGAACAGGCGACCGAACTGGCGCCGCTGGCCCTCGTCCAGATCGCCCAGCAGTTGGCCGCGCAGGTCCAGGGCGCTGCGGTCGGCATGGGTGCGGCTGCACAGCAGCTGATGATGCAGCAGCGCGCGCCCCAACACTACAAAAGGAAAATTGAGGTTGCGTGCGGGTCCATAGTGCAGCTCCCTGCCGCCGGTGGGAATACCCCGGACCCTGATCTCGCCAATATCGTTGGCGTAACGCAGCGCCGCAATGCCGCTGCCGGCGGCGCCGATTGCACCGGACACCAGTGTACCCAGCCCCCCCAACAGGCCACCGGTGGCGCCATCGATGACCAGGCCGGTGCCTCCTCCCACTACCGCGCCAACCGAACCCGCGACAGTCAGCAGTGAGCGACGGTCCAGACCCCAGAGATACCAGTCCTCGACCTTGAACAGCTCCGACTCCTCCAGCGCCAGGCCCTCTTCGGTGCGGGTCAGGCTGGTCCAGGAAAACTCCTCTTCCACCCGGCGCCGACACTGCCGCTCGCGCTCCACCAGATGCCGCTGATAGCGCTTGAACAAAAGCGCCTGCACCGGCTCCAGGGGCACGCCCCGGGGCACCTTCTGCGAAGTCTCGAAGGTAATCGTCTCGACAATCAGGTCCGCAATCAGCAGGCTGGCAGCGCGGTGCTGGGCGGCACGCTCGTCGCGCAATACCGTCACCGCGCGGCCCAGGGCCTCGCGCCAATCCGGGTCCAGGTGACCGAACAGCTCCAGCAGTTCCAGCTGCTTGGTCAGCTCCGCGCGCTGGGCATCGAACTGGCGCACAGTGCGGAAGTACTGGCCCAGCCCCGCGGTCCATTCAACGGCGAAATCGTCACTGTCGATCGGGTTGATCAACGCCAGACTGGGTCGCCCGGTCCAGCGCAGGATTTCCATTTCCGCTTCGTAGTCCGCGCTGAAGGGGACGGAGCCATCCACCACATAGATAATGCCGGCGCCGTTGACGATCGGCTGCAACAGCTCGCATTCATCGTGAAAGCGCGGGTCTGCGCGGTGCGCCTCCACAAACTGGCGCACGGCGGCCGGTCGCGAGGCAGCATCGACACTGTTGGCCTGGAGCCAGTCCAGAACCGCCCGCGCGCGCTGGATTCCCGGGGTGTCCACCAGCACATACAGGGTTTCATGGTCCACCCGCATGGGGAACTCGCGCGCGTCCCGGGTGGATCCGGCGCGGGCATCAATGAACACCGAGTCGTCCCGGGCCAGGGTTGCGACAATGCTGGACTTGCCCTTGTTGGGGCGCCCCACCACTGCAAACGTCGGGGCGGCCGTCAGCGGGGCGGCCTCTCGTGGCACGGCCTCTCGCGGCCCGACCGTTCGCGGCCCGACCGTTCGCGGCCCGACCATCAGTGCTGCACCCGATTCAGCAACTGTACATCGACGCTGGCGAAGGGCAGCGCGCGCGCGAAGCTGCGCCAGTCTTCCACCTTGCGGTGGGGAGTGGGCCTGCCCGGCAGTGGTGCCAGCAGGACGGTACAGCGCGGCACGCTGGCCAGGGGCTCCAGCAGGTCGCGCAGCTCTGCCAGCGGTGGCTCCCATGCTTTCACTACCAGCAATAGCCGCTCGCTGGCCTGCACCGGCAGATCGGCCAGGCGGGCAAGGTCGTCCTGCAGCGCGGCGGCACCCACCAGCACGACCTGCGCGGGCGGCACCGCCATCAGTTCCTCAAAGTCCGCGGGACCACCCGGGCCCAGGGCGCCGCCGTAGTCCAGTACCAGCAGGCTGGCGTCCGCCGCTGCTATTCCCAGAGGTGCCGGCTCCACATCCGGGGCTGTTGCGGTCGCACTTGCAGCACTGGCGCGAGTACGGACCAGCGGTGCCTGCATCCGCGCCAGCACCTGCTCGGCACCGGGGTAATGAAGAAAGCTGCGCACCAGCAGGCGGCGGAAGAAAAACCGTGAAAGGCCCCACAGAAGTACCCGGGGCAGCTGCGCATACACCAGCAGGCAAGCCCACAGGAAGGGCCACCAACCACGCATGCCCTCGATGTCGCTGCGGTCGAGGGCTACCGTTGCCGGGTGAAAGCGGCTATTGGCCACCACCTCGGGCGGCACGGTAGCCAGCGGCAGCCAGCTCGACCAGGGCAGCGCCAGGGTCTCGGCCAGGCGCTGCACCAGACCGGCTCCCGGATTGAAAGTGGAGCCCCAGACAAAGCTGAATTCGCCCAGGGCGGGCACCAGCAGAAAAGCCAGCGCCGCACCCACGGTGAACAGGGCGCCCAATTCCTGGCCATAGCGCAGGAACAGCATCCGCAGCACCGGCTGCGCTTCCCGCAGGGTGCGCCGATCCGGCAGGCTGCGTTGCACGATCCAGCGCCCGGGATGCAGCGGCAGCGCCATGGGCACATGGCCGCGCACAGTGCGCCACATCATCACCGCGGCGAGCAAACTGAGCAAAAACTGCAACAGGACAAATACTGCGAGAAACAGGAATACGTTCACCAGGGCGCGTTCACTGCCCAGCAGGAAACCCGCCATGGCGGCAAAGCCCGCCAGTAGCGCCAACAGGCGCGCCAGCAGTGCCGCCGACGCCTCGGACAGTGGCTGCATGACCGTGGTCTCAACCGCCGGAGACACGGTATCCAGCCAGTGCAGCAGGCGCGGCAGCGGCGCCGCCCCGGACTGGCCGGCCGCCGCAGCCCGATCCCGCTCCCGCAGTACGGGCACGGGCTGTTCCCGATCCTGTTCCAGCTGTCCTGCCAACCGGTACAGGTCCCCCAGGTTGGGCCTGCTCTGAGTCATTGCGGTTTGCTCTATATTCGCGGGCGACATGTCGGTGTACGATACAGGCATTCTGTCGGCATGGGGAGCTGCAACCGCGTGATCACCGCCAACCACGGCAAGTGGCCCATCCGCTGGGACCTGCTGGTTCGCTACCGCTTCATCGAGACCATCGTCCTCTGGGAGGGGCGCCTCACCACCCGCCACCTCTGCGAAACCTTCGGCATCGGCCGGCAGCAGGCCAGCAAGGACATCAACCGCTATATCCGTCAAATTGGTCCCGGCAATCTGCTCTACGACACATCGCTCAAGGGCTATACACCGACTGCTGCTTTTACACCGCAGGTCACCCAGGGCGTGGCGGACGAGTACCTGCACCTGATGGCACGCAACAACGAGCTGTCCAACGTGTTTGAGTCACTGGCCCTGAACGTGGCCAACGTGGAAGTGCTGACCGTACCACTGCGGGATGTGAAGCCGGAGGTGCTGCGCCCGATCATGCAGGCCGCCAGGCAGCAAAAGCGGCTGGAGGTGGATTATGTGTCCATCCAGCACCCCGACCGGGAGGGCCGCATCATCGTCCCCCATACCCTGGTCTATACCGGCCTGCGCTGGCATGTCCGCGCCTGGTGCGAAAAGAACCAGGAGTACCGTGATTTTGTCTTGAGCCGTTTTCGCGACATACCCGAGATTCTCGACGACTCCGGGCGCGGCATTGAGGGCGACAGCGAGTGGAATGCCCGGGTGACCATCTGCATCACCCCCGATCCGCGCCTGCGCGAAGACCAGCGCCAGGTGGTGGAAACCGATTACGGCATGCAGGATGGGGCACTGACACTGACGGTACGCGGCAAGCTTGTGCCCTATGCACTCAAGTTATTGCACATTGACCCCGATGCGGCGCAGGATGACCCCATGGCGCAGCAAATCGTGGTGGCAAACCGCGCCGAACTGGTGCCCTGGCTATTTGGCTGAACGACAACAACAACTCTAGGGGAGCAAGCGTCATGGGCAGGTTTCTTACACTCATTGCATGGGTCATCGTCATTCCGGTGCTGCTGGTCAGCAATCTCCTGACGCTGATCTCGAGCAATACCAACGCCACGCTGTCCGGGTGGCTGGAGCAAGGCGGCATCAGCACGGTCCATGGCCAGATGCTGGAGAGCCATCGGGAACAGGCCCAACAGTTGGCACTGGCGCAGGCTCGCAACGCGGAGGTTGGCGCCAGGATAGAGGCTGCCGGCACGGCCATTCGCCAGCGCACCATGCAGAGCGCTGCGGCCAACGTCGGCTCACTGCCAGCCGGGGCAGTGCCCTACCTGGGCTGGGCCGTGGTGGTGGGAATCACGGGCTACGAGATGATGCTGGCCTGCGAAAACCTGCGGGACCTCGACGCGCTGTATACCGATTTCGGTATTGAAGGTGGAACCAGCGCCGAAGCCAGGGCGTTCATCTGCGACCCGGATCTGCGCAGCTTCGCCGACGCCTATGAGCGGATCCCCGATTCCCTGGCGTCGGAATACGCGGAGTTCCAGGCCTGGGCCAAGGCCACCGAAAGCGGGCTGCCGCCGGCTATTGAACCTGGAGGATAATCTTGCCGATATGACGGCTGCTCTCCATCAGTTCATGGGCCGCACTCGCCTCTGCCAGGGGAAAAGTGGCGGCAATGACGGGTTTGAAGCTGCCCTGTTGCAGCAGTGGCCAGACCCGCTCGCGCAGGCTGGCCGCAATCGCCGCCTTGGCATCCGCGGACTGCGGCCGCAGGGTTGACGCCGTCAGGGTCAGGCGCTTCAGCAACACCGGCACAAAGTTGACCGTGGCCTCGAACCCGCCCTGATAGGCGATGTTGACAATCCGGCCGTCGACGGCCGCGAGCTGGATATTGCGGTTGATATAGTCGCCGCCCACCATGTCCAGGATAACGTCCACGCCGGCGCCCCCGGTGACCGCATCGAGCACCTCGCGGAAATCCTCCTCCCTGTAGTTCACTGCACGGGCTGCGCCCAACTCCACGCAGGCCGTGCACTTCGTCTCGCTGCCAGCGGTGGCGTAGACCGTGGCCCCCAGCGCAGAGGCGATCTGGATGGCCGTGGTGCCGATACCCGAACTACCGCCGTGCACCAGCAGGCTCTCCCCTGGCTGCAGACGACCGCGATCAAACACATTGGTCCAGACCGTAAAGCAGGTTTCCGGCAGGCCCGCGGCCGCCACCAGGTCCAGATTATCCGGTACTGACAGGCATTGCCCCGCGGGCGCGGCGACGTACTCGGCGTATCCCCCACCGTTGGTCAGGGCGCAGACCCGGTCGCCGACCTGCCAGCCGGAGACGCCTGCGCCCACCGCCGCCACGACACCCGCAACTTCCAGCCCCGGCAGATCCGAGGCGCCGGGAGGAGCCGGGTACAGGCCGCGGCGCTGCATGACATCGGGTCGGTTGACCCCGGCGGCAACCACTTCGATCAAGAGCTCTCCAGCGCCCGCCCCGGGCGCCTCGCGCTCCGCCAGGGCGAGCACCTCGGGGCCTCCGGGCTGGCTGATTTCAACACACTGCATAGAGTCTCCCGTCGCGCTCAGGTGAACTTTTTCATGATGTCCACCGGCAACGGGAAGACGATGGTGGAACTCTTGTCGCCGGCAATTTCCACCAGGGTCTGCAAATAGCGCAGCTGGATCGCGGACTCTTCGGTAGCCAGCATCTTGGCCGCTTCCGCCAGTTTTTCCGCCGCCTCGGATTCACCCATGGCATGGATGACCTTGGCGCGACGCTCGCGCTCGGCCTCCGCCTGCTTGGCGATCGCACGCACCATGGACTCGTTCAGGTCCACATGCTTGATCTCCACATTGGCGACCTTGATACCCCAAGCTTCGGTCTGCTTGTCGAGAATGTCCTGGATATCGTCGTTGAGGCGATCGCGCTCGGCCAGCATGTCATCGAGGTCGTGCTGGCCCAGTACCGAGCGCAGGGTTGTCTGGGACAGCTGGCTGGTGGCCTCCAGGTAGTTCTCGACCTGGATAATCGCCCGCTCGGGATCAATCACGCGGAAGTAGATCACGGCGTTGACCTGCACCGAGACATTGTCCCGGGAGATAACGTCCTGGGTCGGCACATCCATCACCAGGGTACGCAAGTCCACCCGCACCATCTGCTGCAGCACGGGGATGATGATGATCAGACCCGGCCCCTTGACCCGGTAGAAACGACCGAGCATGAAAATCACGCCGCGCTCATACTCCCGCAGCACCCGGAACATGGACAGCAACAGGGCGATAACCAGCACCAGCAGGACACCGCCAAACGTTTGCAGCTCGAACATTTTCATCTACTCCCTGGCGGTTGCGACCGCCTGTTTGCGCACGACGGCGGTAAGACCGTCGATTGCGGTTACTGTGACCGGGTCGTTGGCCGCCAGCGGCTCGTCGCTGCACGCGTGCCAGATCTCGCCGTCCAGCCAGACCCAGGCGTCCCGGCCTTCCACCCGACTGACTGTGGTCGTGGCGCCCACCAGATGCTCGACACCGGACACCACCGCCCGCTTGCGCGCCCGCAGGATCATGCCCAGGGCAAAGACCAGCAGAGCGGCACTGAAGACGGTCACCGCGACAATCATCGGCATGGCCAACTGGAAGGCCGGCAGGTTGGTATCCATGAGCATCACCGAGCCGGTGACGAAAGCCGCCACACCGCCCAGCCCAAGGATGCCGAAACTGGGGGCCAGGGCCTCCGCCGCCATCAGGGCGATACCCAACAGGATCAGGCCCATACCAGCGTAGCTGATGGGCAGCATCTGCAGGGCATACAGGGCGACCAGCAGGCTGATTGCGCCGACAATGCCGGGCAGGCCGATCCCGGGATTGTAGAACTCGATCACCAGGCCATAGATACCGACCAGCAGCAGGATATAGGCAATGTTGGGGTTGGTGATCACCGAGAGGAACTCGCTGCGCCAGTCCAGCGGCTGGTGCACCACGGGAACACCCGCCGTGCGCAGGGTGACCGTGGTCTCGCCAACGGTGACCTGCCTCCCATCCAGCTGCGCCAGCAGCTCCGTCGTGCCAGCCGCCACCAAATCGATCACCCCCGCTTCCAGGGCATCATCGGCCGAAAGGCTGACGCCCTCGCGCACTGCCTGTTCCGCCCAGTCGCCGTTGCGCCCGCGGAGCTGGGCAAGACTGCGGATATAGGCCACGGCATCGTTGACGATCTTGCGCTCCATGGCGCCGCCCGCTGCCGGCGCGGACTGGCCGTCGCCGGCCGATTCGTCCGCCCCCTCCCCGGGACCGGGCATACCCGGGAGAGTGGGCGTGCCGCCAATCTGCACCGGCGTGGCAGCGCCGAGATTGGTGCCGGGAGCCATGGCCGCAATGTGACTGGCGTAGAGCAGATAGGTTCCAGCGCTGGCGGCGCGAGCGCCGCTGGGGGCAACATGCGCGATCACCGGGACCGGCGATGCCAGAATGACCTTGATCATGTCGCGCATTGCCGTGTCCAGGCCACCCGGGGTATCAATGCGCAGAACCACCGCAGTGGCGCCCGCGGCAACAGCCTTGTCCAGCGAGCGCTGCATGTGGTCAGCGCTGGCGGGACCTATTGCGCCCTCGATAGCAACCGTCCACACCTCTGCCCGCGCAGGCCAGGCCAACGCCAGCAACAACAGCAACCAGCCGCAGGACAATTTGTTCATTACACAGTGCATTCCGCCAACCATGGCCGCAGTATAGTGCACTTGATCAACAGTTGCGGGAGAAAGACTTGCGCCAGATCATGGTCGGGACCCGCCGAGTGGCTATACTGGCGCAAAGGGGCTGAAAGGAAGACATCATGTACCGAATACTGGCGGTCGCCCTGACGGCCACGGCAACCCTGGCCTGTGCCGAGCCGCGGGATACCGCAAGCGATGCCGCTGCCGTGGAAGCCGAGGCAAAAGCACTGGTACAGCAGTTCGTGGGGCAACTCAAACCACAGCTGCAACAGGCCATTGCCGAAGGCGGCCCCGGTCAGGCCACTGCCGTCTGCGCCAACATTGCCCCGGCCCTGATGGATGAGCTCAGCGCCAGTTCCGGCTGGAGCGTGCGCCGGGTGAGCCTGCAACCACGCAACACGGAGCGGGCAATACCCGACGCCTGGGAGCGGGAAGTGCTTGAGCGCTTCAGTGCGCAACAGGCGGCGGGGGCTCCGGCCCAGACGCTCAATTACGGGCGCAAGGTCGAGGGCCGGTACCGCTACATGCAGGCCCAGGGCGTCGAGCCGGTATGCCTGATGTGCCACGGCACCGACCTGTCGGAACCGGTGCAGCAGGCTCTTGCCGAGTACTACCCTGAAGACAGTGCCACAGGATACAGCCTCGGCGAGGTACGCGGCGCAATCAGTCTGACTGACCTGCGTTGACCGCCGGTTCCCGGAAGATACGCAGCTGTCCGTCCAGATGCACGTCCCGCTGCGGGAACGCAATCACGATACCGTGCTCGCGGAACAGCTCGTCAATGCGGAACCTCAGGTCACTGCGGATCAATCTCAGGCCGCGCTCGGCTGTCGAGTGCAGCCAGACATTGAGCTCGAATTCCAGTGAGCTGTCGCCAAAGTTGTCGAAGATCACCAGCACCGGCGGGGTCTCCAGAACGTCCGGGTGCTCCTTCGCCGCCTGATACAGCAGTGACTCGGTCAGGCGCACATCCGAGCCATAGGCCACGCCGACGCGGATAGCCGTGCGCACCAGATCATCCACCAGGGTCCAGTTGGTGACCGTGGTCTCCAGCAGCTGGCTATTGGGAATCAGCAGGTGTACGCCGTCGACGCGGCGGATGCGGGTGGAGCGGGTGTCGATGGACTCGACGGTGCCGCGCACCTCCCCCAGCTCGAGAAAATCCCCAATCTTGATCGGCCGCTCCCACATCAGGATCCAGCCGCTGATGAAGTTGTTGATAATGTTCTGGGCGCCAAAACCAAAACCTATGGCGACCGCACCCGAAACGAAGGCAAAGGCCGCCAGGGGCACACTCAGCAGATCCAGGGTGGAGATGACGACAATCACCAGGCCGAGGATCAGCCAGGCGCGCGAAACCAGCTGCACCACATTGACATCGACGCCGCGCTTGTCCAGTCGACGGCGCAAGAAACTGCTTGACCACAGCACCAGCATCACCCCGATCACGAGAAAAGCCAGCACCGTGAAGATCTGTACCAGACTGATGCTGATGTCACCGAAAACGATTAGAGGCGTCTGCAGGATTCGGTTAAGCTGTTCCATGTAAAAATTCCCCGGGGAGAGTGCGGCAGATGATCAGGACCAAATTGCTCTCGGCGCAGGGCCAGTACCGGCACGGTGATGCGGGCCTGATCGACCAGTGGCGAGAGCAAGGCGACAGCATACTATGGCTGGACATTGAGGGGGAGCTCACAGCGGAGATCCAGGAGCTGCTAGTGTCCCTGAAGTGCGACCGCCTGGCCATCGCGGATTGCTCGCGGCTGCGTCACCCGCCCAAGGTCGAGGAATTTGATCACGATACTTTCATCCTCTTTCGCGGCATGAGTGGCATGGACGAGGAACTGAACCTGCAGCCCATGCCGGTCGGCATGTGGATCAGTGAACGACTGCTGATCACCGCGCATCCCGGGCATGCAGTGAGCGTAGGCCATTTCTGGGACAGCGAGCAGGAGCAAAAGCTCCTGAAAACTCCCAACATCCTGGCCATGCGTATCCTGCACTACGTCGGCGGCCGCTATCTCGAAAAGCTGATGGAATTCGAGGACACCCTGGCGGGGCTGGAAGATGCACTGCTCGCCGACGAGACCGATACAGTGATGAAGGAGCTGGTGGTCTACCGCTCCCGCCTGCGCAAGTTGCTCCGGGTCTTCAGCTACCACCGGGCACTGGCGGAGCAGATCCTGCATGGGGGCACCGCGCACCTGGGTTCCGGCAAGGACCATACCCACCACGTCCGCCGGGACCTCTACGACCGCTGCGAACGGCTCTATACCCTGTGCCACATGTACTATGAAATCTGTGGCGACCTGGTGGAAAGCCACATTTCCATCACCTCGCACCATTTGAACAACACCATCAAGGTCCTGACCATCATCACCGCGGTTTTCATCCCCATCACTTTCATCGCGGGACTCTATGGCATGAATTTCCAGCATATTCCCGAACTGCAGTGGCGCTATGGCTACTTCGCGGTGCTCGGGCTCATGCTCGCGCTGGTAATCGGCATGCTGGCCCTGTTCCGGAAAATCCGCTGGCTGTGAATGGGGGGGCCAGGGGCTTCCCCCGCGGGGTTTTACAGTCTATTGTTGATCTGAACTGACAATAACAGGACTTGGCAAGAATGCGTCCAGTCAACCTCGCCGACGCCGGCTTCCTGATGATGGAAAAGCGCGAGACCCCCATGCATGTGGGTGGATTACACCTGTTCAACTTCCCCAGGGGGGTGGACCAGCGCCAGTTCCTGCAGGAGGTACTCGCGGCACTGCGCGTGCAGGAAGAGTACCGGCGACCCTTTGGCGAGTATGTGACCACCGGGCGCGCGGGACCGCTGCGGCTGTACTGGGAGCAGGACAGCCACCTGGAGATCGACTATCACGTCCGCCACTCCGCGCTGCCCCAGCCCGGCCGCTACCGGGAGCTGTTCATGCTGGTGTCACGCCTGCACAGCACCCTGCTCGACCGCAATCGGCCGCTGTGGGAAATCCACCTGATCGAGGGCCTGCAGAACAACCAGTTCGCGCTGTACAGCAAGATGCATCACGCGGCAGTGGATGGCGTCTCGGCCATGCACATGGTCAACGCCATGTATTCGCGGAGTGCGCGCACCAGGGCGAAACACTCGCCCCTGTCTTTCGCCACCTACGAGGCCTACAAAAAACGGCAGCTGGGCGCAAAGGCGCCGCGGGTGGAACCCCGGGGCAAGGAACTCAAGAACGTGATGGAAGTGCTGCGCCAGCAATACGACACCACCGCCAATCTGGTCAGTGCCTTCCGCCAGTTCGGGGGCGCATTTTTCGGCCGCAGCGGCAATCTCTCCGTCCCCTGGCACCAGGTGCCGCACACCTCCATCAACACCAATGTTACCGGCGCACGACGCTTCGTTGCCCAGTCCTTCGACTTCGGGCGGGTGCGGGACGTGTGCAAGGCAACCGATGCCACGGTCAACGATATTGTCCTGGCCATGTGCTCGGGCGCGCTGCGACGCTACCTCGCCAGCCAGAATGAGCGCCCAACCCATTCCCTGAAGGCCATGGCGCCGGTTTCCCTGCGCGAGGAAACCGACCTGGATTCGTCCAACGCGGTGGGGTTCATCACCGCCGACCTGGCAACCGACATCTTCGACCCGGAACAGCGCCTGCGCAAGATCCAGGCTTCCATGGCGGCGGGCAAGGACCTGCTCAGGACCATGACCGCCCGCGAGGCCAGCCTGTTCATGCAGGTGACCCAGGTCCCGGCCCTGCTGAGTTCGATACTGGGGCTGGCGGGCCATTTCCCCGCCTTCAGCACCGTGATCTCCAATGTCCCGGGGCCGCGGGAACAGCTGTACTGGAACGGCGCCAGCCTCGAGGGCATGTACCCGGCCTCCATTGTCTTCGATGGCTTTGCCATGAACATCACCCTGGTCAGTTACCGCAAGCAGCTGGACTTCGGGATTGTCGCCTGCCGCCGCTCCGTACCCCAGGTGCAGCGCATCATCGATTACCTGGAGGACGCCCTGCAGGAACTGGAGGAACTCGCGGGGCTGCGTCGTGCGGGTCCGGCCAAAAAAGTGGTTCGACGGCGCAAGGCGCCTGCTGCCGCCAGGGCGGAAACGACCGCGCGCAAAACCACCGCAGGGGGCAAGACCAAAGCCGCGGCTCAAGCCGGGACCAAGGCCCCCGGGGTACGCAAGAAAACCACCGCCGCAGTAAAACCAAAGCTGGCCGCTGCCGGCCCCGGAAAGAGATAGCATTGCCGCGATGACAGACACTATTCTCATCGGCGGCAACGCCGCCGGCCAGGTGTCGCTGCTACCGCGCTACGCCAATCGCCACGGCCTGATCGCCGGCGCGACGGGAACCGGCAAGACCGTCACCCTGCAATGCCTGGCCGAAGGTTTTTCCGACCTCGGCGTCCCGGTATTCATGGCCGACGTCAAAGGCGACATCTCCGGCATCAGCCAGGCCGGCACGCCCCACCCCAAGGTGGACGAGCGGCTGCAGTTCATCGGCATGGAGGACTACCGGCAGCGCGGTTTCCCGGTGGCCTTCTGGGACCTGTTCGGCAAGCTGGGGACGCCGATACGTACCACCGTCACCGAAATGGGGCCGCAACTGCTGTCGCGCCTGCTGGACCTGAACGACACCCAGGAGGGTGTCATGACCGTGGTGTTCGAATTCGCCGACAGCGAAGGTCTGCTGCTGGTGGACCTCGCAGACCTGCGCACCACGCTCGAATACCTGGGTGAACACAGCGCCGAGCTGGGCCCGGGCTTTGGCGTCGCCAGGGCCTCGGTCAATGCCATCCTGCGGCGCCTGCTGATGCTGGAACGCGAAGGCGGCCGGGTTTTTTTCGGCGAGCCATCGCTGGAGCTCAAGGACTTCATGCAGACCACCCGCGACGGCCGCGGGGTAATCAACCTGCTGGCGGCGGACACCCTGATCCAGAACCCCCGCGTGTATTCCACCTTCCTGCTCTGGCTGCTGTCGGAACTGTTCGAGGAACTGCCGGAACTCGGTGACCCGGAGCAACCGGTCCTGGTGTTTTTCTTCGACGAGGCACACCTGCTGTTTCGCGACGTACCCAAGGCGTTGCTGGAGAAAATCGAGCAGGTGGTGCGTCTGATCCGCTCCAAGGGCGTCGGCGTCTACTTCATCAGCCAGAGCCCCAGCGACATCCCCGACGCGGTGCTGGCCCAGCTCGGCAACCGCATTCAGCACGCGCTGCGCGCCTATACGCCGAAAGAACAGAAGGCGGTGCGGATTGCGGCCCAGTCCTTCCGCGAAAATCCCGAGCTGGACACCGTGACCGCCATCACCGAAATGGGCGTGGGCGAAGCGCTGGTGTCCACCCTGCAGGAAAAGGGTATCCCCTCGCCAGTGCAACGGGTACTGGTGCGACCGCCCAGCTCCCGCATGGGGCCGGCCAGCGCAGGGGAACGCGCCGCCATTCTCGCCCACGACCCCAACCAGCGCCTGTACAGGGACGCCGTGGACCCGAGATCAGCTCATGAAATCCTGCTGGAACGCACCGCCGCCCGCCAGGCAGCGAAGGACGAGGAGGCCCTGGCAAAGCGCGCCGGGACCGGCACCAAGCGCGCCAGCAGCCGCCAGAGTACCGGCGAAGCCTTCATCAAAAGCATGGCGCGCAGCCTCGGCTCCGCCGCCGGCAGCAGCCTGGGCAGGAAACTGTTCCGCGGCCTGCTGGGCTCGCTGTTGAAATAGTGCTTAAACCAGCAGCACCGCAGCGCCAGTAAAGTTGCCCTGGCGCAAATCCGCCAGGGCCTGATTGGCGTCCTCCAGTGCGTAGGTGGTCACCTCGGTGCTTACCGGAATCGCGGCTGCCAGCGCCAGGAACTCTTCCCCATCCTCCCGGGTCAGATTGGCCACGGAGGTCAGGGTTCGCTCCTGCCACAACAGGTGATAGGGAAAGGACGGGATGTCACTCATGTGAATACCGCCACTGACCACGGTGCCGCCGCGGTCAACATGCTCCAGGGCCGTCACCATGAGTTCGCCCGCGGGCGCAAACACCATCGCCGCATCGAGCACCTCAGGGGGCGCGGTAGTGCTACTGCCCGCCCACACCGCACCGAGCCTGCGGGCAAAGTCCTGGGCCTCGCGGTCCCCTTCGCGGGTAAACGCATAAACCTGCTGGCCGTGGTGGACCGCGACCTGGGTGATGATATGGGCAGCGGCGCCAAAGCCGTAAATGCCCAGCCGTTGCGGCCGGGTCCCCCCCGCGAGACGCCAGGTGCGATAGCCGATCAGTCCGGCGCAGAGCAGGGGCGCCAGGGCCAGATCCTCCGCCGCTGCCGGCAGGGGAAAGCAGTAGCGGGCATCCGCGACCGCATATTCGGCATAGCCTCCGTCCAGGGTGTAGCCAGTAAAGCGCGCCTCCGGGCACAGGTTTTCCTGGCCGCGCAGGCAAAAGCGACAGCTGCCGTCGGTAGAGCCCAGCCAGGGCACGCCAACCCTGGCGCCCAGCTGAAACCGGTTTACGCCGGCGCCTGTCGCCACCACCTCCCCCACGATCTGGTGGCCGGGAATTACCGGCAGCAGCGGGTCGGGGAGTTCGCCATCGACCAGATGCAGGTCGGTGCGGCAAACGCCGCAGGCCCTTACCCGCAGCAGGACCTGGCCGTCATCCCGCAGCTCCGGCAGCGGGCGCTCCTGCAGTACCAGCGCTGTACCGGGACGCTCCAGCACCATCGCACGCATGCTGGCAGGCAATGTTGGCAGGGATACCGTCATGGCGCACTCCTTCCCACTCCAGGGCTGACCGACGCTACCGCGAATAACGGCAGCTGTGCCCATGGTACGACCGAACTCCCGGGGCGCGCCACTGTCGGACAATCCAGGTATGCCGCTGCAGCGTATACACAGACACACGTTCAGGAGAAAAATGATGGCAAAACGGGCGACAGCACGCATGATTTCCGCCCTGGCAACGGCAGCCTGGCTGGCCATGGCCCTGGGGCCCGCGCACGCCGATTCCCGCTACGCCCCGGACCAGCCCGGACTGGCCGTGGCAACCTTTGCCGGCGGCTGTTTCTGGTGTGTGGAGCAGGGCTTCGAGAAGATCCCCGGCGTGATCGAAGCGGTCTCCGGCTACAGCGGCGGCCGTGAGCAGAATCCGACCTACAAGGAGGTCGCGGCAGGGCGCACCGGCCACACCGAAGCCGTGCAGGTCTACTACGATCCGCAGCGCATCACCTATGAGGGGCTACTGGAGGGCTTCTGGCGTTTTATGGACCCCACCGATGCCGACGGCCAGTTCGTCGATCGCGGCCGCCAGTATCGCCCGGAAATCTTCTACCACAATCAGCAGCAGCGGAAGCTCGCGGAGACCTCCAGGGCCGCCCTCGATGCTTCCGGCCGCTACGACAAGCCGGTTGTTATCGACATTACCCCGCTCACTACCTTCCACGAAGCGGAGGAATACCACCAGGACTATTACAAGAAGAACCCGCTGCGCTACAAGCTCTATACCTTCAACTCGGGACGCTACCAGTTTATCGACCAGGTCTGGGGCAGTGACCAGACTGTTGATTTCACGCGTTTCAACCCGGAGAACGCCGCCATGAGCAGCATCGACAAAACCTCCCCGGCCGCCACCGGCGCGGGTTTTGACCCCGCCACGTTCAGCCGCCCCGATGACGCCACCCTGCAACGGCAGCTCAGCAAGGAGCAATTCGAGGTGACACGCAGGGACGGCACCGAACGCCCATTCAACAATCCCTACTGGGACGAAAAGCGGGACGGCATCTACGTCGATATCGTCTCCGGGGAACCCCTGTTCTCCTCCCGGGACAAGTTTGAATCAGGCACTGGCTGGCCCAGCTTTACCCGGCCCATTGATGCCTCCATGGTGAAGGAGAAGACTGACCGCAAGTTTTTCATGACCCGCACCGAGGTCCGCAGTCGCCACGCCGATTCCCACCTGGGCCATGTATTCGACGACGGCCCTGCGCCCACCGGACTGCGCTACTGCATGAACTCCGCGGCCATGCGCTTCATTCCGCTGGAGGCAATGGAAGCCGCAGGCTACGGTGAGTACCTGGATGCGGTTGTGGCCGCGCCCTGATGGCACAGCGTTGAAAACAGGGCGTAAATCCCGACGCGGTTTGTTACAGTGAGTTTTGAACTCTGACGCGGCGACTCCTGCATGTGGTTTCACACCAGCTGTGATCTCTCCTTCGAGATCATCGAACCGACCCCCTTCATGCTGATGCTGCGGCCCCGGCGCGGCCCGCAGCAGTGGGTCGCCCGGGAAGAATACCGCCTCTCTCCCAGCGTGCCGGTGTCGGAGTTCACCGATGGCTACGGCAATTACTGCCAGCGCCTGATTGCGCCGCCGGGCGCATTCAGTATCCACGCTGCCGCAGAAGTGATGACCCTGGACCAGGTCGATGTCGCCCCCGGAGCACCCTGCGTTCCAGTGCAGGACCTTCCCGATTCGGTGCTGAGCTTCATTCTGCCCAGCCGGTATTGCGAGTCCGACCGTTTCTACAACATGGCCAGTGAAATCACCGCTGGGCAACTGCTGGGCTACGATCAGGTCGCGGCGATTGAAGACTGGCTGCGCCGCACCATCCGTTATCTGCCCGGCAGCAGCGAATACCCGGAGTCCGCTGTTGAGGTCAACCTGCGTCAGTCCGGCGTCTGCCGCGACCTGTCACACCTGGGCATTGCCCTGTGCCGCAGCCTCAGCATTCCCGCGCGCATGGTGGTGGGTTACCTGTACAACCTGGAACCCATGGACATGCACGCCTGGTTCGAGGCCTATGTCGGCGGGCGCTGGTACACCTTCGACGCAACCCAGGCCAAGCGCGAGCGCGGTTATATTGTGGTCGGCTATGGCCGCGACGCTGCCGACGTCGCCATCTTCAACCAGTTCGGCGCCCCCGTGACCCAGACCGTGCACGACATTCGCATCGAGCGCAGCAATGGCTTGCTGCCGTAGACCGCAGCCGGTGTCAGAATTCATATTCCAGCAGGGCGCGAAAGCTGTAGTCGGACGTGCTGTGGTCCAGCCCCCAGACCACGCCGGCTTCCCAGCGCAGGGCCCGACGCTCGCCGATCCGGGTCATTCCCAGCAGCACCGGGCCCAGGGCCCGGGTATCCTCGCCAAGGTAAAGCTCCAGGGCCGGCTCCAGCAGGGGTGAATGCCGGTAACGGGCCTGCAGCGCGGCCGTTGTTTCCAGCTCATCGGCGATATCATCGCCCCATTCATAGATGATTCCCAGATTGGCCGTGGCACTGAAGCGGCCCAGCTCCCGCTCCAGCAGAAGCGTGGTCGCGTATTCCCAGATATCATCGTCGCGGGCCTTTTCCAGTTCAAACAGAAGGCCGTAATCCAGCAGGTACTCCCCCTGCTCCGACATCTGCCACAGTACTTCCGCTTCCCAGGCCTGCAGGTGCAGGCTGCGGTCGGTACTGGCCTCGCCAAGCAAATAGATTTCCGCAAACACATATTCGCCAACGGCTCTGCCGAGTCCCAGCTTGTGGGTCTGGTAGCGCGCCTCCCCGCTGGCCGGATCATCGCGCTGCTGTACCGCGCGCCACTCCAGCTCCCACTCGAGCTGATTCACATAGGGGTGATAGATCTTGTCGATCACGCTGCCATCGGCATGACCCTGCAAAGGCAGGAGCAGCAGACAGCACAGCGCTGCGCCCCATGCCGTTCTAGGCAGTTGTTTCACCAGACACCCTCCATTTCCAGCCCACCGCTACCGCCGCCACCGCGAGGGCCAGGCTACCGCCATACAGCGCCACCTGCAGTGCCCCCGGCGTGGCCTCATAGCCAAGTACCGCGTACAACAATTCACCGAGAAAAGATCGTTCACTGATGAGACCCGAGCTGTCCCACAGCGGCGCCTGGTGGGGCAGCCAGTCGACCTGCTCCAGCAGCATCGTGGCCTGCATGACCATGCCGGCGCCGATCAGGCCCAGCGCCACCAGACAGGCACGGCGCGAGGCCGCGGGTGCCAGCGCCCGCAACGCCGCGTAAACCAGGACACCGGCACTGAGCCCAATACCCGCGCCCAGCGCACTGCCCGCCCACACCGCTGTTGCCTGATCTCCCGCAGTGGCAAATGCCTGCACATAGATCTGGATCTCGGCGCACTCGCGCACTATGGCGAAAGTCACCGCGAGCGTCATGAAGGCACCCAGCGGTCGCCGCTGGCCGGACAGGGGAAAGGCGGTACAGAGGCACAGGATCGGCAGTATCAGCAGAAACACCGCACCCTGCAGACTGGCATTGGTCACTTCCTGTCCAGCCCCGTCCAGCGCCGCGGTCAGGGTGCCCAGTGATCCCGAATAGGCAAGCACGCACAGGCCAGACAGCGGCAGCGCGTACCAGAGCCAGTGGTTGCGCAGGCGCACATTGTGCGCCAGGGCGAGCAATACACTGACCAGCACCGCGGCTTCGAGCACTTCGCGCAACACCAGGATGACCGAGTTAAGCAACATGTCGACGCCTCATTCAACCACCACCCGACCCTGCGCGGTCCGCGGGTTGAATTCGCCAAAGAACGGGTAAACTCCCGGAGCCAGGGGCCCAATGAAAATATTGGCCTTGCGGCCCCCCATAATCACTTTTTCCCTGTTCAACTCGTAGCTTTCAAACTCCTCCGGTGTCGGGTCCCGGTTGTACACCACCAACTTGACCTTGGTGTTGGCGGGGATCCGGACTTCTTCGGGATGGAACAGGTGATCACGGATCTCGAGGACGACTTCCGGTGTTTTCGCCATTGCCGACATGGCCGCGAGGACCAGCGCCAGCAACAGGCAGAGCCGACCGAGGCTACTCATCGGCCTGCGTCTCGTCGCCAAATTCGATGGTGACCGCCAGCCCACTGCCAAGCGGGCTGTCCGTCAGCCGGATGCGAGCGCCATGCAGCTGCACGATATGCTGGACAATCGCCAGGCCGAGGCCGGCCCCGGCTACCGCGCTCTGCGCCCGTTCACCGACTCGATAGAAGCGCTCGAATACCCGTTCGCGCTCAGCACTGGGGATGCCGGGACCACTGTCCGCCACCTCGAGCACAACCCTGCCCCCGCGCCGCCCGGCAAAGACCGAGATTTCACCGGCTGCGGGGGTGTACTTGCCCGCGTTGTCCAGCAGGTTGCGCAACAGGATCTCCAGCATGACTTCATCACCCTGCATAAGCACCTTTTTGCCTGTCAGCGACAAAGACTGGCCGCGGGCTTCAAATTCCGGCCAGGTCTCAGCCGTTACCCGCCGTGCGAGCGCGTGCAGATCCATGCTGTGGAAATTGGCCTTGATCAGCTCGGGCTGAGTGCGGGCAAGATCCAGCAACTGTTCCACCAGGTGCTGCATGCGCTCGACGCCGGCGTTGGCGTGCTCCAGGGCGCTGCTGCCCGCACCGATTTCCCCTTCCAGATTGTGCAGATGAATTTTCAGCGCACTGATGGGAGTGCGCAGTTCGTGGGCAGCGTGGGAGGCAAAGTGCTTTTCCCGCTGCAGGGCGGCAGCCAGACGCAGCAGGAGACCATTGGTGGACTCGATTACCTGGCGCAGCTCGGCAGGAGGTTCCGGGTACTGCAGCGGTGCGAGGTCATCACTGGCCTTGCGGTTGATCTGCCGGCTGAGGTCGCGCAGCGGCGCCAGCCCCCAGCCCACCAGCACCCAGATCAGCAAGGCGGCCACCGGCAGCCACAGCAACAGCGGCGTCACCGATTCCAGCACCACGCTTTCCGCCAGCAGGTGCCGCACATCGGCACGTTCGGCCACCATGCTCCAGCGCTGTTCAGCGCTGGCTACGGTGAGGGTGCGCCAGCGATAGCCACCAAAATTGACGTAGCGATAGCCACCGACAAACGGTGTCAGGGGAGCAATCGGTGCGCTGGCGGAGCGCAACAACAGCGTATCGCCATCCCAGACCTGAAACACGAAACCCTCGGCGCCGTCGACACTGGCGGGCATGGCGCTGCTACCCGGCTCGATACTGACGAGAATATCGCTGGCATAGCGCAACTGCGCGTCAAGCAGGACCTCGGCCTTGTCCATGCTGGCGCGGTAGCCATTGAGGGCCGCGACAAACGATACCAGCGTGAATGCGGCAACCAGCATGATGACCAGTGAGGTGCGGATCGACTTCATCGTCGCGGCACGGTGTAGCCGATACCTCGCACGGTCTTGATGAAGTCCTCCGGCAACTTTTTCCGCAGGTGATGGATATGCACCTCCAGCGCGTTGCTGCTCACTTCCTCGCCCCAACTATAGAGCCTGCCCTCCAGCGCCTCCCGGGTGAGGACCTTGCCGGTGCTCTCCATCAAGGCTTTCAGCAACATGTATTCGCGCCGCGGCAGCTCCAGCGGCTGTGCAGCGACAGTGACAGCATGGGCAGCAGTATCCAGCTCGACGCTGCCGACGTTGAGACGGCTGGTTGCAGCGGTGGCTGACAGGCGCCGCTCTATCACCCGCAGGCGGGCAGCCAGCTCCTTCATGTCAAAGGGCTTGGCCAGGTAATCGTCGGCACCGCGATCCAGGCCCTTGACCTTGTCCTCCGCACCATCGCGTGCGGTCAGCAGCAACACCGGCAGACCGCAGTTGGTCTCGCGCAGCTGCGCCAGTACCTGCAGTCCGTCAATATCCGGCAACCCCAGATCAAGGACCACCATGTCCGGCACCTCGGCCCGCACAGCCGCAAGCGCCAGCTTCCCCGAGCCCACATGATTGACCGCAAACCCCTCACGGCTGAGGGCCGCCTGCAGGCCCGCCGCGAGGGAACTGTCATCTTCAACCAGGAGAATACGCATCGTCCGAGTTTACTCTCGCCCCCCGGCGTCCGCCAGCGCATGGCGGCGCACCACCGGCAGCTGCCGCCGCAGCGCCCTGTCCACCAGGGCCGGAAAGACGCTGTTGAGCTTGATGAAGAAGCGCTCCGGCCAGCCGACAAAACGCACGCCCCTGGTTCCGCCCAGCAGGGCCAGCAACTCACCGGCTACACGCTCCGGCGAATCCATGGCGGTCCCGAGTTCGGCATTCATGGCCTGCACGGCCGGGCTGTTCATCGGGGTATTGGTGGCGCGCGGCGCCAGATACTGGACCTTGACTCCACTGTCCGCCAGTTCGCGCCGCAGTGCCTCGCTGAAGCCACGCAAGCCGAACTTGCTGCTGCTGTAGGCGACGTTACCCGCAAAACCGATACTGCCAAACGCGGAGCCGACATTGACAATGATCCCGTTGCGGGCCCTCAGTGCCGGCAGCAGACCGCGGACCAACAGCATCGGCAGCAGCAGGTTCAGTTCCAGCGTCTGGCGCAGTTCGGCCTCACTCCGCTCCTCGAACAGCCCGAAGATATTGGCGCCGGCATTGTTGATCAGGCCGTCGACGGACTCACCCGCCGCCGCCATCAGCCCCGCACGCCCCCCGGCGGTCGCCAGATCCGCTGCCAGCACCTGGTGCCCGCTGCCCGGCAGCCGACCGCGCAGGGCCTCCAGGGCATCCTCACTGCGCGATACCAGCAGCAGCTGCGCGCCGGCGCCCGCCAGCGCGGTGGCGAAAGCCTGGCCGATACCGCCCGCGGCGCCGGTCAGGATAAAACGCTTGCCCGCCAATTGCATGCCCAACTCCTAGGCCGCCAGCTGCAGTGCCTGCTCGGCACTGACGCTGCGGTATACATCCGCATAGAGGTGATAAAACTGCCGCGCACAGTGCACAATCTGCCGCTGATCCTGCGGGCAGTCGATTCGGTTCATCAGGTTCTCGAAAAACTGTACGTGCTCGATATCCAGGGCACCATGCGAACGCAGGTAGGTGAAGGCCTTGCCCGGCAAGCCGGTTGCGGCGGCAATGGCTTCGGCGGCACGATCAGCCACCTTGATGGAGGTGCCTTCCAGCACATGCACCATGCCGAAAAAACCGACCGGATTGACGCGATCAATGATGTGGTAGGCATAGGCCACCATCAGTTCGGTTTCCCGGTTGGGCGTGCTCTGGCGCGCCTTGTCCGCATCGTAGCCACAGGCAGCGATGTCGTTGAGTATCCACTCCTGATGCCCGAGTTCTTCGTCAATGTATTCCGCCAGTGCCGTGCGCAGCCACTCCTTGTCACCGGGCATGCGGGCGCCGGCGGCCATCAGCAGGGGCACGGTATGTCGGACATGGTGGTAGGCCTGTACCAGGAACGCGACATAGCGCTCGGTACCGACCCGCCCGGCCAGGGCATCCTGCACCAGACTGGTATTGAGCAGTGCTTCACGCTCAACCCGGGTACTGTCCTGCAACTGCTGGAAAAAACCGGTGGAAGGTATATTCGTGGTCATGGTACGCGCAACTCCGCAAGGGGTGAATAACAGTGTTCGATGGCGGCGGCAAAGTGCGCCGCTATCCGCTCGCGACGGGGACGCCCGTTCGCGGTCAACAGGTCAGTGGCCGCAGACAGCGGCTGTTGCAGCCGAATCCAGTCGCGGGCCCGGGCATAATCCGGCAGGCGCTCATTGGCAGCGACAATGCTCGCGGCAATGGCGCTATCGCCGCAGCTGCTGTCTGTCGGGTACACCAGGGCCACGCACCAGGGGCGGTCGTCTCCCAGCACCACGACCTGGCGCAATACGCCGTCCGCCAGCAGCTCACTCTCGACCCATTCCGGGGCAATGTTGCGGCCGTAGCTGCTGATCAGCAGGTGCTTGCGCCGACCCGAAATACTCAGATAGCCATCGCTGTCGATGCTGCCCAGGTCGCCAGTGGCGACCGGTCCAGACATCCAGCTGGCGGGTTCATCGAGATATCCCAGGAAGCGATTTCCTTCGACCCACAGTTCCCCATCCCGTTCCGTGACCTGCACATGAGGCAGGACCTGGCCGCTGCTACCGGGTCGGTCCTGCCCCGGTGTATTCAGGCTCACTACCGACGCACATTCGGACAGGCCGTAGCCCTCGAAGACCGGCAACCCCGCGGCGCGAACCCGCTGCAACAGGGCCGGCGCCACCCGGGCTCCACCCACTGCGACAAAACGCAGACTCGCCGGGGGCTGCCAACCGGCCCGCTGGGCCTGATCGAACAGCGCCAGGAACTGGGGGGTCAGGATCAGGGTCTGTGGCTGCCACTTTCCCAGCGCCCGCAGCAACTGCTGCGGATCCACCCCGGAGCTGCCCGCCAGGCCCGTCTCCGCAGGCGGCGGCAGCACTACCGTGCCGTTCGCCAGCAGGGGCATGTAGACGCCGGCAATATTTTCCAGCAGGGTGCTCAGGGGCAGCAGGGACAGATGTCGCGGTGTCCTCACGCCAACCGCGGTTACCAGTGAAGCCGCCACCCTGAGACATTGCCCGGTGGACAGGCAGACGCCCTTGGGGGTGCCGGTGGAACCGGAGGTAAAGGTGATCTTGGCGGTCTCCGCGGGGACTTGCCCGCGCCCGGTGACGGGCAGCCGATCCAGCAGCAGTCCCTGGCGCAGTACCAGCGGCTCGCCGCTGGCGGACGGCAGCTCCAGAGACGGACGCAGGCTACTGTCGCTGGCGATCGCATCCACGCCCGCCGCCTGCAACACATGGTCGCGCTGGGCGGGGCTGAAAAAGGTCGGCACGGGTACCAGGCAGATGCCGCAGCTCTGCGCCGCGAGATCGAGTCGCACCCAATCCGGGGAATTGTCCGCGAGCAGAGCCAGGCGCTCGATACCCAGTGCACCCAGTTGCCGGGCAAGCGCCTCAACCTCATCCACCAGCTCCGCCGCGGTCGTGTCGGCAACACCGTCGCTGAGCACGATGTCGCGCGGGCTCTGTCGCGCCCGCTCGTGCAGCGCCAGCAGCAGGGGGTTCATGCGCAGTGCTCGCGAATTGCGCTGGCCAGCACGGCAATCGAGGCCCGGTAGTCGCGCAGGGTCTGCGCCAGCGCCGGCTGTGCCAGCACCTGCTGCCGGGTCAGCGCCATATCGCCCACCATGACCCTGGGGTCACCCTCGTAGTAGCGCCCCCAGCTTGCGGCCGCTGCGCCGAGGCATTCCGGCCTGGCGGGACCGATGGCCAGAGGCGTGAAACCACTGCGACGAATTGAGAGCCGCACCGCACGGTTGGCGGCAAAGATCAGGTAGCGGATGCCGGCATCGTGGATGGCGGCGGTGACCAGCAGGTACAACAGCGCCCCCTGGCCCGGATGAGAGGCGGCGAGATTGCCCAGTTCCATGAGATTGCCGGGCAGGCAACGCCCCCCGTGCAGGGCGTCGACCTCCTCCAGTGCGGGACGTGCCAGATACTGCTCGCAGAACAGGGGGCCGTGGTTGGCGCTGCGCAGGCCCAGTGCAGCGGAGAAGTCTCCCCGCTGCTGCAAACTGCAGAGTAGGGGCAGAAACCCCAGCACCCGCGCATCCCAGGCTGCCTGGAACACGCTGGAAATGTACTGCTCCAGGCGCTCGCGCCGCGGGTGGGTCTCGGGGCAGGCCTCGACCACCGGCAGCCCACTGCCAGCCATGGCCGGGAGGGCCAGTCGAGCGGCGCTGTTGCCGTTGTGCATCTCTATTGTCGTGGACTCCACCATCGTGCCTCATGCGGCTGTTGATGGTGACCACTCTAGGCGTACAAGCTTAGTGAAACCTTAAGCGGATCAATGACAATCAGCGTCAGTTGGCAACCCTCTGGCGCAGCAGGCCAACGGCGTGCACCAGCCCCAACACCAGCCCCCCGGCGAGGACACCGAACAACAGCGCAAGCAGGCTCGGGGCGAGCGCCGCTGCCACAGAGCCCGCCAGCGGCAGCGTCGCCAGGCTGGCAGTCACAGCCTGAATTGCGGCGTCGACCGGCGCCAGCCCATGCACCAGGATTCCCCCTCCCACCATGAACATGGCGATGGTCCCGACGACTGCCAGTGTTTTCATCAGCCGCGGGGCAAACAGCAGCAAGCCACGACCCAGAGCGCGGGCGGCCGCCGCCACCAGGCCACGACCCTCGCGTCCCGCCAGATGCAGGCCGGCGTCGTCCAGCTTGACGATCAACGCCACCAGACCGTAAACGCCCACCGTGATCAGCAATGCGATACCCGCAACGACAGCAATCTTGCTGCCCAGTGCAGCGTCCGCCACTGTACCCAGGGTGATGACAATGATTTCTGCCGACAGGATAAAGTCCGTGCGGATCGCTCCACGAATTTTCTGCTGCTCAACCTTCACCAGATCCACCGCCGGGTCCGCCAGCTTCGCTCGCAATTCACGCCGGTGCGCCGCCTTGTCCTCGGCAGAATCGAACAGGCTGTGAGCGACCTTTTCGAAACCTTCGTAACACAGGTACAGCCCCCCCAGCATGAGCACCAGGGGGATCAGGACCGGGGCGACCACGGAGACCAGCAGCGCTGCGGGCACCAGGATCAACTTGTTGCGAAAGGACCCCTTGGCCACCGCCCACACAACTGCCAATTCCCGATCGGCACGGACACCGCTCACCTGATCAGCATTGACTGCGAGATCATCGCCGAGCACGCCGGCAGTCTTGCGCAAGGCGACCTTGCTCATCGCGGCCACGTCATCAAGGATGGTGGCAATGTCGTCAAGCAGCGCTAGCAGCCTGTCGGACTTACGCCTGACAGACGTCATTTGAAGTTGCAGTAATT
>CAXBCH010000041.1:0-40307 GCA_963974125.1 uncultured Haliea sp. | reverse complement strand
TGTGTATCTTTCATGAGGACAAGGCTAATCTACCCACTCGATTTGGTGAAGGCCCCAGATAAAAGGCACCGGCGACCCAGCGGGTGCGCTCGGTTTCACCGTTCAGCCGGAACTCCTGGGTAAAACTGGTTGCGTCGACACCGGCATAGTTCGCCAGCTGATTGGCGGGAGCGGCATCCACATCGATGAACAACAGCTTTTCGTAATCCTTGAAGTCCGTAATCGAGGTAAATTGAATACCGTTTGACAGCTCATATTGCAAGTTGACATTGACACCCCAGGTTTCAGTAAACGCCTGGTCTTCAAACGCAAAGTCGCCGGAAAAGGTAAAGTCCTCGCCGTCAGGATCGATGTAGCCGAAAAAGTCGCCGCCAGGCGCCAGGCGGCCCGGTAAACCGATACCCGCACCCGGCAGGAAACTGCTGCCATCAATGGCGTTGGCACCGCCGTCCTGATCGCCCTGGATGGTGAGCCGGGTTTCGTCAGCCGGCATGTCAATCACGTTGATAAGTTCGCCATTCTGGTCGAGTATGCCGATGGTAGGCTTGCTCTGGTAGGGCCCCGTAGACAGCTCGGATTTGGAATAATTGAGCGAGACCATGGCCTGCATTCTGTCATCGGGCTGGAACAGCAGGGTAGTGCGTGCGGACTTGTCTTCCTGCCCGCCCAGATCGGCGCCGGCACCGGGACCCGGGGGGCCGAGGAAAGCAGCATCCGGATAGAGGTTTTGCAGATACCCATCCTGATCCTTGTAGCGAAAGGCTACCCTGCCCGCGACGGTCTCTGACAACGCACTACCCAAAGCACCCTCAATTACCATTTGATTGGCGTTAGCGGGGGTATCAAACTCGCCCACCTGAAAATCCAGATATCCTTCAGTGCCATCAAAATTTGGCTTGTTTGAAATGTAGTGAACGAGACCGCCGGTCGCGTTGCGGCCAAACAGAGTGCCCTGGGGGCCCTTGAGAATCTCGAGTCGCTCGATATCGTAGACGGCAAAGGTCTGGGCCTGGGCCACCGCCAGATACCCTTCATCAAGATAAGCGGCGTTGGGCGCCTCGATGATGTCGTTGAAATCATTCTGGGTTACGCCGCGAATCGAGAACTGGGTGTTCTGGCCGGCAATATTGCCGCTGATATGCACCCCGGGGGTAAAGCCGGCAATATCGAAGCTCTGCTGCACCCCCAGCGCGCGCACCTGGTCACCGCTGAACACCGTTATTGCGATCCCGACATCCTGCAGATTCTGTTCGCGCTTCTGTGCGGTGACCGTGACTTCTTCAAGCAGGTTCTGGGCGGCTCCGGTAATTGGCACAGTCAGGGCAGCGAATAGCGAACCCAGCTTGAACACCGATTTATTCTTCATGGCAATTTCCCCTACACGTAATTTAATTCGATAAACGTTATTGTTCTGGCAAAAGAGGCGCCCAATGTGAATGTATTGCTTTTGAAAATCGGGCTTTTCCGCACCTACCGACTCTTTTCAGTTAAACTTTAGGCTTAAAGTGTTTTTGATCATAGGTTTAATCGACGAGCTTGTAAATACCCTGTTTACAGAAGTTACAAGAGTGCACATAACCTGAGCGGGAGAAAAAAAGATGTGGCGTTTCAATGACTTCGAGGCCGGCCAACTCATCCAGCTGGGGCAGTATCGGCTCACGGCAGAAGAAATAATCGAGTTTGGGAGCCGCTACGACCCCCAGTCGATGCATACCGATCCGGTGGCGGCGGCACACTCACCCATGGGGGAACTGATAGCCAGCGGCTGGCACAGCTGTGCTATCGCCATGCGGCTATTGTGTGACGCCTTCATTACCGATTCGACCTCGGTGGCGGCGCCCGGGGTGGACCGTGTGCGCTGGCTCGCCCCCGTTCGACCGGGCGACACAGTGAGTGGGCAGTGCAGGATTCAGGCAACACGCCTCAGCCGAAGCAAGCCGGATCGGGGCGTGGTCACAGCGGAAGTCAGCCTGCAACGCCAGGACACTGTCGAGGTATTGCGTATGGAGACTACCGCGTTCTACCTGGTCTAGACCGGCAGCTCCGCGGCAGTTCCTACTCCGGCTGGTCGCTGCGGTGGGTGGCCGCGATGCGCGCCGCCTGCTCGTAGATCCCCGACATCAGATCCAGCGTACGCGCCGCATCCGTCAGTTGCGGCACGAATTCGTGGACCGTACCGGTGAAATCCAGCAACAGACTGCGCCGCAGTCCGGCATAGAGTTCAGTGATCTCATAGCCCTTGTCAGTGACACGGTAGGTGACTCCCTGACGGTGCGAACTTTGCGCACTCTTCTCGATCAGGCCCGCCTTGAGGAGTTTGCGCAGCGAATACTGGATGTTGGGAATGTCGTCGCGATTCATCAGCCGTGCAATTTCCTTCACTCCCTTGGCTCGCTCCTTCATCCGGATCACGTGCAGGAGCGCATTGTCGCTGCCCCCCACATCGATGCCGCTGACGGCGGCAAGGCACTCGGCCTGCCAGCGGGTGAATGCCTCGTTGCAGCGGAGAATGGCGTACTCAAGCTCGCTGACCGCAATCTCATGGGGTGTCTCGGCGAGATGCCAGCGTCGGTCCAGAGTGAGCCCGCCATCCTCGGCACTGCCTACGGTGGCAAGATCCGGAGCCGCAGGCTGTTTCTCCTTCGACTTCCTTGGCAAGCCTGGGGAACCGGGTTTTTTGTTTCCTGGCATGACATCCCTCCTCCGATGAATTACGCACAGGGCACCACGTGGGGCCGCCTCGCAAGTTTCTCACAGATCGCAACCTGCTGGTTGACAATCTGGATATTTGTAGTTAAATACGATTGAAATTTAAATTTAAATTCAATAATGAAATTTCACACTCCCTGGGAGGGATCGTCATGAACCAAGCAGAAAACCGCATGTTCCGCAAAAATCACTTCAAGCTCGGCACCTTTTCAGCCAACTGCTCCTCGGGCATGGCTGTCACCAAGGTACCGGAGCGCTGGGTCAATTCCTGGGAGAACAATGCCCGCCTGGTCCGCCAATGTGACCAGGCCGGGCTGGATTTCATGCTGCCGATCGCCCGCTGGATCGGCTACGGTGGCGAGACCAACTTTCACTACAACGTCCTGGAGACCATGGCCTGGGCGGCGGGGCTGCTGGCGATTACCGACCGGATCTCGGTGATCGCGACCATGCACACCGCGTTCAATCACCCGGTCGTGGTCGCCAAGCAGATTGCAACCATCGACCAGATTGGCGCCGGCCGGGCCGGACTGAACATCGTCGCGGGCTGGAACCAGCCCGAGTACGAGGCGATGGGTATACAGTTGGCCGATGATCACGAAACCCGCTACGGCTATGCCCAGGAGTGGTTCGATATCGTCAGGAAGTTGTGGACCGAGAGCGGGGCCTTCGACTGGGATGGCAAGTATTTCCAGCTCAAGGGCGTGCACTCCGACCCCAAGCCGGTCTCCAATCTGCCGCCCATCGTCAACGCCGCAGGCTCCCCCCAGGGACGCGAGTTCGCGGTGAAAAATGCCAACTTCCTGTTCACGCCCGCGATCGACCTGGCGCGCTCCCGCGACGAGCTTGCGGAGCTGAAAGAACAGGCAAGTAACGCGGGCCGTGACGTCAACGTGTTGACGTTTTCCTACGTGGTCTGCCGGCCCACGGAGAAGGAAGCCCGGGACTACCACAAGCATTACGCGGACACGAACGCGGACTGGGCCGCGGTGGACAACCTGGTACGCCTGCAGTTCGCCCACGCCCACTCGTTCCCGCACGACCTCCTGAGCCTCATCCGCGACCGCATGGCGGCAGGACACGGCGGCTTCCCGCTGGTGGGAACGCCGGAGCAGGTCGCCGACGGTATCACCGAGCTTTACGAGACCGGCTTTGGCGGCACCACACTCGCGTTCGTGAACTACGCCGACGAGTTCCCGTATTTTGCCGAGCACGTGTTGCCCATACTCGAGAAAAGAGGCATTCGCACCGGGGACTGAGCGGGCGCCGAGTGTTGAGGATTCCGGGTTCCTGCTATAGTCATTTGACCTGCAGGGGCCGGGAGTCCCCATACGCTCCTGTTCCAGCCATTCAGCCTCCACCACACAAGCGACTGTTATGAAGCACAAGGACGCACAGACCCACGCCCCCATCAACACTCTCATCAGGACCCGCTGGAGCCCCAGGACCTTCCAGGCTGAGGCGCCCCCACTCGACAAGCTGATTACCATGCTCGAGGCCGCGCGCTGGGCACCCTCCTGTTTCAATGAGCAACCCTGGCGTTTTATCCTGGGGATAAAAGACCGGGGCGACAGCTACCGCAAGATCTTCGACTCATTGATAGGATTCAATCAGGAGTGGGCAAGGCAGGCACCGGTATTGCTGCTCGCGGTAGCCAAAACCCACTTCTCGGCGAATGACAAGCCCAATGATCACCACGCCTATGACACCGGCGCCGCCATGGGTTTTCTCAGCCTGCAGGCGGCGGAATTCGATATCCACGTGCACCAGATGGCCGGATTCGACAGTGACAGGGCGCAAGAGAACTTCGCGATCCCCGATGGTTTCCGGCCAATGGCGGCAGCGGCCATCGGTTACCGCGGTGACCCGCAGATGCTGAACGAAAAACAGCAGCGCACCGAGGAGGCGGCAAGACAACGCAAGGACTGGAACGAGACCTGCTTCGAAGGCAGCTGGGACAACCCGCTTGCGCGGGAGTGACAGCGGATGACGGACCCGCAACCGGATCGGGCCCTGCGCGCTGCCCGCCTGTTCGATGGCGTGCAGTGGCACAGTGATTGCGGCCTGCTGCTGGCAGGCGAGACCGTACAGGCGCTGCTGCCCGCCACAGAGATCCCCGCGTCGCTGCCCTGCGAGCATATCCCGGACGGTTTCCTGGCACCCGGCCTGATAGACCTGCAGGTCAACGGCGGTGGCGGCCTGCTGTTCAACAATGCACCCAGCGCCGACACCGTATTGCACATTGCCGCCGCCCATCGCCGCTACGGCACCACGGCGCTGCTGCCCACACTGCTCAGCGATACCGCCGCCGTGCTGGCAGCGGGGGTTGCCGCGGTGCGTTCAGCGAGGGCGTCGGCGCAGACGGCGGCAAAAGCCATACTCGGTATTCATGTCGAAGGACCATTCTTTGCCGCCGCGCGCCGCGGCACCCACCGGGCGGACCGCCTGCGCCGGCCGACACAGCAGGACATGGACTGGCTGTGCAGCCTGACCGACCTCCGCTGCCTGATCACCCTGGCACCGGAGGCGATGGCGCCCGGCATGATACGCCAGCTCGCCGGTGCCGGCATTATCGTCAGCGCCGGTCACAGCGCAGCCAGCTGGGAGGAGCTGCGCCAGGCGAGGCAGGACGGCCTGCGCAGCTTCACCCACCTGTTCAACGCCATGAGCCCCCTGAGCGCCCGCGAACCGGGTGTCACCGGCGCCGCCCTGGACAGCGAGGACTGCTGGCTGGGCATCATCGCTGACGGTCACCATGTGCACCCCGCCAGCATCCGCATTGCCCACCGCTGCGCCGCGCCCGGCAAGCTGTTTCTGGTGAGCGACGCCATGGCCACGGTCGGCAGCGGGCAACCCTGGTTCACGCTGTACGGGGAGCGAATCACGGCGCGGGACGGCCGTTTGCTCAATGCGGAGGGAGCACTCGCGGGCAGCGCAATCGCTCTGATTGACGCGGTGCGCTACTGCCACCAGATCGTGGGCCTGCCGCTGGACGAGTGCCTGCGGATGGCCTCCCTGTACCCGGCCGCCTTGATCGGCGCGCCACAGCTGGGGCGGATCGCTGCAGGCTCAAGGGCGGATATGGTGCTGCTGGACGCGGATCTGCGGGTCAACGCCACCTGGCTCGCGGGCCAGCGCGAGCATCACGCGCAACCGCAGTGAGCCTCAGGCCTTGACCCGCTGCGCCATCAGTGCCCGCACATCCACCTTTGCCTTGAGGCGATTGGCGAGCATGAACATGCCCCCCAGCTTGCGGTGAAAATAGACCGCGTGGGTGGGCGGCGCCTGCCAGAAATCCCGGAAGCCGGTTACTGACTGCCCCATCTCCATCAGCCGGGCGGGCATGTCGGAGGCGCCGAAGTCGTAGGGGCCCTCCTGCCGCAGCGGCTCCAGCGCCAGCAGCAACATGTCCAGCACCAGCTCCCGGTAACGCGAACCCGCTTCGCCCATGGAGTAGCCCACGCGCGCGGCCGCCCTCGCCGCCCCCTCCCGGTCGCCGGCCATGGCGGCCGCCGCCAGCCTGGCGTAATCGCGGACGAAGGCGGCCTTGAACGGACGGGTGGCGCCGAAGTCCAGCAGCACAATGGCGCCGTCGCGCTCGCGATACTGGTAATTGGCAAAGTTGGGATCGGTCTGCACCAGCCGCAACTCGAACATCTCGGTCAGCAGCAGCTCGATCAGGGCGCTCATGACCCGGTCGCGTTCGGCGGCCGGCTGCAGTGCCAGGGTCTCGATGGACTCGCCCTCGACGTAGGTCATGCCCAGCACGTTGCGCCGGGTCAGCTCCGGCAGCACCTCCGGCAGGACAAAGCGCGAGTCATCGGCGAGGGCCTGGCGAAAGCGGTTCAGGTACTTCGCTTCCTTGAGATAGTCGGCCTCGTCCTTGAGCTGGGCGCGGGCGTCCAGCAGCAGCGGTTGCAGGTCCAGGTGTCGCGGCAGCAGCCCCGACATGCGCAACAGGGTGGCGATATTGTCGACATCGCTGTCGATGCTGTCGGCGATGCCCGGGTACTGGATCTTGAGCACCGCGGCGCGGCCATCGGGAGCGCGGATCCGGTGTACCTGGCCGATGGAGGCCGCCGCCAGGGGACGCCACTGGAAATCGAACAGCGCGGGATCCCAGCCGGGGCCGAAAGCCTGCCGCAGGGCCTCCTGCAACTGCTTGACCGGCATCGACTCGCCATCCGCCCGCAACCGTGCCAGGATCTCCGCCAGCTCCCGCGGCAGCAGGTCGCCGCTATCCATGGACAGGATCTGGCCCAGCTTCATGGCGGCGCCGCGCATCCGCGCCAGCTGTTTGGTCACCCGGCGGGCATTGCCCGGGGTCAGCAGCAGGTCACGTGCCTTGGGGCGCTTGCCTGCGCGCAGCTGACGCTCGCCTTCCGCCAGCATGCCGCCGGCAACGCCGCCGGCGAGGCGCGCCATCCCCGCCAGACGCCGCAAGCGCCCGGCCGGCACCGCGCTGGTGTCGTCCTGCTCAGTCATTCGCTGTTCTCCCGCCAGTGGCGGATATGCCGGCGCACCAGGTCGTGGGCATTGAACTCGGCATCCAGCACCGCGATGAAGGTATATACCCCGGTCAGCTTGCGGGCAATCAGGGCAAAATCCCGGGACGGGGTGGCAAAGTCCAGCGACGCCGCCGAACTCGCCGCCGCCTTGCCCGCCCGCCGCAGCAGGCGGGACTTGCCCCAGCGGTACTCACCCTTCGCGTTCAGATATTCCGGGGGCAGCTCGGCCGCGGGCCGCAGGGGCTCCAACAGGCCGAGACAGAACTCAGTGAAGGATTCCCGGGCATAGGCACTGCTGTTGGCATCCAGGCAACCGAGTCCGATCAGGCTCTGCAGCAGCGCCTCCCGGTCCTGTTCCTGACCCGCGGCGATGGCATTGCCCAGGTGCCGGAGGAAGGTCTTGTCACAGCTCAGGGTGGAGCCGAAGTCCAGCAGCACCAGCTGGTCGCTGCGGGCGCCGCTGCGGACCAGGTAGTTGCCGAAATTGGGGTCGGTCTGCAGTACGCCCCAGCGGTACAGTTCGTGAAAGAACAGCGCCAGCATGCTGCGGCCCAGGGCATTGCGGCGGCGCTGGGACAGGGCGGCCACTTGCGGGTGGTTGACCTGCCAGCCGTCGATGTATTCCAGCGCCAGTACCTCGTCGCTGCAGTAGCGCGGGAAGCGCCTGGGAACATAGTAGGGGCTGCCGCCGGGGCTGGCCGTATCCCGGGCCACCAGCTCCGCCACGGTGTCGCCCATGTGCGCCTCGTGCCGGTAGTCGATCTCCTGGTGCAGGTGCGTGCGCATGGACTCCAGCCAGTCGTCCAGTTCGCGACCGGCCTTGATCCAGCGCGCCAGCAACAGCATCCGCACCACCGCATCAAAGTCGCTGTCGATGACCTCGCGCAGGCCCGGGTACTGCACCTTCAGGCAAATCTGCTCCCCGGTGGCGGTCACCGTGGCACGGTGCACCTGGGCCAGGGAGGCCGCCGCCAGCGCCTCGTGTTCCACCTCGAGTTCTGCCAGGCGCTTGCCCAGGCTGATCCGTAGCTGCGGCTCGATCTCCTCCCAGGGCAGCGGCTCGGTCGCGGCGTTCAGCTCCTGCAGCGCTTCCGTCAGGGCCCGGGGCAGGAAGTGCTCGCCGAGCAGGGCAAACATCTGCCCGATCTTGACATAGGTACCCTTGAGGCGCCCCAGCTCCGCGACGAAGCGACGCGCCTCCTTGCGGATGAAAGCAGAGTCGGCAGCGGCCTCGTCCTGCTCCCCGCCCGGGCGCAAGCGCTGCAGGGCGCCGTCGATGGCAAAGGCACTGCCCGCGCGCAATCCGGCCAGGGACACTGCCAGTCCACGGCCGAAACTACCCTGGCGAATGGTGGATGATTTCTTTTTCATGGCCCTTGTTACGCAGCGGCGCTGCGGCTGGACGTGATGGACGGGAAGCGGGCCGGCACCGGCCCGGCCTCAGTGGTCGAGGAGCAGGTGCGCAAGCTGCTTGCGGTGATGCTGGGCATCGCCATAGGCCTGCTGGCTCCACTGCGCGCGGCGCACATAGAGCTGGGCATCGCACTCCCAGGTAAAACCCATGCCGCCGTGAAACTGGATCGCGCGGTCACCGGCGTACTTGAGCGTCTCGGTGGCCTGGGCCTTGGCCATGCGGCAGGCAATCTCGGCGTCGCGATCGAGAGCGTCCTCGCCGAGCAGGGTCGCGGCATGGTAGACAAACGAGCGGGTCGAGTCGACGCCGACCAGGATATCCACGCAGGGATGTTTCAGGGCCTGATAGGAGCCGATCAACTTGCCGAACTGCTTGCGGGTCTTGAGGTACTCGACCGTAGTGTCGAGACAGGCCGCCGCGCTGCCGCCGGCCTCGGCCGCTACCAGCAGGGCGCCCAGCAGGCGCAAGTCGCGCAGGCCGCTGGCCACCCGGGGACCGCGGACAACCGCGTCCTCCGCCACCTTGATGCCACTGAAGTCAATCGCCTGGGCGCGGCGGGTGCAATCGATGAGGGTGTGCTCACGGCGGGCCGCGGCGGGCACATCCGCGGCGGCAACCAGCGCCAGTACCGGCTCACCGGCCTGCTGTGCCACGACCACGAACCACTCGGCCACGGCCGCATCCATGACCTGCTGCTTGGCACCCTGCAGCACCCCATCGACCCCCAGCTCACAGCGAATCTGGCGGGCACCCCAGTCGTGATTGTCCAGCAGCGCCACCGTGGCGGGCGCCCCCGCTGCCAGCGCCGCCAGCAGGGTTTCCTGTGCCGGCTCTGCCACCGACCGCAGCAGCAACTGGCCCGCCAGCACGCTGCTCAGCAGCGGCCCCCCGAGCAGGGACTTGCCCATGGCCTCCATCACCGGCACCACCGCCGCCACACCGAGGCCGGAGCCACCCACGGCCTCCGGCAGCGCCATGCCCGGCCAGCCCATGTCGACCATCTGTTGCCACACCGCCGGGTCGAAGCCGGTGGCGGACTCCAGCAACGCCCGCACTGCGGGAATAGTCGACTGGTCGCGGCAGAAAGAACGCGCCACATCCAGAATCATCGCCTGGTCTTCGCTGAAGGTCAGCGCTGTACTACCAATGACTGACATGCCTGGCGCTCCTTATTTGGGCAGGCCGAGAATATGCTCGGCAATGATATTGGCCTGCACCTGGCTGGTGCCGCCACCGATGGTGGCGGAAAAGCTGTTGAGGTAGGCCCGCTGCCAGAAGCCGCCCTGGCGCGCGCCCTCGTCCCCGACGTAGAGGCCGCCATCGGCGCCCTGCAGGTTGATCGCCAGCTGCCGCATGCGGCGGGTGCTCTCGGTGAAACGCAGCTTGTTGGACAGGGGCAGGGAAAACGGATAGTCCGTGGTCAAGGGGCCGATGCCCGCACGCCGGTCGCCCAGCACTACCGCTTTCTCCTCCATGATCAGCTGTACCAGCTGGTCGCGGACCGCCGGATCCTGCAGCGCAGGCAGGCCATCGCGCTCCACATCCGCCAGCTCTGCGATCATGTCGTCAATGACAATGCGCACGAAGGCCAGGCCACCGGCAGCGCCGGCCTCGGCACCGCGCTCGTACTGCAGGGTCTTCATGGCGATCTTCCAGCCCTGACCCTCGGCGCCCATCAGGCAGCTGGCGGGTATGCGCGCGTCGGTAAAGAAGGTCTCGGTGAACCCGTACTCCCCGGTCAGCTTGCGGATGGGCCGCGGCTCGATCCCCGGCACCTGCATCGGCGCCAGGAAGAAGGACAGGCCATCGTACTTGCGCTCCGCCGCCGGGTTGGTGCGCGCCAGCAGGATCATGTATTTGGCGAAGTTGCCCATGGTGGTCCAGATCTTGGTGCCGTTGATGACGTAGTCGTCACCGTCGCGCAGGGCCCGGGTCTGGGCGTTGCCCAGGTCGGAACCGTGATCCGGCTCGGAAAAGCCCTGGCACCAGATATCCTCGCCGGTCAGGATCCCCTTCAGGTAGCGGGCCTTCTCCTCCTCGGTGCCGATGTCATTGATCAGCGGGCCGGCCCAGCCGAGACCAATGACATTGAAGCAGATCGGCACCGCGGCGCGGCGCATCTCCTGGTCGGCGATGGACTGGAATACCGGGTCCAGCCCCTGGCCGCCGTACTGCCGTGGCCAGGCCATGCCCAGGTAACCGGCACTCCAGACCTTGTGTTGCCACTCCCGGAGGAACTCGAGCTGCTGCTCATTGCCCACCTCCATGAAGGACTGGGGCAGGAGAAAGCCCGGATCCGCAGGCTTGTTCGCCCGCAACCAGGCCGCCACTTCCCTGCGGAAGTCTTGCTTGTCCTGTTCACTAACCGTACTCACGCGTTACTCCCTGGCAGAGGTTCAATCGGGTCACACCACATCCGGCAACACCAGCGGCTCACCGTGGGCATTGGCGCGCTGGAAGGCGGGGCGCGACATCAGGCGCTCCAGATAGGCCTTGGTCGCGGGCTTGTAGTACTTGTCCAGGTGCAGGACAGAGCCCAGGAACAGGGCATAGCCCACCGCGATGTCCGCGATCGTGAAGCGATCCGCGACCAGGTACTCGTGGTTGGCAACCCGGTCGTCGACGCGGCGCAGGCGGGCGCGAAACCACTTTGCATAGTCGTCGGCCACCGCGCGCTTGGCCGGATCCGGCTCGAAAAAGTAATAGCGCAGGGCGATGGTCTGGGGAAACGTCAGGGTGGCATCGCTGTGGTGCAGCCAGTTCAGCCAGGCGCCGTAGTCCGCGTCCTTGGGCCCCACAGCGAGGTCACCCGCCTGCTCCGGATAGCGGTCCACCAGATACTGGCAGATCCCGGCGGACTCGGTCATTTCCGTGGCGCCATCGACAAAAAACGGCACGGTGCCGAGGCTGTTTACCTGTAAAAAGTCCGGCTGCAGCATCCGCGGCGGGAACGGCAGCACCTCCAGCTCATACTCCAGCCCCATCTCCTCCAGGGTCCAGAGGGGACGCAGGGAACGGGCCCCGGCGCAATGCCACAGTTTCATTTCAGACTCCATACTGGCGTGCCGCCAGGTCGCGCATGATTTCCTCGGAACCGCCGCCAATGGCGTTGACCCGCACCTCGCGGTAGATCCGCTCCACCCGGCTGCCGCGCATGAAGCCGATGCCGCCGAGAATCTGCATGGCCTCGCGGGCGCAGAATTCCACAGTCTCACTGGCCTGCACCTTGAGCAGGGCGATGTCACCGGGGTTGGCAGTGTCCGCCTCGATCGACTCGAAACAGAGCCGGATGTAGGCCTGGGTGGCGTTGATCTTCTGCTTCATCTGCGCGATCTTGTGGCGGATCACCTGGTGGTCGGCGAGCCGCTTGCCAAACGTCTGGCGCTCCTGCGCCCAGGCCACCGCCTCCTCCAGGCAGACCCGGGCCATGGCCTCCATCCCTGCGGCCATCGCCATGCGCTCGCCGTTGAAATTGGTCATGATCACCAGGAAGCCCTGGTTTTCCGGCCCGATCAGCTGGTCCACCGGTACCCGCACATTGTCGAAGTAGAGAGTGGCGGTGTCCGAGGCCCACCAGCCCTGCTTGCGCTCCAGCGGGGTGCGGGAAAAACCCTCGGCGTCGGTGGGAATCAGCAGCATGGAGATACCCTTGGCCCCCGGACCGCCGGTGCGCACCGCCGTGGACACCCAATTCGCACGCATGCCGCCGGTGATGTAGGTCTTGGAGCCGTTGACGACGTAGTGGTCGCCGTCGCGCACCGCGGTGGTGGCCAGCCCCGCCACATCGGAACCGCCGCCGGGCTCGGTGATGCCGAGCGCAATGTGTTTTTCCCCCGCCAGCACCAGCGGCGCCACTGCCTGCTTCATGGCCTCGGAACCCCAGTTGATCACCGGCGGCAGACCGATGCCGTGCACCATCAGGCTGGCGGGAATGCCCCCGGCGCCGATGCGGGCCAGCTCTTCCTGGGTAATCCAGCTGTGCCAGCTGTCGATACCCTCGCGGGTGCCACCATAGGCCTCGGGATAGCCCAGGCCCAGCAACCCGATCGCCGCGGCCTTGGGCCACAGCTCGATGGGAATATGGCCGGCTTCATCCCAGGCGTCCGCATGGGACATGATCTCGGTGTCGATGAAGCGGCGTAGCTGCGTACGCCAGGCCTCGTGCTCCGCGGTGATATGGGGGTTGGGCAAACGTGCGCTGTCAAAGTCCAGTGACATGGTCCCTCTCTGGGTGGTCCTTTCGCGAGAGGAGGTATCTTAGTGCAAGCCGGCACCGGATGCATGCGTAAAGCGGCTGCGCCGGGGACTACTGGCCGCTGTCCTGCAGCTGCCGGGTCATGGCGCATCCCGGTTATCGAGGGCGGGCGTCCCGGGCATAGCGGCCAACTGCAACTCCAGCTTGTCGATCAGGGCAAACAGGGTGTCCCGCTCCGCCTGCGCCAGTGGCGCCAGCAGCGACTGCTCCCAGGCCAGGACCTCGGGCTCTATGCGCCGGTACAGCTCGGCACCGTCCGCGCTCAGGCACAGCAATGCAGCGCGGCTGTCGCGCTCACAGGGCCGGCGCTGCAGCAGGCCCCGCCCCTGCATTGCGGCCACTGCCCGCGAGACCTGCACCTTGTCCATGTTGGTGAGCTCACTGACACGTTTTGCCTGCAGCTCACCGTACTCTGCCAGAGTGACCAGCACCCGCCATTCCGCGACCGTGATGCCAAAGCGTTCGGTGTAGATCCGCGACAGCGACACGCTGATCTTGCGTGCCAGGGCGTTGCAGCGATAGGGCAGGAATCGGGTCAGGCTGAGAGCGTGGTGCATGCGGATCCCGCGGCAGATGGGCGTCTTCGCAGTATAGCTCTACGGAGAACTGGTTTCAAAAGCAACCAGTTCTCCGGAAGCTGCTCCCCAGGCTCAGCGACGATAGTCCAGAGGCGGCTCGCGGTCGCCCAGCAGCGGCCGGTACTCGAAGTCCGTTCCGCGGCGCTGCTCGAACTCATTGCGCGCTGCCTGCAACAGCTCGGGCTGCAGGAACAGGTCGATCGCGGTGAGCGCCATGGTTTTCGCCGCCACCATCATCCCCTTCGTTCCTATCGCCGTGCCGCCGGCCGCAATGGCCTGCCAGGTGTGAGGCGCAGTGCCCGGCACCCAGGTCGCCGCGCGCATCTCGGCGGTCGGGACCGTCCAGCTGACATCGCCGACATCGGTAGAGCCCATGCCCTGCAGCAGGCTCATGGGTTCGATGCGGGCAGCGGCGGCAGCGAGGTCCGCTTCGCGGCTGGCGAGCGACTCCGCCAGCTCGGTGGCGAAAGCCAGGTCTGCCGCGTCATAGGTAACCCCGCCCACCATGGTCAGGCGCCGGTGCATGGCGGTTGCCAGGGTTTCGTTGGGCAGCACACTGTGATTGCCGTGTATGACCTCCAGCTCCATTTCTGTACCGGTGCCAAGGGCCGCACCCTCCGCTGTCTTCAGCAGACGGCTCCAAAGCTGTTCCAGGGTCGCGGCCTGCGGATGGCGCAGGTAATAAAAGGATTCGGCAAAATCCGGCACGACATTGGGGGCCGAGCCACCGCTGGTAATCACATAGTGCATGCGCGCTTCCTGCGGCATGTGCTCACGCATCAGGTTGGCCATGTAGTTCATTGCCTCTACCGCATCCAGCGCGGAGCGCCCGCGCTCGGGCGCCACAGCCGCGTGGGAGGCAATGCCGCGGAAACGGAACTTGGCCGATTTGTTGGCGAGCGTGGTCGCGATATCGGCGGCGTTGCGGTCAGCGGGATGCCACACCAGCACGGAGTCGACATCATCGAACAAACCCGCGCGCACCATGTACACCTTGCCTGAGCCCCCCTCCTCCGCCGGCGTACCGTAAAGCCGCAGGGTGCCCGGGATATTGTTCGCCTCCATCCACTGCCGCACCGCCACCGCTGCCGCAGTCGAACCGGCGCCGAACAGATGGTGGCCACAGGCATGGCCACTGTGCTTGTCAGGGTGGGGTTCGCGGCGCGGCGCGGCGGTCTGGGAAATCCCCGGCAGGGCGTCAAACTCCGCCAGAATGCCGATCACCGGTTCCCCCGAGCCGTAGCTGGCCACAAACGCTGTCGGCAGGCCGGCAACCCCGGTCTCGATGCGAAAATCGGCAGCCGCCAGCTTTTGCTGCAGCAGGCCACTGCTTTCGGTTTCCAGGTAACCCAATTCCGCCTCATCCCAGAGCGCCAGCGCCAGGGCGGCATACTGCTCCTGCTCCTGGTCCAGCCAGGCGAGAACATCTTCATCATCCAGCGCCATCGCCGCCCCCGGCAACAGCAACAGGGCCAGGGCCAGTGCTCGCAACATGCCTGTCATGAAAAGCTCCTTCATTGTCCAGTTCAAAACCACACCTTACCATCGCATGGGCAGCAATGCCTGCTATGCTGCGCACCTCAGGGGGAAACGATCAGGACACCGTCAGTGCCAGACATCAAGCTGTGGGCCGCCGCGCTCAACGGAATGCCCGGGGTCAATGCCACCCAGTGGGAACAGCTGGACCCCGTGTCACGCTGGTTGCTTGCCTGCCGGGCATCGGTGCTGTTCATGACCCTGACCGCAGCCATGCTGGGTGGCTTGCTGGCCTGGCGCGACGGACAGTTCGATGCCCTGCTGTGGCTGGCCTGCACCCTGGGCCTCATGTTCGCCCACGCCAGCAATAACCTGCTCAATGACTACACCGACTCCCGCCGCGGTATTGACCGCAACAATTACTACCGCAACCAGTACGGCGTGCATGTACTGGAAGATGGCCTGATGAGTGAACCGCAGTTCTGGCGCTATTTTGCCTTCACTGCGGCCATTGCCCTGGCCCTGGGCCTGTGGCTGGTAAGCGTGCGCAGCGGGCCGACTCTGGCCCTGATGCTGGCGGGCGCCTTCTTTGTGTTGTTCTACACCTGGCCCCTCAAATATATCGGCCTCGGCGAGCCCTCGGTGCTGCTGGTCTGGGGGCCGTTGATGGTGGGGGGCACCTACTTCGTGGTCGCTGGCAGCTGGAGCAATGAAGTCGCGTGGTTGAGCCTGGTGTTCGCCCTCGGGCCGACCACCGTGCTGTTCGGCAAGCACACCGACAAGCTGGCTGCGGACCGCGACAAGTCGGTCCGTACCCTGCCGGTCATTCTCGGCGAGCGCCGGGCACGGCGGGCCACGCTGGCGCTGCTGCTGGCCCAGTACGGGCTGACCCTGGGGCTGGTGCTCGCGGGCGCCTTCAGCTGGCCCCTGCTGCTGGTGTTTGCGAGCCTGCCCAGCCTGCACCGCAGCCTGCAACTGCTGCGCAGCCCCAAGCCTGAAACCCGCCCCCAACGCTACCCGGCAAAGCTCTGGCCGCTGTGGTTTTCCGCCGCCTGCTTCCGCCATACCCGCCACTTCACGCCGCTGTTCCTGCTCGGCGTCGTCCTCGACACGCTGCTGCAGTAATCCGGGGCTGCGGCGCCAGCGTATGCCCCTCTCCCGAGCATCTCTTTGCTTGGCTTTACACGCCACTCACAGGATAATGCGGCCCCATGCGCTATCGTGGAACCACCGACTACAACCACCGCCAGCCACCACGGATCGGCGTCCTGGTGACCAATCTGGGCACGCCCGATGCGCCGGAGAAAGGCGCCCTGCGCCGCTACCTGCGTGAGTTTCTGTCTGACCCGCGGGTGGTGGAGGTGCCGCGCCTGATCTGGTTCATGATCCTGCACGGTATCATTCTCAATGTCCGGCCGGCGCGCTCCGCCGCCTCCTACCGCTCTGTCTGGACCCCGGAAGGCTCGCCGCTGCTGCTGCACACCCGGGCCCAGGCCGAGGCACTGCAGGCCCGGCTGACGGCGCAGCATGGTGAGTCCGTGCAGGTCGAGTACGCCATGCGCTACGGCTCCCACTCCATCCCCGAACAGCTGCAATCCCTGCTTGCCCGCGGCGTCCGGCACCTGTTGGTACTGCCGCTATACCCCCAGTACAGCGGCCCCACGACCGGCTCCACCTTCGACGCCGTGGCCGCGGATTTCCGCCGCCGGCGCTGGCTGCCGGAGCTGCGTTTCGTGGCCCAGTACCATGACCATCCGGCCTACATCGAGGCCCTTGCCGCCAGCGTACGCAACCACTGGCAGCAGCACGGCCGCGCCGACAAGCTGCTGATGTCCTTCCACGGTGAACCCCAGCGCTACCTGGCGCAGGGCGACCCCTATCACTGTCAATGCCACAAGACCAGTCGCCTGCTGGCCGAAGCCCTGGGGCTGGGCAGCGAGGACTACCTGACCTGTTTCCAGTCCCGCTTCGGTCGCGAGCCCTGGCTGACGCCCTACACTGACGAAACGCTGCAGGGGCTGCCCGCCGCAGGCGTCAGATCAGTGCAGGTGATCTGTCCGGGCTTCTCCGCGGACTGCCTGGAGACGATTGAGGAAATCGGAGTGGAAAACCGGGATTATTTCCTGGAGGCAGGCGGTGAGCGCTACCAGTACATTCCCTGCCTGAACAGTGATCCGGGCCACATTGACGCCCTGACCACCATCATTGAGCAGCAGATCGACGGCTGGCTGCCGCTGACATTCGACCCCGACGCCACCCAGTCCCGGGCTCAGGCCCTGGGCGCCAGCCGCTAGCCGTTAGCCGCTAGCCGCTAGCGAGGCTACAGCCAGCGACGTACCCGCTGGCAGTAGGCTGTGTACTCCTGCGCAAACAAGCCCCGCAACAACGCTTCCTCCGGGCGGATATAGCGCCATTCGATAATGACCATGAACAGCAACGGTACCAGCAGGGCGCTGGCGGCTCCCACCGTTACGGCACAGCCCAGCAGAATGGCAGCCATGCCGAGATACATGGGGTTGCGGCTGAAGCGATAGACTCCCCCGGTGACCAGGGCCGAGACGTCGCGAAACGGGATCATGTCGGTGCCGGCACGCTTGAACAGGCCGCCGGCAAGTACCAGCAGGACGAGACCCGCCACCAGGATCGCGCCGCCGACCAGCTGGCTGCCGAGCCCGGTGAAGCGCGGCCCCGGATAGAACTCGTTCAGCGCGAAAATTGCCACGATACCGAATACCAGCCACATGGGCGGGTAGATAATCCGCTTTACCACCAGTTCCTCCTGAGTGCTCAGACTCCGTGCAGGTGCGCCCCGGCGGGCTCGATGACGCCGATGGCATAGGCGAGAATGATACCGACCACGAACGCCAGCGTCAGCTTGCCGCGATCGTGACTGTGAAAATGTACTTCCGGCAGCAGATCGCTGAGGGCGATGCAGATAAAGGCGCCGGCGGCAAATGCCAGCGCAACCGCCACCGCATAGTGGCGCACGTCGCCCAGCAGGTCCACCCCGAAGTAAAACAACAGCGCCCCCAGTGGGCACAACAGGGCAAAACCCACATTGGCCAGGGCCCGGGACCGGCGGCTCCAGCCCCCGGCCTCCATGATCGTGGTAATGGACATGGCATCCAGGGGCTTGTGCAGCAGGATGGCCAGGAACACGCCCACCCCCAGCAAGCCGGCCGTGTGGCCCAGCTCACCCTGCATGGCCGCTCCCAGGGCGACACCATCAATCAGGGTATGCAGCCCGAGGCCCAGGGCAAGACCGACCCAGCTCAGGCGGTGAACGGAGGGGGCCGCCCCGGAATGGTGGTGGTGGTCATGGTGATGGGGGTCATCTACCTGCGGGTGCAGGTCGCGATGCTCTATCTCTGCGGCACTGAAGTCATGCTGGTGAAAGTGGAACATGCGCAGCAGCATGAGCATGGTGATCAGGCCAATCATCAACCACCATACCGCGACGTCCGCGCCCTGCGCCGATGGCTGCAGGGCGATACTGTGCGGCAGCAGATGGTAGAACGCGACTCCCAGCATCAGGCCCGACACAAAGCTCATGACCAGCTGTGTGCGGGTGTGCGTCATCTGCACCCAGTTCGGCAACAGGCCACCTGCCAGCGACAGCACGGCAATTGCAACACAGTAGGCGACCAGCAACACTTCCGGGGTCATCTGCATGAGCCTAGCACAGCACCAGGTTGTCGCGATGAATGAGCTCCTCATCGCCCTGGTAACCCAGCACCTGCTCGATCGCCGCGGAAGGCTGGCCCATGATGCGACGGGTGTCATCGGCACCATAGTTGACCAGTCCGCGGGCCACCTCGCGCCCTTCCGGGCAGCGACAGGAGACCATGTCACCGCGCTGGAAGCGGCCTGACACGGCGCGCACACCCACAGGCAGCAGGCTGCGGCCGGACTCCCGCAGCACCCGCACCGCGCCTTCGTCCAGTTCCAGACTGCCGGCAACCTGGACCATCCCCGCGAGCCATTGCTTGCGGGCATTCTGCGGCCGCTTGCCGGTGCGCAGCCAGGTGCCGACAATGACCCCGGCCGCCACTTCCGCCAGCACATCCGGATGGCGGCCGCTGGCAATCACGGTCTCCGTACCCGACCTGGCCGCCAACCGCGCAGCCCGCAGTTTCGTGATCATGCCGCCGCGCCCGAGCGCACCGCCCTCCCCCGCCATCGCGTCCAGCGCGACGTCGTGGACATCCCGGGCTTCCACCAGGGCGGCAAAGGGATTCATGCGCGGGTCTTCCTCGTAGAGACCCTGCTGGTCGGTGAGCAGCAGCAGGGCATCGGCGTCAATCAGGTTGGCGACCAGTGCGGCCAGGGTGTCGTTGTCACCGAAGCGGATTTCGTCGGTGACAACCGTGTCGTTTTCGTTGACGATCGGCACCACCCCCAGGCGCAGCAGTGTCGTCAGCGTACCGCGGGCATTGAGATAACGGTCGCGGGCCGTGATGTCATCGTGGCCCAGCAGGATCTGCGCGGAGGCGATATCGTAGCCCCGGAAAGCGGTTTCATAGCTCTGGATCAGGGCGGACTGGCCCACCGCCGCGGCCGCCTGCAGTTCATGCAGCTGTGATGGCCGTCGAGGCCAGCCGAGGCGTACGATGCCCGCGGCGACGGCGCCACTGGAGACCAGCACCACCTCCGCACCGCCAGCCCTGAGCGCGGCAACCTGTGCCACCAGGCTGCCAATCATGGCGCTGTCCAGGCCGCGGCCGTCGTTGGTCAGCAGGGCGCTGCCAACCTTGATTACCCAGCGTCGGGCAGCAGCGATTTCCGTGCGCGCACCGCTGTTCATCAGTGAACGTATTCCACTTCTACCTCGTCATCGTCATCGTCATCTTCGTCGCTGTCATCGGCCGAGGCTGCGCGTCGATACTGGGCACGCAGGGCCTCGATTCGCTCCCGCGCCTCCTGCTGCATGCGCGCCTGCTGCTCCGCTTCGGCCTCGGCTATCTCCGGGTCGGTCTTCTCGAGGGCCTTCTGCTCTTCCAGCACAACCATGAGGTCCTGGCACAGACGCGTGGTGCCCTCGCCGCTGATGGCTGCAATCTCGTACACCGGCCCGGTCCAGGACAGCGCTTCCAGCACCGCCGCACGCCGGGCGGCGAGCTCCCCTTCCGGCACCAGGTCAATCTTGTTCAGCACCAGCCAGCGTGGGCGCTGCGCCAGGGTCGGGCTGAATCGCTCCAGCTCCTGCACGATGGCAACGGCAGCGTCCACCGGCTCACTGCCATCCACCGGCGCCATATCCACCAGGTGCAACAGAATCCGGTTGCGGGTCAGGTGCTTGAGAAAGCGGATACCCAGGCCGGCGCCGTCGGAAGCGCCCGCGATCAGGCCGGGAATGTCCGCGACCACGAAGCTGCGGTGGGAATCCACCTTGACCACGCCCAGGTTGGGCACCAGCGTGGTAAACGGATAGTCCGCCACTTTCGGCCGGGCGGCGGAGACGGCGCGTATGAACGTGGACTTGCCCGCATTGGGCAGACCCAGCAGGCCGACATCCGCCAGCACCTTCAGCTCCAGCTTCAGTGAGCGCTGCTCGCCTTCGGTGCCGGGGCTGGTCTGGCGCGGCGCGCGGTTGGTGCTGGATTTGAAGCGGGCATTACCCAGACCGTGCCAGCCACCCTGGGCCACCACCAGGCGCTGGCCGTGCTCCGCCAGGTCACCCAGCACCTCGGCACTGTCCTCATCGATAATGGTGGTCCCCACCGGCACTCGCAGCACCAGGTCTTCACCGCCCTTGCCGGTACAGTTGCGACTTTTGCCGGACTCGCCGTTCTGGGCCCGGTAGCTGCGCACGAAACGATAGTCCACCATGGTGTTGAGGCCTTCGTCGGCCTCCATGATGACACTGCCGCCGTCGCCGCCGTCGCCGCCGTCGGGGCCACCGCGAGGCACATACTTTTCCCTGCGGAAGCTGAGGCAGCCATTGCCGCCGTTGCCCGCAAACACCTTGATGCTTGCTTCATCTACAAATTTCATGGCCCTGCCACTGCCACCCTGTGCCGGACGCGCCATCGCGCCTGCGGGTTGCCTTCAAGTATAAAAAAAAAGCCCCGTCAGTTGACGAGGCTTTTGTATCCGCTCGGTGCAACCGCCCGATCAGGCGCTCACGACCTGAACGAACTTGCGGTTGTTGGGGCCCCTGACCACGAATTCGACCCGCCCTTCAGAGGTGGCGAACAGTGTATGGTCCCGGCCGCAGCGAACATTTTCACCGGGGTGGAAGCGGGTGCCGCGCTGGCGCACGATAATGTTGCCAGCCTTGACCACTTCACCGCCGAAGCGCTTGACGCCGAGGCGTTTGCTTTCGGAATCGCGACCGTTGCGGGTACTGCCGCCTGCTTTCTTGTGTGCCATTGTCGATAGCCTCCGTTACGCCGTAATGCCGGTAATTTTCACTTCGGTGAACCACTGGCGATGCCCGGTTTCTCTCCGATAGTGCTTGCGGCGGTTGAACTTCACAATCTTTACTTTCTTGTGGCGGCCATGGTTGACCACTTCTGCGGTCACCTTGCCACCAGCCACCAGCGGGGTACCGATCCTGACCTGGTCGCCGCCAATCATCAGTACCCGGTCGAATTCAACCGTGTCCCCGGTGGCGGCTTCAATTTTTTCCAGCTTGAGGGTTTCACCCTCAACCACGCGGTGCTGCTTGCCGCCGCTCTCGATTACTGCGTACATTGTCTTCTCCGTTGAGTTAGCCTGCTCGCGGTCTCGGAAAATACCCTTGGCAATCAAGGGGGCAGAGCCAGGCACTAACAGTGTCCATGAAACCCGGAGACATCCGCGCGGTGCGGGACCAGCTCCAGAGGGCGGCGATTCTACTCAAACATGGCGTTGTGGGCAAGGTTTATTTGCCCCTCAAAGCGGTGGCTTGACACCCCTGCCGGTGCACCCTAGCATGCGCGGGCACTTACCAAGCCAGCATACTATGCAACACATTCGCGCCACCGTCTCCGGGGAGTTCGAACGGGTCAACCGGCTGATCATCGACCAGCTCCAGTCCGATGTCCCCATGGTCGAGAATGTCGGCCACTATATCGTTGATGCGGGAGGCAAGCGACTGCGCCCGTTACTGGCCCTGCTCACCGGGGCCGCTCTCGGTGGCTGCCGCGACGAGCACATCACCTTTGCCGCGGTCATCGAATTCATTCACACCGCAACCCTGCTCCACGATGACGTGGTCGATGTCTCGGAGCTGCGGCGTGGCCGGCCCACAGCCAACGCCACTTTCGGCAATGCGCCCAGCGTACTGGTCGGTGACTTCCTCTATACCCGCGCCTTCCAGTTGATGGTTGAGCTGCGGGACATGAACATCCTGCGCTACATGGCGGACACCACCAACACCATCGCCGAGGGCGAGGTCCTGCAGCTGGTGCGGGCAGGCAATGCCGACACCAGTGAACAGGACTACCTGGACATCATCACCCGCAAGACCGCGGTACTGTTTGCCGCCGCCTGCCACGGCGCCGCCGTCCTCGGCGCTACCGATCCGGCCAGATCGGAGCGGATGGCCACCTTCGGCCTGCACCTCGGCCTCGCCTTCCAGATGGTCGACGACATGCTGGACTATGAGGGTGATGCCGCAACCATGGGCAAGAATGTCGGCGACGACCTGAGCGAGGGCAAGCTCACCCTGCCCCTGATCCATGTACTGCGTTGCGGCAACAGCGACGAGCAGGCCCTGGTACGGCGTGCAATCACCGGCAAGACTGCCGCAGATATTGCCGGCATTGTCGCGGCTATCGGCCGCTGCGGCGCCGCGGATTACACCCGCGAGCGAGCCCGCGAACACCACGACCTGGCCCTGGCGGCGCTCGCCGGGCTGGAACCGGGCCCCGCCCTGGATGCCCTGCACGCGCTCACCAGGCTGTCGCTGGAGCGGGATCACTAAGCGCAAATTGCAGGCCGCCGCAACGCTGCCTATACTGCACAACCACTCTGGCGGTGCCCGCAATGACCTACACCCCGCGTCTCTCGGATCTTCCATCCTGGCGTGAACTGCAAGCCCTCGCGGCACAGATGCAGGCCACGTCCATTGCCACCCTGTTCAGCAAGGACGCGCAGCGGGCCTCGGAGTTTACCGCCAGTGCCGCGGGGCTGACCCTGGATTATTCCAAGCACCTGCTGTGCCGCGACAGCCGCGCTGCGCTGCTGCGGCTGGCGGAGCAGGCCCAACTGCCGCAACGCGCGGCGCAACTGCTGGCCGGTGCACCACTGAACAACACGGAGTCGCGCCCGGCTCTGCACACCCTGTTGCGTGCGCGCTCGGCCCCGAGTGGCCTCGAGGCGGAGTTCAGCGCGGTCGAAGATACCCGCCAGCGCATGCGGCTCTGGTGCGAGCGTATCCACAGCGGCCAGTTGGCGGGCTTTTCCGGCAGAGCCATCCGGGATGTGGTGAATATCGGCATCGGCGGCTCCGACCTGGGGCCGCGCCTGGTCAGCGGCGCCCTGGCCGCCTGCCACGGCCCGGTGCGCTGCCACTATGTGGCCAATGTCGACCCGGCCGACCTGCACTACACCCTGCAGAGCCTGGATCCCGGTACCACCCTGTTCATTCTCTGCTCCAAATCCTTCCGCACCGAAGAAACCCTGGCCAACGGGCTGGCGGCCCGCGACTGGCTGCTGGCCGCGGGAGTGCCAGTGGACGACCTGCAGCGCCACTTCCTGGCAATCACCACCAATCTGGAAGCCGCCGCCAGCTTTGGTGTGCCCGCCGACAATTGCCTGCCGCTGTGGGACTGGGTGGGCGGGCGCTACTCGCTGTGGTCGGCGGTGGGCCTGAGCGTCGCCATCGCAATCGGCTGGGAACACTTCAGCGACCTGCTGGCGGGCGCCGAGGCGATGGACAGCCATTTCGCCAGCGCCAGCTGCGCCTTCAACCTGCCGATGTTGCTGAGCCTGCTGGAGATCTGGTACTGCAATTTCTTCGGCGCCGGCAACCATGTGGTACTGCCCTATGATCAGGGCCTGGCGCGGCTGCCGGACTTCCTCCAGCAGCTCACCATGGAAAGCAACGGCAAGCGCGTCACCCGCGACGGCGAGCCGCTGGACTATGACAGCGCGCCGGTACTGTGGGGCTCGGCGGGCACCATGGGGCAACATTCGTTCCACCAGTTGCTGCACCAGGGTACACGCCTGTGCCCGGCGGATTTCATCCTGCCGCTGACCACGGCGGTCGGGGACAGCGCCCGGCACCAAATGCTGGTCGCCAACGGCCTCGCCCAGAGCCGTACCCTGATGGTCGGGCGCAGTGAAGATGAAGCGCGGGCCAGCCTGCTGGAGCGGGGCCTGGACGCGGCGGAGGCAAACCGGCTGGCGCCGCACCTGGCCATGCCCGGCAACCGACCCAGCAGTGTGATTACCCTGGATGCGGTAACTCCGCACAGTCTCGGCGCCCTGCTGGCCCTGTACGAACACAGGACCTTCTGCAGCGGCCAGCTCTGGGGAGTCAATTCATTTGACCAGTGGGGGGTGGAACTGGGCAAGGAGATCGGGGTTGCCATTCTCGATCGCCTGCGAAACCCGGACAGCCGCAAGAACATGGACGCCGCTACCGAGCGACTGCTGTCGCAATGGTTCGCGGCCCAGGGGCAGCCGCCAGCCGATACTCAGGCCTGAGCGTCGATCAGCGCCAACAGCTCGTCGGTGCGCGCGCGCATCAGGGCGGCATCGCCGCGGCTTTCCACGTTCAGGCGCACAACCGGCTCGGTATTGGACAGGCGCAGGTTGAAACGCCACTTCTCGAATGCCATGCTGACGCCGTCCACCGACTCCACCAGTAATGCTTCCGGTTCATAGCGCTCCGCAATTCGCGCCAGCAGCGCCTGCGGATCAGCAATGCTGCGATTGATCTCGCCACTGCAGGGAAACGCCGCGACCCGCTCCGCCACCAGCGCGGACAGGGGCAGACCGCGGCTGCCAATGAGGCCCGCCACCAGCAGCCACGGAATCATGCCGCTGTCGCAGTAGGCGAAGTCGCGAAAGTAGTGGTGCGCACTCATCTCGCCGCCGTAGACCGCATTTTCCTTGCGCATCCGTTCCTTGATGAAGGCGTGGCCGGTCTTGCTCTGCACCGCACGGCCACCGAAGGCCTGCACCAGGTCCACCGTGTTCCAGGTCAGGCGTGGATCGTGCACGATGGCGGCCCCCGGATCCTGCAGCAGGAACGCCACCGCCAACAGGCCCACCAGGTAGTAGCCCTCGACAAACTCGCCGCGCTCATCGAAGAAAAAGCAGCGATCAAAGTCGCCATCCCAGGCGATGCCCATGTCGGCGCCGTGGGCGACAACTGCGGCGCTGGTCAGCGCGCGGTTTTCCGGCAACAGCGGGTTGGGCACACCGTTGGGAAAGTTGCCGTCCGGCTCGTGGTGCAGCTTGATGAATTCGAAGGGCAGGTGCGGTTCCAGCAGGTCGATTACCCGGCCAGCGCCGCCGTTGCCGGCATCCACCACAATCCGCAGTGGTGGCAGCGCGGCCACATCCACATAGCTGAGCAGGTGTTCTATGTACGCGGGGGCGGTATCCAGGGGGTAGTAGCCGCCCGCGGTTGCCGCGGGGGCGAAGTCATTGCCGGCCGCCAGGTCGCGGATCGCGAACAGGCCACTGTCGCCGGAGATCGGCCGGGACAGGTCGCGCACGAACTTCATCCCGTTGTAATCCTTCGGGTTGTGGCTGGCCGTGACCACAATGCCCCCGTCCATGCCGGCATGGGAGGTCGCGAAGTAGATTTCCTCCGTGCCACAGAGACCGATATCGTAGACATCCACCCCCTGTTCCCGCAGGCCCGCCGCGAGGGCGCCCTTGATCGCCTCGCTGCTGAGACGGACATCGTGGCCGAGCACCACCTTGCGCGGCTCAATGACCTGGGCGAAGGCGCGGCCTATGCGGCGCGCAATATCCTCATTGAGCTGATCCGGTACCCGGCCGCGTACATCGTAGGCCTTGAAACAATCCAGTGACTGCAAGGTGGAGCTCCCGGCTCAGCCGTGGGAATAATGATTTTCATAGACGAAGTTGGTGGCCTCGACAAAGCCGGGCACGCTGCCGCAGTCGAAGCGCCGGCCCTGGAAACGATAGGCCATGACGCACCCCTGTCGGGCCTGGGTCTGCAGCGCATCAGTGAGCTGCACCTCGCCGTTGGCGCCGGGCGGGGTCTCGCGCAGGATATCGAAGATGTCCGGGGTCAGGATGTAGCGGCCGATAATGGCGAGGTTGGAGGGGGCCGCCGCCGGATCGGGCTTTTCCACCATCTCATCCACCCGGTAAATGCCATCTTTCAACGTCTCGCCGGCAATGACGCCATACTTGTGGACTTCCTCCATCGGCACCTCCTGGATGGCGACAATAGAGCAGCGGAACTGGCGGTACAGCTCGGCCATCTGGCTCAGCACTCCGGGGCCCTCATCGTTCAGGCACAGGTCGTCGGACAGCACCACACCGAAGGGCTCGTTGCCAATCAGTACTTCGCCGGTGAGGATAGCGTGCCCGAGACCCTTCATTTCCCGCTGTCGCACCATGGTGAACACACCCTTGTCGAGGACCTCGCGGATACTCTCCAGATACACCTCCTTGCCGGTGCCGGAGATCTGGTGTTCCAGTTCAAAGCTGATGTCGAAGTGGTCGGCAATCGCGCGCTTGCCGCGCCCGGTGACCATCGCGCAGGTGGTCATGCCAGCGGCAATGGCCTCCTCGACGCCGTACTGGACCAGCGGCTTGTTGACGATGGGCAGCATCTCCTTGGGCATGCTCTTGGTGGCGGGCAAAAACCGGGTGCCGTAACCGGCTACCGGGAACAGGCACTTCTTGATCATCAGTTGTTCTCCTTGCTGGCGGGGGACTGGTCACGACCGTAGACGTCTTCAAAGCGGACGATGTCGTCCTCACCGAGATAGGTTCCGGACTGCACTTCTATCAATTCCAGCGGGATGCGACCGGGGTTCGCCAGGCGGTGCTTGCGGCCCAGCGGAATGTAGGTGGACTCGTCTTCCGCGAGCATGAACACCCGCTCCTCACAGGTCACCTCGGCGGTGCCGTGTACCACGATCCAGTGTTCCGCCCGGTGATGGTGCATCTGCAGGGACAGGGTCTGGCCGGGGTTGACGATGATGCGCTTGACCTGGAAGCGAGCCGCGGTCACCAGGGACTCATAGGAACCCCAGGGCCGGTAGACACGGGAGTGCAGGGAGGCCTCGGGCCGCGACTCGGCCTTGAGCCGGTTGACGATGCGCTTGACGTCCTGCACCCGGTCGCGATCCGCGACCAGGATGGCATCAGCCGTTTCCACCACCACAAGGTTGGCGACGCCGGTTGCAGCCACCAGCCGCGATTCGCTGCGAAAATAGCTGTCGCGACAGTTGTCGAGCATGACATCACCCTGGATGGCATTGCCGTGTTCATCGCGCGCAGCCACCTCCCAGAGGGCGGACCAGGCGCCGACATCGCTCCAGCCGCAGTCCAGTGCCACCACGCCACCGGCGCGGGTATGCTCCATGACCGCGTAGTCAATGCTGTCCCCCGGGCAGGCGGCGAACGAGGCGGCCTCCGGGCGGATGAAGTCCATATCCACCGTGGCGCTCGCCATCGCACGCTGGCAGCAAGCCAGCATGTCCGGCTGGAATTCCCCAAGCTGCTGGATATAGGTGGCCGCTCGCAGCAGGAACATGCCGCTGTTCCACAGATAGCTGCCACTGTCGAGATAGGACTGGGCAGTCTCGGCGTCCGGCTTCTCGACAAAGGCCTCGAGCGCGTACAGCTCCTCCCCCAGGGAGGCGCCACAGCGGATATAGCCGTAGCCGGTTTCCGGTGCCTGTGGCACCACCCCGAAAGTCATCAGGCGACCCTCCCGCGCCAGCGGCAGGGCGCGGGTGACCGCCTCGGCGAAGGCCGCCGTGTCCTGGATGATATGATCCGCGGGCAGCACCAGCAGGATGGCATCCGGATCCCGCGCCACCTCCTGCAGTGCCGCCAGGGCCACCGCGGGCGCAGTGTTGCGGCCGACGGGTTCCAGTATCAATGCGCTGGGAGCAATGCCCACCTGCCGCAGCTGCTCGGCCACCATGAAGCGATGCTCTTCGTTACACACCACCACCGGCGCGCTGGCTTCCAGGTTGCCGGTGCGCTCCAGGGTCTGCTGCAGCATGGTGAGTTCACCCGCCAGGGGCAGGAACTGCTTCGGGTGCAGCTCCCTGGACACTGGCCAGAGGCGGCTTCCGACACCGCCGGAGAGCAAAACAGGTGTAAGCATGGTATATCCGTTCTCGTTAAAGCCCGTATCTTAGCCGATGCACGGACGACGAGGCCAGCAAGGGCACACGGCCCCCACCCACGGTGCTGGACTTGTGCCCCGCAGGTATTAGAATGGGCGGCTAAAATCCGATTCCCCACCGGGTGGACACGGCGCAGCCCCCGGTGCAGCTCCCCTACTGCAGGGCCCTACTGGACACACTATGACCGCACAACACGCATTTGCCAAAGAGGAGCTGGTTGCCTGCGGCCTCGGCGAGCTGTTTGGCCCCGGGAATGCCCAGCTTCCCACCGACAACATGCTGATGCTCGATCGCATTACCCACGTCAGCTCGGAAGGTGGTCGCTATGGCAAGGGCGAAATCATTGCAGAACTGGATATTCACCCGGACCTGTGGTTTTTTCAGTGCCACTTTCCCGGCGACCCGGTGATGCCCGGCTGCCTCGGCCTCGACGCCATGTGGCAGCTGGTGGGTTTCTTCCTGGGTTGGCGCGGTAATCCCGGCCGCGGCCGGGCGCTGGGCTCCGGTGAGGTCAAGTTCAGCGGGCAGGTGCTCCCCACCGCAAGCAAGGTCAGCTATCACATTCACATGAAGCGGGTCATCGAACGCAAGCTGATCATGGGTATCGCCGATGGCGTGGTGTCCGTGGATGGCCGCGAAATCTACAACGCCAGCGACCTCCGGGTCGGGCTGTTCAAATCAACGGAGTCGTTCTAGTCCTATGAGTAGACGGGTAGTGATCACAGGGCTCGGTATCGTGTCCTGCCTGGGCAACAGCGCCGAGACAGTTGCCGACGCCCTGTACGAGGGTCGCTCAGGCATCAGCCTGCGGCAGGAACACATCGACATGGGCATGCGCTCGCATGTTGCCGGCGCCCCGGTCATCGACGTCGCCGAGCACATCGACCGCAAGCAGCTGCGGTTCATGGCCGATGCCGCTGCATTTGCCTATATTGCCATGCAGCAGGCCATCGCCGACTCGGGGCTCAGCGACCAGGACGTGTCCAATGTCCGCACCGGCATCATTGCCGGCTCCGGCGGCGCCTCCTCCGCCAGCCAGACCGAGGCGGCGGATATCCTGCGCGAAAAGGGTCTGCGCCGCGTTGGGCCCTATCGCGTCACCCAGACCATGGGCAGCACGGTGTCCGCCTGCCTCGCCACCCCCTTCAAGATCAAGGGCGTCAACTACTCCATATCGTCTGCCTGCTCCACCAGCGCCCACTGTATTGGCAGCGCCATGGAACAGATTCAGATGAACAAGCAGGATGTGGTGTTTGCCGGCGGCGGCGAGGAGCTGCACTGGACCCTGAGCAGCCTGTTCGACGCCATGGGCGCGTTGTCGACCAAGTACAACGAGACCCCGGAGCGCGCCTCCCGCGCCTACGACGCCAACCGCGACGGTTTCGTCATCGCCGGCGGCGGCGGCATGCTGGTGCTCGAGGAACTGGACCATGCGCTGGCCCGTGGTGCGAAGATCTATGCCGAGCTGGTGGGCTATGGCGCCACTTCCGATGGCCATGACATGGTGTCGCCCTCGGGCGAAGGTGCAGTCCGCTGCATGCAGCAGGCACTGGCCACGGTGCAGGGCCCGGTGGACTATATCAATGCCCACGGCACCAGCACCCCCGCCGGGGACATACAGGAACTCAAGGCCGTGCGCGAAGCCTATCGCGATCGCGATCATATCCCGGTCATCGGCTCTACCAAGTCGCTGTCGGGGCACTCCCTCGGCGCCGCTGGCGTGCAGGAGGCCATCTACTCGCTATTGATGCAGCAGCGCGGATTCATTGCCGCCTCGGCCAATATCGAGACGCTTGACCCCGAGGCGGAGGGGCTGCCGATCGCGATCAAACGCCACGACAACGTCGACCTGCAGCGGGTGATGTCCAACAGCTTCGGCTTTGGCGGCACCAACGCCTCTCTGGTCTTCCAGAAGTATCCTGTGTAGGGGGCCCGCCCAGGGGCGCCCGGCTAAGGGGGGCCCGGCTAAGGGGGGCCCGCCCACGGGGCCCGCCCCGGCTTCACGGCTTCGGCTCCCGCCACATCGCCTCCAGTGGCGGACCGCCCTCGCCACAGGCAAAAATCTGCATCCGCTCGAATCCGTGGGCGGCATAAAATCTCGTATTGCCCGGATTGGAGTTTTCCAGATAGACAGGCATGCGGTCGCGGTCACATGCGGACAGAACCGGGGCGAGTAATGCCTTGCCAAGCCCGGTGCCGCGCGCCGCCTGCCGCGTCCCGATCGCAAACAGATACCAGTGTGGGCTGCTGGGATGATATTGCGCCATCAGCTCTCCGGCGTGCGTTGCCCGCGCAATCGCCCCCCGACTTCCGTACACAGTCAGCCCCGCTGCAAGCTTCAGCATCCCTGGTAACGACAGCGACATATCCGTGTCATGCCGCGCCCACATCGTCGCCGCGTCATCACCTGCCATATGGCAGATTCCATGCTTGAGATAGATACTGCGCGCCATCACCTGAAACGCCACTCTCACGCCACGCGGCGAACCGAAAACCCAACGGCTCACCGGGTCCCCGGCAAACGCCTCGGCAGCGATGTCGACCAGCTGCTTCCAGTCTTGCATGGTTGCCCGGCGCAGCGGCGTTGCGGTCAGGTCAATCTGCATTAAACGACCTCAACTGACAGGCAGCCCTTCATTCCAGTGTCTCCAGCAGCAATACGTCCAGCCAGTCACCGGCATTCACCGCAACGCCCACCGGCACCACTGCCAGCGCATGGCTCTGGCACACCGAGCTCAGCACCCCCGAGCTCTGGTTGGCAAACGGCGTCGCCAGCATGCCGTCCGCGCCCGGTGCCAGCGTCACCCGCAGATATTCCTGACGACTGCCCGGACGGGCCCGGACAAAATCCGCACGCGCAGACAAGTGCAGGGGCTCCACCTCGATCGCGCCCTGTGCCCGCAGCAAAAAGGGACGCGCCAGCAGGCAGAAGGTCACGTAACTGGAGGTTGGATTGCCGGGCAGGCCGATAAACGGTATGCCCCGGACCTCGCCGAACGCCAGCGGCTTGCCGGGCTTGATGGCGAGGCGCCAGAGCGTCAATGAGCCCAGGCGCTGCACCTGCTCGCGGACATGGTCTTCCTCGCCCACGGAGACCCCGCCGGAACTGAGAATACAATCTGCCCTGCCGGCCGCGTCCTCAAGTGCCGCAGCCGTTGCCTCCGGACTGTCCGGGACAATGCCGCAGTCCACGACCTCCATGCCCAGAGCCTGCAGCTGGGCGCCGAGCGCGACCCGGTTGGAGTTGTAGATCTGGCCGGGACGCAGGGGTCCGCTGCCCGGCACCACCAGCTCACTGCCGGTAGACAGCAGCGCGACCCGCAGGGGGCGATACACGGGCACCTCGGCCAGGCCCAGCGCGGCGAGCAGACCGAGATCGGGGGCGCGCAGGCGGCGCCCGGCGGCAAATACCAGAGAGCCCTCGGCGATGTCCTGTCCCCGAAGCCTGATATTGTCGCCGGGGCTGACCGGCTCCAGGACCTGCACACAGCCGTCAACCTCCCGGCACTGTTCCTGGATTACTACCGCGTCAGCGCCAGTCGGTACGGTGGCACCGGTAAAGATGCGCGCCGCCGTGCCCGGCGCCAGCGGCGCGGCCGCGGTACCGGCGGCAATGCGCTGGCTGACTGGCAGCGGACCACCAGCCTCCGCGGCGCGCAACGCATACCCGTCCATCGCACTGTTGTCCTCCGGCGGCACGGCGATCGCGGCGACGACATCACCAGCCAGCACTGCACCGCGGGCCGCGAGCAGGCTGCGTGCCGCCGATGGGGGCGGTGCGGGCGCCCGGGCCAGCATCGTCGCCAGCGCATCAGAAACCGGCAGCAGCCCGCTCACGGCAGCGAGGCCCGGGTCCTCAGCACGCCGACAAAATTGCAGGGGCGATGGCGACTGTCGAGCTGGTCGCGAATGATCCCGGTCCAGGCGGTGCGGCAGGCCCCGGTAGAGCCTGGCATGCAAAAAATTACCGTGTTATTGGCCAATCCGCCGAGCGCCCTGGACTGCACGGTGGAGGAACCTATTTCCGCCAGGGAAAGGGCCCGGAACACCTCGCCAAAGCCGTCAATGGCCTTGTCGAACAGCGGCATTACCGCCTCCGGCGTGGAATCCCGCCCCGAGAAGCCGGTGCCGCCCGTGACCAGCACCGCTGCCACCGACTCATCCGCAATCCAGCGCGAGAGTACCGCGCGAATCTGGTAGATATCATCCCTGACGATCTGGCGGTCGACGCAGCGGTGTCCGGCAGCCAGCAGCGCGTCCTGCAGATATTGGCCGGAACTGTCCGTATCAGCAGTACGGGTATCGGAAACCGTCAGCACAGCAACGCCGAGCGTCACCTGGGGGTCATCAACAGGAGCAGACATGGACAGCTCAGGCCTCCTTGCGGTTTTGTTGCTGGTGTTGCTGCTGGTAGAAGTACTGACGCACGGCATCGGCGACGAAGCCGCGCCAGGGCACCTGCTTGATGGCGAAGGTACCGCGGATACGGCCACATTGCAGGGCACGGTTGCGTGGCAGGCTGTCCTCCCCCACCGGCTGCAGTTGCACGGCGTCGGCCGAAAACTCGGAAAACTGGGAAGCCGAAGCCAACAGCACTTCCGCAAACTCGTAGCAGTTGGTGGGGTCGGGACTGCAGTAGTGATAGGTGCCCCAGGCCTCCGCGCCTGCGCCCAGCTGGTCGAGGACCCCGGCCACCACCCTGGCGGCGTCCGCGGATTCCACGGGACAACCGCGCAACTGATTGTCCAGCACCAGTTTGCCGCCATCGACAAGCTGCGCCAGCATGTGCGACAAGACATTGATACCACTGGGCGCAAACACCGGCCCCAGCCGCAGAATGACATGCTGGACACAGGTCTCCCGGGTGCGGGCCTCGGCGGCAGCCAACAGCCGGCCCACCGTCTCTGTATTGTCGGGGACATCCTGTTCACGATAGGCGCGCCCGGCGTCGCCGGCAAACACGCGCGCCGTCGACAGCAGGAAATAACTGCCACTACTGCGCTGGCAGGCCTTTGCCAGCCAGTGGCTGCGCTCGACGTCAAGCTCGGTAATCAGTTCGCCGCTGTCTATGGCGCCCTGCAGGCGCGCATCGACCACAATATCGGCGCGGACACGGCGGACCACTTTCTTGGCGTGACGCTCGCTCTTCCAGCGTGATGTGGAGCTGGAAACAGCCTCCAGCTCATGCCGCCCCCAACGCCGCAAATGATCCACCAGCGCCAGACCCAGGGGGGTGTCGGATCCAATCAGCAACACGCGCAAGGCACAGTCTCCGGTCGTGAGCCAAGATCAAGGTGGCCGACCCCGCAATCAGAACGGGATGTCGTCGTCGAAGTCGCCGAAATCACCGGGAGGTGGAGCGCTTGTCTGCCGACCAGAGGCCGCCGGCTGCTGTTGCTGGGGTGCGCCGCCCTGGCCCTGGCTGCCCTGGTTGTAGTCGTCCTGTGGATAATTGCCACCCTGCTGGCCGCCACTGCGGCTGTCCAGCATCTGCATTTCATTGGCGACGATCTCGGTGGTGTAGCGATCCTGGCCATCCTGACCCTGCCACTTGCGCGTACGCAGGGACCCCTCGACATAGACCTTGGAGCCCTTCTTCAGGTACTCACCCGCAATCTCGGCCAGGCGGTTGAAGAACACCACCCGGTGCCATTCCGTGCGTTCCTGTGGCTGACCGGTCTGCTTGTCCTTCCAGCTCTCGGAGGTGGCGAGATTGACGTTGGTGACGGCACCACCGGAAGGCATGTAGCGGGTTTCCGGATCCGCACCCAGGTTACCGACCAGTATGACTTTGTTTACGCCCCGTGAAGCCATAGCAACTCCTTTGTCATGGACGGTTTAGGGAATGAAATAATGTCGGGGACTATAGCAATCCCCTACTGCAAATGCGACAGCAATAACCGCCAGAAACCGTCAATCCCGGTCGCGCAAGCCATTCAGGCGACCGGCGCCCAGGCCCAGCAAACGCCGCCGCCACGGGGGTGCGCCACCGGCGCAGGCCGCCTCCTGCCAGCCCAGCACTGCATTGATGGCCCTGAATCCCAGCCAGCGCAATGGTTCCGGCTCCCAGCGCGTGAGAGCGCTGCTCACTGGCAGGCGCTGGCACCAGGGCATGCGGGTCAGCCTGCTATCGCGATCCAGGACAAGATCGACCAGGCTGCGCGCCAGCAGGTTCGACGCGCCGACACCCTCGCCGCTGTAGCCACCGAGACAGGCAAACCCGGAGACGGGGTCCAGCACCGCGTGGGGGCTGCCCGAGCGGGGAATACCCAGGGTGCCGCCCCAGGCGTGGGTCACCGCGACCTCCTGCAGTTGCGGCAGGCAGGCCAGCAGCAGCCGCCGGACCTCAAGGAACGCCTCCCGGTCACCAGCAAAGCAACTGCGGGGACGGCCACCAAAACGGTAGGCGCCGCGGGCGCCGAACACCAGCCGGTTGTCGGCACTGCGCTGGCCGTAGGTGACAACCGGGCTGGCATCCGAGAACACCTCGCCGCTGGCGAGACCGAGCTCCTGCCACTGCCCCGCGGTCAGCGGCTCGGTAGCAATCATGCGGCTTTGCACCGGCAGTACCCGCCTGCGGTAATCCCCAAAGCGACGGTTGAACCCCTCCACCGCCAGCACCCTGACCGGCGCTTTCATGCTGCCACCGGGAGTGGTCAGTGTCTCGCCATTGCTGGCGACCACAGGTGTCTGCTCAAAGACTTTCACCCCCAGGCGGCTCACCGCCGCGGCAAGCCCGAAAGCCAGCTTCGCCGGCTGGATGCGGGCGACATGGGGGGTATAGATGGCACCCAGCGGTCGGGCCACACGCAGCCGCGCGCCGAGTTCCGCGCTATCCAGCCAGCGGTAGTCCGCCTCGCCGTAGCCCAGAGCATGGAGTGCCGCCAAATGCTGCCGCTGCCACTCCAGCTGTTCGGGATAACGGGCCGCGGCGAACAGCCCGCCACCGCGCTGATAATCGCATTCCAGTCGCTCCCGTGCCAGCACGCGCTCCACCTCAGGCAGGATCTCGAGGATAGTCTGACGCACCTCGGCGCTATCCACGCCCCACTGGTCATGATGAAAGCGCTGCTCGCCCTGCAGGGCTGCCATCATCCAGCCGCCGTTGCGACCGGAAGCACCGAAGCCGCAGTGCTCCGCCTCAAGGATGCAGACCGCGCAATCGGGCGCCAGGGTTTTCAGGTAGTAGGCAGTCCACAGGCCGCTGTAGCCACCGCCGATTATCGCCACATCGCACTGCTGCTCGCCCGTCAATGCGGGGAGAGGGTCAGGCCGGCCGGCGCTGTGGTGCCAGAGACTGACCTCGGGAAAAGCAGGCGAGAAGGTCAGGGCGAGGACATCCCGCCGACCGCCGCCGGCACTGTGCGCGGCACCGGCAGGGCGACCAGGAACCAAAGCGCGATCAGCCCCAGGCAGAGCTCCGTAATCCCGATCACGCCATACTGCTCCAGAACCCAGCCACCGGCGGCTCCGCCCGCGAAGATCCCCAGAAACTGGGCGGTGGAGAATATACCCAGGGCGGTGCCCTTGCCGCCCGGGTCTACCGCCTTGCTGACCATGGAGGGCAGTACCGCCTCCATGTAGTTGAAGCCTACGAAAAACAGCCACAGGGCGGCATAGAACAGCCAGGGCTCGCGCACCAGGCCCAGCAGCGCCAGCGACAGAAACAGCAAACCAATACTGCCGAGGAACACGAGGTGCGGACGGCCACCCTTCTCCGCCAGACGCATGAGCGGCAGAATCCCCAACACGGACAGCAACACCGCCGGCAGATACACCTGCCAGTGCTGCTCACGGCCTACGCCGATGGCACCTTCCAGAACCCCGGGGACCACCTGGAAGCTGGCCATGAGGACAAAATGCAGGGTGAATATTCCCGCGTCCAGCCGCAGCAGGGTGGGATTGCGCAGACTGAGCCCCATCAGGCCTGGCCGGGCGCCGACTTCCGCATGGGTTATACCGGTGCGCGGCGGGTCCGGTATCTGCCAGGTGACGATGACAATACCGCAAAGGGCGAGGAAAGCGGTGAAACCGAATACCGCCTCGAGGCCGCCAAACCCCGCCACCAGCGGCCCCAGAACCAGCGCCAGGGCGAACGCCAGACCGATACTGGCACCGACAATCGCCATCGCCTTGGTACGCTGCTCAGGCCGGGTGAGGTCCGCCACCAGCGCCATCACGCTGCTGGCAATGGCACCGGCGCCCTGCAGGGCGCGCCCCAGGATGATCCCGTAGATGCTGTCTGCCAGCGCTGCGACTATGCTGCCGAAGGCAAAAATGAGCAGCCCGCCGATGATCACCGGCTTGCGCCCGACCCGGTCGGATAACCAGCCAAATGGAATCTGCAGGCAGGCCTGGGTCAGGCCGTAGGCGCCGAGAGCAATGCCGATCAGGGTCGGGGTCGCGCCCTCGAAGTCGATTGCATACAGCGCCAGCAGCGGCAGCACCATGAACAACCCCAACATGCGAAAGTTGTACAGCAGAGCGAGGGACGTCACGGAGCGACGTTCCAGGGCAGTCATGGGGTGTTCGGTAATCACAGGCCGGCAGCTTCGCAAAAACCCTAATGTTAACAGCTTCCCTGCCCCCGTGGCATCCGCCGCTCCCGGGCCTGCGTAGAACCCGGTATATTTTGCTTCAACATGAACCGACCCCCTATACTGTCAGGTTCGACTGGCAGGCCCTGACCGGAGACTCATGGACACCATTTACGTCCGCGGTGCACGCACCCACAATCTCAAGAACATCGACCTGGACATCCCTCGCGACCAGTTGGTGGTCATTACCGGGCTGTCCGGTTCCGGCAAGTCGTCCCTTGCCTTCGACACACTCTACGCCGAGGGCCAGCGGCGCTACGTTGAATCACTGTCCACCTACGCGAGGCAGTTCCTGTCGATGATGGAAAAGCCGGATATGGACCATATCGAGGGTCTGTCACCGGCAATTTCCATCGAACAGAAGTCCACCTCTCACAATCCACGCTCCACCGTCGGTACCATTACCGAAATCTACGACTACCTGCGCCTGCTGTATGCCCGCGTCGGCGAACCGCGCTGCCCTGAACACGGGGAGAGCCTGCGCGCCCAGACCGTGAGCCAGATGGTGGATTCGGTACTGGCGTTGCCCGAGGGCACCCGGCTGATGCTGCTGGCGCCGGTGGTGAAAGCGCGCAAGGGCGAGCACCTGCACGTCTTCGAGGAACTGCGCGCCTCCGGCTTCGTCCGCGCCCGGGTCAACGGCATCGTCACCGATCTGGACGACCTGCCAAAGCTGGACAAGAAGAGGAAGCACGACATCGAGGTCGTAGTGGACCGCTTCAAGGTGCGCGCCGACCTGAACCTGAGGCTGGCGGAGTCCTTCGAAACCGCGCTCGGACTGACCGATGGCCTGGCGACGATCAACTACATGGACGGTGGCGGCGAGGACATCATGTTTTCGGCCCGTTTTGCCTGCCCGATCTGCGGCCACAGCATCGATGAACTGGAACCGCGCCTGTTTTCCTTCAACAACCCCGCGGGCGCCTGTCCCACCTGTGATGGCCTCGGGGTAAAACAGTACTTTGACCCCGACCGGATTGTCCTGCACCCGGAGGCGAGCCTGGCCGAGGGGGCAATACGCGGCTGGGATCGCCGCAACGTCTACTATTTCCACATGCTCACCAGCCTCGCGGATCACTACGGCTTCTCCATCGACACCCCGTTCCAGCAGCTGAAGAAGGGCCACCGCGCAGCCATACTCCACGGCAGCGGCGATGAGGAGGTGGCGTTCGCCTACATGAATGATCGCGGTGACGTCTACAAGCGTACCCATCCCTTCGAGGGCATCATCCCCAACATGGAGCGGCGCTATCGCGACACCGAATCCCAGTCCGTGCGCGAAGAGCTGGCGAAGTTCCTGTCCACCCAACCGTGCCCCGACTGCCACGGCACCCGCCTGCGCCGGGATGCGCGCCACGTGTTCGTGGACGACCGCAACCTGCCCAGCATCACCGAGCTTCCCGTGGGTGAAGCAGAGGTGTATTTTGGCCAGCTGGAGCTGGAGGGTCGCAAGGGCGAGATCGCCGGCAAGATCCTCAAGGAACTGCGCGCCCGCTACCGCTTCCTGGTGGATGTGGGCCTGAACTACCTGACCCTGAGCCGCAGCGCCGAAACCCTGTCTGGCGGCGAGGCCCAGCGCATCCGCCTGGCCTCCCAGATCGGCGCTGGCCTGGTGGGTGTCATGTACATCCTCGACGAGCCCTCCATCGGCCTGCACCAGCGCGACAACGAGCGCCTGCTGGGTACCCTCACCCACCTGCGGGACCTGGGCAATACCGTCCTGGTGGTGGAGCATGACGAGGACGCCATCCGCAAGGCAGACCACATCATCGACATCGGCCCCGGCGCCGGGGTCCACGGCGGCCGCATCGTCGCCCAGGGCAGCCTGCAGGATATCATCGACAACGACGAGTCCCTGACCGGCGCCTACCTCTCCGGCAAGCGCAGCATCGCAGTCCCGGACAAGCGTATCCCGGCCGACCCGAAACGCCTGCTGCAGCTGACCGGAGCCAGCGGCAACAATCTGCAGGCAGTTGACCTTGAGCTGCCGCTGGGTCTGTTGACCTGTGTCACCGGCGTCTCCGGTTCCGGCAAATCCACCCTGATCAACAATACCCTGTACCCGATCGCTGCCACCGAGCTCAACGGTGCTACCACGCTGAACCCGGCACCCCACACCGGGATCAAGGGCATGGAGCACATCGACAAGTGCATTGATATCGACCAGAGTCCCATCGGGCGCACTCCGCGCTCCAACCCCGCCACCTACACCGGCATCTTTACCCCGGTGCGGGAGCTGTTCGCCGGCACCCAGGAAGCACGCTCCCGCGGCTACAAGCCGGGCCGCTTCAGCTTCAACGTCAAGGGTGGCCGCTGCGAGGCCTGCCAGGGCGACGGCGTCACCAAGGTCGAGATGCACTTCCTGCCGGATATCTTCGTCCCCTGCGATGTCTGCAAGGGCAAGCGCTATAACCGCGAGACCCTGGAGATCCGCTACAAGGGCAGGAACATCCACGAAGTGCTGGAAATGACGGTGGAGGATGCACTGGCCTTTTTCGAGCCCGTGCCCGCCATCGCCCGCAAACTGCAAACCCTGATCGACGTGGGCCTGTCCTACATCCGCCTCGGCCAGGCCGCCACCACCCTGTCCGGGGGCGAGGCCCAGCGGGTAAAGCTGTCCCGCGAACTGTCCAAGCGCGACACCGGCAAGACCCTCTACATCCTCGACGAGCCCACCACCGGCCTCCACTTCGAGGACATCCGCCAGCTGCTGGAAGTCCTCCACCGCCTGCGCGACCATGGCAACACCGTGGTCATCATCGAGCACAACCTGGATGTGATCAAAACCGCCGACTGGATCATTGACCTCGGGCCCGAGGGCGGCTCGGGAGGCGGCCAGATCATCGCCACCGGCACTCCCGAGGACGTGGCCAAGGTGAAGAAGTCCTACACCGGGCAGTTCCTGGGGCCGCTGCTGAAACGACAGGCCTCCAGGGACGCTGCCGGGAAGCCAAAACCACCAAAACGCAAGGCAGGGAAACGCGCAGCGGCTTGAGTTGTTGGGTGGGTAGTGCTTCGGCCCGAGCCCCGTGCGTGGCTGATGGGGGCCGGCCGGACACGCCGTGAACCCATCCATGGGGGCTCGGATGCGACATCCATGTCGCATACGGTCCGGCCAACCCCCAACAGCCACACCCGGGCCTCTCTCTTGGAGGGTAACCGCTCATTCTGAGGCGTTCTACTCTATCCGCTAAGCCAGCGGTACCGTTCTCCTGGTCGACCACAGGAGAACACGCATGACAGCTTCCATTCAGAATACCTTTTCCCATGTAGCCCCAGAAACGAAGTCGCGCATTTCACGCTCACGGGCGCAGAAGAAAGCCCTCGTCGAGGAGTTCAACGCCAGCGGCCTCACCAAGACAGCTTTTTGTCAGCACCACGGTATTGCTACCAGCTGTCTCAGTCGTTGGCAGAAGGCACTGGCCCCAGCATCTGTTGTCTCGCTTAATAATCCGTAAACCGCGGTGGGTTTCATTCCGGATTGTGT